>CAYLLB010000032.1:0-57788 GCA_964384215.1 uncultured Solibacteraceae bacterium | reverse complement strand
ACTGTGGCTACAGAGTGGCGGCAGTCGGAAAGGCTGCCGTTAGGCGCCGCATGCAAGCGGTGCCCGTCAATATATCAGGTCACACGAGCTTTCGGGTGACTCTAGCGAAGGGGTCACACCCGTTCCCATCCCGAACACGGAAGTTAAGCCCTTCAGCCCCGATGGTACTGCGCGCGCGAGTGTGTGGGAGAGTAGGAAGTCGCCCGGATAATATTGGAAGGAAGCCCCTGGTTTCGGCCAGGGGCTTTCGTGTATTTGACGTACAGTAAACAACATGACTGAAACATCGCCGGTCTTCGATCTGCGCTCCGCTTTCGACTTGCTAGCGAAGTCACCGGGGCATGTTGCCACAATGGGCGTTGAGGTCGACCCGAAGCTAGAGGTCGCAGGGATCTACCGGTATGTTGGCGCGGGGACGCCGGCGCCACCTCCTGCGCGCCTGGGGCCGGCGATGATCTTCGAGAATGTACGCGGGTATCCCGGGATGCGCATCGCGGCGGGCGTGCTGGCAAGCCGGGAGCGCACTGCGCTGCTGCTCGGAACTACCAGCGAACGGTTGCCGTTCGTGCTCACCGAGGCGCTCAGACAACCCATCGCTCCGGTGGTGGTGGCTGGCCCGGCTCCATGCCAGGAAGTGATCCACCGGGAGCCGCTGGACCTGATGCGAATCCTGCCCATCGCGACCAACACGCCCGACGACGCCGGTCCATTCATCACCATGGGCCTGGTGCGGGCCGAAGATCCCGAGACGGGCGCTTCGGACGTGACGATCCATCGCATGTGCGCCTTGGGAGGCGACCGTTTGAGCATTTATTTCGTGTCCGGTCGCCATATCGACATTTTCAGGGCGAAAGCCGAAGCCGCGGGGCGCCCGCTGCCGGTATCAATCAACATCGGGCTGGATCCGGCGATCTACCTGGCAGCGTGTTTTGAGCCGCCCACCACACCGTTTGGGTTTGACGAACTCAGCGTGGCGGGGTCGATCCGGCGGCGCGCTGTGGAGTTGACGCCGTGTGTTTCGGTCGCGGCGAAGGCTATCGCGCGGGCCGAAATCGTGATCGAGGGGGAGATTCTGCCGGGTGAACGCATTGCCGAGGATGTGCTGACGAGCAGGGGTTACGCCATGCCGGAATTCCCCGGGTACGAAGGGCGGGCGCAGGCCGCCATGCCGGTGATCCGGGTCCGCGCGGTCACGCACCGCGAGCGTCCCATTTACCAGACGCTTGTGGGACCAGGTGCGGAGCACACCTCTCTCACTGGGATTCCCACCGAGGCGAGCGTAATACGATTGATCGAGAACACCATGCCGGGCCGGCTGGCGAACGCATACGCGCACCCGGCCGGCGGAGGCAAGTATTTGATCATCCTGCAGTTCCGCAAGCTCTCGGAGGCAGACGAAGGACGTCAGCGCCAGGCGGCGCTGGCGGCGTTCGCGGCATTTCCGGAACTCAAGCACGTGATTCTGGTGGATGAGGATGTCGACCTGTTCGACATCAACGATGTCATGTGGGCCATGACCACGCGATATCAGGGCGACGCGAGTACGGTCTTCATTCCGGGCGTGCGCTGCCATCCCCTGGATCCCTCGCAGTCACCCGATTTCAGCCCGACGATCGGGGCCGAAGGCGTCTCCTGCAAAACCATCTTCGATTGCACGGTGCCTTACCGGCTGAAAGCCCGCTTCGTGCGGCCGCGATTCGGCGATGTCGAACTCAGGCGATTCTTTCCCGACGGACTGCCGGCGGGGCCGCGCCTTTAAGGCAGAGCGGCGATCAACTGGTCGATGTCGGCGGGGCTGATGTAGAAGTGGGGCGAGGTGCGCACCCAGCCCTGGCGCGGGCCGGCAATGATATTCCGTTGCTTGAGGTCGCGGACAATCGCGCGGCTGTCGATGCCCTCTTTGCGGAAGCTGACGATACCGGCACCGCTCGACGGCGTTCGCGTGCCAAGCACCTCATAGCCCTTCGCCCTGACGCCATCGGCTATCTGATCGCCCAGTCGCTGGACGTGCGCGGCGATGCGGTCGACGCCCACTTCGAGCAGAAACTCGATGGCTGCCCGCAGCCCGTAACAGCCCACCGTATTCAATGTGCCGCACTCGTAGCGGCCGGCGTCGGGCCGGAGGGCCATGTCGCGCGATGCGTAATCGTTATAGCTGGCGACGTTGGTCCAACCGAACTCGGCCGGCTCGATGGAATCCTGCAGATCCTTTTGGATGTATAGGATGCCGCAGCCCTCCGGGCCGAGCAGCCACTTGTGACCGTCGGCGGCGAGCGCATGTATGCGGGCCTTGCGGACATCCACGGGGAAGGCACCCAGGCCCTGGATCGCGTCCACGAAGAAGAAGCATCCGTGGCGCTGGCAGATCTCGCCGATTGCGTTCAGGTCCGCGCGGTAGCCGCTGAGATACTGCACGAAGCTGATGGCCAGCAGGCGCGCGCCGCGGGCGGCGCGGTCGATTTCCTCGAGTGGCGCAAACACGCTGAGCCATTCCACTTTCACTCCGCGATCCTCCAATTTCTTCCACGGGAAGTAGTTGGCGGGAAACTCCTCCTGGAAGGCAACAACGCGGTCGCCGGGGCGCCAGTCGATGCCCCGGGCGACGGTCGAGACCCCCTCGGAGGTATTCTTGACGAGCGCAATCTCCTCCGGGACGGCGTTTATCAGTGTCGCAGCGGCGGCGCGGAGCCCCGAGTAGGTTTCCATCCATTCCTCGTAGTGATACGAGCCGTACAGGAGGCAATCGTCGGCCAGATGGTGGATGGCCTCGGCGGCCCGGCGGCAGAGGGGGGCAACTCCGGCATGGTGCAGATAGATCAAGTGTTCGGCGACCGGAAAGTGGTGGCGATATTCGCTCCACACCGCCGATGTATTTGAGTAACCCATCAAACCAACTATACGTTATATGTGTAGGCGGGCCGCAACCGGAGACCGCACGCGGCACTATAATGAAATCGAGGGTTGGGGAGCAAAGGAGTATCACCATGAGACGCGCAATGCGCAGCGGCGCCGTCCTGGCGCTGGCGTTCATGCTGGCGATTCCCGCCGGTATCCTGGCTAAGGATAAGAAGAAGGATCCGGAAGCCATCGGTGACCGGGATGTCGGCAAGGGTCTGAACTTCTATTCGCTTGAGAAGGAGATCGCCCTTGGCAAGCAGCTCGCGCAGGAGATCGAGCGGCAGGCGAAGATCGTCGACGATCCCGTGGTGAGCGAGTACGTGAACCGGGTGGGGCAAAACCTGGTGCGCAATTCGGACGCCAAGGTCCCGTTTACGATCAAGGTAATCGACGGCGAAGAAGTGAACGCGTTCGCGCTGCCGGGCGGTTTCTTCTTTGTCTACTCGGGGCTGATCCTGAAGGCGGATAGCGAAGCTGAACTGGCCGGAGTGATGGCGCACGAGATCGCGCACGTGGCGGCGAGACACGGCACGCGGCAAGCGTCGCGTGGCACACTGGCCAACCTGGCCACCATCCCGCTGATCTTCATGGGAGGCTGGGCGGGCTACGGCGCCCGGCAAGGGGCGGGCGTGCTGATCCCAGTGGGCTTCCTGAGATTCTCTCGTAGTTTCGAGTCCGAAGCGGACATGCTGGGGCTGCAGTACCTATACAAAACCGGTTACGACCCGACCGCGTTCGTGGACTTCTTCGAAAAGATCCAGACGCTGGAAAAGAAGAAGCCGGGCACCATGTCGAAGATCTTCTCGTCTCACCCCATGACGGACGACCGCATCCAGGCGGCGCAGAAGAACATCCAGGAAATCCTTAAGGCGAAGCCGGAGTACGTGGTCACGACGTCTGAATTCGATGCCGTGAAAGACCGCCTGATGGCCATGCACAACCGCCGCAAGATCGACGACAAGGACGCCAACAAGCCGAAGCTGCGCAAAGCACCCGGCGCGGGGACGGGTCCGATTGAAGGCGAGGGCGGCGACAAGAAGAGCGGCGACGATTCGGAAGATCGTCCGACGCTGAAGCGCCGCAACTAACAGGGGCTATTCGAGCGGCTCGAAGCGCGCCTGGAAGAAGCGCAGATAACGCGGCTCATACACCATTCGCAGGCCGCGGATCTTACCGCGGTCCCGATACACAGCCAGTATGGATTCAGCGACCACGTCCATGTGCGCCTGCGTGTAAACGCGGCGCGGAATGGTGACGCGCACCAATTCCAGCTTGGGCCTGTGTTCCAAGCCGGTGTCCTTGTCGCGGCCGGCCGAAACGATGCCGCGCTCCATGGTGCGCACACCGGAATCCAGGTAGATTGCCGCGGCCAGCGCCTGCGCCGGATACACCGACTGATCCAGATGCGGCAGGAACGCCCTGGCGTCCAGGAAAATGCCGTGCCCGCCGACGGGCAGGACGATGGGGATGCCCCAGGCGCGGAGCTTATCGCCGAGGTAGAGGACCTGGCCCACGCGGGCGCGGATGTGTTCGTCGTCGACAGATTCTGCCAGCCCGATGGCCACCGCTTCCATGTCGCGTCCCGCCATGCCGCCGTAAGTGTGCAGCCCTTCGTAGATCACCACCATGTTGCGGGCTTCTTCGAAGACCTCCCAATCGTTGACGGCGAGGAAGCCTCCGATGTTGACCAACGCGTCCTTTTTTGCGCTCATGGTGCAGCCGTCGGTGAGCGAACAGGTTTCCCGCACAATTTCGGCGATGGTGCGGCCCTGCTGTCCGGGTTCGCGCTGCTGGATGAAGTAGGCGTTCTCGGCGACGCGGGTGGCATCGAGAATGATGCGTATGCCATGGCGGCGGGTGAGTTCGCGCACCGCGCGGAGGTTTTCGAGCGAGATGGGCTGTCCGCCCGCCATGTTCACAGTGGCCGCGATGCTGACGTAGGGTATGCGGGACGCTCCATATTCGCTTATGACAGCTTCGAGCTTCGCCAGGTCGACGTTGCCCTTGAAAGGATGCTCGCTCGCCGGGTCGTGCGCGTCCGGGATAATGACGTCGACGAACGATCCGCCGGCCAGCTCCTGGTGGAGGCGCGTGGTGGTGAAGTACATATTGCCGGGGATGATGTGGCCCGGCTTGATGAGGACGCGCGAGATGATGTGCTCGGCGCCGCGCCCCTGGTGGGTGGGGATGAGGTGCTGATAACCGTAGACGGAGCGGACCGTTTCTTCGAGGTGATAGAAGTTGCGGCTGCCGGCGTAAGCCTCGTCGCCCAGCATCATGCCGGCCCACTGGCGGTCGCTCATGGCGGAGGTGCCGGAGTCGGTGAGCAGGTCGATATAGACGTCCTGGCTGCGAAGCAGGAAGGTGTTGTACCCGGCCTCGCGGATAGCTGCGAGGCGCAACTCGGGACTTACGAGGTGGACGGGTTCGACGACTTTGATCTTGAAAGGTTCGGCCCAACTGCGCCGGACGGGGGGTGCCGGGTCCATCGGTTTGCCTTTTCCTCCGCGAGCTTCTAGTATAGAACTTCGGCACCGCACGCCCGGTGAACCGCAACCCATGAGTTGGAAGGAGAACCTGCGCATGTGGAATCGACGCAAGGATGAGGAATACACACCAAGGCAGACGGCTGTGCCGCCGTCATCGGTGGAACTGGTCAAGGAGGGATTACCGATGTCCACGCTGTCTGCGCGCATGGACCTGGACGCACACCGAGCAACCGCTTCGATCGGGAAGTCCGTCATTGTCAAAGGCAATATTTGCAGCCGTGAGGACCTGTACATCGATGGCGAGTTGGATGGAGCCGTTGAACTGCAAGAGCACCGCCTTACGATCGGTCCGAACGGCAAAGTGTCCAGCAACGCAGTGAAAGCCCGCGAAATCGTTGTGCTGGGCACGGTCCACGGCAACGTCGAGGCCGGCGACAAGATCGAGATCCGAAAGGATGCCAAGCTGGTTGGCGACATCAAGACAGCTCGCATCATCATCGAGGACGGAGCTTATTTCAAGGGCAGCATCGACATCGTCAAGACCGAGACAGGCAAGACCGCCGTTCCGCACGCGCCCAAGGCGCAGCTGGCGGCGACTCCGGGCAATGCCACGCTGCCACTGGCGGCGGGGACGGGAGAATCCAAGCGCTGACGGAAGGAGGTCGTGGGCCGTTGGTGAAAGAAGCCGCCGTGCAAGCTCGGCCGAGCCCGGGTGTCGAGCAATTCTTCGGTATCATCCGCGGGAAACATGGCTTGTCGTTAGTGGATTTCGCCAGCGTAAGCCAGTCGAGCGTGAGTTTGGTGACGGGACTGGGCCACAAGATCTACTTCGAAGATTTCTTCGAGGAATTAGATGCGATTTTCGGCGATGGCGATTTCTATGCCAACCAGGCCGAGGCCGATGCAAAGGACCGCTTTCTCAGGAGCGCGCTCAACCACGGCGACGGCGCGGTGGACGGCGTGCTGATTTGGGATTGCCTCGAATTCCTGACCCCCGCTTTGCTTAAGATCGTTGTGGATCGGCTGTACCGCCAGATGAAGCCCGGCGCCTGTCTGTTGGCGTTCTTCCATGGAGAAGACCGATCCGAGACCGTTCCGGTGTATTCCTATCGGCTTTCGGACGAAAAGACCCTCGCGCTCACGCTCCGCTGCCAGCGCAAGCCGGCCCAACTGTTCAACAACCGGGGGCTTGAACGGCTCTTCGGCGGGTTCCAATCTGTGAAATTCTTCCTCACGCGCGACAACCTGCGCGAAGTAATCGTACGGCGCTGACGAAGCCGGCATCTCGTACCAGGACCTGTTGCATCTGGTTCCGGCACCGTTTTCCCATTGGCAGCGTTCGGTTGCGCCGCGATAGTGGAAGCGATGCGCGGTGTCTCTGCACAACTGATCCGCTATACCCGCAACTGGCTGCACTACGGGATGCTATCGCTGGTAGTGCTTTGCGCCCTGGTGGCTGCCGTTGAGAGTTTCTTTGGCCGGTAACATCTCGCGCCTTACAAAAAAAGCGGCCCGCCGAAGCGGACCGCTTGTGTTCCATGGACTCGGGTCTTCCTACGGATCGATGTAGTTGACGAGTGTCGTGGATGTGCTCCTCGCTCCCTTGTCGTCGGTCACGGTCAACTCGAAGATGTAGTCGCCCCAACCCTGCTGGAAGCGCACTGTCGGGGTGGCGGTATTGCCACCGATGATCTCGGCCGGCTTGGCTCCCGATACGCGCCAGGAGTAGGTGATCGGATCGCCGTCCGGGTCGTAAGAACGCGAGCCATCCAGCGTGATCTGGGTTTGCGTGGTCGTCTGGTTCGGTCCGGCGTCGGCCACCGGCGCGCGATTGCCGCTGGTTGTCGAACCCACCCGGACGATCACCAGCGCCGTCGCCTGGGTGCGTTTGCCGTAAGCGATCAGCGAGTAGCTCACGTCGCTGGCCGGGTTTACCGTCACAGAACCGTTCGCGGCCACCGTGCCGATCCCAGTGATGACCACTTCGGTCGCGTTCGTAGTCGACCAAGTCAGCTTCACAGGGTCTCCAGCCTTCTTCGCGATCGATGGACTGGCCACGAAGTCCAGAATCTTCACCGGAGAGATCACGCCGACCGTCGTCACCGCGGAGACTTCACCGAGCAAGTTCTTCGCCGTGATGGTGTAGGAGGTATTCTCCTTGGGGCTGACTGTCGAGGTGCCCGTCGGTTCCACCTTGCCAACACCGCTGATGGTCACTTCAGTAGCGTTTTCCACTTGCCAGACCAGCGAAGCCTGCTCGGTGGGTAGGATCTCGACCGGTGTGGAGGTGAAACGGACGATGCGCGGTGCCTGGGCCGACGCCACGGTCACGGTCGCCGTGGCGTTCACTTCGCCATAGCGGTTGCGGGCCGTGATCTTATAGGAGGTCGTATCGGTAGGCGATACCGGAGCGGTACCGCTGCGCGGTACCGTGCCGATGCCGGAGATCTCCACCGTGTCGGCGTTCTCTGTCTCCCAAGCCAGCGTGGAAGTCTCGCCTTTGGCGATGTTGGCCGGGGTGGCGTTGAAGCGCAAGACGCGCGCTTCGGGCCGGTCGACCGTCACCGTCAGGGTTTTGCTCTGCTCGGTGGCCTTGTTCCTGGCGGTCAGCTGATAGACCGTGGTCGAGTCGATCGCCACCGTGGATGTTCCGGCGCGCGGGTCGACTTTGCCGATGCCACTGATGGTCACTTCGTCGGCTTCCTGCACTTCCCAGACGATATTCACCGGCTGACCGGCCTTCACCGTGTTGGGTGTTGCTTCGAAGCGGACGATCTTCAGTGCCGCCGCGGCTTGTGTGCTTACCGTGACGCGAGCCACGCTCTTGGCGCCTTGCGGGTCCTTTACTGTCAGACGGAACTGGTAGGTCTGGCCCGCTGCCGCTGTGAAAGTGGCTTTCGCTGCGTTTACGCCCGTGATAGAGACTGTCTGGCCTGCGATCTGGGTCCAATTGAAGGTGATTTCGTCGCCGTCCGGATCGTAGGAAGCGGAGCCGTCCAGAGTGATGAGGCCTGCGGGAGCGTTCATCTGGTCGGGACCGGGGTCGGCCACAGGCGGGTCGTTGCCCGTACGCACACGGCGCGTCAACATCTCGTAACGCAACCGCGGGATGTCCACGGGGACCGGCTGCTTCATGTCGCGGAATTCCTTGGGCGAGCCGAAGTGGCCGAACTCAACGCCGGCCACCACGCGGCCGCTGTCGTTCGAGCTGATCAGCGTTTCGTTCAGCCCGGCTTCGAGCGTGAAGGCCACATGATGATTCAACGGCTGCACCAAGCGCACCATGCCGCCCGGGCGGTTGTTGCCGCCGCGGCGGAACATGGCGCCCAGGTTTCCTTCTATGTAGGAGTCCTTCCACAGACCGATCTGCGTGCTGCCGCCGATCTGGTCAACCACTCTCAGGTAAGTCTCTTCGAGAATGTTGCGGCTGGCCGTCGTGTAAGCGCGGTTTATGACCGCTTCGTTCATGAAGCCCTTGGTGCCGAACAGCCCGATACGGCCGCGGCGGAACAGGTAGTCGAACGTCATGGCCGCCTGGCCGAGTGTGCCGCCGTTCTGCATCTCGCGCATGCTGACGTGTTTGAAGCTCGAGAACAGGCCGGCCTGCACGTTGCGGTACCGGTTCACGAGGCCGAAGTCGAACTGACCTTCCTGCCGCTCCCGGAAGTACAGGTACTCGCCCTCGATCTGCAGCGCCTGCGAGGAACTGAACGGCGCGAAGAAGCGGCCCTTGCCGGTGAAGCTTACGTTGCCCATCGTGTCGGGACCAATGTTCAAGCCAAGCACGGAGAACTTCTGGGTTTTGGGACGCGCCTGCTCGACCGCCTTCACGATCTCCGCTATCTTGGGACTCTCGACCTTCGGTGCCGAAGCGATCTGGTCGACGTCCTTCTTCAAGCCGGACTGACCGGAGCGCAAGTCGGCGACGTCTTTCTTCAAGCGTTCGTTCTCGCCCTTGAGGTCGCGCAGCAGCGCCAGGATCTCGTCCAGCTTGTCGAGTTTCTTGAGGATCGCGTTGCAGCAGTCCTGCTGCTTCTTCGCGATTTCACTGAGCGCCTTGATCGCGTCGCCCACGCCGCCGTCGCTGATCACGTTGCCTTGCGCGTCGGTGAGCGTCAGGACGACGCGGCGGTTCATGAAGCGCCCTTCCCTGGTCTTGTTGTCGACCTTGGGCAGCTTTTTGCCGCGGCCGACCACTTCGACCTGGTCGGGCTTGGCGCCGTACTTGACCAGGAAGCTCTTGACGGTTTCGGAACGCGAGACAGCCAGCTTCTGATTATATTTGTCGGAACCGATTTTGTCCGTGTGCCCTTCTACCTTGACCCGGTATTCCGGGTGTTTCTGCAATAGGCCTGCCAGGCGGAGCAGGCTCGGGTATCCATCGACCAGAACCGAGGAGTTGAATTCGAAGTTGATCTCTTCCCAATCCTCCCTGGCTGCCGGGCTTGTCAGACCTTGCGGGGAGAGGTGAGTGGCGCATGCCAGCAACAACACTGGTAGCATCCACAGCATTCGCCTCATAAGGATGATTCCTCCTAAAGTGTTACAGGGGTGCGAAGACTAACGAAGCAAAGTTCTAGGATACAACGTTCATTGCGCTCGTAGCTTGCGCCAGGCGGCCATCGAGCGGGCCAGGTGGTCGCGGGCATCGCCGGGGATTCCGTAACACTGCAGTCCGACGGGGCCGCGATAGCCGAGGTCCTCCAGAGCCCGCAGCACGGTTGAAACCTGGAAGGACCCGCTGTCCAGGGGCTGAATCCAGTTTCCCTTGCGGGATCTGATCGCGGTGCCGTCATCCGTGCCGTTGATGCTCACCGCCATCAGGTACGGCATCGCCTCTTGAAGCAGCGGGCGGAGGTGGGCCTCGTCATCCAGCTTCAGCCAGTGGCACAGGTTGAACATGACCCCGACGTTCGGGCGCACGATCTTGCGGGTGAGCCGGACGCCGTCCTCCACTCGCTCGAGCCAGTTATTGACGTGAGGGTAGAGGACCACCCGGACGCCGTTCGGCCGGGCCATGTCTGCGATCTCGCGCAGCAGCGCGACCGCTTGGGGATCTCGCGTCTCATCCGAGGGCTTGCCGCCGGTGACCAGGACCGCGAGCATCACGTCGCGGCCCTTGATGAGCGTCAAGGCCTGCTTCAGTCCCGGGTCATAGGGCTGCCTGGCCGCCGGATCGATGTTCAGTGAGAAGTAGATCTGAAACAGCCGCAGGCCGGCGGCATCCAGCGTGGCCAGCCTTTCAGGCAACCCGGCAAGCCATAAGTGGCCCGCGCCGTCGTAACCCAGTTCCTTGAGCATCCGGGCCTGTTCCTGTAGATTCCGTTTCTTGGCGTCGTGAGTGTCCATGCATAAGGCAAAGAAAGGAAAATCCGCGGCTCGGACGCACTGCGCGGCCAGCAGCGCGGCGGCCAGAAACATTCGCATTCCGGAGCGCACGTTTACACCTGTTCCCAGTGGCGCAGCCATTGGTAGTCCGGCGTCAGGTTGGCGTGGAAATTGGCGCGACAGGCGTCGAGCACGCGTGCCTGCGTTACTGCGTCCTTGATTTCCTTTTCATAGGAGCCCTTGACGTTCTCGACGAGCTGATCCGGAAAGTTGACACCGGGGATGACGGCGGACACGCGTTTCTCCCGGAGCATCTCGCGGAGCAGCATGGACGCGCGCGGGTCCACGCGGCCGTTGATCTGGCGCGGCTTCAGATTGAACGTGGTTCCGGCGGCGAAGGGCTTCAGTCCGATGACCCCGACATGCTTCTTCGCGGCCAGTTTCAGCAGGCTGTCTCCGTCCATTTCCTTGGTCAGGAACAGGTACGGGAAGATGATCACCTTGAACTGCGGGTATCCTTCCAACACGCGGCGGAACACCTTGGGATTGTGCGCGGAGATGCCGAGGAAGCGCACTTTACCCTGTTGCCTGGCCTTCTCGTATACTTCCACGACCATGTCCAGAGTCCTGGGGTTGACCATCAGCAGAGTGGCGATGTTGGTCTGGCCCTTGCCCCACGTGGCGCCCACCGGACGCCACAAGTCCAGCATGTCGGTGTTATAAGAGCGCAGGCGTGCTTCGATGGCCCGCATCATGCCTTCGCGCGTGAGCTGCGATTCGTACTCTTCGGTGAGTTTCTCCGGCCAGGAGGCGAAGCCGATGAACCATTTGTCCCTTCCCGCCGTACGCGAAGCGGCCATGGCCTTGCCGTAGAGGTCGCACTCCTCGCAGATGTTGTTGTCAACATAATTCATGCCGAGATCGACAGCCTGCTCGAGCACGGCGACGCGGTTCTTGACCGGGTCCTCCCCCTTCGCTGCGCCATGTCCGCCGAGGCTGATCTCGGAAATCATGAAACCCGTCTTGCCCAGCGGGCGGTAGCCCATCTTGGGATTGTAGTTGAGGATCTTCCCGCGGCCCGCTTTGGCGGCCTCGCAAACGAAAGGCGCACCGGTGGCCACCGAGGCGGCTTTCAAGAAATCGCGCCTGCTGTTTTCGCCCATAAGAAATGCCCCTCCTCTCACGCGGCGGATGCGGCCGTGGCGCCGCGCGACGTTGCCAGTATACACCGGCTCGCGGAACGGTTTGCCGTAGTTCTGCGAAAATAGAAGTTGCTACCCTTCAACCCTCTCTTCAGCAACGCGCATTTGCAGACAATGGTTTCCCACTTCTGGCCGCGGCGTTTCGATACCCGGCGATTCCCGGTCGAATCGTGGTACTACCCGACGGAGCCTGGGGTGCAGGTGCTGATCGAGTCGCAACGGCCCGTGGGGGAGACTCGCGGCGAGATTGTGCTGGTGCACGGGTTGGAAAGCTCCGGCCGCGCCGGATACGTGCTCAGCATGGCGCAAGCGGCTCTGGAGGCGGGCTACGCGGTACACCGTTTCAACATGCGCAGTTGCGGCGGCACCGAGCATCTCTCGCACACTTTTTACAATGCAGGTTTGACGGTGGACCTGCGCATGGTGCTCGAAGAAATGGCTCGCCGCGGCCGGGCGCCGGTGCACGTCGTGGGGTACTCGCTCGGGGGCAACCTGGTCGTCAAACTGGCCGGAGAATGGGGCGAGGCTGCACGCCCGTTTATCGCCAGCGTGTGCGGGGTGTCCGCGTCCATTGACTTAGAGGCGAGTTGCCGCGCCATCCTCCGGCCGGGGAATTTCATTTATCACCGCCGTTTTGTGCGGCGCCTCATCGCGCGCACGAAACGGCGGCTGGAAGCGCATCCGGAAATGAAGGTCCACGCGGGTTTCGATCGTGCGAGCACCATCGTGGAGTTCGACGATATGGTCACGGGCCCGGCGTTCGGTTTTCGCGACGCCGTGGATTATTACCAACACCAATCCGCCACGCGGTTTCTGGACGGCATTCGCGTGCCCACCCAGCTCATCTATGCCCTGGACGATCCGATCATCCCGGCGTCCATGTACGACCATCCCTCAATCGTGGCCAACCCGTGCATTCATCGTTTTCCCACGGCCCACGGCGGGCACGTGGGATTCATCGCGCGCGGCAAGCACAGATTCTGGCTGGATTACGCCGTGCTTGAGTGGATCCATGAAGTGGGGGAACGGTTGCACGCGGCCGAAGGCTCGTGTATCTGTTGAAAAGGGACGACGGCGCTCCGGGAGACTACTTTGAGCGTTCACTGGCAATCCTATACCAGCGCGCGGGAGGCCGCGCGGGCCTGCGCGCAGGGCATTCTCGATTGCCTGGACGAAGCTCTGGCGGGCGGGAGTTTCGCCACGCTGGCAGTGACAGGCGGGGCGGAGGCGCGGGACTTGTTTCAGGAACTTGCCAAGGCGGGACGCGACTGGCGGCGTATCCACCTGTTCTGGACAGATGAACGCATGGCGCCGCCGGCGGACCCGCAAAGCAACTACCGGTTGGCCGAGGAGACGCTCGTCAGCGTCGCACGCATACCTCGGGAGAACGTTCATCGCATCGCCGGGGAGTTGCTGCCGGAGACAGCCGCGCGGCGCTACGTCGACCAGATCCGCGAGTTCTTCGGGCTCGATCCGGGTGAAATGCCGCGCTTCGACGCCATGCACTGCGGGTTGGGCGCCGACGGCCACACCGCTGGCCTATATCCCGGCGAACCGCTCGTCGAGGATCGCGAGCGCATCGCCGCGGCTGTGCATGTTCCCAGGGCGGGTACACCTTGCGTCACGCTGCTCGCGGGTGTCTTTCTCGCCGCGCGGGAGAACCTGTTTCTGGTTACGGGCGCCGGCAAGGCCGCAGCCGTGCGCGCCGTTTTCCACGCGCCTTACGAGCCGCTGAAGTACCCCGCCCAGATGGCATCTCACCATGCCCGCCGCGTCTCGTGGTACCTGGACGACGCAGCCGCGGCGCTAATGGACGAATGAGTTCCCGCCGCGAAATTCTGTGGGCGTCGGCCGCCGCTTTAGTTTGTGCTCCCAAAGCGGGCCGGCAAAGCGAGACTCCGCGTCCGCTTCCGCCAGTCCGCCTGCTTTTCGGTGGGGACGTGATGCTGAGCCGCTATGTGGGCAGGTTGGCGCGGCTCAATCGCGATCCCTCCTGGCCGTGGCGCCAGGTGGCCGCAAGGTTCGCCGCCGCCGACATAGCCTGCGTGAACCTGGAATCGCCTTTTTCCGACCGGCCGTTGCGCACTTCCGCCAACATGATTTTCCGCGCCGAGCCTCACATGATCCAGGGGCTGGTCGCCGCCGGCGTGGACGTCGTTTCGACTGCGAACAACCACTCGCGGGACTGCGGCGCGCACGGCGTAGGGTTCACCATCGACTGGCTCAAACGCCATGGCATCGCCGCCGTGGGCACCGGCCACAGCGAGGAAGAGGCGCACGCCGGCGCGGTCGTCGAGCGGGCCGGCACGCGCTTCGGCTTTCTCGCTTATACCTACGATCAATCCAACGGCAACTACCGCGACACCGACGCGCGCGTGGCCGTGATGGACCTTGGGCGGCTGCGGCAGGACATCGCCCGGCTGCGCGAACGGGCCGACGTGGTTGTGACGCTCATGCACGCAGGCAACGAGTATGCGCCGAAGCCCGAGAGCCGCCAGCGAGAGTTCGCCCGAGCGGCCATCGACGCGGGCGCGAAGCTCGTTGTGGGACACCACCCCCACGTTGCACAGCAGGCCGAGTCCTACGGCGGCGGAGCGATTCTCTACTCGCTCGGCAACTTCATCTTCGATCAGTTCCAGCGCCCCGAGACGCAGCGGGGCCTGGTGGCCGAGGCGGTCTTCCGCGGCCGGCGCCTGGAACGCGTGCAACTGGAAGCCGTCCAAATACGCGCTACAGTGCCCGTTTTCGTCTGAACCGTGCGCGGCCGCCGCCTTGCCTCAAGCCTGGATTCGTTTTCGCATCTGCAACGCAAACCACAGTATGCTCAGGCCCGTGCCGCAAAGGATGAGTGTATCCAGATCCGGCGTCTCCTCGGGTTGGGACGCGGGGCCGTTGGAGAATACAAAGTTGTCCAGGTTGTAGTAACCCTGAGATCCATATACACCGGTCTTGGAAGCGAACCACACCTGGCTGACGGGCACGTCCGACACGAAGCCGACGAATCCGCTGGTGTTGGTCTCCACCCAGGATCCGACGGCGTCTTCCTTGATGTAGAAGTGACTCGACGCGGTGGAAACGTCCACGCCGACTGCTAAGTAGCTGGCGCCGTTAAGGAACTTGGCCCTGGTGTATGCCGCCGGTGGATTGGAGGTGGAATTACCCGTCGCGTACAGGTTCGGGTTCAGGGGATCGTTGTTGCTCACGTAGAGATACCAGTTGCCGATTTCGTTGTAGGCCTGGAACCAGACATCCTCAATGGTCACACCGGCGCTGGTGCTGTAACTGCCGGGCGTGGCTTCGCTGAAATCGATCGTGCTGAAGGTGTTTCCGACCGCGGCCTCCCAAGCGGCGCGGTTGTTGTACCAGGTCAAGGTCGCTGACGTCGCCGGCAAGGCTGCGGCCAACAATACTGTAAGTGCCAGAATCAATGATGCTTGGCGCACGGTGTTTCTCCTTCTCCCTTTCGTTCTGCGTGGTCATACGGCCGCGGCGCAGGGCGGCAACAGCCGCACCTCTCGCGCTGCCGCGGCATCGGCACCGGTCGGCTGCGATTCGGATGACAAAGAATAGTTCATCTTGCGCGCCGACATTCTCGGCAGTAGGCGGTCCGTTCGGAATGATCCTAAGGCGTTCCTAATACTGGGCATATTCCAGGGGTCTATGCCTTGTATGGCCGGTTCCGGCCGCGAAGCTGGTGTAAGATACGCTTTTGGGAGAATCCAGGACGCCATGCCATTTTGTGTGAACTGCGGTGGAAACCTCGCGGCCGAGGCGCGTTTCTGCGCCAATTGCGGCCAACCAGTGGGAGGCGGGGTAAATCCAGCAATCTCCGGGGCGGCACCGCCGCCACCGCCGCTTGAATACACGATTCAAGGCGACAACCTGCAAGTGGTGCGGGTGAAGATGAAGCCTGGCCAGGAAATCTTCGCCGAGGCCGGCAAGATGGTGTACAAGACGGCCAACGTCGGTTGGGAAAGCCGCATGACGGGCCAGTCGCTCGGCGACAAGATCTGGGGCGCGGTGAAGCGCAAGTTGATGGGCGAATCGCTGTTCTGGACTTACTTCCGCGCTTCGAGCGACGGCGAAGTGGGGTTCGCGGGCAGTTATCCGGGGCGCATCCAGGCATTTGAACTTGCTCCGGGCCAGAGTGTGCTGGTACAGCGTGACGCCTTCGTGTGCGCGCAGCACAGTGTGCAGGTGGACATCGCTCTGGTAAAGCGCATCGGGGCGGGCTTTTTCGGTGGGGAAGGCTTCATCCTGGAGAAACTGACCGGTCCCGGCGCGGCGTTCATCCACGCGGGCGGGGACTTCATCGAATTCACGCTGAAGCCGGGCGAAGTCCTGCAGGTGGACACCGGCTGCATTGTGGCCTTCGACGCGTCGGTGGATTACGACATCCAGTTGGCTGGAGGCATTCGCACCGCCATTTTCGGCGGGGAAGGCTTCTTCCTGGCGACCCTGACAGGACCAGGCCGGGTGATTATCCAGAGCCTGACGCTTGAGAAGTTGCGGCGCGAGCTGGCCCCGGCGCAATCGGGGGGCGATGAGCGTGGGCCTCTCGGTGCGCTGGGTGGAATCCTCAGCAGCGAAGATTGAGACGGGTTCAGGGCTATGCCGTTGGTGAATCTGCCCTAAATATCTACTAAAATCTGCCGATCTGGCAATTGTCAGGCCATGACGGCAGGTACAACTTATCCCCAACTACTCACGGACAGCGAGCACGCCACAGCGGCAGCGGAATTGATGCGGTTGAAGGGGTATTTTCTCTCCAGCCTGAACCACGAGATCCGGACGCCGCTGAGCGGCATCGTGGGCATGACGGATCTGTTGATGGAGACGGACCTGGACGAGCAGCAGCGCGAGTGGGTGGCCGCGGCGCGGTTGTGCGCCGATAAATTGCTGAGCGTTCTCAACGACACGCTTGAATACTCGGCCCTGTCGGCTGGCACCGTGAAGCTGGAGTTGTCCGAGTTCAACCTGATGGAGACGCTTCGCGCTGCCGCTGCCGAGCACACGCGCCAGGCCGAAGCGAAAGGCCTCAAGTTGTTGTGCATCTTCGAGGGACGGCTGCCGGAAATCGCGGTGGGCGATGCCCTGAGGCTTCGTCAGCTCCTGAATTGCCTCTTGAACAACGCGGTGAAGTTCACACACCAGGGACAGGTGGTGATGACAGCCTCCGCCGAGGTGTCCGGCGAGAGATGTTGCACACTGTTGCTGCGCGTGCGCGACACGGGCATCGGGATTCCGGTCCACGCCATCGACGAGGTTTTCGACGCGTTTCGCCAGGTAGAGGGTGGGCCGGGACGCAGTTACAGCGGCCTGGGGCTCGGTCTGGCGATCGTGCGGAAGTTGGTCTCCCTGATGCGCGGCACGATCGCGCTCGAAAGCGAAGCCGGTCAGGGCAGCGTTTTTACGCTCACCATCCCCGTAGGCCTGCCGGCCGATTCGCCTGCCGCAGTCAACGAACGACAGGCCAGCGCCGAAACCGGACTGGCACATCACGTCCTGTTGGCGGAGGATGATCGTGTTTCTCAAACCGTCATCATGCATCACTTGCGCCGCGGCGGCTTCGACGTGGTGTGCGTAAATTCCGGCGAGGACGCAGTCGAGGCCGCGAAGCAACAACGGTTTGATCTTGTGTTGATGGACCTTGGTCTGCCCGGCATGGACGGCCTGGCCGCCACCAGGGCGCTGCGCGCCATGCCCGATTATGCTTCGACGCCTATTCTCGCGCTCACCGCGGCCTATGGCGATGAGCACCGCAAGATGTGCCGTGAGCACGGCATGCAGGCCTATCTTGCCAAGCCAGTAAAGGCCGAGGAGCTCTTGTCCACTCTGCGCCATTTCCTGCACTGATTCCTCTCTCCCAAACGCTGTACAATCTTCCTGAATGAAACTGCTGCTGTTCTCGGACATCCATAACGACTTTGTCCGCCTCGGCGAACTGTTGAGCATCGAAGCCGACTATTACGTGGCGGCCGGCGACACGGTCACCTGGGAGCGCGGTTACGAGGACGCCGGCCAGGTGCTGCGCACGCGGGGCAAGCAGGTACTCATGCTGCCCGGAAATCACGAATCCGCCGCGCGCATGGCTGCCCTGTGCCGCAAGTTTGGATTGCGATATTTTCACGAGCAGTCTATCGAGATCGAGGGCTTCCATGTAGCTGGCTTGGGCTATTCCAATCCCACGCCATTCAATACCCCGGGAGAATACAGCGAGCCGGAGATGGCGAGCCATCTTGAACCCTTCGCCGCCCTCAATCCACTGATCCTGGTGTGCCACTGCCCTCCAAGGAACACCAGGCTCGACCGCGTGAGGGAGGGCGTGCATGCGGGAAGCCAGGCGGTGGCGGATTTCATCGCGCGGCGCCAGCCGCGGCTTTTTTTCTGCGGGCACATCCATGAAGCCGGGGGCGTGGAAGAACGCATCGGTTCCACAGTGGCCCGCAACCTCGGGAAACAAGGCTACTTACTCGACTTTGGTAAACTGAAATCATGAGCATTGAAGAACTCGAAAGAGAGTACCAAACGCTCCGCCAGCAAGCGCTCGCTGTGCGGAGCTATCTTTGACGCTCCCGCCAAGCAGAGTCAGCTAGCCAAATTGGAAGAACAGATCGCGGCGCCGGACTTCTGGAATCAGCCGGAGAAAAGTCAGAAAGTCCTTCAGGAACGCAAGCGCCTGGAGCAGTCGCTTAGCGACGCCAAGTCGATCGCGGCCATGGGGTCGGACGTCGAGACGCTATTCGATCTGGCGCGCGAGGGAGAGGACGTCGGCGCGGAGCTCGCGAGTGAGATTGCGAATTTCCGCGAACATCTCAGCCGCATAGAAGACGCCATGCTGCTCAGCGGCGACAACGACCAGTTGGGCGCCATCGTTACCATACATCCCGGCGCGGGCGGCACAGAGAGCCAGGACTGGGCCGAAATGCTGCTGCGCATGTATCTGCGCTGGGCCGAGCGGATGAACTTCGGCACTGTCGTCACGGACCGTCTGGAGGGCGAAGGCGCGGGGATCAAGAGCGTGACGTTTGAGGTGAACGGGGAGAACGCTTACGGCCTGCTGCAGTCGGAGGTGGGCGTGCACCGGCTGGTGCGCATCTCGCCGTTCGATGCGAACGCCCGGCGGCACACCAGTTTCGCCAGCGTGTTCGTTTATCCGCAGGTGGACGACGAAATCAAGATCGACATCAAGCCCGAGGATTTGCGCGTGGACACGTTCCGCGCGAGCGGCGCGGGGGGCCAGCACGTCAACCGCACGGATTCAGCCATCCGCATGACGCACCTGCCCACCGGCATCGTCGTGCAATGCCAGAACGAGCGTTCGCAGCACAAGAACCGCGCCGGCGCTCTCAAGCAGCTCAGGGCGCGCCTCTACGAGTTTGAGATGAACAAGAAGCGCGCCGAGAATCGCAAGATCGAGGACTCCAAGCTCGAAATCAACTTCGGCAGCCAGATCCGCAGCTACGTGCTGGCTCCCTACCGGCTGATCAAGGATCACCGCACCAAGCTCGCCTTAGGAGACGTGGACCGCGTGCTCGACGGCGATCTGGGCGAGCTGATACACGCCTATCTCGTGTACCGCAAGACCGGGAAGACAGCCGGCGACGGCAAAGACGAGTTGCCGGACTAGGGCGGTGGCCGGAATGGATCCTCAAGTTCTGGAACGCGCGGGAGCGCTGATCCGCGCGGGCCGGTTAGTGGCGTTTCCCACCGAGACGGTGTACGGGCTGGGCGCCAACGCTCTCGATGAGAAGGCTGTCAGGCGCATCTACGAAGTCAAGCAGCGTCCCGCGTCGAGTCCGATGATCGTGCACGTCGCGTCCATCGAAATGGCGCGGTCCCTGGCGCGCGAGTGGCCGGAATCAGCCGAGAAGCTGGCCCAGGCCTTCTGGCCGGGCCCGTTGACGCTGGTGGTGCCCAAGCAGCCGTCGATCCCGCCGGTTGTCACCTCCGGGATCGACACCGTGGGCTTGCGCATGCCGTCGCATCCGGTGGCGCTCGCGCTGATCCGGGCTGCGGGAGTGCCCGTGGCGGCGCCGAGCGCGAACCGTTTCAAGGGCCTGTCTCCCACCACGGCCGGGCATGTCCGCGCCTCGTTGGGCGGCCGCGTGGACATGATTCTGGATGGCGGTATGACCAAGGTAGGCATCGAATCCACCGTGCTCACGCTGGCCACGGCCACGCCGCGAATCTTGCGTCCGGGCATGATCTCGCGGAAGGACATTGAAGCGGTGATCGGCCCAGTGGAAGAGGGTGCGGCGACCGCGAAGGATCTGCTTTCGAGTCCCGGCATGCACAGCCGTCACTACAGCCCGCGCACGCGGCTCTTTCTGGTCGAAAGTAGCCGGCTTCCGGAGCAAGGCCGCGGAGTGTACTTGTATCGGACTACGCCGGCAGGCGAGAACTCTCTCAAAATGCCGCCGGCGGCCTCCGAATACGCCGCGGTTCTCTACGCCACGCTGCACGAACTGGACCACGCGGGTTGGGACTGGATCGCCGTCGAGCAATTGCCGACCGGGGTCGAGTGGGACGGCATCCGCGACCGCCTCCGTCGCGCCGCCGCGCGTTGATTCCCGGCTCCATACCAAGTACGCTGTCTTCGATATGCGAAGACTTCTGTACGCCGCACTTCTCGCACTCGGCCTCCGCGCCGCGCCCGGAATTTATGACGACCCGGCTATCCAGCGCCTGAGCCCGGGCGAAGTGGTGCGCACGAGGCACGAGGCGAGCTACGACGAGGTAGCGCGTATTGTTGGCGGGCCGTTTTCACGACAGCCGGTAATCAGTGTGAAGGCCCACCCGGAAGTCGTCTGGGTGCGGCCCGACATGGCTTTGCAGATGGTCGCCAACCCGTTCACCTTCGCCGCGGGCGACACGCCCGCGCAGATCCCCTGGCGGCGGGTGGAGCGGTCGCTTGAACGCGGCTACCTGCCCATCGTCCAAAGCGCGTGGCGTGACGGGGTTGTCGTATACCGCCAGAGCGCCTTCACTACCTTACTCGATGCTCGCGCCGTGAAGACGGGCCGCGAAAAGCAGGTCGTCATGGTGAAGATGGACGCGGTGAACGCCGACGTGCGCGACAAGCAGAAAGCCACGCTTTGGGTGTTCCTGCCCTGGATCGCACGCACCAAAGGCGACCTGATCCGCAAAGCGGACCATTACGGACTGTTCGAAGTGATGGAACCGCTGCCCGCGATCATGGGCTCGCCGGTTGGTACAGATGACGATGTGTGGCGGGACGGTGGTGCGGCGCTCGGCTTGTGGGAGGCGGATGCCGGTGTGAAGGCCACACGTTACGGGAATGCACTGAAACTCGAAATGGAGCTGTGGCCCGGCACTACCGCCGGGGTGCGAGTCAAGGTGAGCACCAACAAGAAAGGATTCACCCCGACCGAAATCGAGCGCTTGCGCAAGCTGGATTTCGAGGCAGCGCATGATCGCCGGGTGGCGGAACTGGAAGCGACGCTCGATGCGGGCATGCAAATCGACGTTCCCGAACCCATTGTCAATAACATTTACAAGGCCCAGATCCTTTACAATCAGACCGCGATGGTGCAGGCGGCCGATCGCGACTACTACATGCCGGTGCAGGGCTATCAGGGCGTGTGGGCGTGGGAGGCGGCGCAGATGCTGATGCCGATGGCCGCGCTGGGCTACTACGGCGACACTGCGAAATCGTTCGGCTATTTCCTCAGGACGCAGGGGATGCGCAAGCCCGATGGCGAGGTGCAATCGAAGCAGGGATCGTACAACAGCACCGGCGCCTTCGAGGAGAGCGGCTGGGAGGACGACAAGGAATCGACTATCTACGGGATGCTCTCCCAAGGCCGTCGCAAGCCCGGAAGTTTTCCGCTCTGGGTGAATTCCACCGGTTCGGTGCTATGGGCGATGGCAGAGCATTACTTCTATTCGAAGGATCGCCGGTGGCTGGAGCGCGTGGCGCCGTCCATGGTGGAGGCGGCCAATTGGATCGTGCGCGAGCGAACGCGGACCATGCAGAAGGATGCGCGCGGCGAAAAGGTGTTGCACTACGGCATGATGCCGGCCGGCAAGCCTTACGATGTCGAGGAGCGCGTGGACCCCAAGCCCAGCTATGCTTACGCGTTCACCGACAGTTGGACCTGGCTCGGCCTGCGGCGCGCCGCCGAAGCGCTTACCGACGCGGGGATCCCCGAAGGCCGTCACTTCCTCAAGGAAGCCGCAGCTTACCGCGCTGACATTCTCGAGGTGATGCGCCGCAAGCGGCAGACCGATCCCACGCTGCCGCCTTACCCTGAACGCGTCTACGGGCGCGACGAGTGGGGCAGCTTCATCACGGCCGGCGTCACCCTCGTGCAAACCGGTTTGCTGGCGGCTAACGATCCAGCCTTCCCGCAGTTGGAGAATTACACGCAGAAGCACTTCGCCGTACTAGGATTGAACGGCAAGATGGTGGCCAAGGAGATGCAGTTCCATGGCATCGAATCCATCTATACGGTGACTGCAGACGATGTGTTCCACCAGGCCTGGATCGAGCGCGGCGAGATCGAGAAAGCGCTCCTTACTTTCTATTCGGTGTTGGCCTGCGGTGTGGATCGGGAAACGCTGGGCACGATCGAAAGATTTTCGCCCGAGGATCGCCGCTACACGCCGTTTTTCATGAACGGTTCGGCGAGCGGCCGGATCCTCATGATGATCCGCAAGACGCTGTTGATGGAGCGCGATGGTGAGCTGCAACTGATGGCCGGAGCGCCGCGGCGGTGGCTGGAAGACGGAAAGCGGATCGAAGTGAAGCGCGCGCCCACTTATTTCGGAAGCCTCTCAATGAATGTGCAGAGCCAGGTGGACCAAGGCCGCATCCGGGCGCGGTTGGATCTGACGCGTACACAACCTCAACGGCTCCGCGCGATCAAGCTGCGCCTTCCGCACCCGGCGCGGCAACCTATGAGAGAAGTAACAGTGAACGGCAAGCGATGGACGCGCTTCGATCCGGTGCGCGAGAGGATCGAACTGCCGGCGGGAAGCGACCGCCTGGAAATCGCGGTGACGTACTGAGATCAGCTACAGTCGCCGCCAGTTGATGAGGGCGTTCAGTTTGGCCATGGCGGCGCCGGAATCAATGGATTCGGCTGCCAGCGCGACGCCTTCCCTGAAATTGCGGGCCCTGCCTATGGCGACCAGGGCCGCCGAGCTGTTCACGAGCACAACATCGCGTTGAGGACCGGCGGCGCCCGATAGGACCGCCCGCGCGATCTCGGCATTAAGGGCCGGGTCGCCCCCGCGCAGACCGGCTGTCTCGGCCTGCGGGACTCCGAAGTCGCCGGGGGTAAGAGTGTGATGGGCAATCGCCCCGCGGGTGATTTCGAGAGCGAGCGTCGGGCCGGTAGTGGTGATTTCGTCCAGGCCGTCCGAACCATGGACCACAAAGCCGCGTTCGAGCCCCAAACGAGCCAGCGCTTCGGCGATCAACTCGGCGGCGGGCACCGACGGCGCACCCACCAGTTGTGCCGAGGCGTTCGCAGGATTTGCCAGCGGGCCGAGCAGGTTGAATACCGTGCGCATCTTCAACTCGAGCCGCGCCGGCTGCGCATACCGCATGGCCGGATGCAGCGCCGGGGCGAAAAGGAATCCGATGCCCAATTCGCGAATGGCGAGCGCCGATTCTTCCGCCGAGAGCCCTACCTTGACGCCCAAGGCTTCCAGCAGATCCGCGCTGCCACAGCGGCTCGAAATCGAGCGGTTACCGTGCTTGGCCACGCGCCCGCCCGCGCCCGCCACCACGAACGCCGCGATGGTGGAAATGTTGAACGTAGAAGCACAGTCGCCGCCCGTTCCGCAGGTGTCGAGCAGCGGTCCCTCTCCTGGCCCTGCATCGACTTTGTTCGCGGCTGCGCGCATGGCGCGCGCGAAGCCGACGACTTCGTCCACCGTCTCGCCCTTCATGACCAGCGCGACCAGGAACGCTACGATTTGCGGCGTGGTTGCTTCTCCGGCCAGGACGACGGCCATCGCGTTGCGGGCGTCGTTTTCGGGCAGATTTTCACGGCGGACAATACGATGCAAGTAGGGCAAAAGCGACATGTTATATAGTGGAATATACTTTCTTGCGATCGTAGCACAGGCACTCCCCTATGAAAATTCACGAGTACCAGGCGAAAGCGATCCTGGCGCGATTCGGCGTACCGGTTCCGCAAGGCGAAGTCGCTTCGACGCCTGATGAAGCAGCCGACGCCGCGCACCGCATCGGCGGCGCCGTGGTGGTCAAAGCGCAGATACACGCGGGCGGCCGCGGCAAGGGCGGCGGCGTAAAGTTAGCCGCCGGCAGGGATGAAGCCGCGGAAATCGCCCGCAAGATGTTGGGCATGACGCTGGTCACGCATCAGACCGGGCCGGAGGGCCGCGTGGTGCAGCGCGTGCTCGTCGAGCAAACCTTGCCGATCGAGCGCGAACTGTATCTCGGCATCGTGCTGGACCGCGCGCAAGCGAAGCCGGTCCTGATGGCATCGGCGGCGGGCGGAATGGAAATTGAAGAAGTGGCCGCCAAAACGCCGGAGAAGATTCTGAAAGAGACCATCGAGCCGGGCTTCGGCCTCATGCCATACCAAGCGCGCAAACTGGCGTTCGGCATCGGAGTGCCGGCGCCGTGCGTGAACGCAGCGGCGGCGGCCATGACCGCCCTGGCGCGCGCTTACGAGGCCGTCGACGCCTCGCTTGCCGAGATCAACCCGTTCGTGATCACCAAGGACGGCAAGGTCTTCGCTCTGGACGCCAAGATCAACCTGGACGACAACGCTCTTTACCGGCACAAGGATCTGGCCGAATTGCGCGACCTGAACGAAGAGGACCCGCTTGAAGTGGACGCGTCGCGATTCGGGCTCAACTACATCAAGCTGGACGGGAACGTGGGTTGCATGGTGAACGGCGCCGGGTTGGCCATGGCCACCATGGACATCATCAAGCACGCCGGCGGTAATCCGGCGAACTTTCTGGACGTCGGCGGAGGCGCCAGCGCGGAGCAGATCAAGAACGCGTTCCGGATTCTACTGTCCGACAAGAACGTTCGGGCGGTGCTGATCAACATCTTCGGCGGTATCCTGCGCTGCGACACGCTGGCCACCGGTGTGGTGGCCGCCGCGCACGAACTCAAAGTTGCCGTGCCGATCGTGGTGCGCATGGAAGGCACCAACGTCGAGGAAGGACGCCGCATCCTCAAGGATTCCGGGTTGAATTTCGCAGTGGCGGACGGCATGCGCGACGCCGCCGAAAAAGTGGTGAGGTTGGCCCAATGAGTATTCTCGTCAACGAATCGACACGCGTTCTGGTCCAGGGCATCACGGGCCGCGAGGCCACCTTTCACACGCAGCAGTGCCTGGCTTACGGTACCAAGATTGTTGGCGGCACATCGCCGGGCAAGGGCGGCACAAAGCACCTGGATTTGCCTGTTTTCAACACCGTTTCCGATGCCGTCGCGGCGACGGGCGCCAACGCCAGCGTGATCTTCGTCCCGCCGGCCTTCGCCGCCGACGCCATCATGGAAGCTGCCAGCGCCGGTCTCGAAGTGGTGGTCTGCATCACCGAGGGTATCCCCACGCTCGATATGGTGAAGGTGTGGCGTTACCTTGAAGGCCGCCGCACGCGATTGATCGGGCCGAATTGCCCTGGCATCACTTCGCCGGGGAAGTGCAAGATCGGCATCATGCCCGGACATATACACCAGGCAGGACACGTCGGTGTGGTGTCCCGCTCAGGCACGCTGACCTACGAAGCCGTGCAGCAGTTGACACAGTTGGGCATCGGACAGTCGACCTGCATGGGCATCGGCGGAGATCCCATCATTGGGACCAATTTCATCGACGCCATCCGTCTGTTCAACGAGGACCCCGACACGCACGCCATCGTGATGATCGGCGAAATTGGCGGCAATGCCGAGGAGACCGCCGCGGCCTTTGTGAAAGCGAATGTAAAGAAACCGGTGATCGGCTTCGTCGCCGGCCAGACCGCGCCGCCGGGCCGCCGCATGGGCCACGCCGGCGCCATCATTTCCGGCGGATCTGGAAAGGCGGCGGATAAGATCAAAGCCATGGAAGAGGCGGGCATCACGGTGTGCGCCACTCCGGCCGAGATCGGCGAAAAGGTGAAGAGCAGACTATGAATCAGTTGGAACGCACGCTGGCGATCATCAAGCCGGACTCTTTCGCGGGCGGCCACACAGGTGAGATCCTTGCCATGATCGAGGCCGCCGGTTTCCGCATCCTGGGCATGCGCATGACGCGACTGAGCAAGGCGCAGGCCCAGGGCTTTTACGACGTTCACCGCGGGAAGCCGTTTTTCGCAGGGTTGGTCGAGTTCATGACTGAAGGCCCCGTGGTGGTACTGGCGCTTGAACGCGAAAATGCTATCAAAGCGTGGCGCGATCTGATGGGGGCGACAAATCCGGCCGGTGCGGCCGAGGGCACGATCCGCAAGAAGTTCGGCACCGCCATCGACCGCAATGCGGTGCACGGCTCCGACGCGCCGGAAACGGCGGCCTACGAGTTGGGCTTCTTCTTCAGCGGCGCGGACCTGGCGTAACGGGTTCAGCGCCGCGGGCAATCACTTGCCGCAATCGCAACGTGGCGCTTGATGTGCGCCCTTCGAGGATGTCCTGTTCCACGAAACAGGCCATGAGGATCTCGCGGTCCGTGGTGCGGTTGCGATCGTAAATGACGAAGATGCGGCCGTCCGGCGCCTGCGTCACATCGGGATACGATACGCCGTTGCGCTCGTCGAGCATTAGCGGCACACTCCAAGTCTTGCCGTCGTCGTTGGAGATGTAAGCCGCCAGGTGGCTGCGCGGCCTGCGGCCTCCCGGTGCTGGAGGCGGATTGTGCCGGACCATCAGCAGGTTGCCCGACCTCAGGCGGCCAATAAAGAACCGCGTACTCGGATGGAAATAGCCCGTGTCGGTGCCCTCGCTCCAACTGCGGCCCTGATCGGTTGAGAAACTCTGGCCGATCCCGTAGTGGGTACGCACCAGCATCCACAAGCTGCCGTCGCGCCGCTCGACGATCATGTGCTCGTTATGACTCACGTCCGGCACCACGGCGTAGCCCAGCTTCCGAAAGCTTCTGCCGTGGTCGTGCGACGCGAAGACCATCGACTGGCCGGCGTCCTTGAGCGGGAAACTCAGCGCCTTGATGGCGGCGGGCGAGAGGCCGAGCTTCTGCTCCAAATTGATTCTTTCGGCATCGGCTGCGTAAGGCCACATGGCCACCGGGAAGAGCCATCTGCCGGACTTCAGCACCGCTGGCTTGTTCATCATCACGCCGTCGGCCAGGCGGCGGGGCCGGCTCCACTTGGGGCTCTCCGCGTCTGGGTTCGACGTGGTCATGAACCACACGCCGCCGCGCCCGTCCCAGTGCACCAGGCTCTGCGACCAGAAGAGCCACAGCTTGCCCCTTGGGTCCAGCCACAGGCATGGATCGAACGCGCGGCCCCAGTCCGGGATATCGACAACAAGCTTCGGCTCCGACCAGTTGCGTCCATCGTCCGCGCTGGTTACTAGCACGACGTAATTGAGAGGACCCTCTCCAGGGCCGCCCGCGTACCAGGCGGCCCACAGCCGGCCCTTGGGCGCGCGCTCGATGGTGGGAATGCCTTGAAACATGGGCCAGCCGATGGTGTACTCGACGCCGGGCGGGGAATGTACAACGGCTGGCTTCATGGCCGGATCGTAGGCCGGCGGCGCGGCTCCGAGCAGCGATGCAAAAAGGAGCAGCGCAAACTTCGTCATGGGATCAGCTCGTAAAAGCACTGCGAGGGTTGAGCGGCGGCGCGCTGCCGCGCGGCGAGTTCTTCGTCCAGCGCGTCCAGGTTCGAGAGGATGGACTCGAGCCGGGGAAGCGTCTCTTTCTGGAACGGCACTTGGATCTGGCGCCAGCGGGCGTTGTGCACGTCCGAGCGCTTGAGAGTGAGCGCGTGTACGCCCGCGGCCTGCTTCGCCATGGGCGTCGGCAACTCGGCCAGGTTGATCCCGGCGTCTAACTGCTCTCCGGAGAAGGTGCCCACTGCCGCGCCGTTAATCTTCAGCGTGTAACTTGCTCCGGTGAGGCCGGTGACGCGAAGGCTCTGCTGGTTGAGCGCCTGGACGAAGTCGGAACTCTTCACAGCGAGCGCAACCACGGGATCGTTCATGTTGACGGGCATGGGCAAGGCGGCGTCGGTCTGATTCCATCTCAAGCCCGCGTTCTTCTCGATGCCGGTGACGGTGGAGTTCAAAGCCTGGATCAGCTTGCCGGACGCGGCGTCAATCTCCACACGCGTGACCAGCGGGGTGGCGCCCCACGCTTTCAGCACAGCGGCAGCCATCAGAAGGTGGCCACCCGGGCCGGGGTGCACGCGGTCGGGGATGATCCGCTCGGCCAACTTCGCGTCCGTCGCGCGGGCGCGGCGCAGCGCTTCGACCAGCGGGGTGTTCTGATCGGCCACCAACGCGCCGCGCTTCCGGGCCAGTTCTTTCACGTATTCGCCATAGCGCACGAGAACCGTGTTGTAACCGCCTTCCACGGTTGGCGGGCGCGTCACGTCGTCGAACGGTGAAGGCTGGATGAGCGTCAGCCGCAGGTCGGGCGCGCCGGCTTTGACGAAGTCCAGGATGTGCTCGTAGCCGGTCGAGTACTCGCGGAAGATCTCCGGGTCGAAGGGCCTGTACCGCCCGTCGTTCATGCCCAGCATGATGGTCATCACCGTGGGCTTGTAGGCCAGCACGTCGCGGCGCAGGCGTTCATCGGCCGGACCGCCGCCACCACCGGAAACGCGGTCGCCACCCCAGCCCGAGTGCACGAATCGCACGGGCATGGATGGGTAACGGGTGATGACAAAGGTTTCAATAAAGGTTGTGTAAAGGCGCTGGTCGGTAATGCTGTCGCCATAGAAAACCACTGTGTCGTTGGGACGCAGATGGAAAGCGGTTTGGGCCTGGGCCAGGAACGCGCAGGCCAGGAGCACGAAGAGCGCGGCCGCGCCGCGACGGAGTTGTGAGTTCATAAAGCGCTATTCTACAGCGTTCGGTAGCCGTTTCCAGTGCAGGTATTCTTCATCGTGGCTGGCGTAGACGGCGTCGAAGACCACGGGTACGGGCGCGGGCGGCGTTGTCGCTATCTCGCGCGAGCGCAGCGCCCATAAGCCCAGCCACCGCGTGGGCACATCGGTGCTCGCCGCGGCCAGACGCAGGTTCGGCGCGTTGACGCGTTCCAGTAACGCCACCGCGTCGGCGACCTTAGAGGCCGGACGCGTAGGCGCCACCCGCAAGTGGACAGTCACGCCCTGCGCGTGAGCATCGGTGGCTATCCGGCGCAACGTCGCCTCCCAGGATTCCCAGGTGGCTTTCGAGGTGATGTTGTTTTCAGGAACGCGATCGAGCGCGAGGATGAGATCCTTGGCGCCGAGGGTCTTCATTTTCGAGAGAACGTCCTCGATCACCGCGAGACTGGCCTCGTACTCGCTCCGGATGTTGTCAACCAGCCGCAGATCCGGATAGAGGTTGATGCCTGAACTGAGGTCCACCATCACGCGAAGGCTCTGTAGCCTGATCCAGCGCGATTCGCGCGTGAGCGCGTCGACGGTTCGGTCGTGCAGATATTTCCAATCGACCAAGATGCCGTCATAGTGCTGAAAAAACGTGGGGCGGGCGAGAATTTCTTCCTTGATTGGCCGTGAGCCGCGCACAGTGAGCACGCGATTACGCGGGCGCGGCTGGGGCACGACGTGCTTGGTCTCGGTGACGTCTTCTTCGCTGAGTGTCACGCGAAAGATGCGTATGTCTCCTCCGGCGATGTTTTGCGCATCGCTCACCCCGATGACGGCGGTCTCGAAGCCTTCTGGTAAGTGCCCGGCGGCGCCCTTTTCGGACTGGTCCAGTGGCAGCTCGCGCACCGAGGCGATGCGCCCGATGCGCGAATGCATCGCGAAGGGCCGAGCGCGAAGGCTGTTGTTCGCGATGCCGATGGTGTAATCGCGCGGCGCGCGCCGGCAGACAATCACGCTCAAACCGTCTCCAGCTTCGAAGAGCGTTTGGGCGCGGAATTCGCGGTCGAGAATAGCGCGCGACTCTTCCAGCAGAGGGCACGGATTCGCCAAGTGGAGATCCACGGCGCTTTTCCCTGACGCGCCTGCGCAGGCGGCCATTCCATAATTCCCGGGCAGCACGGCGTGCGCGAAGTCCAGCCTTGCCCGGCGCGCCAGAGTGCCTGGGACCACCAGGCGTCCTCCGCTCCTCACGTAGGCACCCAACTTGTCACGCAGTTCTTCGTCGATCTGAACATCGCCCGCGATCACCAGCAGCGGATAGCGGTCCAGCAGCCAGCCCGGGGCGTCACTCAAGAGCACGTCGGCCGAATCGCCGTAGGGCGTGGCGGTCAGGAAGCCGGTCTCATCGTGGAAGTAGGACGAGTCCTGGTAACCGGGGTACAGCATCTCCAGGACGCTGTGCGTCAGATAGTCCCCGCGCTCGTATGGCAGGTTGCCCCAGACGCGATACACGTCGCTCGTGTACAGGTGGCGCGGGAACGACCAGCCGGAGTAGAAATCCACCATGAGCGCGATGGGCGTCTGCATGACACCCGGCTGGCCGATTTCCTTCACCCATCGGTTGGCGGCCCGCTGGATGCGGCCGATGGGAGTGAGTTCGTCCTTCTCGATCCAGCCGGATTCGAAGCCCGCGAGCATCGAGTTGTACAGAATGTGGCTGTAAAGGAGGCGCTTCATGAGGCTCAGACTGGTGCCCTTCGCCGGACCATGCGCCAAGCCTTCAGACTTGCCCGGCGGTCCGTAGCTCTTGAAGCCCCACCGGTTGAACACCGAGGCGTTGCCGAACCAGGGCACGCCGTATTGCTTGCCGGCGCCGCGTATGAAGGCGTAGTAGACCTGGCTGTTGGGCAGCGCCTGCGCGGTCTCGGCGCCCAGCAGGGTATAGAGGCCCTCTTTGAGAAAGTAGTGGCCGAAATTGAGCGAAACCAGGGCGGACATGCGGCTGCCCAGGTCATTGGTCATGCGCTCGAAGAAACGCTGGAAGTTCAGGTACTGCTCGAAGCGCGGCGCATCCGGAGGCCAGAGCAATTTTGCGTAACCGCCGACGTAGCGCCCGTCCTGCTCGCCCACGTCCATGCCCAGCCAGCGGCGGCCCAGCTTGGATTCGAGCATCGGGAATACGCCGGCCGAAGGCTGGAACTGCTGCCAGTAGCCGCCCGGCCCCGAGCCGGGCACGTACCCCCAGATGTCGAAAAGGTACAACCCGCGCCGGTTGATCTCGTCGGCCAGATCGCCCAGATTCGAGGCGAAGATGATCGGGTAGGACGGCCAGATCACGTCGCCCAGTTCGTACTTGCGCGTGTATTTCTCGATCTCTTCGGCATACCTCACGATGCGGCCTTCGGAAACCTCGAAGCCGCGCAGAGAAGTGAACTGGGTGCGGTTGCCGAAGGTGTTCCAGTCCGGCGGCTGCACGTGGCGGCGCGTATCGTCGGGATGTTCGCGGGGATTAAGCAGGTGCGAGTAAACTCGCGGGCGCGGCGCATCCGCCGCCCCCGCAGGGAGTTCCAGTATGCACGCTGCAATCAACAACGGCCAGAGGGCTTTCGGCATGACTCATTGTCCGGCAGTTGGACTGCGCCGCGCATCTTGCTTGCGCCGGTTTCCATGTCCCAGCTGTCATAGAATGGTACATAATAACACTTAGATGTAACTTGCATCTTTTGCGCCCTTTTGCAGCCTTGCGCGCAAACTTTGCGTGGTGTCGCCAAGGATGCACTGCGTAACGCGTTGTTTCTGATAGGACTACCGGATGGCATCTATCGTGCTTGCCAGTTAGGCCGGGAGGCAGATATGCGAAAAGGATTTATTGGCATCGCCGGACTCCTCATTAGTTCGGCGGCTTTCTTGATGGCGCAGCAAACGCCCGCGACGCAGCAGCAGGTTATGGGCCGCGGACGCGGCGGAGCGCCTTACGCATGGAACGACAAGAACAAAGACGGCATTTGTGATGTCACAGGGAAACCCGTCGGACAAGGACCCGGGGCAGGTTTCGGACGAGGTGCCTGGTGCGGCCGCGGCCGAGGCGCCGCAGCCGGTTGGGGACGTGGTGCCGGCCGGGGACGCGGCATGGGACGCGGTTACTGGATGCAACAACAGCAGAACGCACCGGCGCCCCCGCCAGCGCCCGCTCCGGCGCAGAAGTAGCAACGTCTCAGGCGCGAGCTTCCGCCTTGGAATCGCTCTTTGGATGAGTGGAGGCTCGCGCCTGTTTGATGAACCGGATCATTGATTTCGAAACATGATCGAGCACCGCTGCCCATTCCTCAAGGTGCCGCTCGCCTTCCGCAGTGAGGCGATAAACACGGCGCGCCGGCCCACTCTTGTCGGTCTCCCACTCGGATGCGACATTACCGTTTAGTTCCAGTTGGCGCAGTGTGCGGTAGAGCGCCGCTTTCTCGATCTCTGCGTCGGTGAGCGCATATTGTTGAAGTTCCCCCGCCAGGTCGTAGCCGTAGGAACGCCCCTTCTTCTTCAGAAGCAGCAGAACGACCGGTTCGACGAACCGGTAAAGATTCCCCATCGCGCATGTACAAGGATGGTCCTTGCCGTGCCTCGGGCACATCCGTCGTGGCACTCGATCCTCCCGTCTGTTAGGGTAGCACTAAGACGAAATAGATGTATGTTACATCTATTCTCGAACGTCAAACCGGCCGTCGGCCACCTCACGCGGCGAGTCCGACCTGTCGAACCACCCTGCTTTGCTTCCGGGGAAGCAATCGAACTCGGGTACATACGGCTTGACGTCCAGCAGCGGTGTCCCGTCCACCATGTCGACATCTTTCACTTCGAGGATTTCATCGTGCACCGCCAGCAGCCGGACCGCGGAGATCCCGATGGGACACGGCCGGACCGGTGCGCGCGTGGCGAATACGCCTCGCTCCTGTGTGTCCAGAAACGGGGTGACCAGGAGCCGGGGGGCAGGCCTCAAGTGGAACCAATAAACCAGCCAGATACGTTCGAAGCCGTCAAGATCCTTCAGCCCCGGTCGAAAGCGCGGGTCGATGCGTACCGTTCCGGGGGTCCCGCGTGCCCTGGAAGGCTGGATCGGCGTTCCGGATGCCTCGCGAAAAGGCGTTTCGATCACACCGATCGGTTCGATTTTCACTTCGGAGTGCATCCTCATTCGAACACCAGTGTAATGCCCGCCCCCACATCGCGCACCCGCGAATGGAAGCGCGCGCGCAAATAAGCGTGGGCGTTCATCCCGGTGCAGTGGCACGGCCCGAGCACTTGGATATTACGCATCTCAATCGCGTTTCCGGCCTCATCGAGTTGCTCGATGGAGGCTTGTCCCAGATGCATCCCGCCGATCAGGGCATAGATTTCCTCCCGCCCGGTTAGCTTCGCTATATAGTCCAGCGTATTCAGCACGCCCGCGTGGGTGCATCCGGCGATCACCACCAGGCCACGCGCCGTCTGGGCGAACAGCGCCTGGTCGTCAGAAAGCGGATCCGGCTCGCGGCAGTCGCGGTCGAGGAAGAAAACATCCGAAAGGGCTTCCCCAGGACGCCGCAGAATCTCCCCAGTACACCAAATCGCGGGCGCCACCTCCGTGGCCGAGCGGGTCCAGACCACGCGGCCCTGATATGCGTCCAGCGCCTCACAGGAGGGCGCCGGCATGCCGATGGAACGCCGCTGAGACCTCGCGCCCTTGGCATATTTGCATGCCGTTGCGGCCGGATGAAGGAAAATCGACGCGGGACTATGCTCTTCGAGCACCCCGGCCAGGCCGCCGGTGTGATCGTAGTGGCCGTGGCTCAGGACAATCGCATCCAGGGGCGCGAGGCGCAGGCCCAGGACTCCCACATTGTTGCGTAGCGCCCTTCCTTGACCGGTATCGAAGAGGATGCGGCAACCATCGGCTTCAATCAGCATCGACAGGCCGTGTTCGGCGAGCGCGTCGCTGAAAGCAACGTAGTTGTCCGACAGAACGGTGATGCGTAGCCGCTCAATCATTGCGATCCCGCGGAGCCTGCGCAGGGCCGGGTCAAGTGACCGAGTCGCGCAAGCGTTTCATAGTAATCGTTGCTCTCCATTTGTCCCGAGTTGAACGTGGCGACGGACTTGCCGCGATCCAGGGCGACGGCGTAAGGCGGGTCCGTGAACGGGAAGGCGTTCCGCAGCAAAGCGGCGTCGAGCGAAATGCCGGCCCGGAGGCCGGCGTTTTCCAGGAAGTCCGCCGCGAAACGCTGCTGCCGCGTAGGGAGGACCACCACGCGTGTGGCGCCCCAATCGCGTTTCGCCATTTCCCGTGCCACGCCCAGGCAGTGCATACATTCCGGGTCGAAAAAGTAAAGCAGGACGCGTCCCTCACGCAGGTTGAACGGCCGTCCGTCCACCACCGCCGTCTCCGGAGCGTCCGCAGCGCCGCGGCGAAGCGCCGTGATGCCGTAAGACCCGCACGCCGCGAGACACACGCAGCCCAGAATGGCGGCTGCGCGACGCCAACCGCGGGATTCCACCGACCACCAGGCAGCCAGCACCGCCAGGCCCAGCATGGCCGCGTCGCCCGCGAAGAAGGCCGGGCCTACGACACGCCGGACCCACGGGAAGCAATTGCAGTCTTCGCCGAGCAGCCGATTGTAGAGAACGCCGATGTAGATCATGAAAGCGATCAACATCAATGCCGCCAGCCACGCGCCCCAGCGGCGATGGCGCGGCAGCAGTAGCAGAACAGCCGTGAAGGTCTCAAAGATGGCCACGGCTACGGCGGCCGGCATACTGAGGGCAACCGGCACCAGGGACTGGATCATGCGCTGTGCGGTTGCGTCCAGGTCGGTTAACTTCCAAATCCCCGACACGAAAAACAGAAGGCTGAGAAGGATGGCGGCCGAGGCGCCAGTGATCGACTTCCAGCGGGGCATGCGGTCGGAGGCCGGCGGGGCTGCGACGGCTTCTTGCAGTGTGCTCATTTGCAACGGTAGTTTCCTTTCGAGAGGCGGCGCTTGACCGATGATCAAAGAAAGTGTAGCATAAGTGTTAGTTACACCTACATCGTATCGTACAAGCAGGCCTCCCGGCAAACCCGGGTTCCGTTGTCCGGCGATCCCAAATGGAAAGGAACTGACATACCATGCGAATTGCGATTCCCCTCGCGAACGGACTTCTCGCCCAACACTTCGGGCATTGCGAAAAGTTCGCGCTTGTGGACGTCGATCCAGCGGCCAAGCAGATTACGGCCAGCGTCGAAGTGGAAGCTCCGGAGCACCAACCGGGCCTCCTGCCCCCATGGCTGCGGGATCAGGGCGTCAATCTGGTGATCGCCGGAGGAATGGGTTCGCGCGCGCACGCTCTGTTCCAAGCGGCTTCCATTCAGGTTGTGACCGGTGCGCCCGCCCAGGACGCGGCTTCCATCGTGCGCCAGTACCTGGAGGGAACTCTGGTAACTGGCGAGAACGTGTGCGACCATTAGCGCGCCGGAAACAGAAACATGCCTACAATAACCGGCACTGAGGGGCCGGCGCGGCTGCTGCGCGCGCGGCCACAGCCGGCCTGCTTTGTCTGCGGGCAGGATAATCCGCGAGGGCTGAAGATCGACTACCAGTGTGGAGACGATGGCGAGGTGACGGCCACTTGGACTCCTTCAAGGGAACTCGAGGGTTTCCGGGGTATCGTTCATGGCGGTCTTGTCAGCACAGTCCTCGACGAAGCGATGTCGAAGGCTGTCGCCGCTGCGGGATGTGAAGCGCTTACCGCGGAACTTCGCGTGAGGTTCCGCCGCCCGGTCGCCTCCGCCGGTGTGTACCTCATCCGCGGCTGGATCTTGGACCGCGGTAAGCGCTTGATCAAGACCGAGGCTGCGCTCTCGACCCATGACGGAACCGAGTGTGCGCACGCCTGGGCGATTTTCCTTTCCTTGCCTGGCGCTAGTTTCCGAGCCCGGTCCGCAGCGGACACCTAGCCGAGCTTCTTAAAGCACAGAAACCAATCTACGCACCGCACAGAGGGATCGTTCGCCGCCATGCGGTCCTTGGCGGCCCCACAGGAACCCGGGGGAGGGACGATGACTTCCTCGCCCGGTTGCCAGTTGGCCGGTGTGGCGACCTTGTAAGTGTCGGATGTCTGCATCGCTATCAACAGCCGCTTGATCTCCTGCAAGTTGCGCCCGTTGCTCAGCGGATAGTACAGGATCGCCCGCACTTTCCCTTCCGGATCGATGAGGAAGACCGCGCGCACGGCTTGCGTCGTGCTCGCGGCGGGTTGAAGCATTCCATAGAGCCGCGAGACTTCCATCGTCAGGTCCGAGATCACGGGAAAAGTGACCTCTACGTCTTTTATGTCCCGGAATTGCACCTTTTCCTTGATGGTTCGCAGCCAGGCGATGTGGCTGAAGGTGCTGTCGATCGAAAGCCCCACCAGTTCACAGTTCAACGCCCGGAATTCGCCCTGCATGGAGGCGAAAGTCATGAACTCCGTTGTGCAGACGGGTGTAAAGTCGGCTGGATGGCTGAACAGGATCACCCACTTGCCTTTGTAATCGTCCGGGAAGCAGATCGGGCCCTGCGTGGTCTCAGCGCGGAAGGCCGGAGCCGGTTCCCCGATCAATGGCATACGTTGCATCGTTTCGGGCATGAGTCTCCTTTTCTGAGTTACGGAATCCGCCTCGGGTGGCGGATCGCCTATAACCCACCTACGTGTAACATACACCCTTCGCGCGGGGACTTCACCCGGGCGGCAACGCCCCGGCGGCGGAATTGTTCACGCCTATGTGAATCAGCGCCTGTGTGCCCATCCGTACGCCGGTGTGCGCGGCGACCACGGGGCATTTGATCTTCAGGAGAAAAAAGATGTTGCCGGATGTGCCAGCCAGCGTTTCGAAGTTGCCTTGTCCTTTGGCGATAATGGCGTCGGCGCTCTCGAACAGCTGCCGGAACCCGGCGCTGCACTCGTGCAGCACCGTCCCGGGCGCGTCCGACCCATTGCCGATCACATCCGCGATCTCGTTCAGCCCCGCCAGGCGGGCGTCGGCCAGAGTCGCGTCGTTCAGCACCGGCGCGCCCCGGACCGCCACCGTGACGCGTCCGGCCGGCAGTTGCTCGATCAACAAGCGGTCGAAGAAGATTTCACCGGCGTTGTCGGCGAGGTAAAGGATACGCCGTGCCTCCGTCACCGCTTTGCGGAACGATTCAAGATCGCCCGCGAAGGGATCGGACAAGGCACGCGAAAGCGACCGGATGACATCGCGCTCCCGTAGATCACCGTTGGATCCGAAGTCGATGATGTTGCCCGCGATGGCCAGCCTTGTGGCAAACTCCAACGGATCCGTTGCCGCCGCCACCTTTCCGCGGTAAGTGGGGAGCATTTTACGCGCCAGGGAATTGAAGCGCCGCTTGTCCTCCAGGTACAGGTCTTCCACGTCCGTCAGTTTGCGCAACCGCCGTTGCACGAATTGACTCATCAAGGGCGCCGGTCGATTCAAGTCCCAGTCCGCGGCTTCGCGGAGCACCTCCCGCAGGATGCGCTCGTGGACGGCCGGGTCGGGACTCGCGTGCCGGGCGGCGTCGAGGGCATGGCGCACGAAACACGGTACGCAGTCGAGCTGAACGTTCATCCGCTGTCTACCAGTGCCCCTCGACGTCGGCGGCGCCGGCGCACCGGAGCTTGCCGGCCTTGAAATCCTCCACCGCGTCGGCGACAGTTCCGGCCGCGCCCGTATAGATGTCCACATTTCCCGCCCGCAGCGTTGCGAATGCTTTGGGACCTACATGTCCCGTGATCAAGACGGCCGCACCGAGTTCCACTACTTTCTTGCCCGCCTGTATTCCTGCTCCCTGGGGCGCGTTGGCGTTGACGCTATTGCACACCGCCGAGTAGTTGCCTGTATCCGTGTCGACCTGGACGAAGTACGCAGCCCGGCCAAAACGCGGATCCAAGGGCGATTGCAGGTTTGTGCCTTGCGAAGTGACTACCAGTTTCATGAGAGTCCTTTCAACCGGCTACCGAAGCACATGGCATGCCAATCACTGTATGTCAACGCAATAGGGGCACCGCCAGCTTGCCCGTCGTGCAAATTGCAACACGTCGTGCTTTCCCTATTACGCCGGTTCGTGTGCCGCAAGGGCTTTTAGCTTGCGGTACAACGTGCTGGGATTGATGCCTAGTTCATGTGCCGTGCGGAGGCGGTTCCCGTGGTTTCGCTTGAGAGCGGCTTCAATCATCTGCCGCTCCATCGATTGAATTGTCATCGCGCCGGACGAGCCAAGCTCGGACGTTTCCGGCGGACGCAGTTCGGGGGGGAGATGGCGCAACTCGATCAACCCGCCTTTGCACAGCACGAAGGCCTGTTCGATGATGTTCTCGAGTTCCCTTACGTTCCCGGGAAAATCGTGATCCATCAGCCGGACCAAAACCTCCTGGGAGACTCCGGCGATATCCTTGCCCTGCACTCGATTCAGCTTGTTGACGAGATGGTCCACCAGCAGCGGAATGTCCTCCCTGCGCTCCTTCAGCGTAGGAAGCTTCAGATGGATGACGCGAATGCGGTAGAGGAGATCCTCGCGAAACCTCCCTTCATGGACCAGTTGAACAAGGTCCCTGTTGGTGGCCGTCACCACCCTCACGTTGACTCTCACGGACTCAGTGGCGCCCAGAGGTTCAAAGCACCGCTCTTGCAGGACACGCAGCAGCCGGACTTGCATGGCTGGCGATATGTCGCCGATCTCGTCCAGGAAAATAGTTCCGCCATCCGCCAGCGCGAAGCGGCCGGGTTTGTCGCGGCGGGCGTCCGTGAAGGCCCCGGCTTTGTAGCCGAACAACTCCGACTCGAGCAGCGCGTCCGGCAAAGCGGCGCAGTTCACTGCCAGGAAGCGCTTCTTCGCGCGAGGGGACAAGTTGTGGATGGCGCGGGCGAACAACTCCTTCCCGGTGCCGCTGGCCCCTTCGATGAGAACGGTGCTGCTGCTGGAAGCGATGTCCGGCAGAATATCGAAGAGCTTGCGCATGGCCGGGCTCCGTCCAACGATGTCCTCGAACGTGTACCTGGCTTCGAGTGCTTTGCGCAGGCTCTCTAACTGGCTTAGATCCTGGAAGGTCTCGACGCCGCCGATTGCGGCGCCGTCCTCTCCGGTAAGCAGGGAGGTGGAAATACGGATCGGAATGCGCTTGCCGGCGGCGCTGATGATGTCCGCCGTGGCCTGCATCACCGGTTTGCCGCTCGAAAGGGTGCGCCGCAGGGCACAAGCTCCCTCGCAGATGTTCGCACGGAAGACGTCTGAACACACGCGGCCGATGGCTTCCTGCTTCGGCACGCCGGTGATCCGCTCGGCAGCGCGATTGAAGGTGGTGATACGCCAATCGCGGTCGACCGTGAAGACGCCCTCGTTGATCGAGTCGAGAATGGGGTCGTAAAGAGGCACTACATCTAAGTGTAACTTACATTCTTGCAAATTGCACTTCGGTTTTCGCGTTCTGTTGCAAGTTGCCACAGCTTGGCTCTCTGCATAACTACGATCATCCACCACGCCTTCAACTTGGCCACTTTGGCATCCGGTGTGCTTGATCTCTGGTTGATGAGGATCGCGATTCCACAGTGGCAGGGCCGCGTATCTCCGGTTTTCGACGTCGCCGGTAACTTGTTATTGATCGACGTCGACAACGGTGAGGAGAGCCGCCGGGAACAACACCGGCTACTGGGTGGTGATCCTCTCGCCCGGGTCGCCGAGTTGTTGGCCTTGAGGCCTGAGATCCTCATCTGTGGCGCGATATCCAAGCCGGTGGAAGCAAGATTGGCCTCCGCTGGCGTGCGGGTAATCGGATTCATATGTGGGCCGGTGGACGAGGTGCTGGGGGCGTTCCTGGGTGGTGAGCTTTCCAAACAGGCGTTCATCATGCCTGGCTGCCAGGGGTGGCGGCGGCGATTGGGCAGACGAAACCAGGGGCCGGGTGGTTCCTGTCGCTGTCCAAATTGCGGCGAGACCGTGCCGCACCTGCGCGGACAGCCATGCAATCAGATGGTGTGCGCCAAGTGCGGTACTCGCATGACGCGAGTGTAAGAAAGGAGACTAAGAGATGCCATTTAAAGATGGAACTGGTCCGTTGGGGCAGGGTCCCAGAACGGGACGCGGTGCTGGTTTCTGTTCGGGCTTTGCCGTTCCCGGCTCAATGAATCGGGGCGGCGGCTTGTTTGGACGGGGCCGCGGCGGTGGGCGCGGGCGGAGAAACTGGCAGGGAGCATTCGGCTGGCCATGCGGTCCGACGAGTCAATATGACGAACTTGGCGCACTGAAAGCCCAAGCCGCGTTCTTCGAACGTGCTCTCGATAGCATACGCAAGCGCATTGAAGGTCTGGAAACCACGACGAAGCCGTAACCAGTAACCGGGGACTGGCATTCGGAATGCTAGCTCTCCTTACAAAACAGAACTCGGTAGGAATCCGCGAAATGAGAATGGCCACTGCCGGAAGCGGCCGGGCTGACCAGGGCGCTTTGAATGGGTGCTGGCAAGCATCGATGATAGGCATATCGAAGAACTCGAAGGCAAAACCAGCCCGGAACAGCCGCGAGCGGCCGCGGTGGACCAGCGTTCGATGCAATCGAATGGTGGGCTGGGTTTCCAGGAGAACCAGAACTGCATGGATAGACTCAGAGCCTTGTCGGCTAGACTGAAGGCCAGTCGGAAGCTTTAATCTGTGGGAGGCAACAATGAACATAAAGAACGCGGTGGAAATGAAATACAAAAAAGCCGCGCTTCGCACAGCCAAAGGAGGCACAACATGCTGCCGGCCGAAGACGCCGACGGGAATTGCGCAGGTGTCCCGTGAATCGCACAAAGTCTACGAGGCGGAGGAAATAGCGGGGCTCCCGGCTTCGGTGATTTCTGCTTCGCTCGGCTGTGGAAACCCTAGCGCGCTGGCGGAACTGAAGCCGGGCGAGACCGTGCTCGACCTCGGTTCGGGCGGGGGAATTGACGTGTTCCTTTCCGCGAAGCGCGTCGCGCCCGGCGGCAAGGTTTACGGCCTCGACATGACCGATGAAATGCTCGCGCTTGCCAGGGAGAACCAAAGGAAGGCGGGTGTGGACAATGTCGAGTTTCTGAAGGGTGAGATCGAAAACATCCCATTGCCGGACAGCAGCGTCGATGTGGTCATCTCCAACTGCGTAATCAACCTATCCGTCGACAAGAGCCGTGTGCTGAAGGAAGCGTTCCGCGTCCTGAAGCCCTCCGGGCGGTTCGCCGTATCGGATGTTGTGCTCTGCGGAGAGATTCCCGCCGAGCTTCGGAACAACCCGAAGTTGTGGGCGGGTTGCGTCGCGGGAGCGATGCAGGAGTCGAAATACAAATCCGAGCTGGCGGCGGCCGGCTTTGTCGATATCAGCATCGAACCGACGAGGATTTTCCGGGCCGCCGACGTTCGCGCGTTCCTCTCCGCCGAGGGAGTGGAGGCCGTGGCTGCCGCCGATCAGGCGGACGGCAAGATCATGAGTGCGTTTGTGCGTGCCACAAAGCCCGCGACAGAAGGCGCAGATCGAACGAAAGGAAAAACCTGTGCCGAAGATTCAGATTGTGGGAGCCGAATGTGAGGGATACCGCGATCTGACGTCGAACGCCGAGAAGGCCGTTCAGGAACTGGGCATCGAAGCGGAGATTGAAAAGGTCACCGGGATCCAGGACATCATTAGGCTTCATATCCTGATGACGCCTGGGCTGGTCATCAACGGGCAGGTGAAAGCAGCCGGACGCATCCCCTCCGTTGAAGAGACCACGCAGATGCTCGTGACAGCGGGAAGCAACTAAACGAGGAGATCAAACAAATGCCATTTAGAGACGGAACTGGTCCGTTGGGAGCGGGACCGCGAAGCGGTCGTGGAGCTGGCTGGTGTGGCGGAACTCAGGCCGCCGGCAATATAAATCCAGGCCGGGGACAAGGTATTGGAGGGCGCGGCTGGAGGTGGAGGAATCTGTTCCGGACCACGGGCCTCACCGGGTGGGAGCGGGCGGCGGGTTGGCCTGGTTCAGCCCAGGGTGCCGCGCCGGAAAAGCCCGCTGAGGAACCGGAGGTCCAGGTGTTAAAGCGGCAGGCCGAGTCACTGGGTAACACCTTGGAGGACATACGTAAGCGGATCGAAGAACTCGAAGCGAAGTCGGCATCATGAAACTTGCCATCGCGAGCGGCAAAGGTGGGACAGGCAAGACCACGGTAGCGACGAACCTGGCGTGGCTTGCCGCCCACGACGGGTGGAGTGTCGCCTATTTGGATTGCGACGTCGAAGAGCCAAACGGACACCTGTTTCTCAGGCCGCGGATCGACTCCAGCCGTCCGATCGGAAGGTTACATCCTCTGGTGGACGAGGAGAAATGTACGCACTGCGGTCTGTGCGGGGAGATTTGCCGCTTCAGCGCCATTGTTTGCCTGGGCGAAAAAGTGCTGGTCTATCCGGAAATGTGCCACGCCTGCGGAGGCTGCGCTCTGGTGTGCCGCTCCGGCGCGATCTCCGAAGCCATGCGTGAGACCGGGAAGCTCGAACTGGGGGCAGCCGGCCCGGTGCGGTTCGTGCATGGCGTGCTGAACATCGGCGAAGCCATGAGCACGCCATTGATCCGCCAGGTAAAGGGCACCGCGCCGTTTGTGGACCTCGTGATCCTCGACTCCCCGCCGGGGACGTCCTGCCCGGTGATTGAAAGCGTACGAGGAACGGATTTCGTCGTTCTGGTGACGGAGCCCACTCCGTTCGGGCTAAACGATTTGCAGCTCGCCGTCGGGATGGTCCGCGCCATGAAACTGCCTTTTGGGGTGGTAATCAACCGGGCGGGTTCCGGGGACCAGGAAACTCACGAGTATTGCAGGCGCCAGGGTATCGACATCCTTGCGGAAATCGCCGACGACCGCCGGGTAGCGGAAGCTTACTCGCGCGGCGAACTGGCTTGCGAAGCCGTTCCGGAGTTTCGCGCCTGCCTGGAACGGTTGTTGGTCCGGTTATCCCCGCACAAGCAGGTGGTTCCGGAGGCCATTCGATGAGTGAGTTGGTCTCGATCTGCCGACCCCAGGTCCAACCGGTGCGCGAACTCGCCGTGGCCAGCGGCAAGGGCGGGACGGGCAAGACTTCGCTGGTAGCGTCTTTCGCTGCGATCACCCGCAATTGCGTGGTGGCCGATTGCGACGTGGACGCGGCGGACCTGCACCTGGTGCTGCAGCCGCGCACGACCATGCGTGAGCCGTTCGCCGGAGGCCAGCGCGCCAGGATCAAGGCAGGCCATTGCATTGCCTGTGGGAAGTGCGAAGAAGTCTGCCGATTTGATGCGATCCGCTTTGACGGTCCGGGCAACGGCGAGCGGGAGAAAACCTTCCGGGTGGATCCGGTCGCTTGCGAAGGCTGCGGCGTCTGCGCCTGGTTCTGCGCCGAAAAGGCCATTGAATTCGGACCTGTGGTGAACGGCGAGTGGTTCGTATCCGAGACGCGCTTCGGGACCTTGGTCCACGCCAGGCTCGGGATCGCCGAAGAGAACTCGGGCAAACTGGTGAGCACGGTCCGGTCCGCCGCCAGGCAAGCCGCCCAGCAACAGGGTGCGAGCCTGCTGATCATCGACGCCTCGCCTGGAATCGGCTGTCCCGTGATTGCCTCCATCACCGGCGCGAACCTGGTACTTGTAGTGACTGAGCCCACGTTGAGCGGCCTGCACGACCTGGAACGTGTTGCCGGCCTTGCCCGGCATTTTGGCACGCCCGCGATGGTCTGCATCAACAAGTGGGACTTGAACCCGGAGGTGTCTGAACGGATCGAAGACGTGGCTCGCGAACTGGGGTTGATCTTGGCCGGCCGTGTGCGTTACGACCGCGCGGTGACCGAAGCGCAAATCCGCAAGCAAGCCGTAGTCGAATACGGGACGAACGGTTGCGCTTCCGATATCCGCGGCGTTTGGACAAATGTTCAGAAGTGCCTGGAAACTCGCACCGGCGCTTAGCGGTCTAAATGAACGCAGGCCGCCATTCAACGCTGAGGTCGTGTTCAAATGGTTGCTGAGGAGGACACGCCAGAATGAGTTGCAGTAACTGCCGGGCGTCGCGCGCGGAGGAGGAAGCCGATCTCTTGTTCCACTCCGGCTGGAATTGCGCAGAGTCGGTTTTCCAGGCGGTCTACAAGCAGTTTCGCGAAGAGGAACCTCCTGTGTATTTACTCACGGCGATGGGAGGCGGGATGGGGTGTAAGGCGGCCTGTGGCGCGGTGAGCGGCGCCGTAGCCGCTCTAGGGCTCGTGTTCGGTCGCAAGACCCCCGATGAAACCGCGAAGAAAATCGCTGGCGCCAAGGCCCACGATTTCTGCAAGGCCTTTCGCGAGGAGTTCCATGCCCTGGACTGCTGGGAACTGATCGCCGACTTTGAAAACGAAACGGACCGGAAGCGCGGTTGCACCCGCTTCGTCCGGCGGGCCGCTGTCCTGGCATGCGAAATGATGGAGGGAAGGGAAGCGCGGAACTCTGCATCCGGCAAGCTGTAGTTTGCATCCAAGATTTTGGAGTTGATAGTCTGAAGGCACTAAGAGGACCCTATGGATAAAGCCAAAAGCATCGAACTACTGAATACCGCCGTAGCCGACGAGCTACAGGCCGTGCACCAATACATGTACTTTCATTTCCACCTGGACGACCAGGGCCTGGGACCGCTCTCGCTGCTGTTCAAGCGGATCGCCATCCAGGAGATGGGACACGTGGAACAACTTGCGGAACGTATCCTCTTCCTGAGGGGCGACGTGAACATGAAGCCGGCCGGGGATATCGAGCGGATCACCGACCCGGAGAAGATGCTCGCCAAGGCCGCGCAGATGGAAGACGAGAGCGCCAAGAGCTACAACGCCGCCTCGCTGGCCTGCGCGGCGAACGCCGACTCCGTCTCCAAGCAGATGTTCGAGCGGCTGGTGGCGGAAGAAGAGCAGCACTTCGACGAGTACGACAAGCAACTCGACAACATCAAGAGGTTCGGCCCCAGCTACCTGGCTTTGCAGTCCTTCAACCGGACGCCCGAAGGCGGGACGCCAGCCGCGGGCTGACGTTCGTAGATGAATATGGCACATCGGCGTGTCGTGATCGTCGGCGGTGTGGCGGGCGGCGCCAGTTGCGCGGCCCGCCTGCGCCGCGTGGATGAGGACGCAAGCATTCTGGTGCTTGAACGTGGACCTTTCGTCTCCTTCGCAAACTGCGGCCTGCCCTATTACGTGGGCTCCGTGATCCGGGACGAGTCCAAACTCCTGCTGGCGACGCCGGAACTGTTCCGCCGCCGCTTCAACATCGAAGTCAGGACGGGAAACGAAGTCACCGCCATCGACCGGCAGGCACGGGAAGTAGAAGTTCGCGACGTTGGCACGGGCCGGGTCTATCGCGAAGGCTACGACGCGCTGGTGCTTGCTCCCGGTGCTGCCCCTGTCCGCCCGGCGGTTCCGGGCATCGACTTGCCGGGGATTTTCACCCTGCGCACGGTTCCCGACAGCCGCTCGATCCGGGAGTGGATCGCAAGCCGCAACGCTCACAGGGCCGTGGTTGTCGGCGGCGGCTTCATCGGACTGGAGATGGCCGAGAATCTGGCCCACCGCGGATTGAAGCTCACCATTATCGAGATGGCGGACCAGCTGTTGCCGCCGCTCGATTTGGAGATGGCGGCCTACGTTCGGGACAGAGTGGCAGAACGCGTCGCGCACCTGCAACTCGGCGACGGCTTGGCCGGTTTCGAGCACACATCCCGGGCGGGCCTCATCGTGCGCACCCAAAGTGGGGCTTCGTTCCCCGCCGATCTCGCGATTCTCTCGATTGGCGTGCGGCCGGAGACGGGCCTGGCGCGAAAGGCCGGCCTTGAACTGGGCGCGCGCGGCGGCATTCGCGTCGACGATCGAATGCGCACGAGCGACCCGCATATCTGGGCGGTGGGGGATGCGGTGGAAGTTACGAACACCGCGTCCGGCGAATGTGAGTTGATCCCGTTGGCCGGCCCCGCCAACCGGCAGGGACGCGTTGCGGCGGACGTCATCGCCGGGCGCGACGCCCGTTTTCGCGGCGCGCAAGGGACCGCCGTCTGCGGCTGCTTCGGCCTGACTGCAGCACTGACCGGCGCGACCGAAAAGAGCCTGCGTTGCGCGGGCAGGAATGATTTCGAGGCCGTTTATCTACACACACCCCACCACGCCGGCTACTACCCCGGGGCCAAACCCATTCACCTCAAACTGCTATTCCGAAGGCCGGACGGCCTGATTCTGGGCGCGCAGGCCGTGGGCGAAGAGGGCGTGGAACGCCGTATCGACGTCATCGCCACCGCCATGCAGATGCGCGGCACGGTGTTCGATCTTGAACAGGCCGAGTTGTGCTACGCGCCGCAGTACGGTGCCGCCAAAGATCCGGTGAACCTGGCCGGCATGGTGGCTTCCAATGTCTTACGCGGCGACGTGGAACTCGCGCCATGGTGCGACCTGGCGGGCACGCCCGCCTTCGTGCTGGATGTTCGGGAGCCCGGCGAATTCCAGTGCGGCTGCCTCCACAACGCGGTAAACATCCCCCTGGGCGAATTGCGCGGCCGGTTGGCGGAGCTGCCGCGCGACCGCGAGATCTGGATCAACTGCGGTGTGGGACAGCGCGCCTATTACGCCTGCCGCATTCTGAGCCAGCACGGCTTCCGCGTGAAGAATCTCTCCGGCGGGTATCAGACCTATTGCGCCTGGAAATCTGAAGCGTCCCAGTAGCGCGCCGCTTTATTGCGCGCCGCGGCCAAGCAGCATCACTTTGATCGTGTGGAAGACGATGTAGGCGTCCAGAGCCGGGGACAGGTTCTTGATGTAGTACAGGTCGTATTCGAGCTTCGTAATGGTATCCTCCAGCGAATCCGAATACTTGTGGCTGATTTGCGCAAGCCCCGTGATCCCGGGTTTGACCGAGTGCCGCTGGCGGTAGTACGGGATCTTTTCGGTGAGCATGCTGACGAACTCGGGCCGCTCCGGGCGCGGGCCCACGATGGACATCTCGCCGCGGAGCACGTTGAAGAACTGGGGTAACTCGTCAAGCCGCAGACGGCGGAGCCAGCGGCCCACCGGCGTCACGCGCGGATCGTTTTCCACGGCCCAGATGGCGCCCGTGGTTGACTCGGCGTTGTCACGCATGGATCGGAATTTGTAAAGCGTGAACGGCACATTGTTGCGTCCCACGCGCGTCTGCCGGAACAGAATGGGCCCCGGCGAACTCAGCTTCACCGCCACCGCTACCAGCAGCATGATGGGCAGCGTAACCACCACCCCCACCAACGCGATGAGAGAGGAGTAAACCGACTGTAGCGTCAGTTTCCCGGCGCTCGGCCCCAATTCGGCGCTGAAAATAAGGTGGCCGGGACGCAGCTCTCTCGCGCATATTCTGCCGAAAGCGTTCTCGAACGCCGTGGCCGATTCGTCCACCTGGAGGCCCGACAAGCGAAGATCCAGCAAGTCGATCACGGGTAGCTGGTTACGACGTTCGGTGAGACCTACCACGATGCGATCCGGCTTGTACTGCTCCACGACTTGTCGAAGAGCTTTCACTTCGCCCAACCAGGGAACGCCCGCGATCAATTCCCCTTGCGGAGCATCGTCCAGGTAACCGATGGCAGTGAAGCCAAGCTGGGGAAGTTCCTTGAGCCGCGCCGCGATTTCGGTCACTACCTGGGAGCGCCCCAGGAACAGAACCTTCTGGTTGCCGATCACAGACAACCCGGCCGCGCTGAACATCAACCGCCAGGCCGTGAGCAATACGAGACAAAACGCGCTACCCAACATCATGATCCAGCGCGGCAGCACCCAGGAAGACGCTCCGTAGCTAAGGAAACCCTGCGCCAGGAAGGCAACGCCCAGCGCCAGGCAAAGTTGTTGAAACAAAAGAGTCTTGCTGCGTACGCGCAGGTTTGTGTAGAGATCCTGGAAGTAGAGGCCCGCAATCAAGGTCGCCACCACGACACAGATGCGCGTGACGCCGCTGTCGTAAAAGAGAAACACTACAGGGTCCACGTCGATCAGGATGTAGCTGGCCAGGATGTAGCAGAAGAATACGATCGTGACCTCGGAAATCAACAATGCGAGCACGCTCGTGGGGATGAAAACCCTAAAAAGACGCATGACCAGGGATGATCGGCGTGGAGCGCCAACCTCCCGCAAGGATATCACGCCTGTGCAGGACTCTCAATTTCATGCGGTGTGGCCGCAGTTTGTGACTAAAGTCATGGCGCTGTCGCCTGCGCCGGTTCAATCTGATGACTGACAGGAGAACCGTGCAAATGAGAAGACTCTGGCTGGGTTTTGCTGCGGTAGTGGCGATCAGCTTCAGCATTCTGGGCTGGATCGGAACGCGCATCTACCAACAGATGCCTCCGCTTCCCGATCGCGTGGTGACGAACGAAGGCGAGGAAGTGGTTGCGGCGGGCGCCATCGGCCGCGGACAGAATGTCTGGCAGTCGATGGGAGGCATGGAGGTGGGTTCCATCTGGGGGCATGGCAGTTATGTGGCGCCCGACTGGACGGCAGACTGGCTGCATCGCGAAGCGGTCTATGTTTTGGACGGTTGGGCGCAGCCGGACTTTGGCAAGCCGTACGGCGAACTGGGCAACGAGGACCAGGCCCGCCTGCGGGGGCGGCTGGTCCAACTCTACCGTGCCAACACCTACGACCCGGCGACGAACACCATCCGGATCGACGCCGCGCGCGCGAGAGCTTATGCGGCGTGCGTCAAGCATTACAGCGACGTATTCATGCGCGGCAATACGAGTTACGCGATTCCCGCCGGCACCATACGGGACGATACGCGCATGCGGGACCTGGGCGCATTCTTCTTCTGGACCGCGTGGGCCGCGTCGACAAACCGCCCCGGCGACAACGTCAGTTACACCCACAACTGGCCTCACGAGCCGTTGGTGGAGAACCGTCCCACGGGCGAGAGCGTCATGTGGACCGGCGTGAGCATCCTCATGCTTCTGGCCGGCATCTGCGCCATGGTCTGGTGGTACGCCAGCGAGAAGCAGAAGGAGGAACTTGGAGTGCTGCCCTCTACTGATCCGCTCGGCGCGTGGAAAGCCAGCCCTTCCCAGCAGGCCACGCTGAAGTACTTCTGGGTGGTGGCGGCGCTGATCCTTGTGCAGATCCTGATGGGAGTGGTCACGGCGCATTATGGCGTGGAAGGCGAGGGGTTTTACGGCATCAAGCTGGCGGAGGTGCTGCCCTACACCGTGACGCGCACCTGGCACGTGCAACTGGGGATCTTCTGGATCGCCACAAGCTGGCTCGCGGCGGGCCTGTTTATCGGTCCCCTGGTAAGCGGACATGAGCCGAAGTGGCAGAAGCTCGGCGTGAACGTGCTGTTTCTGGCGTTGCTGGTGATTGTTGCCGGATCGCTCACCGGCGAATGGATGAGCGTCCAGAACAAGCTCACCGACGCGGCCTCTTTTCTGTGGGGCCACCAGGGCTATGAATACATCGACCTGGGTCGCATTTGGCAACTGCTTCTTTTCGCGGGCTTGCTGATCTGGCTATTCCTGGTGGTGTGTGCGATTCGTCCGGCGCTCAAGAATGCCGGCGAACAGCGCCACCTGCTCTGGCTGTTCCTGATGTCGTCGGCCGCCATCGGCCTGTTTTACGGGGCGGGTCTCACCTGGGGACAGCACACACACCTGTCGATGGTCGAATACTGGCGCTGGTGGGTGGTGCACTTGTGGGTGGAGGGGTTCTTCGAAGTCTTCGCCACTACGGTCATCGCATTCTTCTTCACGCGGCTGAATCTGATACGGCCGGCGCTGGCGGCCAAGGCCGCGCTGTTGTCGGCGACGGTTTACCTGGCGGGCGGCATCATCGGAACGTGCCACCACCTGTACTTCGCGGGGACGCCGACGGTGGCGCTCGCCTGGGGCTCGGTCTTCAGCGCGCTGGAAGTGGTACCGCTGGTGCTGGTGGCGTACTCCGCGCTTGACGATTTGCGGCGCGGCCGGCTCACCGTTTGGGCGGCCCGCTACAAGTGGCCCATCTACTTCTTCGTCGCTGTGGCGTTCTGGAACATGGTGGGCGCGGGCTTGTTCGGCTTCATGATCAACCCTCCCATTGCGCTCTACTTCATGCAGGGTCTGAACACCACGCCGGTGCACGGCCACGCCGCGCTGTTCGGCGTTTACGGGATGCTGGGCATCGGCTTGACGCTGGTGTGCTTGCGGGCACTCGTCCCCGGCGCGGTGTGGAACGAGCGGCGGCTGAAGTTCGCTTTCTGGGCGATGAACATCGGCCTTTTTGCAATGTGCGTGGGCAGCCTTCTGCCTGTCGGCCTATTGCAGACCTGGGCGTCCGTGGACCAGGGCTACTGGTACGCGCGCAGCGCCGAATTCCTGGGCACGCCTCTAATGCAGACGCTGCGCTGGCTGCGGGTGCCGGGAGACACGGTGTTCGCGCTGGGCGCGCTGGCGCTGGTGTGGTTCGTCGCGGGCGTGCGCAACGGGCGGCGGGAGACTGGCAGCCGCTAGGCCTCCTCACTTGACCACGGGCAGCAGCAGGTGCGACGGATGCTGGCGGTCGTGATAAACCGTCTGTCGCGCCGTGCGAACCACGGTATCCTCGGCGGCCGGGCTGCCCGTGTTGAGATTGCGGGCGAATCGCGGGAAGTTGCTCGACGAAACTTCCAGCCGGATCGCGTGCCCCTTTTGGAAGAGGACGGCGGTCGGACCGGCGTCGATCGTAATGCGGTAGATCTCACCCGGCTTCGCCGGTACCGGTTTGGCAAGCGATTCCCGGTAGCGCAACTTCAGGATACCGTCGGTGAGGTTGATGGCGCGTCCGTCGGGCCAAACGTCCACCAGTTTGGCGGTGAAATCCGTGTCGGCGGCCGATGTCGCGGCATAAAGCACAACGCGCACCGGGCCGGCGATCTCCAGGGGGTGCTTGAGAGGGCTGCTGGTGTAAACCAGTACATCCCGACGGCGCTCGACCTGCCTCTGATCCAGCGGCCCCCAGAGGAACTTCTTCGGGTTGCAGCAAACCGCGCCACCTACGGTAGGCACGGGCTTCATCGGGTCGTACACGAACCTGTCCGCTGGGTTCACGCCGGGCTCGTTCTCTCTTAGCGTGCCGTTGCCCGAAACTGAGTTGGCGTGTCCACCGCTCGAGAGGTAGAACGGCACGTATCGGACCCCCTTAGGCGGCCACTCGTCTGCCTCGCGCCACTGGTTCGCACCCATCACGAAGTACTGCAGGGGAGGCGTGGAGGGCGCCGCCTGGGAACCTCGCAGCCAGTAGTCGAACCATGCAAGCTGCAATTCACGCAAGGGAATTTGTGCCTGGCTGCCGAAGTCCATGTCCGGGAACTTGTAGGACATGTTGTGCGCCCAGGGGCCCACGATGAGCCGGTTGGGACGGCCCAGTTTGCGCAGCAGGGTGAAGGCCTCCAAATCGCTCTCGACGTAATTGTCGTACCAGCCCCCGACGGCAAACACCGGGACTTTGATCTTTTCGATATTGCTGCGCACGCTCACGGATTTCCAGAAGTGGTCGTAGGAGGGATGATCGAGCGCACGCTGCCACATGGCGGAGCGCTGGCCGGTCGCGGCGCGGTCGGCCATGCGCAGCGGTAAACGCCAAATGTAACGGTTGAAGTCCGGCTTGGGAGAACCCGGCGCCGAAAAATGTTCCGACATCCAGAGTAAACGGTGCCCGAGTTTCATCTCCCCGCCTTTCGAGTAGAAACGGTCCAGGTATTCGTCGTCTCCGGAAACCAGAGGTAAGATTGCCTTCAAATGCGGGTTGCCGGAAAGTGCCGCTCGCCACTGCGCAATGCCGAGGTACGATCCGCCATACATACCGATCTTGCCGCTTGACCAGGGCTGCGCCGCGACCCAATTCAGTGTGTCGTCGCCATCCGGCGTCTCCTGGTAGTACAGATCGAAAACACCCTCGGAGTCAAAGCGTCCTCGCACATCCTGGACCACGACCGCAAAGCCGTGTTCGACCAGCGCCTGCCAGCCGGGCGTGATGTCTTTGCCCTTGTTGTAAGGCGTGCGCACCAGGATCGTTGCATAGCGCCCGTTGCCCGCCGGCCGGAAGACGTTAGCGCACAAGTGCACTCCGTCCCGCATGCGCACGCGGACATGTAAGTTCTTTTCGATTGCAGTCGGCGCGGCGGAGAGCGAAAGCGCCGCTATCAGTATGAACGATGCAAATCGCATAGTAACTTCCAATAGCGCGCGCAGACAGCGTCGAGTGCGTGGTGCTCGGCGATCCACTTGCCCGCATGCTTGCCGATTCGGCGGGCATACCGGGGGAACAGTGTAAGCCATATCATACACTCGGCCAGCGCGTCAGGTTCGGCCACTCCGGCGGGTACCCGCAGGCAAACCTCGGGCGGATAGGACGAATTCTCGCCGCTGTCCGTCGTCACCACAGGCTTGCCGATTCCCATCAGGCGCACCGTGATGCCGCTGGTCTCTCCCCCCGCCGGGTGGCGCAGATTCACGCAGGCGTCCACGGCGTGCGCGGCGCGCCAGAAGTCCTCCTCACGCATGAAGCCGGCGCGCACGATGCCGGGCCGTGCGAGCGCCGGCGCGATGGCGCGTTCCAGATCGGAGGACACGAATTCGCCCGCAACGAGCAAGGCGGCGTCGATGCCGGCCTCGCGTACTCGTGCGTATGCGTTCAGTATGCTCCACAGGCGTTTGGACTCCCGTAGATACCCGAAAACCCCGAACAGGAACGTCCCAGCCGATAGATGCCAGTTCTCGCGCAGGCGTACGACCTCCACGGCGGGCGGCGCCGGGGGCGGCACGAACAGATGAGGAATTTCGACCACGCGCGCCTGAGGCGCATGGCGCAATACCGCCGCCGCCGCGGCCGGATTGTGCACGACGACGGCGCGGGAGACCTCGGCGGGGCGGCGCAGCATGGGGTAGTCAAAGTAGCGCGCGTCCTGTGCCGAACGGGCCCGGCTGCGCCACAGGTCGGCCGCCAGATCCCGGTTCCATTCGCCGTAGTTGTAAACGAATTCCTCGATGTAGGAGGCTTCGTCGAGCGTTCCAAGGTAAAAGTGCTGCAAGACGGCGTCGTGTAGAACCACGATGCCCGGCCGCTCGACCGCTCGCGCGTAGATTTCCTGGTGCAGGCTATTGTTGCCCAGGTGATAGAGGAACACGTCCGCGTCGCGCGCGTTTGTCTCCACCTCGTCCAGGCGGCGCAACGCGCCGAGCAGCGCGGCTGAGTAGTCCGCGACGCCCGTGCGCTGCGGCGGAAGCGGGGAGTAGAATCCGATTTTCACTTGTATTTGCGAGGTCCGAATAGCGCCGTCCCTACGCGAATGTGGGTGGCGCCTTCCTCGATGGCCGCCTCGAAATCGTGCGACATCCCCATGGAAAGACGCGGCAGTCCGTGCGCCTGGGCCAGTTCGCGCAGCCGCCGGAAGTAAGGGCGCGAGAGTTCGGCGTCTTCCGACCACGGCGGCATGGTCATCAGGCCGGTGAGGTTCAGGTTCGGCAGCGCGCGGATGGCGTCCACCAGGGCCGGTAATTCCTCGACGGCTGCGCCGCTCTTCGATCCTTCCTCGGAGAGCTTCACCTCGATCATGACCTCGATCGCGTGGCCGCATTCGGACAACCGTCGCGCCAGTTTCGCCGAATCCACAGTCTGAATCACCTGGAACAGGTCCGCCGCGATCTTGCTCTTGTTCGATTGCAGGTGGCCGATCAGATGATAGGTCGTTTCGCGGAGATCTCCGAGTTCGGGCCGTTTGCCCGCGAATTCCTGCACGTAGTTTTCGCCGAAATGACGCAGGCCCAGCTCATAAGCCTCGCGGATGGCCGAGGCGGGGAAGATCTTGGTGACGGCGATGAGCGTGATTTCCTCGCGCCGGCGTCCGGCGCGCCGCACGGCATTCTGGATGCGTTCCTCGACTTGTTGAATCCTTTCGGCGAGCATCTCGTTTCTATAATAGTGGGGAATGACGAAACCCGCCGGGCCCGCCGAGGCCCAAGCGGCGATCGAGCGTTTCCTCGACCGTTCCCGCCAGCCCGCCCTGCTCGAGCCGGGCGAAGAACCCATCCTTCTTGAACCGGGCCAATACGCCGTTGAACGCCGCGGAGAAAGGCTGTGGATCCAGGCCTGGAATAAGACGAGCAATCTGACGCGGCGCATCGTGGGGGTGACCAGCGAGGCTGCGGGCAAGGTAGAACTGCGCATCGAGAAGTTCGCCAAGCAGCAGGGACAACTCACCTTGGTCGACCTGGCGCGGCCGCAAGGCCAGAGCGCGGAGCGGCGAGGCGCGCGCATGGTGCTTCGTGAAAAGTTCAGGCGTTTTCTGCGCCGGCAGTTTCCCGCGTGGACGCTCGCGGAGTTGACCACGGAAGCGGACTTGACGCACAGCCTGTCGCCATCTTATCCGCGCGCCCTGTTGAAGCAGGGCGGGCGCGCGTGGGCCGCGCTGGGCACGGGCCCGGAGGCGCGCGATGCGGCGGGCGCGCTCACCTTCGGGCTGATCTGGCTGGACTACCTGCGAAAGCGCGAGCGGCGGCTCACCGTAGAAGGTCTGGCGTTGTATGCGCCGGCGGGCGCCGAGCGGTTGACCTTGCAGCGGCTGCGCTACCTGAATCCGCGTGCGGCCACGTGGGCGGCGTGGGCGTACGACGAGAGCGGGCTGGAGCGCCGCCTCGATCCCGCCGACTACGGCAACCTCGACACCAGCCTGGAGAACCGTCGAAACGGTGCCCTGCCAGTGCGCGGGCCAAGCGCCGATACGCCCGAGCGCCTCCTGGAAGCGCGTGTGCGCGAGAACATGGAGGCCATTGACGCCACGCTCGTTCCCGAAGCCGTGTACTCGCAAGTGCCGGCGCTCGCTGGAGGCCAGCGCGGCATTATGGACCTGGTCTCCGTCGACCGCTCCGGCCGGTTGGCAGTGCTCGAACTGAAGGCTAGCGAGGACATTCATCTTCCCCTTCAGGCATTGGACTACTGGATGCGTGTGGTCTGGCATCTGGAACGAGGCGAGTTCGCCGGACGCGGCTATTTCCCCGGCATCGAACTGCAAGCGCAGCCGCCGCGCCTGTTCCTGGTAGCTCCGGCTCTGGACTTTCACCCGCAGACCGAGACCGTTCTCCGCTACTTCTCTCCCGCCATCGAAGTGGAACGCATCGGGCTGGCTGTAGAATGGAGAAAGTCGATCGAGGTAATGTTCCGCTTGAAGCAGGCGGAACGCCCCGGCTGACAACAGCCCTATGCCTGGGATGTTCTTGCAGCAGATTCGCGCGGCGGTGGCGAAGTTGGATCCCAACGACATTCGCGCGGCCGCCGAGCGCCCGGTCAGCATCGGCCTGGTGGCTTCCTCCAGCCGTAGTTACAACGCGATGGAGGACTATTTCGCCCCGGCGGGCATTTCGCGCGGCAAACGTTGGGAGACGGCCTCCGTCCTCTACCGCGTGGGCGATGCGGGGGCGCCCCGAACGGTCGACATTGAAATTTACGAGGAGGGCCTTCCGGGACCGCCGGATGCGTTCAGCTTTTCGCCGGGCAACCCGGAGCGGACGGTGGTGCAGATCATCAGGCAGCGCGAAGCGCTGGGGCTGCCGCTGGCGCGCCGTTTGTTTCCCTTCCGCCAGCCCGTGGTAAATCACGTGATCCGCACCATCGCCAAAGAGAATGCTGTGTTCGCGTTGGCCGCCGCGATCCCGGACCTGATGCCGAACTTGATGACCATGCCTTGGGTCATCGGCGAGTTCGCCTCCGATACAAGTTTCCTCACCCTGAACCAGGTGCGCATGGCCTTCCTGATCGCTGCGGCGAGCGACCAGCCGGTAGGCTATCGCGAGCAGAGGGGCCAGATCGGCTCCATCATTGCAGCGGCTTTCGGCTGGCGCGCCCTGGCTCGCAAGATGGCGGAAAAGATCCCCTTCGGCGCGGGGGTGATTCCCAAGGCGGCCGTCGCCTTCGCCGGGACTTACGTGGAAGGGCTCAGCCTGGACCGTTACAATCGCCTGGGTTACGGCTTCAGCCGCGCAGAGCGCCAGATGGCTTACGAGCGCGCGCTGGGCGATGGCGCGGTGGCCGCCGGACGCCTGCTTGCGCGCCTGCGCAAGCGCCGGCGCGATTCGCGGGCCGAATGATCGAATGAAGAGATTCGCCATGTTCGCAATGATGACGTTAGGCGGTTTTGCGCAGGCGCCGTTAGGTGTGGTGGAGGGCTTAGCCACGAGCCCGGTGCGGGTCATCGCGTATGAAGACCTGCAGTGCCCGGATTGCGCCACTTACCGCAAGATGCTGGACGAGAAACTGCTGCCCGCCTTCGGTGCAAAGGTCGCCTTCGAGCACCGGGATTTTCCGCTTCCCAAGCATTCCTGGGCGCGGCAGGCCGCCGTGGCGGCGCGCTTCTTCCACGAGGTGAAACCGGAACTCGGTTTCGCCTACCGGCGGCACATGCTCTCCTCGATTCGCGCCACCACGGACGCGAATTTCATCGACGGCTTAAAAGAGTTTGCGTCGGAACACAGCGTAGTGCCCGAACGGGCCGCAGCGGCGCTCGACGATGCGCGCTACCGGGATGCGGTCGAAAAGGACTATCAGGACGGCATCGCGCGCGGCGTTACTCACACGCCCACGGTTTTCGTGGACGGCGAGCCGTTTGTCGAGACGTTTACTTTTGAACAATTGTCGAAGGCCATCCGGGCTGCCCTCGCGACAAGATAATGGACTTCTAAAATGGAAAAACCCACTGCTATCGTGACCGGGGCGAGCCGAGGCATCGGGCGCGGCATCGCCACCGAGCTGGCCAAGACGCACCGCGTGCTGGCGACTTACCGGGGCCGGTTGGATGCCGCCGAATCCCTGCGCGCCGAAACCGGCTGCGAAATCTTTCGGTGCGATGTCTCCAGCGCGGAGGACCGTCTGGCGCTCATGAGTTTCGCGCGCGATGAATTCGGCCGGCTGGACCTGCTCGTAAACAATGCCGGCATGGCGCCGCGAGAGCGCCTCGATATTCTTGAAGCCACCGAAGAGAGCTTCGACGAGGTTATTGCGACCAACCTCAAAGGCCCGTACTTCCTCACGCAGCAAGCCGCGCGGTGGATGGTGGAGCAGGGGAGCGGAAGGATTGTCTTCGTGACCTCGATGTCCAGTTACACCGCTTCCACTAACCGCGGCGAATACTGCATCTCGAAGGCCGGCCTGAGCATGGCGGTGGCGTTGTGGGCGGTGCGGCTGGCCGCGCTCGGGATCAAAGTGTTTGAGATCCGCCCCGGAATCATCCGCACGGATATGATTGCCAAGGTGGAAAAAGTCTATGAGGAAAAGATTGCCGGCGGGCTGCTTCCCCAGCGGCGGATGGGCGAACCCAACGACATCGCGCTGGCCGTGCGCGCGCTGGCCGATGGCCTTCTGGACTACTCCACAGGCCAAGTACTGAACCTGGACGGCGGTTTCCACCTAAGGGCACTTTAGCGCCCGATGGGAGGGTTGGGGAGGCCGGTTTGCCGATTTTTTGCCCGACGGAGGCGCGGGCATGATCCGTGTGGTATACTCATGACTTCGGGTACTGGCCGAGCTTAAGTTCAGTGTGCCGCCACGCACAACGGACAGGTAAGTGCGCGAAACGGACGGGTGGCCGAGTGGTTAATGGCAGCAGACTGTAAATCTGCCGCCCCTAGCGGGCTACGGAGGTTCGAATCCTCCCCCGTCCACCAGTGAATCCCGGTTGGGTTAACGAGGGCCGACGTAGCTCAGTTGGTAGAGCGCGTCCTTGGTAAGGACGAGGTCACCAGTTCAATCCTGGTCGTCGGCTCCAGAGTTCATCTCCATCAGAAAATCAGGTCAGGTTAAGAACTGAGGTTTCACGATATGGCGAAAGAGAAATTCGACCGCAGCAAACCGCACATCAACATCGGGACGAT
>CAYLLB010000031.1:0-59969 GCA_964384215.1 uncultured Solibacteraceae bacterium | reverse complement strand
GTACCACGACCGGTCCCGGCAACTGGTGGAGTGGGACGAGCAGGCTCTGGGAACTTACTACACCGATAACAACCTCAAGAACACCAGCATTGAGGCGTATTATTTCTACAAGAAGGAGTTCCATGACCGCCGGGTGCCCACGAACTACCAGTTCCAGCCGGACCGCCACGTGAGTACCGCTGGAGGCCGCGTGGTCCGGCAACTGCGCCGGAATTGGGAGGCTACAGGCGAGATGGCGCTGCAGTGGGGGCATCAGCGTCCGTCGACTTCCATCGCTGGTTGGGGCGGATACGGTTACCTGAAGAAGTACTGGAGGACCGCCTGGAAGCCGAGCGCCTCAGCCGGTTACTGGGGGATGTCTGGCGATGACCCCGCCACCAAGGACAGAGTGGAAGGCTGGGACCCGCTGTTTGGACGCGGCGGGAGGATCAGCGGACTCTACCTTTACAGCCTGATGAAGGAAAGAGGTGTGGGCTACTGGAGCAATCTCGGCGCGTGGCAGGGCGAGTTTACGTTCAAACCCGCACGACCGCTTACGGGACGGCTCGCCTACTTTCGCATGAATGCGTTCCACACTTTTCCGCAAGGCGGCTCGCAGATCTTCGGCAACGGAACCGGCCGCGGCAATCTCTACCAAGCACAGTTGAACGTCACCGTGAATAAGCATTGGAGGACATCGGCGCTATACGAGCGCATGTCGCCGGGAACCTTCTACGCTCAACGCTGCCCATCCTACTTCGTGCGCTTTGACAGCATCTTCACTTTCATGGGCGGCCTTGGCGCCTGGCACTGAAACTTTTCGCGCGCCGGTGGGGTCCAAGATGGCATGGGCCAACTCCTGCTCTCGTTGGCGCTTCTGGTACAGCCCAGCGCGCCGCCGGTCGAACTCTCGCTCCGGTTGCTCGATGCCAAGTCGCGGTTTTTCGCGGGCGAACTGATTCGTGTTGAGATTCATCTTAAAGATCCCGCGAAGCGTCACTGGTCGGCGGCCGGCTTTGTGGTCGATCCCGGTCCGAATTGCGACTTACAACACCACTGCGGCAGCCATGATATGCGCACTTCGCACCGCGGTGGACTGTATGTCGATCTTGGCCGCCGCACCGGCCCGATAGGCGCCAATCTGAACGAGTACGTGCCGCGCTTACCCGCCGGGCACTACACGGTGCGCTATCGCCTTCGCCAACTCGTCGCGAAGGATGTTGGAGGCAGGCAGCGCGCCTACGTGTTCGCCGAACCACCGGTGGTGTTGATCTCGAATCCAATCCAGTTCGAGATCGTTCCCGCCACCAAAGCATGGATTCGCTCAACGGTGGCCTGCGCGCGAACCGCGATCGAGACGACGGGCATCCAGGCGCGAGATGGCTGGCGAATTCGTGAGACTGCCGCCGCGCGGTTACGCTTCATCGATCACCCGCTGGCGTGGCGCGCGGCCTTGGACCTGGAAAGCACCCAAGCGAATCTGTTTGACCTGCTCTCCGGACTTTACGAGAGCACCCACCCGGTCGAGGTATGCAAAGAGATGCGCGAGAGGAGTGTGCTCCCGTCGTACCCGGCCGGCGAACGTTTTCTGGGCATAATGGCCGCGGTATGCGCCAAGGCTGAGGGGCACAAGGGCTATGCAGCGGATTTCGAATTCCGCAGCCGGGCCGCCGCGTTGCTCGCGTCGTCACTTCCCTCGAAAACCGGTCAAGCCAGAATCGAAACGCTGCGGACACTGTTGCGAGCTTTGAGCGAATCCGTTCAACGGCACGTCACGCCGCCGTGGGCTCCGGTGGTGGCCGAGGTGTTCGCTGCCTCGTATGGCGATGCACAGGCGCACCAACTCCGCGACTTCCTCGATTGGCAATGGCCCTTTCTGCGCTCACCTCGGATGGAATCGATTCTGGACTCGATCATCGCCAAACCCGCGGGCAACGCAACCGAAGCCGAGGTCCGCAACCTGGCCCTGAAGCGGCTGTGCGAATTGAATCCGGAAAAGGGCCGCAAGCAGTTGCTCGCCGAACTCCACGACTTTCGTACCAGCGCGGATCTGGATGTCTTTGTGCTATTGCCGCCCGGCGCCGTAGGCGAGATCGACGACGTGCTGATTGAGAATCTCAACAAAGCGCAAAGCCCGCCCTACGGCGATAGCCGCAAAATGCTGCGCCTCATCGCACGATACGGCTCGCCCCGGTCTCTGGACCGGTTCAAAGAAGTTTACGAAATGCAGCGGGACCCCTGCGGCGCGGGCCTGATTGCGTACTTTCTGCGCGTGGATCCCGCGCACGCCGGGAGCATTCTTAAACGTCAACCTTGGGATATGCATGCTCCGGCGCCTCCTTGTACCGCCGAGCTGATCGCGCAAGTGCCGCCGCTCTACATGCACCGGGTGATGGAGGAGTATCTGGCCGCCTTCCTGCAACACTCCGACGTGAGAATCAAGGGCGCTGCCGCCGTCGCTCTAGGGCAATATGGTTCGGCCTGGGCCGAAGAGCCGCTCTGGCAGGCCTACCTCTACTTTCACGAATGGTGGAAAAACCGGCGCGAGGATTTGGAAAAGCAGGAGTTCGTCGGCAACGTCTACTTGGAGAAGGAACTTCGCAACGCACTGGCCCGAGGCGCGGGATGGCTTACCGACGAAGCGAAGTTGAAACGGATTGACGCGTTGTGCCTCGGCTGGGGATGCCTTCATGATTCTTCTCAAGATTTGAACGCGTGGCGCGGTCCCCTTCGCGTGGCGGTGTATGCGGACAGTGCCAGTTATTTCCGGGCCGAGGTTGCGCATTACACAAATCTGCATTCCATGGAGGCGCTTGAGCGGAAGCTGGCGCAGTTCCCACGCGGTACCGTGTTTCAGACTGCTCTGTACAGCCTGGCGGACGATGCGCGCAAGAACGCGGTCCTGGAGGAATTACAGAAGCTGGCCGCCGCGCACGAATTCAGGCTGGTCCCAGAGTCTTGAGCGTCTCCTCGGTGATGCGCGCCAGCGTGACTACGAATTCGTCGAGCAGGTCCTGTTTGTGCCCGGTTTCCGCGGCCAGCACGATGTAGGGGCTCATCACGGTGGCACGCAGCACGAAGATGCCCTGGCTTGGGTAATCTGCGGCATCCACTCCGGCGTGTTCCAACAATCCAGCCACGGCGTGTTCGGAATACTGCGGCAGGTGAAACCGTGTCCGCGAGATGAAGAACGGCTGCGAGTAGGCGTAATCGCGCCCGTCGCCGTCCGCATCAATCGTCAGCCGCTTGTAAACGGCTTCGCCGAGAGCGTTCATGGCCGCAAGCGATCGCGAATCCTTGCGCCGGATGACGAAGCACACAATGTTGGTATCGGGCGGTGGCGCGGCGATGCTCACAAACCGGTACGGCGGTTCGTACTGGTTGGCATGTGAAGACTGTTCCCAGTGAGTCAGGTGCTCGTAAAGTTCGCGCGCGGCCGAGACCGAGGCGCGCATGATTTCGCCGTAGCCCTCCACTGTCGGAGGAATCATGCGATGCGACAACCAGCAGGCCGCCGCCGCGGCGCCGGGCTTGGACCCTTCGAGAATGTACGGGCCCACGCAGCGCGGAGCTTCGTACAACTTCGCGCGGCAACCCGCCCGGCTCTCCCGTGTGATGTAAGGAGCTTCCTGAATCAGGAAGTGCCGCACGCGGTCGTTGCGGAACGCCACGATGCCGCAGGGGTACGGGACATACCCCATCTTGTGCGGGTCCACGACGATGGACTCGGCGCGTGGAAACTCGAGAAAGGCGCTGGTCACTTCCTTGCTTCCCCACTGCAATTCGAGCGTACGCGCGTAAGAGCGGCGGCGGATATCGAGAGTCCGGGCCGTGAACCGGTTAACGGCCGCCGTCCTCTCCGGCTCGCTGGCCGCGGCATCTTGGGCATTGTCCAGCGCGGTGACGAACATCGAGCGCAAATAGCCCGCCCAGGCCGCGTCCACGTGGAGCCAGAAGCTCGCGTGCTCGGTCTGTTCGTAACGGCTGCGGAACTCCGCCACCCGGTGGACCGGATCCACCGCGCCCTCCTCGGTGGTCCCGGCAATGGCGATCACTGCCAGGGGAAACATCCCGCGCCGCACCGCATCTCTGACCTTGATTTCAAGGTCGCGCACATCCAGGCGGAACGAACGGTCGACGTCCACAAGCACCACGTTGTCGCGGCCGATGCCCAGAAGATCGGCGGCTTTCGAAATCGAGTAGTGCGCGGTGCCGGAGACAAAGATGGCCGGCGGATGCCCGGCGAACAGGGCGTGCGTTCCCGCGTGCGCCAGGCTCAGGCCGCTTTCACCGAGCAACTGCCAGGCGCGCGCGGAGGCTTCCTCATCGCTCACTTTGAGATGCCGCTTCACGGCCTCGATGAAGCGGAACAGCAGGAACACGGCTTCGTTCGGCTTGATAGAGAGACATTGCCGGTCATCAAGTCCGGCCAGGGGGCGTTGCTCGTCAGGCGGTTGTCCCGGGATCTTGACGGCGAGCGCGATGCCGGTTTGCTGGACGGCCCGCTTCGCTGCCAGCGGAAAGTAGCGTATGTTGCGCGCCGCCCACAACGCCTCGATGTTGGCAATGGTGCCGCCACCGGTGATGTGCGCCCAGCCGAATTCTTTACGTCTCTCGCCGCGATGCGCATCGGGCCCCGGCGGCGTGGTGTAGCCAAGCATGTGCAGGACGTCGCGCGCGACCTCGAGTTCCCATTCGACGGTCACCGGTGCGGCTTCCGGCGTGACATTGTTCGGATTGTAGAGCATGCCGGCGAAATAGCCGAGCACGCTGGGGATCGTTTGGTCCGAGAGCATGTGCGCGATGTAGCGAGGGCTGTAAAACGGGAAGTGGCGCTTCAGCCGCGCCAGCATTTCGCTCAACTGCTGAAAGAGCGCGTCGTTGAAATCCGACGCCTCGCGCCGCATGCGCTGCGTGATGACGATCTCGTCGGCCGGGTAGTAGTTGCGCCGCCAGTGGAAGTAGTCCCGCAGGATGTGCAGGACCATTTCCTCCTCAAAGGCGGCGTTCTCCGCTTTCGGGCCCAAGAACCAGGCTCCGAGCTGCTTGGTCTGGCTTCGAGAAGGCCGGTTCTCCTCCGGCATGGCAGGCGCCCCTCCCAGGCGCTACCACTTCACGGTCTTGCCCGGTTCGAGCGCCCAGACTTCGCACTCGACCTGGCCTTTCACCAGCTCCGCCAACTGCTCGGGCCGCCCGGTCAGCGGCGGGAACGTGCCGAAATGCATGGGGATGACTTTCGGGACTTGAAGCAAGCGGCAAGCCAGAGCGGCCCCGCGCGGTCCCATGGTGAACAGATCGCCGATGGGCAGGAAGGCAAGGTCCGGCTTGTGGAGTTCGCGGATCAGCAGCATGTCGGAGAATGGTGCGGTATCACCCGCGAAATAGAGCGAGCGGCCGTCAGCGAAGCGAAGCACATAACCGCAGGCTTCACCGCCGTAGATCACTTTCCCATCATCCAAGATGCCGCAACTGTGCACGGCGTGTGTCATGGTGACGTCCACGCCCGCTACCTGCTGTGTGCCACCCTTGTTCATCCCGCACAGATTCTCGACGCCCTTCGAGCCGAGCCACAGGCAAGTCTCGAAGATCGCCGCCACCTTTGGGGAAAACTTCTTGGCCAGCGCGACGGTGTCTTCGATGTGATCGTAATGACCGTGCGTGACCAGAATCGCGTCTATGCGGTCGATAACGTATTCCTTCGGGTAGGCGGGGTTGTTCGCGATCCACGGGTCCAGGATCAACACCTCGCCACTTTCCAAACGCAGCTTGAATGTTCCGTGTCCCAGCCAAGTGATTTCCAGCATACAAACTGAATTATGTCACGGCACGGCGCGGTGCGAGAACTCCGAAGGCTGTCAGTGAGATTCGTGTGTCGCCGCGAATTTCTGATGAATTCTGCCCCGGCCACCGTGCTGCTACGGTAGGTGGCTCCGCTCAGGCATCCGCGACCGTTTTCTTCTTGGCGATTCTGAGTTCCAGATCGGCTAGGCGGCGCTTCATGCCTTCGAGTTCGGGGTCATCTCCGCGGCGGAAGGCTCTCACTATCAGAAAGACCGCGACGATGAGCAGAATCACCGCAGTCGCGCCCGACAACTTCCATAGAAACAGCCCGATCACCAGCAACGATGCTCCGCACCCGAAGCCTCGTCCTACCTCACTGTTCTGTTTGTCTTGAAGCGTGGCCACACGCGATCGAATTTCCTTTGCTTCGGCGTCGTACCGCGCAATCGCCAATTCGGCCGCTGTTTTGTCGGTAGCGGTTTGCACCCGCTCGATTGCTTGAGTCAAGGCCTTGAGCGACACAGTTCCCCCGCGTCGCTCGACCAATATATGACTACCGCAGTAACCGCAGGCAAATTGGTCCTGGTCGTGGCAGACTTCGAGCGAGGCTCCGCAGTTGGGGCATTTGAGGACGATGAATTGCAGCGCCATTTCTTTCGGAACCTATTGTACTGAAATGGGCGACCGGCATCGGATAGCCAATGGAGACGCTTGGCCAATGATCCCGGTTCCTCATGCCTGGTTGGATCAGCCTGATGCGTAGCGGCTAAAGCGAAGCAGCGAAAATGCCGTTCTGACATGATGAGAGAGGCGCGTCTCAAACCGGACGCATCCGCTATCAACCATGTGCGGCATCGCGGGTTACTTCTTACAGGAAGGGCAGGCTGAAACGGCGCGGCTGAGGGCCATGTGCGACGCCATACGGCATCGCGGGCCTGACGACGAGGGCCTCCGCACTGACGGACGATGCGGCTTAGGCATGCGCCGGCTCAGCATCATCGATCTTTCCACGGGGCACCAACCTATTGCCAACGAAGACGGCACGGTGTGGGTGGTCTTCAACGGGGAGATCTACAACTATCAGCAACTGCGGCGGGACCTGGCGGCCCGCGGGCACCGGTTCAGCACTTTCAGCGACACGGAAACGCTGGTACACCTTTACGAGGATGAAGGCGCGGCGGCGATCACTAAGCTGCGGGGCATGTTCGCCTGCGCTATTTGGGATGGCCGGAAGCATGAGCTGTTTCTGGCGCGGGATCGCTTCGGAAAGAAGCCTCTTTACTATGCCGAGTGCGCCGATGGACTTTACTTTGCCAGCGAGTTGAAGTCCCTGCGCGCCGCCGGGCTGCAATTGCCGATCGACACGCACGCGCTGAAGCTGTATCTGCAATTCGGCTACATTCCGGACCCCTGGAGCCCCTTCAAGAACGTGCGCAAGATCGAGCCGGGCTGTTGGCTTCTCGCGCGCGATGGACGCAAGGCAGACGGCGGGCGATATTGGCGGCTCGAACCGCCGTGCGAAGCCGAGCGGGCGGACTGCGACGAAACCGCGCTTTGCGAGGAAATCCGTGAAGTATTCGACGAATCGGTTCGGCTGCGCATGATCGCGGACGTGCCCTTGGGGGCATTCCTGAGCGGCGGAATCGATTCGAGCCTGGTAGTAGCCTCCATGGCGCGGCAGAGCGCGCAGCCTGTGAAGACGTTTTCCATCGGCTTCGACGAACAGGCTTACAACGAACTGCCCTATGCCCGCATCACCGCCGGGCAGTACGCGACCGATCATCACGAGCTGGTGGTGCATCCCGATGCTGTGGAACTGATTCCGCGATTGATTCATTTCCTGGACGAACCGTTTGCGGACTCTTCGGCGATTCCGACGTTCCTGGTGTCGCAATTCGCCGCCCAGCACGTGAAGGTGAGCTTGAGCGGCGACGGCGGCGATGAGCTGTTCGGCGGCTATACATCGTATTTTGTGGTGGACGAGCGACGGAGGTTCGATCGCATTCCGCGCTTCGTGCGCCACACGATGTCGCTCCTGGCCGATGAACTCCCTTACGCCGCCAGAGGCAAGAACTACTTGCGCATGGCCAGCCGTCCCAATGCACTGGAGCGGTACTTCGAGGAAGTCGCGTTCAGCCCGTATTTCCTGCGCGAGCGCATCCTTAGTATGGATTGGCGGCTGCCGGCCGATGCTGCGTTTCTGCGGCAGACTTTCGACGGCGCGATTCTGGACGACAGCAGCGACTGTCTGTCGCAGGCGATGTATTTTGAAGCCACCGCAAAGCTGGCCGGGGACATTCTGGTGAAAGTGGACCGGATGTCGATGGCGCATTCGCTGGAGGTGCGCAGCCCGCTGCTCGACCACCGGCTGGCGGAGCTGGCGATGCGCATTCCGAACCACTGGAAGACACGCAATGGCAAGGGAAAGCTGATTCTGCTCAAGGCCCTGGGCGGCCGGCTGGACCAGCGGCTGCTCGACCGTCCCAAACAGGGTTTCGGCGTGCCCCTGGCGGCGTGGTTCCGCGGGCCGCTGCGCGAAATGCTGCGGGACCAGCTGACGTCGGCGCACTTCCTCAGCCGAGGCATCGTATCGGCCAGGTACCTGGATCTGATGCTCGACGAACACGAACGCGGCAGACGGGACAACTCTACGTTCCTGTGGCTGCTGCTTGTCTTCGAGCGGTGGCTGGAAGAGTACGAGGCGTCGTGAAGAAGCGCTACTTCACCAACGTCATATGGACCTGGGCCGCGGTCGGGATCAATATGGTCCTGGCATTCGTGCTGGCTCCCTACGTCATTCACAGGATTGGCGAAAGCGACTACGGCGCCTGGATGCTGGCGCTGACGTTAGTGGAGTATTACTGGCTGATCGACTTCGGGTTGCGCTCGGCTACGGTGAAGATGACGGCTGAGTACCACGCTTTGGGCGCGAAGCCGGGCCTGGAGCAACTGCTGAGCACGTCGGTATTGTATTCGAGCCTTGCCGGCGCCTTGCTGGCCGCTATCACGCTACTGGGCGCCCCTTTTGCAGGCAGGCTGTTCAATATCAGCCATCCGGCGTTCCCGGAACTGATGATGGTGGTGGGCGTAAGCTGGGCCATCGGCATGGCGTTCAATCCGTTCAGCGCATCCATCGAGGGTCTCCAGCGCTTCGACATTTTCGGCCGCATCTGGATCGTGACGAACCTGGCGCGGACTGCGGGGATCGTGGCCGTTCTGCAATTGGGACGGGGCATTCTGGAAATGGGGCTGGTGCTGTTCGTGAGCCAGCTATTGATGTATGCGCTCACCTACATCGCATACCGGCGGGTGGTGACGGGTGTGCGGTTAAGCTCGAGAAAAGCGAATTGGCCGATGTTCGTGCGGATGGCACGCTACGGTATCCACACCTTCACGGCATCGGTGGCCACGCGGCTGATGACTCAGAGCATCCCGCCGTTGATCGCCTACATGCTGCCGGTGAGATATGTCACTTACTACGGCGTGCCCGTGCGTGTGCTCGACTACGGCATGGAGGGCATCGGACGCGTGGGCCAGGTGACGATGCCCAACGCGAGCGATCTTATGGCACGGGGCAAGCGCGACGAGTTGCTCAATCTGGGGGTTCTCGCCAATCGATACTGCCTGGCGTTGTTTGCTCCGATCACGGCTTTTCTGGGCGTGTATGGATTCGAGGTGTACAGTTTGTGGATCCAGCGCTCGTTCGCCGTGCAGAGCGCCTACCTCTTGCCGGTGTTGCTCATCGGCTACACGGCGGTGGCGGGACAGTTCAACTCGGCTTCCATTCTGTTCGGAATTGCGCGGCACAAATTGTACGCGCGGTTGTTGATCGCCGAAGCGGTAGTAGTTCTGGCGGCGGTGGCCTTGGTGCTGCCGCGCTGGGGCTTGTACGGCACGGTGTGGGTCACCTCGATGTGCATGATGCTGAGCCGCGGCGTGGCGGTCTGCGCACTGACTTCCCGTGAATTGGGAATCCATCCGTTGCGCTACGCAGCCAGGATTTACGGCTCCCCGCTGGCGGGTTGTGCGGCTTCCATCGCCTGGCTTTGGTTGTTGCGCTCGCAGTGGCTGCCAGGACGCAACTGGGGCGAACTGATCGCCGCGGGCGTGCTCATGCTCGCGGTGTATGGGCCGCTGAGCTGGCGTTTCAGCGTGGCCGCCGAGCATCGCAACGCGATTCTCGCCTGGGGGCGGAGAGTGTTGAGCGGTTCGGCCGGTCAGATCCATCCCCGGGCGTAATAGTAGGCGATCTTCGCGCTTTCCTGGATCAGTCCGCAGAACAGGCCCCAACGGTTCAGAGGAGAGCCGTAGAGCTTGAGCGTGTGGGGGAAGTAACAAGGGACCACTTCGAGACCGGCGGCGCGGAACGCGCGACGGGCCCTGAACATATGCGCGTCGCTGGTGAGCAGAACCTTCCTGCCGGGCCATCCGGACAACATGCCAGCGGCATAGAGAGCGTTCTCGCGCGTACTGGTGGAGCGCTCCTCAAGGTGGATCACTTCACGCGGAATGCCGTTGGCAACGAGAAAGCCGGCAGTGACCGCGGCCAGCGAACGGGTGCCTCCGCCCGGACCGCCGCAGACGACCACAGCGCTGAAATGCCCCGCCCGGTAAGTACGGACCGCGTAAACGGCGCGCCAGTAGGTGACCGGTCCGATCATGTCATCCGGCAGCATGTCGGCGGTCAGCACAATGAGAATGTCGCCGTCCGATTCCCACTGCCTGCCCATCAACTTGCCCGTGTACCAGGGGATGAGCGGAGTACACGTAACGATCAAAAACAGGAAGGCGAAGGCGATAGCGAGCGCGCGCCAGAAGCGCCAGATCCGCGTGAGCCAGATCTTCATAGGACAGGGGCGCGCAACTGGCGCATCCAGCGCTCAAGCACAAGCAAATGCCAAAGCTGCACCGGCGCGCGGCCGTCGCGGAAAGCTTGCCGGAGAGCCTCGGCGAGGCCCGGACCGCGCAGCCATCCTTCCCGCTCGAGGCAGGAATCATGCAACGATTCTTCGAGCGTGCCGCGCCATCGCGTGGCCAGCCAGGAGCTTACCGGAATCGTAAAACCCTGCTTGGGGCGGCCGGCGACAGCGGGAGAAATCCTGCGGCGCACGATCTCCCGCAGAATGGCCTTGAGCCGGCCGCCGTGCAAGCGCACCTTAAAGGGGAGAGGCGCGGCGAAATCCCAAAGCGTGTGGTCCAGGAAAGGCGCCCGGGCTTCGAGCGCATGGTACATTGTGGCGCCGTCGACCTTGGTCATGAATTCGCCGACGAACGTGGTTTTCTGCTCGTAGTCCAGAAAGTCCTGGAGCAGTTGGCGGGCTGAGGCGAAGGAGAGGGGGGTCTCGCGCTGGGCCAATGACAGGTCCGCCAGGCGCTCTCCGAGAATGTTCCAGCGCTGGTAGTAGGGTAGGCCGTCGTGCACGCGCGTGGCGGCGCCCAAGCCTCCGGTCGCGTAGTCCAGGAAGTGCATGGGGCGGCGCAGAATGGGCACCGCACGAGTCAGGGGCCGCACACGGGGCCAGGCGCGGGCTGCGAATTCCGGTATGGCGCCGGCCAGAGCCTGTGCCATCTGGAAGTGGCGGTGAAACGGATAACCCAGAAAGACGTCGTCGCCGCCGTCCCCGGTGAGCAGCACGGTAATCCTGGACTTGATGGCGGCGGACACCTTCAGAAGGCCCATGGCGGAGGAACACGAGAAGGGTTCCGCGTAAGCCGAGGTGAGCTCTTCGAGCGAAGGCGGCTCGTTCGAAGAAAGGGGAATCATCTCGTGCGAGACTCCGAGCAGCCGGGCGGTTTCGCGCGCCTGTCCGGTTTCGTCTGAAGCGTCGCCGGGAGTGCCCACGGTGAAGGTTTGCAGATTGCCGTTGAGCCTGCTCATGGCCCAGCACACCAGGCTGGAATCGATGCCGCCGCTTAGAAGAACGCCAACTGGGACGTCGGCGAACAGGCGCAGGCGAACGGCTTCGAGCAGCAGACGCTCGGTCTCCTCCACCGCCTCCTCGAAGCTGATGCGCAGGCTTGGATTCGTGCGCGGCAGCGACCAGTAGGTCCGGCGCGTGAGCGTTCCATCGCGCCACTCCACGATGGTTCCCGCGGGCACCTTCTCGACGCCAGAGAAGATACAACGCTGGTCGGTGACGTAGCCGAACTCCAGATACTCGAGCACGGCCATCGGATCGATTTCGCCCACCAAGCCTGCCGACTGAAGCGCGCGCACTGTGGATGCGAAGGCGATGCGGCCGTTGTACGCAGCGAATACCAAAGGCTTCACACCCAAACGGTCGCGGACGAGAAACAGCGTGCGCCGCGAGTTGTCCCAGAGCGCGAAAACGAACATTCCGCGAAGGCGAGCGACGAGGCGATCAATGCCCCAGGCGCGGTAGCCCTCCACCAGGACTTCGGTATCGGTGCGCGAGCGGAAGCGGTGCCCGCCGGCCTCCAGTTCCCGGCGCAGTTCGAGGAAGTTGTAGATAGCGCCGTTGAAGACAACGCCCGTGTCAGCGGCCTCGGAGAGCATGGGCTGCCGTCCGGCCTGGCTCAGATCGAAGATGGCCAGGCGGCGGTGTCCGAAGACGGCCTGCGGCCACTGAAACAGGCCCTCGCCGTCAGGCCCGCGCCGGGCCTGTGTATGCAGCATGGCGCGAACGCGATCCGGGGCGGCGGGCGGGAGAAGATTGGCGACAAAGCCGGCGATGCCACACATGTTATTTGGATCACGCTAACGGCGCGTGTCAGATTCAGGATAGCGAAGAAGAGACTCGTAGATATGCTGGAGGCGGCCAATCGAGACCGGAATGGAATAGTTTGCCGCGATGGAAGCCGCTCCGGCGCGCGCAAGATCCTCGCGAAGGGTTGCGTCCTCGACCACGGCGCGCAGTTGTTCGGCCAAGTCGCCGGAATTGCCGGGTTCGAACAACAGGCCCGTGCCGCCGTGGGAAACCAGTTCGGGATTGCCGCCCACGCGGCTGGCGACAGCGCAGCACCCGCAGGCCATGGCTTCCATGAGCGAGTTGGAGAGCGCTTCGGAAAGCGACGGCAGCGCGAAGATGTCGATGGCGCGCAGCCAGGCGAGGACGTCGGCGGTTGCGGGCTCGAACAGGCAGGCCGAACCGATGCCCAACTGAAGGGCCTGCCGCTTGAGCGAGTCCAGCAGCGGACCGCTTCCCACGACCACGAGCCTCAGCCCGGGGTTCGCCGGGTACAGTCGCGCGAACGCGTCTAGTAGCGTGGAGAGTCCCTTTTCGGGACGCAGGACGCAGGTGACCCCTATGACGAGCGAAGCGTCCTTGAGCTGCGCGGGCCTGGATCGCGGTTGGTAGTGATACACGGATGTGTCCAGGGCGTTGGAGCAAACGCGCACGCGGCTTCGCTCGATGGCCAGCCGCTCGACAACCTCCTTGCGCAGGGCTTCGCAGTTGACGGTGACAGCGGTGGCGATGCGATGCGCGAACCGCATGGGCGGGCGGTAGCGTGGCGGGATCAAATCCCAAAAGCAACGCTGGCTCGAAATGACCACGGGGGTGCGGAAGAAGCGGGCCAGCGGCACACCGAAGATATTCAGCGTGAAATCGAAAGGATGGACAATGCGGATGCGATTCTCCCGCAGGTAGCGATGAAGCCGGGCGGCGGCACGGCAAGCATCGCGGCCGAGGAAGGAATGCATGGGAAGTTCGAGGACAGGGACGCCGCACTCGCGAAGTTCCTGGCAGCGAATACCGGAGGCGTCGACGCACGCCACATGAGGGGAGAACAGGCGCCTGTCAAGGAACTTAGCGGCTTCGGTGAGTTGACGTTCGCTGCCGCCGGCTCCGAGAGAACGGGTCATCAGGAGTACGGGCGAGGGTCGGGATGCCATGGCCGGTTCATCCATTATCGTGCATGCCGGCGGGAGGAAGATCCATGCGCGCGGCAAGATGGCCGGGTCTTATCGAGAGACTCGAACTTCAACCGAAGCTTCCAGGCGCACCGGGCCGATGAGCCCCGATTCAAGTAGTGGATCGTCTTTGCTCCAGTGTTTTCGCGGTGAAAACGTAAGCCGGCCGGTGGGGCTGGCCTTGCCGTCGAGGTGCCACTGCGGCCAACTCTTCAGACGGGGGCCCATCCATTCGGCATCAGGCGGAAGCCGGTCATCACCGATAAGGCGGTTGGGCCAGAGGTTCACCACCCTCATTTCGAGCTGGTTCTCTCCGGCGCGAGCGGCTTCAGTGATGTCCACCCGGTACGGCGGCTTCCATAGGATGCCGAGGTCGCGGCCGTTCAGGCGAACTTCGGCGATCACTTCGACGCGGCCGAGATCGAGATACAGGTGGTGGCCGGCGCCGATCATGGCTGATGGAATCGCAACCGCTCGCCGATAGGTAGCGGCGCCTGAAAAGTGGCGCACGCCATCGTCAACATGATCGGTCCAGGAGATCAGGCGACCCAAGGTTACGCGTTCGGGTGCACCCCACCCCTTGGGAAACTCGAGCTGCCAGGGACCGCTAATTTCGATTGGCGGCGGAACATCCGGGATCCCGACGCGAAGCACCTTGTTGCTCGCTGTGTGCAACTCATAGACGCCGGAACGCTTAACTTCCATGCGATACACGTCGCCTGCCTGTTCAACGCGAATGTCTTCCATCTGCCCACGCAGGTCCGTGGCAGAGCTTGCGAGCATTCCGGTCACTTCCACTCCGTTGCGCGTCACTGCGGTGAGGCGTTCCGAGCCGTCCTCCTTCGAAAAAACCACAAAGACGGAGCCGTACGGATCGAGACGAATGGGGATACGCGTGAGGGCGGGCTGCTCGTCGTAGAGCGCTAATCTTTCGATGCGGCCGGAATCGGGCCACCACAGCGCAGGACGTTTGCCTGCAACACGGAACGCGGCAAGGAACGTGGCCGCCTGGGGTTCGCTGCTGGCTAGAAAATAGATGTCCTTGCCGCCGGCGATCCGGTGTATGTAACGCAATTGCTTGCCCGGCTCGAAACCGACGCCGCCGAAATCCGGTGGGGCGTCCTCGTCACTCAATACCGTGGCGAGCGGCTTGCCCCAGACCACTTTGCCTTTCCCGTGGCGATGCTCGGTGATGTTCACGCCATCGCAGCCGGCCCACAGTTCGGAAGCGATGCGGCGCAACTCGGCATCTCCGGCGCCCCGTTCCGCCAGGCTGGGGGACTTCACAGGCGGCATTCCCACAACGATCGCACCGGCCGCGACCAATTCCTTGATCCTGCGCAGTTGAGCCACACGCATCACGCTGGACACCGGAAGCACGAGCACCTTGTAGCTCATGCCGCCGGGCAACGTGGCGCGGCCGTCGCGCACTGTCATCTGCGCCAGCAGTTCGGCGGAGACCACGTCATAGTCATAGCCGGGCGGCGTGGGCAGGTTGGAAAGAGGTTCGTGGACATCATTGGGCGCGCGTTCGCTCGCGACGTACGCCACATCGGCGACGAAGCGCCCCTGCTGGAGCAGGTGCTGGCAGCGCGCCAGGTATGTGAGCCAAGCCTTTGATTGTTCCCACCAGGTGATAGTGCGTTCAAAGTGGATGCCGTAAGGCCCCATGGTCATGCCGGGCCAGCGATTGAGCCAGGGCTGCATGGCGTAGCGGTGAATGACGAAGCGGTTCACGCCGAGCGTGAACATCTGATCGCCCAGCGGCTTGAAGCGGAAGGGATGGTTCTGCCACTTGCCGTTCCAGGCGCGCGAAGTGAAGGCTTCGGCCGCCAGCACCGGTTTCGAGTACGTGTGCGCCGCCGAAGCCATTTCCTTGGTTACCCACCACGGCTCCATGCCCATCCAGAATTCGCTCACGGGCAGATCGGCGAGGCCGGCGTACGGGAGATCGTCGAGCGGGCCGTTGCCGTACGCTTCAATCGAAAGCTTGAGTCCGTTGCGCTGGCTCAGTTCGCGGAAGCGGTCCGCGTAATTCTCGAGCAGCAGGTCTGCGATGGTACGGCGCAGGTCCCAGAGAAACCGTTCCGAGATTTCGGCGCTTTCGACCACCCGTCCCGTGAATACGGGCAGGAAGGGCATTAGATCGTAGCCGCGACGCGCACGGAACGCCTCGCGGAAACCGGGCGTCCAATTCTGCGACCCGGTTTCCCAACTGTCGATGTGCGTGTAGGCAAGCGCACTGGCACCCACGGCGCGCTGGTCCGCGATGAGCTTGCCCATGAGGCCGTCAAAATGGACGTCCACGGCGCGCCTGCTGAGCTTGTCGCACTCCAGGCCCAGGCTTTCCTGCGGCGCGGGATGATTCATCTTGCCGGTGCTGGTGTGGCCCAGCCGGAGGATAGTCCAATTACCCGGCGGCACGTTCCAACGCAGGTGGCCGCTCGCATCCATTTTCTGCGTGAGATCCACGATCTTTCCGCGCGGTATGGGCGTGCCACCCGTGCCACCCGCGAGCGACGGCTGGCTGATGTAGGCCGCTTTGCCGGGGATGTCTTCGATCCGTCCGTCCCCATGCAATTCCACGTCGCCCAGCGGGATCTCATCGGGCGCCGGCGGGACTGGCTTGTCGAATGTGATGCGGAAATAGCGTCCCGAAGCGCGATCAAAATTCACCGACGCAACAGGCCAGGAAACGTTGAAGCGGCGCAGCGGACGCCAGGTGCGCCCATCCTCCGAGACGAGGAGGGTGCCGGCAGCAGTGGCGCGAAAACGGTCAAGCGCAATGGTCAAGGCGCGCGCGGTGAACGGTTGCGGAAACTCGATTGTGACGCTGTACTTTTCACGGCCGATCCTGGCGCCGGCATCCGCCATGCGCGGGGAGTCGGCGGGCGGGGTAGGAAAGGCCACGACGGCAATGTCTCGATAAAAACCGGCCGTGGTTTTCGGTTGCGGCAGCGTGGCGGAGAAACGGCGGGGGCCTCTGGTGCGCGCTTCGCTCGAGACAACGATCTGCATGGATAGTTCCGGCGTGATCCAGGGGCCGCCGCTGCCGCACCAGCCGCCATCGTTATTCATGTCGATGGTGATGCCGAGGCGCGTCGCCTCCCTCAGCGCGTGCTGGAACATTCCGCGCCATTCCGGCGTCAGGAAGCGCACCGGGCCCTTCGGCACGAACACGTCCACTTCCATGATGATCGCGCCGCGGATGCCGGCGCGGTGCATGGCTTCTAGATCCGCAGTGATGCCCTCGCGGGTGATGTTGCCGTCGATCCAGAACCAGTAGACCCAGGGCCTAGCGGAGTCCGGCGGATCTCGGAACTCGCTCGCGAGATCTGTGGGCGCGGACAGCGCGGCAGAGGCCAGCAGGGCAGCGATGGCGATGCGTGTGAGCAGGCACTTCATCACGGCTTCACAACGGTCTTGGCCACGGCCTGGTTGTCGAACTCGTCGGCAACGCGGACGGCAATGGTGTGCTCGCCGGGCTTAACCGCGCGGATGCGTACGTTGAAACTCAGCTCGCGGGAATCCATGAGTCTGGTTGTAGGTTCAACCACGGTCCACTCGCCGCCATCGAGCGAGTATTCGGCGCGTTCGATGACGCTGCGGGCGTCGCGGGCCGTCCAGCGCACGTCGAGAGCGCCGGAGTTGAGCCCGGCGGCAAGCGACAAAATCTCCGGCGGCGTGTTGTCGATCGTGAACTTTTCGCTCTCGAGTTGCGCCGTAAGCGCCATGCCGGCGGGGTTGTCCGGCGAGTCGGAGACGGTCACACGGACACGATACTCGCCGTCCGGGAACGCCGTTGAATCCCACGTATAGTGCTTGTCGGCGGTCTTCTCTTTAAGGAGTTTCCACTCTGTTTCGGCGACACCGCGGATTTCGAGCTTCGCAATCAAGTCGTCGCCATTCTCGTCGCGAGCGGCCCAGCGGGCGCCGATGAAGCCTTTGGCGTACTGAAGCGTCGCAGAAGACGATCCGGCGGAGAGGCTCACCTGCGGCGTGGCGGACCGGGTGCGGCGCGGCAGCGGCGGCAGTGTGATGGATTGCGAGGGCGTAAGCGTGAGGCTCTGCGGCGGGAACTTGTAGTTGGGCGGAGTGATTTCGATCTCCTCGACGACCGGCGCCACGTTCTTTGGCAGGTACGCAACGGAAACCGAATCCAGCTCTGGCGAACGGCCATCGGGAGCATGCTCGATCGTGGCACGCCATTGGATGAAGCGGGCCGCCGGCGAGCCGGCGCGTCCACCCTCGTGCGCATTGATGGATGCGGACCACGGGCTCCAATTTTTGCTTGGACGGTCCAGATTGCCGCTGCGCGTCGAGATCGTGATGCGCCCGCCGTTCAGCGCGGACTTCGTTTCAATGCGCCCCCATTGGGAATGCAAGGTGGAGTCGTACGCTTCGCTTTCGATGACGCCGTCCTTTTCGAGGCCGGGGCCTATCGCGAACAATTTTCCGATGTTACCGGACGCGGCATACAACTCGCCGGCTGGCCCGGAAGCGAGGCTCGTAATCTGCGTGGGCGCGGTGTTGAGCAGCAACGTGGAAGAGAGCTCAGATTCCAGGCGGTAGATGTTGCCCTTGTTGCCCGTACCCGCGATGGCGCGCCCAGCTTGATCCACGGCAAGGGCGTAGACGATTTCCTGAGGGTGGCTCCACAGCTTGCGCGGAAAGCCGTCCGTTTCGATGCGATAGACTTCCGAACCTCCGGTGAGCGATGCGGCACCGGGTGCGAACGTGGGCGGCGCCGTAGCCACCGTGCGCACAGCGGCTTGCCCTGGCGCGGCGGCAGCGGGCGCAGGCACGGGTACGGGAGCCGACGGCGCGGGTACCGCTATGGGCGGCACCGCGGCGGTGCGCGTGCCTGCCGCGGCGGCGAATACGGTGCCGTCGGCAGCCACGGCGACAGCGGTCACCTCACGTTTGGCCGCCTGGTAAAGCACGAACCCTTCCGCCGCCGGGCTGACGCGGAGGATCAGGCCGCCTGGCTCGGTGCCGACGATCAGGTTGCCGCGCGCATCGATGGCGAGAGAGCGGGCGTGCGTTTCATCGGTCTTGAAAAAGACGCCGCCTTTGCCAGCAGGCGTTACGCGGTGGACCTCGCCCTTGTCTCCGGTGGCCACAAAAAGATCGCCCGAGGGCGCAAATGCCATGGCCCAGATGTACTTCGCGCCGGGATTATAGAACACCTCGGCTTTACCATCGGGCAGGATGCGGTAAACCTTCCCGTCGGGCGAGGTGGCCGCATAGACACGGTCCTGCTTATCCACGGCGAGTGAGTAAATGTCCATTCCATCAAGTTCGGCCAGTAGCTTGCCGACGCCGCCGGCGGGCACCATGTAAAGCTTGGCCTTGGCGCCGCCCGCTCCGCCGCCGCCCGCGTAAAGATTGCCCTTGGAGTCGCGCGCGACAGCCCACAAGTACGGCGAGGAGGAATCGTAAACCTCCTTGAGCGACGGTGCGAGCGTGAGCTTGCCATCGCTCGAAAGAGAAAGGCGTTTGATGGAGCCTTTCTCAAATCCCTCGCGGTCGCTGACAGTCCACACACGCGTCTGGCCCGCGTTGGCATAAACAACCGCCGCTACCAGAGCGGCGAATAGAACGGTGATTCTGCGCATGACGTTTAGGTTTAGTTGACAGTGATCCGGAGCGTGTAGCTGCCGCTGACAATGAAGTCGAACGGGATGGCGGCCTGCTCGACCGCGCTTTCAGCGCTGGTGAGCAGATGGCGGTTGGAGCTGCGCCCGTTCTGCATCACATTAAGAACGGAGGCAGGCAGGCTGGGCAGCGCCTTGTCGTCGCTGTAAACGGCCGGGCGCGCCTGGACAAAGGCGGCGTAAAGCTTGTTGTTGGCGCGCTCCTGGTTGATGAGCGCGACGGTCTGGGGCAGTTCCAGGTAGCGGTTCATCGTTCCCGCCGCGAGGCTCATGCGGTTGAGCGTATCGGCATCGCTGAGCAGAATGCGGTGCTCGCCCCTAGGCAGCGTGACGGGCACGCGGAGGGTGAAGTTCTTCTCCACGCGCTCGCCGCGATAGGGCCGCAGGAAAACCTTTACGGGAATTTCTTCGCCCGGAGTGACCTCGTTGCGGGCGATCCAGGCGCGCTCAACGGAAGCGATCCGGCGGCGCGGCAGCAGGTCGATGGTGGCGTTCACCGCCTTGAGTGTTGGCATCTTCACCGCATTTGAGAACAGACGGCCGAACTTGTCTCCCCACCACCCGGCCAGGAGCAGCGGAGCGGGAATAGGCATCTCGCTTTGCGCCTGCATGGTGTTCAGCGAAATGCTGGGCATCCCGTCCATCTCCACCTTGCCGCTGAGCCGGTAAGTGACCTCTTCAGCAAAATCGTTCAAGCCGGAAATTGAGTTGTACAGCGTGAACATCATCAGCGTGGGCGTCCACTTCTGCTCAACAGCCACCCGGAAATGGAGAGTCTTCTCTTTACGGATGGAGTTGTCGTCATCGAAGCTGCGCACGAGGACGCTTACCGGAATCGTCGGAGCCGTCCGGCCGAGGACGCCCATGATACCGCTGTGGCGGTCCTGGCGCAGTGCACCGACGATCTCGGTCGCGTTGGCGATCTTGGTGGGGGCATACGCCGACGAAAGCACCATGAGCACTTCCCCTTTACTCATGGGCAGGTTGAGTGGGCCCAGATTGAAGAAAGGGTGTCCGAAAGCGAGAACTCGTTTGCCGTCGTTGTAAGTTACCGTACCGAGGCCGGTGACGCTCATGTCGCCGGAGACAAGCACGCCCGCAACCACATCACCGGGAGCGAGCGAATTGCGCCACCCCGGTGCGGGGCCTGCGCTTGCGAGCGCGCCGCTCGCGCCTCCCTGCACGGCCTTCAATCCAAGCTGCTGGAACAACGGACCGAACTCTCGCAGGACGTCTTCGTGGAATCCGGCAAACAGCAGAGGGGTCTCGATCGGAACCATGGTCGTGTCCAAAGGAGGTGCACTCTGTGCGCCCGCGGAGACGGTTTGCGCAAGCAACTCCGCCGGAACCCGCAGTCCCGCCCGATCAGGCAGCTTGTCGGGAGTGCGAGCGCCGGCCGGGCGAGTGGCGTCGAAGTCGTTGATCTCGAGCATCAGCTCAATGGGCGTGATGCCGCAGATGGCATCCGGCGAAAACATGCTGAGCCGCAAGGCGATGGCGCCGGCCAGCTTTCCACCGATGTAAACAGGACTGCCGCTCATGCCCGCAGCGACGTTGGTCGACTTGGCCTTACCGCCCAACTTGCCGAGGATTACGTCCTGCTTGGGACCCCATGCGTTCTTCCACAGGCCGATGATTTCGACTGGCACCGGCTCGGGTTCGCTGCCCGTGAACACCGTCCAGGCGACACCGCGCATCCCTGGCTTTATCTCGGATGAACGAAGAATTTCGACAGGGCCGCTGCGCGGCCGCGCAGGCCCCAGCGTATCGGAGGAGGCGAAAGACGACACAACGGCCGCGAAGGACACCGCCCCCGCCAAAAGGATGCTTCTCATAGGTGAGCCCTTATCCCTAGTGTAACTTCAACCAGCGGTCCAGGAAGGCGTAGGCCTGCTGCCGGATCTCGGGCGGGAAATCGTGCTTGGCATCCGGATGCACGGCGACGAGACGGTCCGGCTCGTTGAATATACGGGTATAGACAGGCAACGCCGCGGAAACGCAGTCCTTCACGCCGGAGACTTCGAAGTTGCTGTCCCCGGTAGGCGCGTTGATGAAGACCGGACGGGGCGCGATCGCGCCGAGAATCTCGGTGAAGTCGAAAGGCACTTTGCCGGGATCCTTGGCGTAAACAGTAGCGACGCGAGGCATATAGCGCGGGCTGGTCCAACCGGTGAGATCGCCGTTGTAATACTTCCGGAATGAGTTGAAGCCGCAGCTTGTGACCACCGCCTTGATGCGCTCGTCAAAGGCTGCGACGAAGAGCGAGTTGTGACCGCCCAACGAGTGTCCGATGACACCGATGCGTTCAGGATCCACTTCAGGCAACGACACGAGCAGATCCACGGCGCGGCGATGATTAACGATGCCCTTCATGGTCCCGCTAACGTAGTTCGGGGAGTCGAATTTGTAAGCGTAATCTCCGAAGCTTGGGTAGTCCGGCGCCAGGGCGACGTAGCCGCGCTCGGCGAGTTCGTGGGCGTAGTGGAGGTTGGGCAGACCTGCCAGCCCCGCGGGTTCGGCCTTACCAGGACGAGTGGTCTGGTGCAGACACAGCATGGCCGGCAGGCGGCCCTTGCGGTTGTGCGGCACCAGAAGGTACGCCGGCACGCGGTCGCCTTCCTCGGCCAGATAAGTGAGCTTGATTCGGGTGTAGGAGGTCGCCCGGACCTCCTCGAGTTTCTCCACAACCAGGGTCTGCGTGCTGCGAGGCGGCAACGCACCCATGACGAGTTCCATGCCGGCGAGAATGTGGCTGCGGCGCTTGGCCCAATCCCGCTTCGATCGCACCGCGTGCCGGTGAGCCTGGCCGTCCAGGTAGTACAGAAGATCGCTTTTATCGCTATAGAAAGGAGGCGGCGCGGCGCAGGCCGAGAGCGCCAGGAAGGCAAGGGCAGTTCGGATCACGGCAACAGTCTACCATTGATCTTCCCATCAACCTGCGGGACGTCAATCCGGCCAGTGCTGGCGCACTCCATCGCTAGACACTACCGCCCGCCATCGCGAGTTGAATCGCGCGGCGATGTCCGGCCGGGGTGCCAGTAAGGGTGCCAAGCCGAGCCGGACGTGAGGCTCCACGTCGTTCTGCTCCGTACCCAGGCGAGTCTGGATCTCGCTCCAACTATCCGTCAGGCCGCCTGTATCGATCAGCACGACGCGGTCTCCACAGACGCCGAAGTTCTTTAAGTGTGCGTCCATGGAGAAGACCCCGCGGCTCCACCCTGCCTGTCTCAGTTCAAGGAACCGATTCAGCCATTGCTCGACCTCGTCGAACCTGCCTTTCTCAGCCAGTTCCACGAGACGGGCATAGAGCGTCGCCTCGACGCGCTGGGTGGCCTGGCTCACTTCCAACCAGCCCGGCCAACCACCCACCTGGACACGCGTAGGCGGGAAAATCACTTCTTCGGGGACTAGCTCCGTGCCGTGCAGGTAGGTCTGCGCCAGACTCTCGCCTCTTTCACTGCGGAAACGATATAACCGCCACATTTCGCCAATGTGCGTGGTATACCAAAGTCCGCGCGGCACGAGAAGCACCAACGATTGCAGCACGACGCGGAACAACCGGTTCCTGTGCGAGGGTTTATCGAACAGTTTGTCGCCGCCCGGAATGAAATGCGCAATTCGCCGGGCCAGCTTCCAAATGACGATCAGCGCGATAATCTCCGAGGTGGAACGTTCGCGCCGCACAACCCAGTGTTCGGAGGCGTATACAACTTTCCCCACGCCCTCTCCGATGCGCTGCAACCGCTGGCAGGTCAGCTCGGCCGGAGCGCTCGACAAGGCCCGCGGATGTCTCGGAGGTTCCTGGCCGTTACCCAGCCGCTCCATAGCCAGCATTGTCGCTCCGATCGCGCAAAAAGAAAATGGGGCTGGTGGTGTGCCAACCCCATTTTGGAACGACGAAGTTACAGAACAGCGACCTACGCCGTGCGCATGGTCTCACTCTTGTCGCCACTGATGGCGGCCTGAGCGGCGGCCAGACGCGCGATCGGCACACGGTACGGGGAGCAGGAAACGTAGTTCATGCCCACGCGGTAGCAGAATTCCACCGAGCTCGGCTCGCCGCCGTGCTCGCCGCAGATGCCGACTTCCAGCTTCTCGTTGGTCGAACGGCCCTTCTTCACGGCCTGATCGATCAACTGCCCCACGCCTTCCTGATCCAGGACGGCGAACGGGTCGGCCTTGAAGATCTTCTTGTTCTCGTAATCCTTCGAGAACTTGACATAGTCGTCGCGGGACAAGCCGAGCGTCGTCTGCGTCAGGTCGTTGGTGCCGAAGCTGAAGAATTCGGCCTCGGTAGCCACCTTGTCGGCCGTCAGAGCGGCGCGCGGGATCTCGATCATAGTGCCGATCATGTAATGCTGGTTCTTCAGACCGGCCTTGCCGAGCACCTCGTCGGCCACCTTCTTCACGATGGCTTTCTGGTCCGCCAGTTCCTGCACGCTGCCGATCAGCGGGATCATGACTTCCGGCAGCACCTTCACGCCCTTCTTGGCCACCTGCACAACGGCCTCGAAGATCGCGCGGGCTTGCATTTCGGTGATTTCAGGATAAGTGATGCCCAAACGGCAGCCGCGGTGACCGAGCATCGGGTTGAACTCATGCAACTCTTCGACGCGCTTCAGCAACTCGGGAAGCGCCTTCTTGAGTTCCGGAACCGCCATGCCGTACTTGGCCGCCATTTCTTTCTTCTCTTTAATGCTGGCGGCAGGCAGCTTGGCGATGTCGACCATCAGGTCTTCGCGCTTGGGAACGAACTCGTGCAGCGGCGGATCGAGCGTGCGGATGATCACCGGGAAACCGTCCATGGACTGGAACAGCCCGGCGAAATCCTTGCGTTGCAGCGGGAGCAGCTTCGCGAGAGCCTTCTTGCGGGTCTTTTCGTCGCGGGCCAGAATCATGGCCTGCATATTCTCGATGCGGCCCGGGCCGAAGAACATGTGCTCAGTGCGGCACAAACCGATGCCCTGGGCGCCGAACTTGCGGGCGACCTTCGCGTCGCGCGGAATGTCCGCGTTGGCGCGAACGCCGAACTTGCCGCGGAACTCGTCCGCCCAGCCCATGAACTTCGCCAGGAAGCCGGAACTCGGATCGGCGTCCATCGTGTTGGCCTGACCGGCAAACACCTCGCCGGTGGAGCCGTCGATCGAGAGCCAATCGCCTTCCTTCAGCGTCTGGCCGGTCTTGCGGACGGTGACGGTCTTCTTGGCCTCTTCCACGGCCAACTCTTCAGCGCCGGCAACGCAAGGCGTGCCCATGCCGCGAGCGACCACGGCGGCGTGCGACGTCATGCCGCCGCGGGACGTCAGGATGCCCTTGGCCACTTCCATGCCGTGAATGTCATCTGGCACGGTCTCTTTGCGGACCAGGATCACGGGGTACTTCGGAGCTTGGGCCACAGCCTCGTCGGCGGTGAACACGATGCGGCCCACAGCCGCGCCAGGCGAAGCCGGTAGACCGTTGGCGATGTTCTTCAGGTTCTTCTTCGAAGCCGGATCGAGCACCGGGTGCAACAGCTGGTCAAGTTGCTGCGGATCAACGCGGAGGACGGCTTCCTTCTTGTCGATCAGGCCTTCTTCAACCATGTCGACCGCGATCTTCACCGCCGCCGGACCCGTGCGCTTGCCGTTGCGGGTCTGCAGCATGAAGAGCTTGCCTTCCTGGATGGTGAACTCGAAGTCCTGCACATCGCGGTAGTGCTTCTCGAGCATGCCCGTGATTTCGCGCAACTGCGCGTAGACTTCCGGCATGACGTCCTTGAGCTCGTTGATGGGGTTCGGCGTGCGGATACCAGCCACCACGTCTTCGCCCTGCGCGTTGATCAGGAATTCACCATAGAACACCTTTTCGCCGGTGGCAGGGTTGCGGGTGAAACCGACGCCTGTGGCGGAGGTGTCGCCCATGTTACCGAACACCATGGCTTGCACGTTGACGGCGGTACCCAGGTCGTCGGCGATCTTATTCATCTTCCGGTAGTGGCTCGCGCGGGGATTCCACCAGGAGCGGAACACGGCGTCGCGCGCCTGAGCGAGCTGGTCCTTGGCGTTTTGCGGGAAGGGCTTGCCGGTCTTCTTCTGGACGAGCTTCTTGTAGTCTTCAATGACAACCTGCAGATCTTCCGCGCTCAGGTCGGTGTCGAACTTCGCCTTCACCTTCTTCTTCCGCGCGTCAAAGAAGTGCTCGAACTCGTCCTTCGGGATTTCGAGAACGACGTTGCCGAACATCTGGATGAACCGGCGATAGCAGTCATAGGCAAACCGCGGATTCCCACTCTTGGACACCAGGGCCAAGACCGTCTTGTCGTTCAGGCCCAGGTTCAGAATGGTGTCCATCATGCCCGGCATGGAGAACTTGGCGCCGGAACGCACGCTGACGAGCAGCGGGTTCTGGGTGTCGCCGAGCTTCTGGCCCATGCGGCCCTCGAGGATGGCAAGCGCCTCGTCGATCTGCGAGTCGACTTCACCGGGGACCTTACCGTTGTTGGCAAAGTAGATATTGCAGACTTCCGTCGAAATCGTGAAACCCGGGGGGACCGGGACGCCGGACCGGCTCATCTCCGCCAGCCCTGCGCCTTTGCCGCCGAGCGTATCCTTCATCTTTCCATCGCCGTCGGCAGTGCCGCCGCCGAAGGAGTAGACGTATTTCTTCATAACGCTCCTTTTCTCCTTGAAACTATTAATCAAAGCCCATTCGTGACGATCTCCGAAAAATCGGCGATCGACGAAAACTTCCTCAGCAACTGCGCCAGAAACGCCAGGCGGTTGGCCCGGATCCTGGCATCCGGCGCATTCACCAGAACCTTGTCGAAGTAGCGGTCCACCACCGGCCGCAGCGAAGCGATCTCGGGCAGGTTCTCGCCAGACACGCGCGCCACCGCATCGTACAGATCGCGTTCAGGGCCCGCCTCGATCAGGCGCTCATCCACTTCGCCCTCCGGGAACCCGGCCTGCCGCAGGATGTTCTTGATCCGTTTGAAGCTGGCGGCCACCGGTTCAAAATTCTCAGTCGGACGGACGATGTGCAATGCCTCCAGCCGTCGCTGGAGGTCCGGGAGATTGTCGAAGCCCGCGGCCATGGCCGCGCGGACCTCGTCGTAAGGGTACCCGCGAACTTCGCGGAAGTAATAGTCGATGCGTTCCCGGAAGAACTCCTCAAGCTGCGCGTCACCGCCGGCAAGCTGCGCGAGCGGCAACTCGAGGTTACCCTCCACCAGGATTTTTACCACGCCTTGCGCGGCGCGCCGCAAAGCGAAAGGATCGCTGGAACCGCTGGGCGCCAATCCAATCCCGAAACATCCGCGCAGCGTGTCGAGCTTGTCGGCGAGCGAAACCAGCCGTCCGGTCGCGGTGGCCGGGATGGAATCCTCCATGCTCACGGGCTTGTAATGCTCATAGATGGCCCGCGCCACCTCTTCCGGTTCCCCTTGCGCCCGGGCGTAAAGTCCGCCCACCACGCCTTGCAGTTCGGTGAATTCTTTCACCAGCTCGGTGGTCAGGTCGCACTTGCTGAGTTCCACGGCCCGCACGGCAGCCGCGTTGCCGCCCAACTCACCGACCAGGGTCATGGTGCGCTGCGTTTTGGCGAGATAACTGCCCAGCTTCGCCTGGAAGGTGACATGCTCCAGGTCCGGCACGCGCGCCGCCAGCGTCTTCTTCTGATCCACGTCCCAGAAGAAGCGCGCATCGTTGAAGCGCGCGCGCAGCACGCGCTCATTGCCCCGGCGGACTAATCCTTCCGGGTCGCCAGCCGTGTTCATCACCGCGATGAAGTCCGGCGCCAGCCCGCCCCCTGCCTTCTCCACCGAGAAATACTTCTGATGGTGGCGCATCACGGTGACGAGCACCTCTTCGGGCAGTTCGAGATAGCTCGCATCGAACTCGCCGAGAATCGGCGTCGGGTACTCGGTGATGAAGACCAGCGTCTCCAGAAGGTCCGCGTCCGGCTTCACCTGGAGGCCGCGTTCCGCGACCAGTGCCTGGATGCCTTCCTGGATGCGGCGCCGGCGATCATCGGCACGAAGCAGGACAAAATTCTTCTTCAGCGTGTCTTCGTAATCGTCGATGGTGACCGCGAAGCTCGTCGCGCCCAGGCGGCGGTGGCCGCTGGTCGTGTTGCCGCTGGAAACGCCTGCCAGTTCGAACGGCACTACCTCGCTCCCCAGCAGCGCGACGATCCACCGGATGGGGCGGATAAAACGCGGACCGCCTTTGCCGGTCCAGTACATCGTCTTGGGGAAATAGATGCCCAGAATCAGGCCGGGAAGAGCGTCCGCCAGGATGTCCCGCGCCGCGCGGCCCGCGATCTTCTTGCGGACAGCCAGGTACTCGCCTTTGGGCGTCGTGACTCTTTCGAGGCTCTGGGGGCTTACGCCCTGCTTCTTCGCGAAGCCCGCCGCCGCGCCTGCCGGGGCGGCCGCGGGCGGGCCCATCACCAGTTCTTCGGAGTCGCTCTGCCGGTCCGCCAGACCCTGTGCCTTGAGCGCGATGCGCCGCGGCGTGGCTTCCACCCAGGCGACCCGGCCGCCGAGCTTGTTTTCCTCGACGAGTTTGCCGAACGCCTCGCGCAGTTGCCGCAGCGCTGGCTGGATCATCCAGTCGGGGATTTCCTCGGTTCCGATTTCGAGCAGGAAGTCGAGCGTCATGCGGCCACCTCTCCAGTGGTCTGCTCCAGATACGCCTGGGCGACTCCAACCGCCAGTTTCCGCACCCGCGCGATGATGCCGACCCGTTCGGTCACGCTGATGGCGCCGCGCGAATCGAGCAGATTGAACGCGTGCGAGCACTTCAGCACCTGGTCGTACGCCGCCAGCAACGGGAACCGCTGTTTTTCCTTATAGTCCGGCCAGGCGGCCAGCAGGCGCTGGCATTCTTTCTCGTGCAGCTCGAACACCTGCCACAGCGTCGCGATGTCCGCCATCTCGAAGTTGTAAACCGAAAACTGCAGCTCGTCGGCGCGCCGCACATCGGCATAGGAAAAGCCTGGTGCCCATTCGATGTCGTACACGCTGTCGGTTCCCTGCAGGAATGCCACCAGGCGCTCCATGCCGTAGGTCAGTTCGGCGGGCACCAGGTCCAGGTCCACACCGCCACATTGCTGGAAGTAGGTGAACTGCGTAATCTCCAGGCCGTCCATCATCACCTGCCAGCCGATGCCCCAGGCGCCGAGCGTGGGAGATTCCCAGTTGTCTTCCTCGAATTTGACGTCGTGCTTTCGCAGGTCGATGCCGATGGCCTCCAGGCTGCCGAGATACTGCTCGACGACATCGCTCGGCGAAGGTTTCAGAATGACCTGCAGTTGCTGGTGCTTGTAAAGACGGTTGGGATTCTCCGCGTAACGGCCATCAGCCGGACGGCGGCTGGGTTGGATGTACGCCACCCGGTACGGCTTGGGCCCCAGCACGCGGAGGAAGGTCTCCGGGCACATGGTCCCGGCGCCGACTTCCACATCGTAAGGTTCCTGAATGATGCAGCCGCGGTCGGCCCAGTATTGCTTGAGTTTTAAAACGATGTTCTGGAAGGACTCCATGATTTACAGGGATTCGAGCAGCGGGACGGTGACGAGGTTCCGCTCGATGTGCTCCTCCATGCGGCGCACCAGGAAACGGCGCAGGTCCGCGGCAGTTTCCTTGCGCCACGGGCGCGGTGAGAGTTGGCCGATCGGTAAACGCATCATTTCTTCGGCAATGGCCAGCGACTCGCGCGATACCCTCAACTGCGGCAAGAGGCCGGCTATTCGTACTGCCCACAGGCTGAAGTACAACACTGCGGGCCAAACCGCATCTTTTCGCCCTTGCGCAGCCTCGCTCCACAAATGGTCGAGAACTCTCGCGAGAAGCCGGAAGTGCAGCTCGCTCGGCTCGGCCGGCGGGAGCAACTGCTCGCTCGCCTCGGCGAAAAAGTCCAGGGCCACCGCCATCTCGTAGTCGCTCGCCAAGTTGAGCGGCGAACTCACCAGTTCACACGCATCCAGGGTGACCAGCTCCCGGTTCTCCCGTTGGAAGTAAAACATCCGCACTTGGGAGAGCCTTTCCAGCCCGGCCCCGAAACGGCTTTTCGGCCGCCGGGCACCCCGGGCGACGCCCCTCAGCTTCCCCAAGTCGCGAGTCAGGAAGCTGACAATAAGATCCGCTTCCTTCAAGGGATACGACCGCAGGACGATGCTCTCACTTACCCTGGCCGGCATGACAGCGGCAGGCGCAAATATCAGATTAGCACATACGCACTTTGCGCTTCCCTGGGACGCGGCAGGCGCCGCGCGGCTAACGCCGCTCGAAGCGCCCCATGTATTGTGCCGCCGCCAGTACGTGCCCCTGAAGCGCGTGATCCACGTCCGCGCGGCGGGATTTCGCCCGCAGGCCAAGCGTTGCGACGTCGAGAGCAAACAGTTTGAAAAAGTAACGGTGCGGGCCGTGCCCTTTCGGCGGCATGGGCCCGCCGTAACCGGAGCGGCCGAAGTCGTTCACGCCTTCCACTCCCGCCGGCCCCGGTTTGAAACCCTGCGGCAGGCTGTGTTCGGAGGCCGGGACATCCCACAAGAGCCAGTGTGTCCATGTGCCGACAGGCGCGTCCGGGTCATCCACGATCAGCGCAAAGCTCTGCGTCCCGGCCGGCGCGCCGCTCCATTCGAGCGCGGGGGATACATCGGCGCCCTCGCCCGTATGCAGCTTGGGTATTGTCCCGCCTTCCGCGAAGGCGGGGATCAACAATTTGAGAGGCATGAAAACCCCCTTGATTGTCTTTAAAGATACCGCAGGGCGTTTTCCAACGCTTCAACGAAGAAGTACTCACCCCACATCACCGACTCGCCCACGCCGAGCTTCTTATGAATGTGATAGACGCCGCCCTTGAGTACGCCTTCCCATGCGGGATCGGACTTCCCCAGATGCTTGTTACATAGCGACCGCAAGATATGCATGGCCGCGGACCAGTAGAATTGGCCCTTGACCGGATCGTGCAGCAGGCGAGAGAGACGCAGCAATCCGCTGGCGGCGATGGCGGCGGCGGAAGTGTCAAGCAGCTTGCGGCTTTCCGGCGGCGCGCCGAAATCCCATGGCGGAACTCCGTCAGCCGGCGTGTGCATGATGTAGAAATCGGCGCACGCTTCGGCGGTTTCCAGGAACCGTGGATCGCGACTGTACTCGTAGCAAGTGCCAAAGCCGTAGAGAGCCCAAGCCAATCCGCGCGACCAGCAGGAGTCGCCCCGATAGCCCTGTTGCGTAGTCTGCTTGAGGAACTCGCCCGTATCGGTGTCGAAGATTCCTTCGTGCGCGGTCGAGCCGTCGCCACGCACCAGCACCCGGCGCGTTGTGAGCGTGTGACGGATCGCGATGTCCCGCAGTCGCTTGTCGCCGGTTTCCCGCGCTGCGTAAAAGATGATGCCTACGTTCATCATGATGTCGATGAACAGAGAATTCTCGGCTACGAAGCTGCGCAGGTACTGGCCCTTCTCCCGGAAGCGCAGCGACATGGTGCGGCCCGCCTCGATCAGCACATCGTTGAGGGCCGGATCCTTAGTCAACTGGTACCAGCGGTAATACGTCGAAAGGAAAATGAAGCCCAGGTCGTGCACGTCGCGATCGAATTTGCGCGGTTCGAGCGGCTTCGTATACCGTATGGCTTGCTTCAGCCAGTAGTCCGACGCGCCGTTGCCGTTCTCCAGGCGCTTGTGGAACAGCCACATCATTCCTGGCAGGAATCCGTCGCACCAATGCGTCCAGGCAGGCCCTTCGTGCTTCCACTTGCCGTCCTTCGTGTACATCGGGTAGAAATCCGCGTGCTTCTCTACCAACCGCCGCACCTGCTGCGCGGCGTATGCGACGGTTTGCTCGAATAGGGCTTTGTCGTTCTCGAATTCGATCGTAATCACGGTGTCGACCTTTCAAGGGACTGTGTTTATTATACCCACCCGGAACCCGGTGCCATCCGTGCACGCCAGCCGTCGCGGCACACGCCTTGAGTGTTCAGCTTTCGAAGACGCAGACGTCGCGGAGGTTGCGATAGTCCTCCGCGTAATCCAGGCCGTACCCAACCACGAACTCGTCCGGAATCTGGAAACCGACGTAGTCGACTTCGACTGGCCGCAGACGCCGGCTGGGCTTATCGAGCAGCGCCGCAATACGCACGGAGCGCGGCTTGCGTTGTTCGAGCACGTGCTTCAGGTAGGTGAGTGTCACACCGCTATCGACAATGTCCTCGACGATCAGGACGTCCGCGTCCTCGATGGTGCTATCCAGGTCCTTGGTGAGCTTCACTTCTCCGGAACTGGTTTTCCCGCGACCGTAACTCGAAGTCCCGATGAAATCAATGCGTGTACCCCGGTTGAGCGCGCGCACCAGGTCGGCGAGGAAAAAACACGCCCCCTTCAGGATGCCGACAACGTAAAGCTGGCCCTCGGGATAGTCCGCATCGATTTGAGCGGCGATCTCGCGAATGCGCTGCTGGATTTGCTGCTCGGGGATGAGAACACGAAACTTAGGCGATGGCATACTTGCTTTCAGTCCGCGGCCCGCAAGCGCGTACTCGGCGGGCCCAAGTGTATATGCGGCGCGGTGGACTTGCCTGGAATCGCCGCGCGAAACGCGTAATAGGGAATCCGCAATTGCTCCAGGCGCTCCCGAAGCCACACGCCTTCCGGTTGATCGGGATTCAGCGCAACGTCCACGCGGCCGCGGTGATCGTAACCCATCATGCGGTGGACGGCTGTTTCGCCTCGAGCGCTCACCGGCAACGGCTTGCCGAACTCTTTCTCGAACGCCAGTTCGACCCGGTAGAACAACTTTTCGGTGAAAACGCCGTCGCCGTCGAAACGCTCCATGGGCTTCCATTCCTGCTGTGGATTCTCCGGTATCGATTCGAGGCTGAGTTCCACTCGCGCCATCTCGGCCAGTTCGTGAAGCAACCGCGCGCGGGATGCTGCCAGATCGAGCGTCCGCCGGCTCTGATCGTACTCGAGCAAGTAAGCGGTCAGCTCCGTCCGGGCGACCGCGCCGGCCTCGACCAATGCTCGCGTGTGATCCAAGTCGGCTTTCCGTCGCGCTACCAGCCGTTCGGCGGCCGCCACCATTTCTTGCGCCTGTTCGATGGTTAGTTCCTCCACCGTGACGCTCCCATAAAGCAACCGGTCGAGCGTGGCCTGATCCTCGCGATCCTTGGCGGCCCGCTCCAGATCATCCAGTTTCGCGCGCGGCAACACGCCCGCTTCCACCAGACGGCGCACTTCGGCCGGGTCCGTGCCCGCCGCACGCGGCATGATCGGTGACGGGTTCTGTGGGAAAGCCACGGCGGAGGCCAGGAAGGCCAGCGCCAAAATTAGACGCATCTTCTTGATTGTAGTACGATACGGAACAGGAGCGACCGAACCAACCGAGTGTCATCGCACAAGCAAGTCCAGCCCCCTACCCCTCAGAATAAAAGCACTTCCGCCGGCCAGCCGTGGCTCGCGGCCTATTACGCCGCCGAATCCAAGAAGGCGGTCGGGTTGCGTGTGCTCGATCTGCGGGACGTTACGACTTTCACCGACTTCTTCGTCATCTGCAGCGGAACGAACTCGCGGCAGATTCAGGCCATCAGCGACGAGGTCACGCTCGAACTGAAGAAACTCGGCGAACTCCCCAATAGCGTTGAGGGTTACAACAACGCTGAATGGGTGCTTATCGACTACGGGGACTTCATCGTCCACGTATTTTCGGCCGAGGCGCGAACCTACTACGACATCGAAAGGCTCTGGCGGGGAGCGAAGGACGTCACGCCGGCGGGGGATTAACCCTCTGCCGTAACTTGCTCGACCGTCGTCAGCACGCCGCCGGCGGCGGTGAACTCCTCGTAAGTCCGCCGGGCGTCTTCCTGGCGAAGCGTCTCGACCGCGTCGATCACCAGTTCAACCCGCTTGCCCGTCCGGAGCAGGCCCATCGCTGCGCAACGGACGCAATACTCTGTTACCACCCCGTAGACAACGTAGCGGTCCGCGTCCAATCTTGCCAGCAATCCGGGGAGGTTCGGGTTCGTAAAGCAGTCGATGGCAGCGGTCTCCAGGATGATCTGCTGTGCCCCGTCGATCGAATACTCGGCCGCCTCATTAGGCACGGTCGCCCGCTTTGCGAGCAGTGTGTGCTGCGGCTTCTGCTGGCCTGCCGTGCCGGCCACGCAATGCGGTGGCCAGTCGCGAAACTCCGGATCGTTTTCGGCGTGGGCGTCAACCGTCGAAAGGACCTGTATCCCCCGCGCAGCGGCGTAGCGAGCCAGCTTTTCGAACGCGGGCAACAACTTTTCCGCACCCGGCACATATAGCGCCCCGGCCGGATAGAGGAAGTCGATTTGCGTGTCTACATCCACAAACACAGTCTTCATTCAGCCACCCGCTGCCGCACCGCTTCGGATAATCGCGTCAATTCCTCGCTCCACTCCACACGATAGGGCTCCGCATCAGTTAGATGCAGGCAGGCCGGTGGAAGATTCTTCAGGCACCTTGCCGCATACGCGCGCGCCGCGTGGACATCCGGTAGCGCCTCCACCAGTTCGCCACCGTAAATCACCGGCCGCAGCAGCGCTTCCACCTCTTCCGCCTTGCCGCGCGTGCGCGGGCATTCCCACGCGCCGGTAACCTCGTCGTGATCCCGGAAACGGAAAATCTGCTTGGCGCCCGGCACCGTAATCTTCTCGGCACTGAACTTGGCGGTGTAGCGCTTCACCCCGCCGCTTGAGAGCTCCACCATCTTGTAGATGTCGCACAGGCTGGGCGCATCGGCCGAGGTAGCCAGTTCCGTCCCCACGCCGAAGCTGTCGATAGGCGCGCCTCCAGCCACCAGGTCGCGGATACGATATTCGTTCAGATCTCCCGTGGCCATGATGCGCGCACGCGTGAGACCGGCCTCGTCCAGGATGTCTCTGACCTGGCGCGACAGCGCGTCGAGGTCTCCGCTATCCAGCCGCACGCCCAGGATCGGCTCACCGAGCGCGGCCGCTTTGCGCGCGCCCTCAACAGTGTCGTAGCTGTCGATCAGGTAGACGGTCGACGGTCCCAGAAGCTGTTGCAGGCGCCGGAACGACTCCATCTCGTCCGGAAACGCCATCACCCAGGAATGCGCCGCCGTGCCCGACACCGGGATGCCGAAGCGGAAACCCGCCAGAGTATTGCTGGTGCCGGCGCAGCCTCCGATGTAAGCCGCCCTGCCCGCGAGCACGCCGGCCTCGGGCGTATGCGCGTGGCGCGTGCCGAACTCCACCACAGGCCGGCCCGCCGCCGCTTCGACGACGCGCGCGGCCTTGGTCGCTACCAGCGTTTGGAAACCAATGCTCGAAAGCAGGTACGTCTCCGCAATCTGCGCTTCGATGAGCGGCGCGCGCACGGTCAGCACCGGTTCGCCGGCGAAGATCGGCGTGCCTTCCGGCACCGCGAACAGGTCGCCCGTGAAACGAAAGCGGCTAAGGTAGTCGAAGAATTCCGGCTGCGAATTGGAGAACTGCGCAAGGCCACGCAGATAATCGATTTCGTCGGCGCCGAAGTTGAGGTTCAGCAGATAATCCGCCGCCTGGGCAAGACCTGCCGCAACCACGAAGTTGCGATTGGGAGGCAGCCGCCTAACGCTCAGTTCAAATGTCGCGGTTTCGTCGGTCTTGCCGGCGGCGAAGTAGCCCGCCGCCATGGTCAACTCGTATAGGTCGGTCAGAAGACCATTCATGTAAGTCTTCGGAAAGGCTGTTGCCTATCCTACTACTTCTTTTTCTGGTCCTTGGGCGGCTGGTATTCTTTCACATCGCCGGCGGCCTTCTGCAATTCCTCCACCGCCTTGCCGTCCAGTTCGTAGGTTGCCGGTTCGTTCTCGCGGCGCGCGAAATAGCTGTTGCCGGACTTGGAGATCAGGACCTTCTCCACCAGCTTTCCGTCTTTCGATGTAACCGAGACCTCGATCGCCGGTGTTGTGAAGCCGGCTTCGACGAACTTGATACTGGCCAGGTCGCGCAGCCGGTCCACCAGCGTCTGCAGGCTGGCCGAATCCATCTGCTTGCCGTTCAGCCACCACTTGTCCCCGCCCTTCACGAACACGCTGTTTTTCGAGCCATCACGGAAGCTCACGCGGGTCGGATCGTTGAAGCCGAAATCGAACAGCTTCTTGTTGCGGAAATCGTCCAGGCCCTTGTCCAGTCCGTCGCCCAAATCGCTGGTGACCTTGTGGACGCCCTCCACCACGCTGGACTTCGCGTAGTAGTTGTTGTTCTTGTCCTTCCGGACTTCGATCTGTTGCGTGCCCGAGGCATCGGTCACCCGTGCCACCGCCACGATCGCGCCGGAGCCGAACGCGGAGACAGCCTTCTTGGCTTCGTCGTCCGAAATGGACGTGTCCATTCTGGCGTCCTTGAGCTTGCGGACGAGTTCTTCCACTTGCCCGCCATCGGCGCGCAGCGGGCGCGGTTTCAAGATGGCCCACTCATTCTGCGCGTTCTTGCCGAATTCGAACGACTGTTTCTTGGCGGCCAGTTCCACGCGGCTGAGCTTCTCGGAATCGAAAGTCAGCAAGCGCTTGTCGCGCAGGTCTTTCGAAGTCTTGTCCACGCCGGACTTGTTGTAACTGGCGATGGTAAACACCCGTGGATCGCCGGCGGTCTTCGCGAAGGCGCCGCCGCCGGTGGGCGTGTCGTCGCCCACGAGAAGCTTGTGCACCTTGCCGTCCGCCGTGGTAATGGAGACTTCCAGCGAAGGCGAGGCGAGGCCATATCCGCTGAGGTCGCCGGCCTTCTCCTCAATCAGCCTGTCGGAGGAGAGCGAAGCCAGCGAGGAAACCAGCGAACTCATCGCGTCCTGGTCCGCGTTCAGCGGCTTGGGAGCCGTGATCTGCCACGGGCTCCCCGCCGAATCGCGCTTCACAACCGTAGTTTCGCCGTCCCGCTTCTTGATCTCGATTTGGCGGAACTGGTCCTCGGGAATCGAAATCACCTTCGGCGTCGCATCCGCAGAGGGCTTGGATTCCTCGGCCTTCTTGACCTTGTTCGAATACCAGACCGCACCGCCCAGCGCGGCAAGCACGGCCAGCGCTACCAGCATTCCCCGAATGCGCATCGGTTACCTCCTGCGCCACCAGACGCTCAGCCCAGCGGCGATGATGATCAGCGGGATGCCGATTACGCTCGAGTAGAAGATGCTGTTCATTTGCCGGCGCGTCATATTGAGCCGGCGGTCTTCGGGCTCCTTCGGACGGATCGAAATCAGGTCTTCGTCCGAGCTGAGCCAGTTCATCATGTTCAGGAACAGGTCGCGGTTGCCGTTGAACCGCAGAATGTTGTTAGCCGCCCAGCCCGAGCAGCCCACTACCACGAATCGTCCCTGCTGTCCGGCCTGACCGGCCGAGTACGTCCCGGCGGCGGCCAAAGTAAACGGACCCTTCTTGTCCTTGGCCGGATTGATGCGGATCTCAGGCGAACTCAGGTTGCCGGTCGCAAAGCTGTTCGAAGAGGTGGAAAGCAGCTTCTCCGCCGTGGCTTTGTCCGCGCTCTTGGTTTCGAGCGAACGCGTGATGGGAAACGCGGTGGCGACTTCTTTCATCTCGCGCACGATCGCATGCGTTTCGTAATTGGTCACCAGCGGCACCACTTCGCTCAAGCCGAACAACTGCCCGATGCCGCTGGTATCCAGCACCAGGTCCTTGTTCAAGGTGATGCCCCACGAGTCGATCACTTTGACCAGCGCCGGATTCTCGCTTGTTTCCTCGCGGCCCAGTTGCACGGGAGGATCCAGCATGATCAGCGCGCGGCCGCCGCCCTCGACGTACGCCTTGATGGCGTTGGCGGCCGGCTCGACGTAATCGTGCTTCGGCCCGCCCACCACCAGAGTGGTGCAGTCCTTGGGAACTTCGGGTTTCTCGAGCAGCGAGATGGTCCGCGTCCTGTAATTATTCTTCTCGAGCGTTTCCTTGAGCGAAGAATAGCCCGTGCGGCCGCTGTCCTCCAGGCCATGCTCGCCGCTGCCAGTCACGAAGCACACGTTGCGCTCGCCGCCCTTCAGGGCGCGGATGAGAGCCCCGGTTATTTCCTCCTCCGACAGGCTCTTGGCTTCCTCGCGCTTCCTGCCGGTTTCGACGTAGATCGTCCCGTAGTTGCGCACCGCTTCAGCCTTGGCCAGTTGCGGCTTCTTGTCCGGATCGATGTAGTCCACCGCCAGCTTGGGGCTGAGGTTGTTGTAGCGGTCCAGCAGGTCGCGCGCGCGGCCGAATTCGCTGGTCTTGTCGAAGTACTTGATCCTGACGTCCTGCTTGAGGTTCTTGACCACCTTCTCGGTCTGGTCGGAGAGGCTAAAACGTTTGTTGGCCGTCGAATCGTAGGTCTTGTTGTGCCGGTTGGCCAACCAGTTCGCCATGCCGAGCACGGCGATCACGATGAGCGTGTACAAGACAACGTAGGCCGTGTACTTGGTCTGTCGCGCCTTGATCCAGTCGAACTTCATCTTAGGACCTCCACCGCAGCGATTCCATGGACCGGGACGTAAGGAACAGCCCGAAGAAAATCATGGAAAGGTAGAAAATCACGTCCTTGCTATCCAACACGCCCTTGGCGAACGTTTCAAAGTGCGGCACCACCGACATGTAACCCATCACCTTGGCCCAGGTGGCCATCTCGTACGCCGTCACCCAGTCGAACACCCACAACAGCAGGCAGACGGCGAAGGTCGCCACACCGGCGATGATCTGGTTGCGGGTAGTCGTCGAAATGAACGTGCCGATCGCCAGCAGGCAGCCGCCTTGGAGCAGCAGACCCAGGTAACCGATCAGGATCGGCTTCCAATCCGGCTTGCCGTAAACAAACAGCAGCGAGAGGTTCAGCAGGGAGATGCCCAGAATGCAGGCATACATGACGAGCGCCGCGAACCACTTGCCGAGGATGATCTCCATGTCGCGCACCGGGGAAGTGGCCAGCAATTCGATAGTGCCCGACCGCTTCTCTTCAGCGAATAGCCGCATGGTGATCATCGGGATCAGGAACAACCCGATGACGCTTACATTCATCAGCAGCGGCCGCACGATCCACTCGTTCAAATCCATCGGCATGCCGCGGCCCATCATCTGCGACTCGATGCCGCGCGTCACGAAAATCGCCGTGGCGATGTAGAAGAAGTAGCCCGAGATGGCCGCGAAGAAGGCCATCAGCCCGTAGGCGATCGGGCTCACGAAATAGCTCTTGAGCTCCTTGCGACAGATGATCCAGACGTTTTTCATTTCGCGCCTCCCGCGGCTGCTTCCTGTTCCGGCGAAGTCAATTGCAGGAAGATCTCTTCCAGGCTCAGCGCCATCGGACGCAATTCATTGAGGTTCCAGCCGGCCTCGACCACGGCTCTTGCCAGCTCGGGGCGGACCGAACAGCCTTTCAGACTTTCCACTTCGAACCCTTGCCGCTTGTCGTGTGCGTCTTTGACCAGCACGCGGCTCACGCCAGGCACTTTTTCCAGGCGCTGGCGCACCGCCACCGGATCGAGGACGCCGTCCCGGGCTTCCACCTCGACGGCCACTGTCTCGGAACCGCGCAGCCGGTTTGTCAGGTTGCTCACCGAATCCGTGGCCACCAGCCTGCCCTTGGCGATGATGATCACCTGCTCGCAGGTCTGCTCCACTTCGGGCAGAATGTGCGTACTGAGGATGATCGTGTGACTCCCCGCCAGACCCTTGATCAACTCCCGTGTCTCGATGATCTGCTTGGGGTCCAGGCCAGCCGTGGGCTCGTCCAGAATCAGCACGTCGGGATTGTGCATGATGGCCTGCGCGAGCCCGACGCGCTGCCGGTAGCCTTTCGACAACTTGCCCACCAGCCTCTTGCGGACGTCGCCGATGGCGCACCTCTCGCAGACTTCATTGATGCGCTTGGGAAGTTCCCCCTTCCCAATGCCTTTGAGCCGTCCAACGAACGTCAGATATTCGTTGACTTCCATTTCCGGATACACCGGAGGCGTTTCCGGAAGGTAGCCGATCCTTCTCTTGACTTCGATTGGATTCTTCAGCACATCGAAACCGGCCACCTTGGCCGTTCCCGCACTGGGGGGCAGGAAACAGGTCAGGACACGCATGGTCGTGGTCTTCCCGGCCCCATTGGGACCCAGAAACCCTACGATCTGTCCTTTTGCTATTTCGAAGGAGATGTCGTCGACCGCAACCGTGCGGGCGTACCTCTTAGTGAGACCTTCGACCTTGATCATATTTGGATCCTGGAGGACAGCAGATGCCGGCCACACCGGGCCGCCGCTGAAATACCTATCATAGGGACAGGCTTCGAGAGCTGTCAATTCTGGGAGACGCTCCGCAGAATGAGTGCGTTACAACCGGCAGTGGAACAGTGTGAGGGGGTTGCTCGTGAGAGTTCTCCTGATTTCAGCCAACACGGAAACCATGAACATGGTCGCCCTCCCTCTGGGGCTGGCCTCCGTGGCGGCGGCCGTCCGTGCCGCTGGGCACGAGGTGATGTTTCTAGACCTCTTGTTCCAACAAGATGCCCGCACGGCAATCCGGCGCGCTGCCGGTGAGTTCCGGCCCGACGCCATCGGCCTCTCAATAAGGAACATCGACGACCAGAAGATGCAGGATGGCAAGTTCCTCCTGGAGCCCATGCGAGCGATCGTGAGCGCGTGCCGGGAGGTGATCCGGGCTCCCATCATCCTGGGTGGAGCCGGCTACAGTATCTTTCCCGAAAGCTGCCTGCGGTACCTGGGAGCGGACCTCGGCGTTCAGGGCGAAGGGGAAGCGATTCTGCCTCTGTTGCTCGAAAGGCTGGCCCGCTCGGATCCGCTTACGGATCTTCCCGGCGTGTATCTCCCAGGGCGCGCACCCTCATCCAGAAGTTTCGTAGGCGACCTGGACAGCCTGCCTCTGCCCGAGCCGGAGCTATGGATCCCCCCGGGCGGCAACCCAGGTGACCTCTTTATTCCCGTTCAAACCCGTCGTGGATGTCCGTTGGACTGCAGTTACTGCTCGACGGCCACGATCGAAGGACGGCCCGTGCGCTCACGCTCGCCCCGCAAGGTCGTGGATTGGCTCGTCCGGTTGTCGCGCGCCGGCTACCGCAATTTCAATTTTGTCGACAACACGTTCAACCTTCCGGCGGCCTACGCCACCGAATTGTGCCGCGGTATCGTGGACGCCGCGATTGATATCCGGTGGTGGTGCATTGTCTATCCCAAGTGGGTGGACCGGCCCCTGGTGGAACTGATGGCCCGGGCCGGGTGCCGCCAAGTGAGCCTCGGCTTCGAGAGCGGTTCCGAACAGACGTTGATGAGCATGAACAAGAAGTTCCATCCCGAGGAGGTGCGTACGATCTCGGAACTGTTTCGTGAGTCCGGCATCGAGCGCCGGGGCTTCCTTCTGCTGGGAGGCCCCGGCGAGACCCACCAGACCGCGGAGGAGAGCCTGGCATTCGCCGGGAGTCTGCAGCTCGACTACCTCAAAGTCAGCGTGGGCATCCGGATCTACCCGGGCACACAACTGGCGGCGTCCGCATTGGCAGACGGACTCATCGCCGCGGAGGATGATCTGCTCAGGCCGCGATACTACGTCAGGCCCGAACTGCGGGAGTGGCTATTGGCGCGAGCGGCGTCGGCTGGCACTACTTGATCTTGCTGAAGGCCTTGAATTCCTTCGCGATTTGCGCCGTCTTCGCGTCTCCGGGGTGGATCACCACCCGGTAAAGGAAGCGCAGCGACTTCCCCTTTTCGAGGTTGAGGCTCCCGTCCTTCGACTTGTCGCGGGTGAAGTCGTGCACGCCGAAAATGTTGGCGGCGAAAAGACCGTAACCGCGCGAATGCCAATACGTCGGATGCCGCGGATTGGAAGGATGGTCCAGAATGGCGATGCCGAGTTTCTCGCCTTCCAGTTCGCCCTCGTAATCCACCCACGCCGAGCGCTTGCCCCACACGTTCTTTTCCGTCTCCAGGCCATCGGCATTCACCATCTTGCCGGTGCGCGTTACACCCTTGGATTTCGGCGAGGGTTCTTCGAGCGGGGTGGCCAGGCGAATGGCGAAAGTCCCCTCCTTCGTGTCGCCGAACTTGACGTCAGTCGCGGCGGTCAGGGTGACATAGACGTCGATCACGCGGCGGTCGCGGTCTGCGTAAAAAACCATCTTCCTGGCTTCCTTGAGCACCGTGTTCCCTTGCGGGTCCAGCCAGTTGAAGATGGCTTCCAGCGTGCCCTTCTTCTTGCCGCTTTGAACCGGTCCGGCCTTCTCGAGAACGATCTTGCCTTTCTTCGGCCCTTTCTGGCGCTCCTCGTTGGCCCAAAAGTCGAAGCCGTTCACGTCGCCGTGCGTGAACCACAGGCCGCGGTGATGCGGATGGTCCCGGCTCTCACCTTCGACGTCGGCCATGGGATAGGCCCGCGTCACGATCTTGCCGGAGGCCGTCCGCAACGGATGCAGGTAAGGCTTAGGGGCGTCCGGACCATAGAAGAACGTGGAAAACGGAGCACCGTTGATGGAAATGTCCATCCGGTCGGCCTGTTGCTTGATGTCTACCTGTGCCAGGCACGGCAGCGCGGCCAGCAACGCGATCGTCAGATACCGTTTCATGTTAGAAAGTAGAGCACACTGCCCTGCCGTGTCACAACTTGATCCCGCGCGTAGTTGCATTCAGCTTTCATTTGAAGCAAACTAAAAGGTTTTCCCACCTGTGGGTTCTTCGCACATGAAGATAAGAGTCTTGCATCACGACCATTGCTTCGACGGCGCGGCCGCGGCTGCGTTTTTTACGCGTTTCATGGAGGGCGCTTTTCATCCGGGCGCCGAGTTCCACTTCACGGGCATGGCCCACACCGCGGCGCAACATTTCGATGACAGCCTTTTCGATGGCGATGAGAACGCAATCGTCGACTTCAAGTACTCCACGAATCCTCGCCTGACATGGTGGTTCGACCATCATCAGAGTGCGTTTCTCACCGAGGAAGACGAGGCGCATTGGCGCCGCGACACCAGCGGCAGGAAGCTGTTCGATCCGAGCTTCCGCTCCTGTACGGCTTTCATCGCGCACGTCGCGCGCACCAAGTTCGGCTGGGAAGCGCCGGACCTAGCGGAATTGGTGGAGGCCGCCGACATCATCGACGGCGCGCAGTACACCGACGCCAAGTCCGCCGTCGAGCTGGGAACTCCCGCTATGAAGCTCACGCTTGTTATTGAGAGCGTGAAGGGCTCCGAGACCGTGCATCAGATCATCCGCTGGATGCGCCACCGCAAGCTGGCCGATATAATCTCTGACCCGGCGATTCAACAGCAGTACAAGCCACTCTATGAGAAGCACTTGCGCTCGATCGACCTGATCCGGGAGCGTGGCCGGAGCGAAGACGGCGTGGTGTTCTTCGACCTGGCCGACCTGGGCGTGGAAGGCTATAACAAGTTCATCCCGTACTACATCTATCCCGAGTCCACTTACACGGTGTCTGTAAGCACCTCGAGTTTCCGCACGAAGGTTTCGGTGGGGACCAATCCCTGGACCACCTGCCAGTCGCTGCGCAACCTGGCTAGCATTTGCGAGCGATACGGCGGAGGCGGCCACGCGCGCGTGGGAGCCATCAGCTTCCCGAAAGGCGACGTCGAGTCGGCGCGCCGCGTCGCGGCCGAAATCGTTTCAGAGTTAAAGACGAAGTAGTGGCGTCGCCCGGCTAGTAGCCCAACTCGCGCAACTTGTCTTCGGTGAGACCGGCGGAACCAGCCCGAGTGCCCAGCAACCGCTCCACGTACTTGGCCAGGATGTCGCACTCGATATTGACGCGGTCGCCCGCGCGGCGCACCCTCAACACCGTGTTCTCGTACGTGTGCGGGATCACGCTCACGCTCACCACGTCGCCTTCGAGCGCAGCCACCGTGAGGCTGATGCCGTCGATCGCAATGGAACCCTTCTCGGCGGTGTAGCGCGCGAGCGGAGCCGGGACGCGCACCTCCAGCCACCAGTCACCGCCGCCCAGTTGTTCGACCGACACAATCTCGCCCACGCCGTCCACGTGCCCTTGGACGATGTGGCCGCCCAACCTGCCCCCAGCGGCCAGAGGGCGCTCGAGGTTCACCGGATCGCCCTTCTTGAGCTGGCCGAGTGTACTGCGGCGCAGGGTCTCCGCCGCCACATCGGCCGCGAAACCGCCGGCGGCCAGTTCGATCGCGGTGAGGCAGACTCCGTTCACCGCAATGCTCGCGCCTGTTGGAGAGTCTTCCAGCACCGTGGCGCAGCGCACCCGTATGCGGGCGCCGTTGGCGCGGGCTTCGATCGCTTCCACCGCGCCCAGCTCTTCAATGATGCCCGTGAACATTGCTCAGATGCTCTTGACCAGATAGGCTTCCACTGCGAACTCATCCGGGGCCACGTCGTGCAACGTGACATTCTTGAACTGGATCGCGTCGACGCGGCGCAGCCGGCCCGTGCCGCCCACCACAGGCAGCGATTGCAGCCCGCCCAGGATCTTCGGCGCGTAATAGAAGTAGATCTTGTCCACCACGCCCAGTTCGAGCGCGGACCAGTTCACTTTGCTGCCGGCTTCGATCATGAGCGAAAGGTATTTTTCGCCCGCCAGATAATCGACCACGCGCCTCAGATCGGTGCGGCCTTGCTTGCCGTCGAACGTGAGAACGCGCACGCCGTGCTGTTCCAGTACGCGGCGCCGTTCCGGGCTTGCGGCGGACGTGCACACTACGGTGACATCGCCCTGGCAGCTCGCCACCATGCGCGAAGCCGGCGGGATGCGCAGTTGAGAATCCAGCACGATGCGCATCAGCGGGCGGCTGCGCTCGAGCCCGCTGCGGTCCGTCAGCAGGCTGTCATCGTTTAGGACTGTCCCGATGCCGGTCAGGATGGCGTCTGATGCGTGGCGCAGGCGTTGCACGTCGGCGCGCGCCGTCTCGCTGGTGATCCAGCCGCGATTGTCCTCCGGCGCGGCGATCTTGCCGTCGAGCGTCACGGCGGCTTTCAGCGTGACCAGGGGCTTCCCTGTGCGCATGAAGTGGCAGTAAGCTTCGTTGAGTTTCTCCGCCTCGCGCGAGAATTCGCTGGCCAGCAGCACCTCGATGCCCGCATTGGAGAGCTTGCGGAAGCCTTCGCCCGCCACGCGTGGATTGGGGTCCACCATCGCCGCCACCACTTGCGAAATGCCCGCCGCGATCAGCGCATCGGCGCAAGGCCCCGTGCGGCCCTGGTGCGAGCACGGCTCCAGGTTGATGTAGAGCGTCGCTCCTCGCGCGCGCTCGCCGGCCTCCTCAAGCGCCAGCGTTTCGGCGTGCTTGACGCCGTTCCAGGTATGGAAGCCGCGCCCGACGACTTCGCCTTCGCGTACCAGCACCGCGCCGACCATGGGATTCGGGCTGGTCGCGCCGCTTCCTCGCGCGGCCAGTTCCAAGGCCTCGCGCATGTATCGTGGGTTCATGTCTCAAACAAGGATGCCACGAATTTACCGGCATCGAAAGGCAGAAGATCATCCAATTGCTCGCCCACTCCCACATAGCGGATGGGCAGATTGAGTTCGCGGGCGATGGCGATGACGATGCCGCCCTTGGCCGTGCCGTCCAGCTTCGTGAGCACGATGCCCGTGACTCCGCTGGCTTCGGTGAACTTGCGCGCCTGCTCCAGGCCATTCTGACCCGTGGTGGCATCCAGCACCAGCAGCACTTCGTGCGGCGCTCCCGGCACCACCCGCGAGGCCGTGCGGCTCATCTTTTCCAGCTCCGCCATCAGGTTGGACTTCGTGTGCAGCCTTCCCGCCGTATCCACAATCACGTAATCGAACTTGCGCGCCACGGCCGCCTGCAGCGCGTCGAAAAGAACCGCGCTGGGATCCGCGCCGGGCTTCTGATGGATGACCTCGGTCCCGGTGCGGGTGCCCCAGATCTGCAATTGCTCGATGGCCGCGGCTCGGAACGTGTCGGCGGCGGCGAGCAGTACCCCGCGGCCCTGCGCCTTGTAGCGGTTGGTGAGCTTGCCGATGGTGGTCGTCTTGCCCGAGCCGTTCACACCCACCACCAGCACAACCTCCGGGGGCGAGGCGACTTCGGCCGGCGGCTTCTCGCTGCCCTGTAACACTTGGAGAAGGTGCTCGCGGATCAGGTGCTTGAGTTCTCCCGCATCGTTCACCAGGTTGCGATCCACTTTCTGGCGTATGCTAGAGAGCACTTCCTCGGTCGTCTTCACGCCGATATCGGCGCTGATCAAGGTGTACTCAAGCTCCTCGAGCAGGTCCTCGTCGATTTTCTTGGTCGTCGCAAGAACTTCTTCGATGCGCGAGGTGAGGCCGGCGCGCGTCTTCTCGATGCCGCGCTTGAGCTTGTCGAAGAAACCAGGCTCTTCCTTCTTCTCCGAAGTGCCAAACAGGGTTTGAAACATAATGGAAGGTGCTTCTCTTCTGATTGTACAGGTAGGGCCGGATTAGGTGCTTTCAGCGCTCCACAATTTGTCCGGCTTTGTTCAATCGCAGCCGCCGGTTCCTCCAAACCACTTCTTTTCCAAACAAACCGGCGAACCAGATGCAAAACGCCCAGACGTCCCATAGCGGAATCAGGTAGCAATGCTTCAAGGCGATGGAGCTTTTCACGATGCCGCGCCCAACGGCGACACCCGCCAGAATCCGCAGCGCGGCCAGGGGCAAAGCCAACTGCCAGAGTCCCGCCAGGACCGCAACCAGGACCCACAGGCCCGCATGCGTCACGGGAAGCCCCACGTAACCGTCACCGCGGCACAGCCGGATGGTGCGCGCCCAACGCAACTGGTGCTCCCATAGGCCGCTCCAGGTGTCATCGCCCAGGTGCGTCGCGATGATCACTTTGGCCATGTACGCGCGCAGGCCCAACTTCGTGATGCGGCAGGCGAGCTGATAATCGTCGGCCAGGTAGTCGCCCAAGGCCTCGAAACCGCCGATGGCGCGTAGGGTCTCGGCGCGGAAGGCCAGCGTGGCGCCCAGCCCGAATTCGTTTACCCCCACCAGGGGCGCCACCAGCGCGCTGGGCATGAAGTTGGTCGTGATGCCGATGGCTTCGAACCGCCCCGGCCAGTGATCGGCCTCCCCGCGGAAAAGGCACGTCACGATGCCGATGCCGGCTTCCTCGAGAGGAGCCACCAGACGGCTCAGGTAGTCCGGCGGCACCTCGATGTCGCTGTCGTTCATGACTAGCACGGGGTAGCGCGCTTCGCGCGCCAAGTCCTCCCGCACACCCACGTTCAGGTTCGCCCTAAGGGTGGGGCTGTGGATCAGGCGGATTTGTCTCTCGGGGAAGTCCGCAATCAGACGCTCGATCTCCGGCACCGTTGCGTCGTCCGCATCCGCCACGCCGAAAAGCACTTCGTATTCCGGATAGTCGAGCAGGGCGTGCGAGCGTATAGCCTCATAGAAGTGCGGATCGAGGCCACGGACGGGCTTGAGAATGGAAACGGGCGGGAACTGGCGCGCCAGAGGTTCCTTCATCAGGGTGTGCCGCAAGGCCGCTGCCAGTGTCACCAACTGGTAGGCGGCGGCCACGAGCGCGATGGCGAGCACGAAGTAGATCACAGCGCCACCAGGAGTACCCCGCAAGCCACCAGCGCCACCCCCGCCCAACGCTTCCGGTTCACTTGTTCCCGCAAAACGTACTTCGCCAGTACGGTCTCGACGACGTAGGTGGCCGCCGTCGCCGGCACTGCAAAGCTCAGGTCCGCGATGGCCAGCAGGCGCAGAAAGCAGAAGAACGATAGCGCCATGAAGAAGACTGCCAGGATCAAAAACCGGCGCCGGAGCACGGTGGAGAAGACACGGCCGAGCGCGCCCGGGCGGAAGTCGTTAATCTCGCCGTGGCGCTTCATTTCGATGGTCTGGAGCAGATCCGCCGCCACGGTGGAAGCGACGATGCCCGCGACAAGCGCCCACTTCACGGCCGGTTTTCCCTCCTGGCCGCTGTACGCGGATCGGTAGCGCCCACCAGGATCACGCCCAGCATGATGAGCACGGTGCCGGCCCAGCGCTCCAGGCTGACCTGTTCGTTCAGGAAGAATTTGCCGGCCAGTGCCGTCAGTACATAGCCCGCGCTGGTCACTGGGAGCACGAAGCTGAGGTCGGCCCAACTCAACAGCGCCATGCGCGCCAATGTCCACACAATAAGCAACGCCACGCCCAGCACCACCCATGGGCTCAGCAGCGTAAACGTGCCGCTCGCCGGATGCCTTATGCCCCAACTGAGCGAAAAATTCCCGGCCACGTTGCTGAAAACGACGAGGGTGGTTACCAGGACGGTTTTGCGCATGAGGCGTTGGTCCCGGCTCGCTTCTGGTCCTTGACGAACTTCTTGCGCTTGGCGCGCAGCGAGAGGTACTCCCGGGCTTCCTTGTAGAGCCGCTTGCGCTCGCCCGAATCGAAAACCGCGCCTTTTACTATGCGGAGAGCGGCGCGCGGCCGGAAGTAGTATTCACCATAGAACTTCTCAACCCAATCCACCAGTTCGGCTCGATCCAGGCCCGGGTAGATGATGTTCGGCAACTGGTGGCCCTTGTCGTCCGTCATCGAGTCGATCGTGATCAGGTTGTTGTCACGGACATAATCGTAGAATTCAGTGCCGGGATAGGGATGCGCGATAGAAACCTGGACGGTCTCGCAGTCCAGGCGCTTGGCGAAGTCGATGGTGCGGCGGATGCTTTCGCGCGTCTCTCCAGGCAGGCCCACAATGAAGTCGCCATGCACCCTCAGGCCGAGCTTCTTGCAGTTGCTCTGGAAGCGCAACGCCATCTCCACCGTGGCGCCCTTCTTGATGTTCTTGAGGATCTGCGGGTCGCCGGATTCGTAACCCACGATCAGCAGCCGGCAGCCGGCTTCCTTCATGGCCTTCAGCGTCTCGTAATCGGTGGTGACGCGGGAGGTACAGCTCCAGGTGAAGTTGAGCGGCTTCAGGTGGCGGCACAACTCGATCGTGCGCGCCTTCTGATAATTGAATGTGTCGTCGTCGAAGAAGATCTCGCGCAGCCCGGGGAAGTTGCCGATCGCCCAGCGCACCTCGTTCGCCACGTCGGCGCCGGAGCGCTTGCGCCAGCGGTGGCCCGAGTGCGTCTGCGGCCACAGGCAGTAAGTGCACATGGCCGGGCAGCCGCGCGAGGTATAGAACGCCAGAAACGGGTGCTTGATGAAGGGGACGTTGTAGCGAGTGAAATCCAGATCCCGCTTGTAAATCTTCGTGACCCAGGGCAGCGCGTCCAGGTTTTCAATGGCAGGGCCGTCCGGATTGTGCACGAAGCTCCCGTTAGAACGGAAGCTGGCTCCCGGCAACTCGTTGACCGGCGTGCCTTTGGCGAAATTGGCCACCTGATAGTCGAACTCGCGGCGCACCACGAAATCGATCGCGCGGGAGGATTTCAGCACGGTTTCCGGTTCGATGGTGACCGGCGGACCCACGAACGCGATCTTCAGCTTCGGGTTCGCGTCCTTCATCATCTCGGCCATTTTCACGTCAACCCAAAAACCAGGCGTCGAGGTAAACAGCACCAGGAACTCGAAGTCCTTGGACATGGCCACGGTCCGTTCGATGGAGACGCCGTGCGGAGGGGCATCCACGACCTTGCTATCCGGGATGAGACCGGCAGGGTAGCAGAGCCATACCGGATACCAGTAGGACTCGATCTCGCGCGAGGCCGGCCAGCGGGAACTCGCGCCGCCGTCAAACTTCTCAAAAGACGGCGGGTTAAGCAACAGCGTTCTCATGGGTTCTATTTAGAGCTTACTTCGCACTGCCCTCGCTGAACAACCACGAGGCAGGGAATGGCAGATCACCGGCCCCTACTGGGACTCGGTAGGTTGACCGGCGGCGGCGTGGGTGATTTCCGGCCTGGAGAAGCTCCCATAGTTGATGTTGAGCGTGGCCAAACCCACCAACCGGGTCTCAATCGTGCTCTCCATATGGCGCGGGAATGCGATACCGTCGCGAATATCGTAATCCCGGACAAAGTCCACCCGCTTCAAGAAAAGAGACGGGTTCTTGACCATCCTGCCGGACTCGCGCAATGGCATATAGGTAGCCGCGTCCACCCAAAGCTCACCCTTGAAAAGCCCTACTTTCTTCTTCCGGGGGGAAAGCTGAAAAACGTGCATGGAACGGCCGTCACGCTCAGCCACGCCCTTGTACTTGAACTTGTAGTTGGCGGGCGTGATGCTGATGTTCATCTCATCTGAGGTGGTGGCGCGGGTCTCGGCCGTGAGATACCTTGCAATCACATCGTTGCGGATCGTCTTGTCGCCGACAAAGCTCAGCGCGTTGTAGGTGATCTGGCCTAGCTTGGAGATGTTGCGCAGGGCCTGCAGCTTGCCTGTTTTCTTCAGCTTAGGCATGCTGGCATCGATGTCTACCTGCATGGAGAGGCCACGCATCTGGGTTTGCTGCTCTTGAGCCGCGGCCAAGTAGCGCTCCAGGACGTCCGCGCCTGGACTCGGATCTGGGGAAGCGCCCGTCAGCAGGGACGCGAACGCCAAAAACGACAATACCCTCCATGCGCGCGTGGACGCCATCAGTAGACCAGAACTCGGAATACAGTATTCCTCTCCCATAATCTACCAGTTTTTGGACGCCTCTGGCAATCCCCCGGTTGCGACTAGAAGCTGGCCCCATGTTGACACTCGTCGAACTCCTTACATAGGCTGGCTTAGTATGCCAGGGTTCCGAAAGCTCCTTGATCAAGTTCGCTTTTTCTACCAGATCACGTGGCGACTACAGAGCTTGTATGCGCTTCAGGCGAAGATATACCGGGAGACGGTTTTCGAAGCAGAGAGAGCGCGGGATCCGCTGTCCCTGACCACTCATGGTTTCACTGCGTACTCGCAGGCGGATGAGGACGGAATGATCCAGGAACTGTTTCGGCGTATTGGTCCCACGGACCGCAGGTTTATCGAGTTCGGCTGCGGAGATGGCTTGGAGAACAACACCGTCTACTTGCTCTTGACCGGATGGAACGGCCTTTGGATGGACGGCAGCGCCGAAGGTATACGCAACATCCGCGCCCAATTCGCCCCTTACGTGGACAGCGGGAGACTGCAAGCGAAACAAGGTTTTCTGACTAGGGACAGCATCAACGGCGCGATCCACGAGGCAGGCTACACCGGAGAGATTGATCTGCTGAGTATCGATGTGGACGGGAACGATTACTGGTTGTGGGAAGCATTGACGGTCGTCACGCCAAGGGTCGTAATCATAGAATACAATGCGACCTTCCGTCCGCCGCACAAGATCGTGCAGGCCTACGACGAAAACTATCGCTGGAACTTTACTAACTACTATGGGGCCAGCCTGAAAGCCCTGGAAGAACTGGGGGCACGCAAGGGATACGACCTGGTAGGGTGCTGCTACGCCGGCACGAACGCGTTCTTCGTGCGGCAGGATCTGACTAAGGATCTTTTCTCACGGCCGTTTACCGCCGAGCACCATTACCGCGAGCCCCAACATGACGCCTTTGTCCGTGGCGCCATGCGTCATCGTAAAGCGGTCGGCAAGTACCAGATACTTTGAGCCCGTCCGCGTGCTTGGCACTGTGCGAATCCTGACCAATTTCGAGCGGTTTCCAGAGAACTGGGAGACCGCTTCCGGGCTCCGTGGTACTGCCTGCGTTGCGTCCGGCTTCAGCGAGTTTGCGCGCCGGCTGAACAATTGCGATGCCGTGATCGTGAACTGCGATGTCCGGTTGACGCTTCAACTGCAGGCCCTGTTCTGCCTGGCCCCCTGGAAACGCAAACCAATGGTAGCGGTGGATTTGGTGTTGCGGAAACCGCGCATGCTCGCCGACCGTTTGCTCGTCCGTTTAAAGAAGCTTCTTCTGGCTCGCGTTGACCTCTTCCTGCACTACTTCAAGGACCTGAGCGGCTACCAGCGGTATTACGGCATCGGTGAGGACCGTAGCCGCTATGTGGCCTTCAAACCAAACATTCGTTTTCGTTATCGGACCGAGCCCAATCCCGAGGGCGAGTATGTGCTTTGCATGGGACGCTCCATGCGGGACTACGACACTTTCTTCGAGGCCATCGCCACGCTGCCCTATCCCGCTGCCATCCCACGCCCAAATTTCGACGACTTGCGAACGAATCAATCGCGGTTCAGCCGGCCGGTCGTGCAACTACCTCCTCAAGTGCGAGTGATCGACGATGACGGCAGCCCCGAGGCCATGATCTCTTTATTGCAGAGAGCTCAACTGGTGGTGCTGCCGGTGCTCAAAGACAGCATCTGCGCTTCCGGCTTGGGGACCTACCTGAACGCGATGCTCATGGGTAAGTGCGTGATTCTCTCCGAAGGACCGGGCGCCTCCGACGTCTTGGAAGATCAGGCGCTTCTGGTGCCGCGCGAAGACCCGCAAGCGCTGGCCGCGATGATCCGCCGCGCTTGGGAGGACGACGCGTTGCGGCGCACCACGGCGGAACGAGGCTACCGCTACGCGCTCGCGCTGGGCGGCGAACAGGAACTCTATCAGCGCATACTGGCAGAGTTGGATGGTTGGGAGACGAAAGGACACTCATGAACGGACCTTTGCCTGGTTTTGGGGATCGGCGCCCCGTGAATGTCGCGGAAACTCTCAAGCCGTTCGCAGGTACACGGATCTCCCGCTCAGCCCGCACACCGCCTGACAGCGCTCCGGAAACCGCTCGAGATCCGTCAACGCCACAACACCAGTCCCGCCGGCGCCATCCTTGGCGGATCCTCTCACACCTCCTCTATTGAGCGGAACGGGGCATGGGCGTTTTCCGAAGTCGCGCGGCTATACTGGTACTCTGGCGCCGCCACGCACCATGACTCGCTCAAACCAATCGCTGCAAGCCGCGCGCCAGGTATGGCTGCGAGCCATGCCCGTTGCCGCAGTAGGGATAGCTCTGGTGGCGCTTCTGATCGCCGCCAGTTATCGGGTCGGCCAGCCCGATGAAGGCGACTTCTCCTCGTCGGCCTATAACCTCGCCCATAACGGCTTTTTTGGTATGACAGTTGTCGACCCCGTCGTGGTGCGCCTGCCGGGCATCCATCAACACGCCTATTGGATCATGCCGTTGTATCCCCTGCTGCAAGCAGGCTGGTTGCTGGTGTTTCCCGCCACGCTGCTGTCTATTCGATTGCTTACGATTTTGCTGGTTCCCCTGGTGGCATGGCAGGTCTACCGCCTGGCTGTTCTTCTGACCGCGGACCGTGCCGCGGCGCTTCTCGCGGCCACGCTGCTGCCGCTCGAATATGTGTTTCTGTTCACATCGAGCTGGGCGCGGCCGGATTTGCTTTGCTTGTTCTGCGGGCTGGCCGGGCTCATCACTTACTTGAACGCGCGCGAGCGCAACTTGACGTGGGCGCTGGCGTGGTCGAGTTTCTGGATTGCGCTGAGCGGGCTGTCTCACCCAAACGGAGTCCTGCATATGGCCGCCCTGGTCATTCTGGTTCTGCATTACGACCGCTCGCGTCTGCGTTGGCGCATGCTCGCAGCGGTGGGGGCGGCCTACCTGATCGCGGCTTTGCCCTGGTTCGTCTACATCGCGCAGGATTTCGCGTCCTTCCGCGGACAGATGGCGACCATGGCTCTCAACAGCGGCCGCTTCACCGGCAGCTGGAATCCGTTGCGTTGGATCGCCGGCGAGCTGATCGAACGCTATGGCTACGCCTACGGCCTGCAGTCGTCTCAATGGTTGCCGCGCCTGAAATCCGTGGCGTTGTTGTCCTATCTGGCCACGCTCGTGGCCGCCGCTTGCTGCGGGGCGCTGCGAGCCAAGACCGGCGTTCGTCTGCTGCTGTTGCTGTGGGCTGCGTACTTCGGGATTCAGTGCGTGTTCAATCAGAAGCTGGCCATGTACTTGGTGCACATCCTGCCTGTTTGCATCATGCTGCTGGCGGTTGCCTCCGTCTACGTGTGGCGTGATTTTCGCGGCGCCAGGCCCTGGCTGGCCGCCTGGCTGGCGTTATCAGTGCTGCTGCAGGCAGGTGGGATGGCGTGGGCCGCGTGGGGGAAGAGCGACGTTCAGGCACAACGGGACGCAGTGCGCTTTTTGCAGCGTCACGCTTCGTCGGCGCGCACGATTTACGCCAGTTCTTCCCTCTTGTATCCGATGCGCTTTGATGCGCGCCTGGTGGACGATCATTACGTCGGCGTTCTCACGGGCAAGCGGCCCGATGTGATCGTTTCCGATCCGTTTGTGCGCGGCGGTCAGCAAACCATCGCCGAGCGGCGCCCCCAGGCTTACGCCTTGATCGAGCGTCGCTTGGCCGAATATCGGCTGATGTACGAAGCAGGTGAGTACAAAGTACTTTTCAGTCCGGAATTCGCCGCCGCTCGGATGTCATACTGAGGTCCATGCCGTCGGATGCAACCGCTCGAGATGATGCGCGTGAATCCTGCTCTCTGGTCAGCCCGGGCGATCGCCTACTGTACCGTCTGCTGCTGATTACGGTTCTCCTTCTGATGGTGGCTCCGCTGTGGATCGCCCCGTACAACACGCTCGTGGATTATCCGAGCCATCTGGCGCGTGCCTATGTTCTGAAAAACTACGCTCAGGTGCCGATCTTCCAGCAGGTTTTCACCATGGTGCTCGAACCGCTTCCGAATACGGGCTGCGATCTGCTTCTTCCACTCCTGCTCGTCTGGTGGACGCCGATCATCGCGGGTAAGGTTTTCTTGAGTCTGATCGTGCTCCTGTTCGGATGGGGATGTCATCTGTTGGCTGCAAGCATCCACGGCCGGCCCAGTTGGTCGGCGCCGCTGTGCGCTCTGCTGGCGTATCACTCCAACTTCTTGTACGGCTTCGTGAATTACTCCCTGGCCCTGGGATTGTTTCTTGTCTCCCTGGCGTTGTGGATGCGGTTTCGTTCCGATTGGACCGTTTCGCGAGGCTGGCTGGTAGCGTGCTTGGCCGTCGCCGCTTATCTGGCGCATCTGTCCGCGTTCGTGTTTCTGGGGATGGGCGCCAGTTGGCTTCTGGTGTGGGATTGCTTGCAGCGGCGTCGTGTGATGTGGCGCGAGGTGCTTGCGTTGTTGATCCTTGCACCATCCGTGCTGCTGTATCTATACCCTTGGACCAACCGGGTCCAACTCCATCATCCGGAGTGGCCGACGGCGTCGGAGAAAGTCTTCGGGGTCGGCGCGCTGTTTACCGGTTACGAGTATAGCGTCGACGGACTGTTCTTGTTAGCGCTGGCTTCGGTAATGGTGCTCGTTTGGCGGCGCGGCCACGCGTCCTGGAACCAACCGGTCCTGTGGCTGGCTGCCATTCTCCTGTTGCTGTATTTCGCCGCCCCGAAGCACTTCTCGCAAGGGCGGATCGGCTCGGTCGACAGCCGCTTCGTCGCTCCAGCGTTTTTGCTTGGGCTGCTTGCCGTGACGATCACGTTGCCAAAATCGTGTGCGCGCGGCGTCTTCTTCGTCCTACTAACCTGCGCCCTGGCACGTTGGGGCGCCACCGCTTGGCAATGGTACACACTGGGCCACGAAACAGCCGCGATGGTACGTGTGCTTCAAAGGGTGCGGCCGCAAAGCCGAATCTACGTTCTGTCCCCCATGCCGGTCGGCCGGCGAGAGGCGAAGCGGTCCCGGGCCATGCTGCACACAGCTTCCTACGCCGTCATCGAGCGTCAATCCGTACCTGGCAATTTCTTCGCCGCCAGAGGCGTCGAACCGCTGATCCATCGCCACCCCGAACAGTGGGTGGACGAGGAGTCGCCGACACGATTCGATCCGCAAATGCTAACTCAACGGCTCCGCCACTTTGACTATCTGTGGGGATGCAACCTGGACGCTGGCTCGCGTGAATTCGTTTCCGCGCGCGCTACGCTGCTTGGCGAAGCTACTTCATGCGGTTTGTGGGACTTGCACCACCCGCAGGTCGCGTTACGAAGCGATCTGCCGCTCCTGCGAATACAGGCCGGTAACCATCTCCAGCGCCGCCGCCTGACCGGCCAACAGTGGTAGAAACTGTGAGTAGGCTAGGTGGTGGAACATCCCGCTCACAGCGAAACCCACAAGCATAGCGAGCAACGAGAACGCCACGCTCTCGCACGGGAACGTACTCCCGCGCGTCCGCGACAGCTTGAGAAGGCGGATCGCACTGCGAATCGAAAGCCACAACACACTGATGAACAGGGCTGCCGCCGGGATCCCGCACTCGCTGGAAATCTGCGTGTACATATTGTGCGTACCCAACCACGACGATCGCTCCCCTTCAGCTATTGCATCCCCTCCGACCTTGTTGATGAACTGGCCCTGACCAACGCCGAATACCGGATTGGTGATGGTATACCACACGCTTAGCTTCAACAACGCCCATCGCTGCATTTGGGACGCCACCGATGAGGCCTCCTGCGTGCTGGTGACACGACCACTGGCTGCGACCGACCCAGGATCCAGAAAGATCAGCGTCAGCCTGTGCAAGGTTTGCCCCGGGACCGCCAGCAGCGCCACCACAAGCGTGATACCCGCGATGGCCACCAGAATCCCCCGGACCCCGGGCCGGGAATAGTAGCTGACAAAAAGAAACACCACAACGGCGGCCAGAAAAGTTCCGCGGGATCCGGTCCTTAGCACGTAATACAGCGCCACCGGCAAGCCGGCGAATCCGAACAACCGGGAAACCAGACTCTTCTGAGAGGCCAGGTAGAAGAATGCCCCCGACGAGACCAACAACTGGATAGCAAGATCATTCGCATTGGCCAGGAACATGCTATCGGGAATGGCAAACCGGCCCGTTACTGGATCGATCTTCCCAAATGCGAAGCACCAGATCAGATACAGGTAACCCAGCGCTCCCTGACACCGCATCAGGAAATGAACTTGCCGGAGATTAACCACGAACGCGCACACGAAGAACAGCAGAAAATGCGCGCGGGGAACGTAGTTCATGAGCATCGCCAGAGTCCCGCTCTTCCAGTAGCTGAACGGCGCCGCGACGATCATCCATACCAATAGCGCCCACCAGAGTTTTCCCACCCTGGTGTCGATCGTGCGAAGAAATCCTCCGCTCAGCAGAAACGCCACCAGCATCACGGAAATGGCTACGACAGACAAGTAGAGATGTCCGCCGAACAACCGCAAACTCAATTCCGTGATGAGCCCTACCGGCAGATAAAGGCAGAGGGCTAAAAGTCCCACCCAATGCAACAAGGACGCCGACTCCTCTCTTGGGAATGAGGCAACTTGCGTCCTCTCCGCAGCTGAGGATGAACCCGGCTCGGCAGTCACCGCTTGCCCGCCTGCACGCACCTCCTGCCGCTCGGGAGTCGCCTCCGTTCCATGTGCCAGATTGAGGAATCTCCCCATACCTATTGGTGCACGCAAGCCTCCGCGAGAATCAACTCGTGGAGTCCCTTGGTTTCACGTTCAGTGAACCCAGTATACACTTACGCCCTCTGGCGCCTTTGGTCCGCCGATAGCTTGGCGAATGGAACACGATTGTTTCTATGGGACCGCTCGAACCTTGATCGGACCCTGATACACGCTGCCGCCGTCGCTGGTCAACCGCTCCTCACGATAGTAGAGAATGCGACCCGGAATGGCCGGCACTGAGATGCTGCAACCGCCCTGGCACTCTGCGGGAGTCAGTGTTTCCGACTGTGCGTAAGCGAACGGCGTCAGTTGGTTGTCCGTTACGCAGGCTTCTTGACGGCTGGTGCAGAAGAAGCCGTCCACGGGCCCGTTTTCAGCGTAGCCGAAACGGATTCTGGCTTTGCTGTACTGTTCGTTGGGCTGCAAATCGACCTGTACCGGAACAAACCCGCTGCGTGTTCCGTCCTGCTGAGCGTTCGGCCACGGCGGCAACTTCAGCATCATCACCTCCGGGCGTACCCCATCGATCCAGCCGGGACCGAAGAACGCCCACTTGCCCGACGGTGTCGTGTGCGCATTGGTGAAGTGATACTGCCGCCCCGGGCCCGTGAATCCCATGCTCAACCGCCGCCCGTTCACGTAAGACGCATCGTCGCGCGAGATATCGGATTGGGTGATCCAAGCCCCAAACCAATACCCGTTCGTGAAGCAAGGATAGTTCCTGCTGTGCTGGTTCACCACGCAGGTTGTCGAGATGCTCGCTTTAGGAACATTCACGAACGTGTCGTTTACGTTGCTGCCAGACCTGCATTCACCGGCCTTCAATGCTACACAGAATCGCCATGCGTCCGCGTCCGTGATCACGGAGTTCGGCCCGCTCATGTCCTTCAACAGATTCGGACCCGCCCATGACAGATATGGCAGCACCTTGCCGTAAACTCCAGCGTTGTCGATCTTGTAAACCTGAGTTGTCCCCGAGACCAACGAATAAGTCTGATTCCAGATCCCGGACGGCGACTCTCCCCCCACCCCGGTGCTTGGATTATAGTGGCGCAAGTCCAACGCCCAGACCTGCTCGGCCGCCGGTGGCCCCCACAGACCCAGGGTCAGGTAGCTCTGCACATCCATTCCGGATGTCCTTTTGAGCCCTCCGAACTGCGATAAGCCATGCTGCTGCACATACATCGGCGGACGGCCGAACTGTTCAAACAGAGGCAGGTTGTATCGTGATGCCGTGCCGGCCACCAGCATCGTGAATTGATCCGGCGTGACTCCACTGCCCAAGGTCCCGTGCCCGCCACTCAACACGCTGTCTTCGGCATACCATCTCTTCGATGAGTCCGTGGCGTCGATCCACCATCCGTTGCCCGCGCAAAGCCCCGAACCGGACATGACGAACGTCCAGCCGTTTGCATGCGTGCGCTTCGTGTCGTCGTCGTAGTAGGTTACGCCCCGGCATGTGGCCATTCGTATTACTTCCAACTCGTATGCGCCACTCCCAATGTCCGTCTTGGAGATGACCCGCATCTTCTCGTTCTTGCCGTCGAAGTATCGGTCCGGATTGATCACCCACAGGTAATCGCCCGGCTGCAACGTTTGCGGCATCGATCGGTTGGCATCCCACGGACAGGGATATTTCTGCTTCTCCATGCTCGTCGCATAGGCCGAGCACGGTTCGCCGGTAATGCGAATCTTGAGGCAGTTATTGCCTTGGGCGCCCTCCGCCTCGAAAGGCGTCCCCGGAGTACAGGCGTTGAAATCGCCCGTGGAAATGGCCGTGTTCGTGCTCCAGTCGCCCGCCTTGTACACCTCGCTGACCTGGCGAACTTCGTAAGGCCCTCCGAACGCCGCCGAACTGTTCTGCTTGTTGAGCAATGAAGCGAGAATCATGTTCCAATTCCCCGCTCCCATGGTCTGTATGCTGTGACACCCGGCCCAACGTCCGGTCGGTGACGATCCGCCAAGCGTGTCCGCAATCTGCGCCAGGGTGCCATCGGTCAAGCTGAACCGCATCACGAAGCACGGTGCGTCTTGCCCACCCCCGAATCCCAGGCTGAACAGCGCGTAGTTACCCACAATTCCCGCATAATCCGCGTTTGTACCCATCGAGGAATCGTAGAACGGATTCGTTTGGATGGCTGCGGCAATCTGCTGCGTAATGCCCTTATTCTGTGCATATGGCGTGAGGTTGACCCACGTCAGGTAGTCGCTCGGCCGCGAAATGTAATTGTAATTGCTTCCCGTCCAGTTACGGAACTTCCCCGTTTCCGCATCGTAAGTGACTTTATACAGCGCCGTGCATCCCGTGCATCCGCCGCTGTTATCGGCGAAGGTGGTGTAAACCGTCAGCGGATCGGTGGGTGAGAACGAGCCGTACGGCACCTGCGCACTCCCCGACCGCCATTCCCCGGCCGCTCCTGTACTGAAGTAGAAATCCGAGAGCGTTCGTACTTCTCCCGTGCTCTCGATCAGCAGCACTAGCATGGAGGTTCCAAAATAACTGCTGGCCCGCAGGACGCACATCCGGCCTTCCACTGGAGTTATCGGCGTCAGCCCGTCGGCTGCATACGATACCGTGGTGGTCAGCTTCGAACAGAAATCCGCCACTCCGTTCAGCGGCATGGCCGCCCCGTAACTCCAGGCATAGGCGAATGAGGAAGCCAAGTCCACCGTTCCAGTGGCAGTCTTTTTCCTGATGCGCACACCGAAACTCGCCCCACGATAGTTTGCCCCGCTCAAAGTGCCAAGCGTCTGCTGAATCGTCAGTTGCGTGGCGCTCCGCACTTCCGTGATCGTGCAAAGATCCCCGGGGCATGTCGGCGCCGAACCCTGAATGTAAATCTTCGTGCCGGAACTCCACCCTGTCGAAAAAAACTGCGATGTGGCATCGGTGCTTGTCAGAGTCACTACGTTTCCGCTTACATCGACTTTCCCCGCTTGAATCCCAATCTCGGATTTGCGTAGATAGCGGGCAAGTCCCCACCCGCTAAACTGCAGATGCGGATAATTGGACGGAGCGCTGACTGTCCCCGCACCCGTCGGAAGCACTAGTTCCAACTCTGACGACAGGCAGGTTTGCCCCGAATCGCTCGACAAGCACGCCAGCACAGTCCGGTCCTCGGTGCTGCTCCCACTCCCGAATCCGTATAGCTTCAGCCGCACGTCGTCCAGTTGTACTGGAGATCCCCAGCCGCTCACGTTCGTGGAACCGTAAATCTCAGGAAACGCCAGAAACACTGGATCATGATTGCTTCCCGAATAGGTGGCGAACGGCCCCGATGTGGAGGTGTTTAACAGATTGTCGATGTTTGTCCAGGCTCCATTGCTATCGATGGCGTGCGCGAACGCATATTCGCCGTTGTCGCTCCCCCACCGGCTGTTGCCTTGTTGCGCCGGTACCGGGTAAGCCATTTTTGCCAGCACACCCGTCATGGGGTCTATGTAAGTCTTGCTAGGATCCGCCCAGTCGATCG
>CAYLLB010000030.1:0-61233 GCA_964384215.1 uncultured Solibacteraceae bacterium | reverse complement strand
AATCGACAGAGCATCTGAGGTTCAGGTTGCAAGAGAAACTCGTCAATTCGATTTCAATTTCCACAAGGAGAAGGAAATGGTAGCTTTTCGCAAAGTATTACCGGTACTCGCGCTGGTGGTCATGATGGCCGCTGTGGCGAGCGCCCAAAATGCAACGTTTCAGTGCGCTGCCAATGCCGGCGTTCCTCCGCTGATTCGCGCTGAGGGTCTGGCCGAGCCAGTTGGCGACCTGACGTTGAACTGCACAGGCGGGAATCCTGAGACGTTGTATTACGTGAACGTCCAGATCTTCCTGAGCACCAATGTCACAAGCAATATTCTGTCGGGTTCAACGACGGAAGCCCTCCTGATGATCGACGATCCGGCTCCGGGTAACCAGTGCCTGGGCTCGCCGCTGAGTCAGGCTGGCACCCCCTGCTCGCCCGCCAACATCTGGCGCGGTGAGACGGTTTCCAGCTCGCCGAACTCTGTGCTGTGGAGAGGCGTTCCGATCGTTCCTCCGGGGACGGGTACGCGCGTCATCCGCATCGCCAATATCCGCGCGAACGCGACGGGCGTGCCCAGTGGCAGCTATGTGCCGGGTACCATCACCGAGTACATTTCAATCACTGGCGCGACCTCGGTCCCGGTGGCCAATCAGCCCCAGACCGTAGCGTTCGTCCAGCAGAGCCTGGCTGTTTCGATCAGCGGTGCGACTGGCAAGCAGTGCACCGCGTCGGATGACGAGGCCTCCATCACGTTCACGGAGAACTTCCCCTCGGCCTTCCGCAAGAAGATCGAGACCTCCTCGAATGTTGCGATCGACCAGAATATCCCTGGCTACAACTACGTCACTGAGAGCATGTTCACCAACTCCACGGTGACCGGCGCGGCTGGCGCGGCGAACCAGGGTACGCGGTTCATCGTGAAGTTCACGAACGTCCAGAACGGCGTCACCGTTTACACCCCGAACTCGGTATTGTCCGGCAGTCTATACGCGGTCCGGGTTTCCGGCGCGAACTCCGATGGTAGCGGCGGGACTCTGGCGACCATGGGCGACGGCACGTTGACGGCTGTCAGCATCAGCGGCGGCGCGGGCATCGCGGTGTATGAAGTTGCCGGAACCGATACCATGAATGGCCTCATCGAGACCCAGTCGTTCACGATTCCGATCTCGTTCTCGTGGCCGACCAATGCGGTCGGCGAGAACAAGCCGGCACTCGGCACCAGCCAGGTGGCGGGCGGCTACGGTCCGATCAGCACCGTAATCACGATGAGTTCCACGGCTCCCGAGCCGCGGTTCAAGGAGAGCTTCACGCAGGGCGACATGCTGACCATCAGCGCTTGCCGCACCATCCTGCTCTTCCCGTTCATCACCAACCAGGCCGGCTTCGACACGGGTATTGTGATTGCGAATACCTCGTCGGATCCGTTGGCTAACAGCACGGGCCGCCAGCAGCAGGGCGCTTGCACCCTGTACTACTACGGCTCGACCACCGGTGGTGGCGCGGCTCCGGCTGCGCAGACCACACAGGTTGTCCCGACTGGCACGCAGCTAGTGTTCACGCTGTCCGGCGGCGGCAATTACGGCGCTCCGGGCGCTCCGGGCTTCCAGGGCTACATGTTCGCCCTCTGCAACTTCCAGTTCGCTCACGGCTATGCGTTCGTGACGAAGATGGGTGCGGTGGACATCGCTCATGGCTACCTGGCGCTGGTGGTGCCTGATCGCACTCGTTTGGCCCAGGCGTTCTCCAACCACGATCGCATCAACGACGGTGAGACGCTCGGCTACTAACCTGAATCGGTAGTAAGTCCGTAAGGGGAGGGGAGAAATCCCCTCCCTTTTTTATTTCCCGTCAAAGGTGTTCCTCCCATTGCTGGAGCGTGCTTTCGTGTTAGAATGATCAGTGTCCGCCCGCACCAAGAGGTCTTCTTGGAAGTGCTGTCCGTTAGCGTCCCACCCATCTAAAAGAGGTGTCCATGAAAATTGAGCGTTCGTTTTTGACTCTGGCCTTTGTTCTGCTTGCCCTGGCATCGGTCCTCCCTGCCGGGACAATCTATCTGCTGCCGACAGGGACAGCCAGCCAGACTGTGACCTCATACAGCCAGGAACCCTTCCTGTCCTTGAGCTCCTTCGACATACCCGCCAACACGGCGTCTGTCTACTTCAACGCGTCGGCAGCCAAGTTGTACGCCGTCGGCAAATCGGCCGAAGGGGCCATCGTGGTGCAAACGCCTGGTTCGGCAACGCCTCTAAGAACCATCAACCTCAGCGTCGGGCCCAGTTCATCCACGATGACGCCCGACGGCCGGTACCTCGCCGTGCTGGCAGCGGTGTTGCGCGTCTATGACACGAACAACGATAGTGAATATGGTCCGGCGACCGGCTTCGGCTTCAATGTGGGTGCCTCGCCCACTATGATTCTTTCGGACCTGAGTAGTTCCCGCATCCTGGTGATGAGTTCGGCGGAAAAGAGCATCAGGGCGGTCGATCTTGCGACGAAGACCGTGTCGAGTTCTCCCCTGGTGTTGGGTGCCGAGCCGCAGACCATGGCAGTGGGACCGAACGGATTGCTGTACGTCAGCGCGCAGAACCGGCTTTACGAGATCGAGCCGCGCACCCTGACGTTGCGCGGCGAGATCGCCTTGAGTGGCACGCCGGGTAGGCTCTCCTTCACGCCGGATGGAACAAAGGCACTGGCTGTCGATACCACGCCGATCAACAGCGGGTACATCCTGTACTGCCTTGACCTGACCAATCGCACTATCTTGGGAGCGTATCCTTACGCCCGGACCATTACTCTGGACCAGGTCGTTGTGACAAGCAACGACCGCGCATATGGCCTGTCTCTTGCATTAGGGAACGTTTACAGGATCGGGTTCAGCCCGCTGGTGGTAGAAAATGCGAATATCAGCGAACTCGGCACCACGGGCAAGATCGTCGCCCTCACGCAATCCAACGAGGCTCCCTTCGCCAAGAATTTGTACTTCATGGACTCGACGAGTCTTTACGTGATCGACCTGATCAACAATCGCCGGACCAACACTTCTGCTCTCTCCAACCCCGCCAGCGAGATTCTGTCCCGCGAGGTGACTACCGGCCAGGTGAGCAGCTTCCTGCTGACGGGGAACAATCAATCGGTCGTGCCCGGGGGCGTTTCGGCTCCTGTAGTGGTGCGCGCAATGAACGGGGACAAGCCGGTATTTGACGCCCCGGTCGAGTTCACTACCGGCACGGCCGGTGCCTCCATCTTGTCCGCCACCAGTAGGACCGACATGGATGGTTACGCAGTGGCGTACGTCAGCGTGCCGAATGAGAACGGGACCGTTGCGGTACATGTCAGAACCACTGCGGGGAACCAGGTCAGCGCGGATTTCACGCTTAACGTGGGGACGTCCGGCGGTGGCGGGACGACGCCTTCGACGGGCGCTGGGGTGAAAGCCGTGTCCGGGGACGGCCAGGTAGTGTTCGAGGTTCGCCAGACCGATTTCCCGTTGCGCGTAAAGGTGACGGACGACAACGGCAATCCCGTGGCTGACGAGCAAGTGACATGGGCGATTACCAACGGCACGGGGTATTTGAGCGACTTCACCTCCACGACCGACCAGTATGGGATCGCGCAATCTTTTTTCATTGGCGGCTCGGTAACTACGGGGCTGTCCTTCGTGCAGTCGACAGTCACGGCCACCGCCAAGCAGGGAAGCGCGTCCTTCGTGGCGACGACGGTGTTGGCGATCAGCAGCGGGGGAGGCACCACCGCCTTGCCAACCCTTACGCTGCAGACTCCGGACCCCGGAGTCGGCAAGATCAGCGGGAAGCTCGGAGCGGTGTTGAAGGGAGCCGTCGCGGTTCGTGCGAGTATCGCCTCCGGGCCGCAGATCGGGTATCCTGTGCCGAATGTGGGGCTCTTCCTGACCTCCGATCAGGATCCCACGACCGGGCCGGTTCCGGCCTGTGTCGGCGGTACCGCTCTCAGTGACAGCAACGGCCTCGCCACCTGCGATGTGATCATCTCGGGCCACCAGGGCACGGCGAATTTCAGCGCCAAAATGGGGGGCGACCGCGGGTGGAGTTTGACGGTCACCGCCGAACCCGGCGATCCCGGTGAGATCAAGCTCATCCAGGGCGACGGGCAGAGCGGCAATCCGGGGACCACACTCCCGCTCGCACTGGTCGGCGAGGTGTCGGACGGTTACGGCAACAAGCTGTCCGGCGCGGAAGTGATTTGGGAGGTGGTCACTCCGAATTCACTCACTCTGATCAACACGGCCTCGACGTCGGATGCCACGGGCCGAGTCTCAACGCGCGTCACGCTGGGCAGCATGGGAGGCACCTACCAGGTCCGGGTGCGTAGCAAGCTGGGTTCGGCGGTGGCTCTGTTCACAGTGACGGTGAACGTGCAGGTGTCGAGCCTGAACAAGGTCAGCGGCGACAACCAGAACGTGCTCATCTCGACCGCGTTTCCGCAACCGCTCGTAGTGAAGGTGGTGGACGCGCAGAACGCGGGCGTTCAGGGCGTGGCGGTGGCATTCGCCGTCACTTCCGGGACGGCTACGCTGAGCGCGGCGACGGCGACCACCGGCGCTGACGGCACGGCGTCTGTTAATGCGACGGCCGGCGCGACGCCGGGAACCATCCTCGTGAAAGCTTCCATTTCCGGCTTCTCGGTTACTTTCACGCTCACCGCGCGGTTGGCGGGACCCGAGGTGACGGCGGCCGGGATCGTCAACGGGGTCGGCGGGCAGGCGGGTGTAGTGCCCGGAGGCATCGTGAGCATCTACGGCAAGGGCATCGCCCCGAACCTGTCTGGAAGCATCACGGGGGGTAACTTGATCGGTCCTCTGCCTCTAAAATTGGCGGATGTCGAAGTGCTCTTCGGTTCAACGGCCGCGCCGATTTACAACGTGTCGAACATCAACGGCATGGAGTCGGTGACGGTGCAGGCGCCGTTCGAACTGGGCGCGCCCGGCACGGTCAGCGTGACGGTGAAGGTCGCCGGAGCGTCCACTGTGGTTCCGAACGTCCCGACGTTCGCGATCCAGCCTGGTTTGTTCGAAACCTTGAGCGAAACCGGAGTCCGCTACGCGGTGGCGATCGGTGACGACGGCCGCTATCTCGGGCCGGGCCAGGGAGCACGGCCGGGCGAGATCGTGCGGCTCTTTGTGACCGGCGTTGGGCAGACTACTCCCGCGACGGCCACGAACCGCGCGGGTGTGCCGGGCCAAAAAGTGGCGGCCAACCTGATCGTGGGCTTCAACAACGAAGGTGTCCGCGTCGTATCGGCTGAGTACATGGTTGGTGTTGTAGGTGTGTACATCGTGTCGTTCGAGGTGCCATCTTCGGCCACTTCGGGCAGCAAACCGTTGGTGGTGGCGGCCGTCACCCCCGATGGGACCAACCTGATCTACAGCAATCCTTCCACGCTGACGGTCCAGTAGCGATCGCGGGGAGCGCGTACCATGCGGCGCGCGCTCCCCGTTTCTTCAGTCACACCTTCCCCGAAGAAACTTTTCTTTCACATTCAACCGGTTGGCAGCGGCCAGCGAGGTGAGCGTGTGTGCGCCCGGCCTAGCCTGAGGGGGAGGATTTGTTTCATGTCGGCTTTGAATTACCCGATCTATTCGATCACGAAGCTGTACAAGTTCCCCGTCTACATGACGCGGGAGGAATACCAGGCCGCGACCGGCCAGACGCCGCCCGAATGGAACCCCGATCGCGCTCCGAAGTACTGGTTCGACCCCGCGGCGAAGACCTCGGTCAAGATGAGCGTGGTCTACGATTGCGTCATCGCGACCGCCGCCAATGGGGCTCCGCTGGTGGGAGAGGACGGCAAGCCGCTGACCGACCTGTTGGTGCTCTCCCGGAACGAAGCATCGACCGTCAACATCCCGCCCAGCGCTGCCAATGTGCCGGGGGCGGACGTGCCTGCGGTGCCGGTACCGTTGCGCGCGCTGGAGCCCGGCGAGGAGCTGTTCTTTTCTCTCGGCGGCGTGGTCTCTGTCAAGAACACCACGCTTTACTCGCAACTGGACAACGGCTTCACCGTGAAGGACCGCGAGATCCTGATGGCCATTGCGGCAAAGCTCGGCCTGTAAGTCCGAGGCGAAACCCCGCGGATTGTGTGGGGCGGAGGCGGGCGCCCCACACACGCTTCCTACTCTACTCTTCCTCTACCTGACCTTGATACACTGCTTCATGTTCCCGTAGCGGAGGAATAACATGCCCCTATCCCAGGCAACTCTCACGCGCCGGAGCCTGATCGGCGTGGCGGCGTTCGGCCTCACCAGCGGCACGATTAACGTGCGAGAGAGGCCCTATCGAGCCGCGGCCAACGGGCGCGCCGATGATACGCTCGCGATCCAGCGCGCCATGGACGACGCGCGCAAGCGCGGCGGGGGCATCGTGTTTCTGCCGGCCGGCGAGTACCACATCGCGGGGCATCTCACGGTCCCGGCGGGAGTCACGCTCATGGGCGTCGCGCGCGCTCCGCAGACTTGGAGGCGCGGCGACGGATCGGTCCTGCTGGCCGTGGAAGGCGCTGGCATGAGCGAAGGCGCGCCGTTCATCACGCTGGACGGCAACAACGCCACCATCGAGGGCCTGGCCGTTTTCTATCCCAATCAAGTACTTTCCGAAGAGCCTGTCTCGTACCCCTGGTGCATTGCCAGCGGCAAGCAGGCCGACAACGTGGCCATCGTGAACTGCCTGCTGGTGAATCCGTACCAGGGCGTGGACTTCGCCACAAACTCCGCGCACCGCCATTTCATCAGCGGCCTTTACGGGCAGCCGTTGTTGAAAGGCATATGGGTGGACAAGTGCTACGACATCGGGCGCGTCAAGAACGTGCACCTGTGGCCGTTCTGGACGCAGGACAAGCGCATCGTCGACTTCACCACGGCGCGCGGCACCACGTTCATCTTCCAGCGGACGGACTGGGAAGTGGTCGAGGACATCTTCTGCTGGGGCTACAATACAGGCGCGGAGTTCTCCAGCTCCGAGGCCCCGCGCGAGCATCCCAACCTCAAGGGCATCAACGGCATGAACGGCCAGATGACCAACGTGAACTTCGATAACGTGAACATCGGCATCGACATCAGCGGGACGCAGCCCTACGCGGTCCATATTACGAACCTGAATATCGCCAATGCGGGCGCGGGCGACGACCACATCGGCATTTGGGGCCGCAACAGCGCGCGAAGCGCCGAACTCAGCGTACGCGGCGCGAGTTTCTGGGGCGACATCCGCCAGGCCCTGCGGTGGGAAATCCCGGGCACGGTGACCATGGCGGATTCGCGCATCGTGAACTGGAATTACCGTCTGCCGGCGGTCGAGCTTTTGGCGGGCAACGCCATGATCCACGACTGTTCTTTTGCCAATCCCCGCGAGCGCCCCGGCACGGCGGTGCGGATCGGGCCGGAGGTGGACCGGGCGATGGTGTACAACAACCAGTTGAACGGCCACTCGATCGTGAACGAGGGCGGCGGTCGCGCGGCGCTATCGAACAATCAAGCCTAGGAGGCCGATGAGAAGGATCCACTGGATCGTCCTGGTGCTGGCGGCCGCGGCGTGCCTGCGCGCCGAGGTGCCTTATAAGATAGAGCCGGTGTTTCACCGTCCGGCGGGTGTGCGCGTGCGGCTCGAAGGAGTCGTGGGTGAACGGTTGCGCGCGAACCTCGAGAATTGGGAACTGCGCGCGCCGGATGCCAATCCAGCGATGCTCGAAATGTTCGCCGACCGGGACCGCAAGCCCGGGCGGAACCTGCTGCCATGGTCGGGAGAGTTTGTAGGCAAGTACCTCTGTTCGTCCATTCTCAGTTACCGCCTGATCGGCGACCCGCGCCAGCGCGCGCTGATCGAGCGGGTGGCGCGCGAGTTGATGGCCAAACAGGGGGCAGACGGCTATCTGGGGCCTTTCGACGCCGCCAACCGCCTGACGGGCAGGAATTGGGACATCTGGGGCCACTACTGGGCCATGAGGGCGTTGCTGCTCTACCGCGAGGAGTTCGGAGGCGAGGAAGCGCTTCGAGTTGTCCGGCGCGCCGCGGACATGCTGGTGGACAAGTTCCTCGACAAAGGAATCGCGCTCACAAACGACGGCAGTTTCGGGCAGATGAACTACGCCGTCATCCATGCCTTCACCATGCTTTACCGGGTGACCGGAGAGCCGCGCTATCTGGCGATGGCGCGCTGGATCACGCGCCAGTGGGACCGTCCGGGCGCGGGCCTGTACCTGCGCTTCGCGCTCGCGGGGCGGGAGATGTACGAGTTTCCCGGCAACCGTTGGGAGAGCATTCACGATTTTCAGGGGCTGCACGAGATGTATCTCCTTACGGGAGAATCCCAGCTTGGCCAGGCCGCGCGGCACATCTGGGAGAGTATTCTGAAGGGCGACCGGCACAACACCGGGGGCTTCACGTCGGGCGAGAGAACTACCGGCAATCCTTACGACACCGGCGCCATCGAGACTTGCTGCACGATCGCGTGGATGGACTGGTCGATCGACATGCTGAAGTTGGAGGGAGATTCCCTGATTGCCGATGAATTGGAGCTGAGCACGCTCAACGGCATGATCGGCGGCCAGCACCCCTCGGGGCGCTGGTGGACCTACGACACGCCGATGGATGGGACCAGAAAGGCCAGCGCGCACTCGATCGTATTCCAGGCGCGTCCCGGCAGCCCCGAGCTGAATTGCTGTTCGGTGAATGGGCCGCGCGGGCTTGGGATGATCGGCGAGTGGGCGCTGCTTGCCAGCGCGAAAGGGCTGGTCCTCAACTACTACGGTCCATCGGTGATGAGTGCCCCGACGCCCGACGGCCAGCAGATTACGGTCGAGCAGCAAACCGCGTATCCCAAGGACGGCGAGATCAGGATCCGGCTGCGCCTGGCGCGCCCGGAGCGTTTTGAACTGCGTTTGCGGATTCCAGCATGGTCGGCGCGCACGAAGGTCGGAGTGAATGAGGAAGCGGCGGCGGCGAACGCCGGGACGTACCTCGCTCTCGAACGCGAATGGAAGAACGGCGACACAATCGAGATCGCCTTCGACATGTCGCCGCACTTCTGGGCCGGCGAGCGCGAACAAGATGCGAAGACCTCCGTCTACCGAGGCCCGCTGTTGCTCGCCTTCGACACGCTGCACAACGAGGCCGACATCGACAAGTTGCCGGAAATGGATGCCTCGCAAATGAAGGGCATCGCCGAGCCGTCCGGCCGGCGTTTCGCTCCCTGGGTTTTGCTGAAGTTCACAGGCGCGGATGGGCAGTCGTTCCGGCTTTGCGATTTCGCCACCGCGGGGGCTTACGGGACGCACTACAAAACATGGCTCCCCGTACGCGGCGTGAAGCCGGCGAGTTACGACCGCCGCCGCCCGGTATGGGCCAACCGGCCGCAGTAGAGGAACACGCGGCCGGCGATAAGATATGACCATGACACGCAGGCAATTCGGCGCCATCGCCGCGGCGGCTACGACCGGGATGCGCGCGGCGGAAGACATTTCGACCGAACGGATTTTCGGGCCTGAAATAACAACCGGCCCCTACAAGCATCCGGCCTGCATGACCGAGCTTCAAAACGGCGACCTGTACCTGGTCTATTACGGAGGGGAGGGCGAGTACGCCGTCGAGACCGGAGTGTTCGGTTCGCGCAAGAAGAAGGGCGAACGTGTGTGGAGCGCGCCGAAGCTCATCGCAAGCAATCCATTCTGGTCGGTGGGCAACGGCGTGGTGTGGCAGGCGCCGGACGGCATTGTCTGGCTATTCTTCGTCACGCGTTTCGGTGACACATGGTCGGACTCGCGCATCGCCGCGAAAATCTCCCGGGACGGTGCGCAAACCTGGTCCGACGCATCGATGCTCACCTTCGAGTTGGGCACCATGGTGCGGAACCGTCCGATCACATTGGAAAACGGCGATTACCTGCTGCCGATTTACCACGAAACCGGCCACGACACCGAGATGGTGGGCCAGGAGAGCGCATCGTCGTTCTTGCGATATGACGTGAAGACGAAGCGTTGGAAAGAGACCGGCCGCATCCGCTCAAGCAAGGGGAATATACAGCCGGCGCCCGTGTCGCTCGGCGGTGGCCGCCTGATCGCGTATTGCCGCCGCGGGGGCGGCTACGGCCCGACTATGGACGGCTGGCTAGTGAGGGCCGAATCGCACGATGACGGCTGGACCTGGACCGAAGGGACCGACTCGAAGTTCCCCAACCCGAACGCGGCCGTGGATTTCCTCCGGCTGGCGAACGGCCACCTGCTGCTGGTTTACAACGACAGCATGAGCGATCGCACGCCGCTCACGGTGGCTATCTCGACCGACAACGATAAGAGCTATCCGTATCGCCGCAACATCGCCGATGGGAAGAACGACTACGCCTACCCGATTGCCTTCCAAGCAAGCGACGGCAAGATCCATATCGTCTACACGTCGGACCGCCGCCAGGTGATCCGCCACGCGGTGTTCGAGGAGAGCGCCATCCTGCGATGAGAATCGGTCTGGACGGGACGCCGCTGACTGTGCCGGCCGACGGCACGGCCCGCTACACCGCGGAGTTGAGCCGCGCACTCGCCCGCGAGTTCCCTGACGACGAGATCGTGCTGCTGTCCGACCAGCCGTTTGCGCCGCCGCAGGGTTCCGCAGGGAACCTATGCGTGGGCCGCCCGCCGCGGAATTGGTTGGAGCGGCGCTGGTGGTCGTACGGCCTGGCGCGGGAGATGTCGCGCCGGCGCATCGACGTTTTCCACGGCACGGGTTTCTCGGTCCCTTACTTGCCCATGCGACCGAGCGTGGTGAGTGTTCACGATCTTTCGCCCTGGCGCGATCCTTCATGGCACAGCGCGGCCGGTCGCGTACGCCAGCGTGCGCCGCTCGTTTTGCGACTGGGGCTGGCGACCATGGTGATTACCGATACGGAGGCGATCCGGCGCGAGGTGTGCGAGTACTTTCACTTGCCGTCCGCGCGCGTAGCCGCGGTTCCGCTCGCCGCAGCGGATGTGTTCCGTCCAATCCCGCAGCCGCCGCCCCCAGTGCCGTACTTCCTGTTCGCCGGCGCCATCGAGCCGCGCAAGAACCTTGTCGCGCTTGTCGATGCATGGCGCAAGGCGGCGCGCGGCGCAGGCGTGGAATTGCTGCTGGCGGGACGGCGCCGCGAGGATGGCCCGCGCTTTCTAGACGAGCCGGGACTGCGCTTCCTGGGTGAAGTGGATGACGCGGAGTTAGCGCGGCTTTATAATGGCGCCGTGGCTGTCGTATATCCATCCTTGTACGAAGGCTTCGGGTTGCCGGTCGTGGAGGCCATGAGTTGCGGTGCGGCGGTGGTGGCCTCGTGCGATCCCGCGCTCGTGGAGGTTTGCGGGGGCGCGGCGCTACACGTGGAAGCCGCCGACGTGCGCGGATGGGGGAAGGCGATGCGAGCGTTGTCGGAAAAGCCGGGGTTTGCGGACGAATGGCGACAGCGAGCTCTCGCCCGGGCGCGAGACTTCTCCTGGGCCCGCACGGCGCGCTTGACACGGGAGGTCTATGACGAAGCGCGGCGACGGTTCGGGAGGTAGGCCCGCAGCGCTGGTACTTGCGCCGGAGGCTCCCTATCCGGCGGTGGGAGGAGGCGCGCTGCACTCGGCCGCGCTCGTCGAGTATCTGGCGCGGCGTTACGACCTCGACGTCCTGGTGTTTCACCAGCAGGGCGAGCCCGACCCGGTTGCGGCCTTTCCTCGCGGCTTGGTTCGCGAAATCGGCGTTATTGAAATGCCGCGTCACGGACGGTCCGTCGCTTCGCGGGCCGGGCGGAATTTGCGCCGTCTTCTGCGTGGGACGCCCCCCCTGAACGATCGTTTCGCGGGCTTCGGCGCCGAGATCGCCGGCTGGCTTGATGGACGGCGTTACGGCCTGTGCGTGGTCGAGCACTTCTGGCTCGCGCCTTACCAGCCGATTGTGGCGTCTCACTCGGACAGGACGGTGTTGGACCTACACAACATCGAGAGCCGGCTTTACGAAGCCTACGCGGGAGCGGAGGCATGGCCGGTGAGCGCAATGTGCCGTCGCTTTCAACGGGGTTGCCTGGAACTGGAGCGCAGGTGGCTGCCGAAGTTCTCGTTGCTGCTTACGACGTCGGAGACCGATGCCGCGCGCGTTCGCGGCATCGCAGGCGCCACGCGTGTGGTTGTGTACCCCAACACGATTCCCCACATTCCCGTGCCACAAGCCGCGAAAGAAGATGTTATTATCTTCTCCGGGAATCTTGAATACCGGCCGAACGTATCCGCCGTCCGGTATTTTCGGAATGCGGTTTGGCCGGAACTACGAAAACGGTGGCCGGGACTGGTTTGGCGGCTGATTGGCAAGAACGCCCAGTTTGTGCGCCGCTACCTGGACGGCGATTCGAGGATTGACCTGCGCGGCCCGGTGGACGACGCCATCGAACCGCTTGCGCAGGCGAAAGTGGCGGTGGTGCCGGTACTGGCGGGCAGCGGAACGCGGGTGAAGATACTGGAGGCGTGGGCCGCCTCCACGGCCGTGGTGTCTACGCGGCTGGGCGCCGAGGGCCTTGGGGGGATGGACGGGAAACACTTGCTGGTTGCGGATTCGGCTGGTGATTTCGTCTCAGCGGTGTCGAGGTTGCTGGATTCGCCGGAGGAGCGCGAGCGCATCGCGAAGAGCGGACGACGCTTGTACGAAATGGAATACACCTGGGAAGCAGGCTGGGAAAAACTCGGACAGGCCGAGATTTAATCATCGGCGCGGCCGTACTCATTTATACTGGTAGAACTGCATGCTGTTTTCGGTTGATGCTCACGCCATCGGCTGCAAGCTGACGGGGAACGAAGTATATATTCGTAACCTCATGGGTGGCTTTGCGGCTCTGGACCAGGACTCCGAGTTCATCGCTTACCTGGCGGTGAAGGAAGCTTCGGACTGGGTGCCGCCGAGGTTTCAAAAGCACTTTGTAGCAAGAAACCCTTTCGTTCGTTTGGGTTGGGATCTTTCTTGCCAGCTTCGCCGCGATCGCCCTCAGCTCGTGCACGTGCAGTATACGGCGCCGGTGGGATGCCCCGTCCCAGTGATTGTCACCGTCCACGACGTCAGTTTCCTGGAGCATCCGGAGTATTTCCCCTGGCATCGGGCGCTGCAACTGCGGCGGACAGTGGCGCAAACTGTCCGGCAAGCGGCGCGGATCCTGACCGTGAGCGAGTTCTCGCGCAAGGCCATCGCCCGGGCGTTCAACCTGGACCCGGAGAGCATCGTGGTCACGCGGGACGCCGCTGCGGACTCATTCCGGCCCATCCATCGGCAGACCGCAGAGGTGTGGGTCCGGTCTCGACTGGGTTTGAGCGCCCCCTTCGTTTTGACGGTCGGGGATCTGCAACCGCGCAAGAACCAGGTGGGGCTGGTTGAAGCGTTTGCCGAAGCCATGCGAGCCCGGCCCGAGTTGCCGTACCACCTGGTGCTGGCTGGAAAGGACACCTGGTTCGCGCCGCAGGTCCGCAGGGCGGCGAAGAAGTCAGGCTATGCCGATCGCATTCACTTCACGGGTTTCGTGCAGGATGACGACCTGGTTCATCTCTACAACGCCTGCGACGTTTTCGCCTTCCCGTCGTTCTATGAGGGATTCGGACTGCCCGTGCTCGAAGCCATGGCCTGCGGGCGCGCTGTGATCTGTTCGAATACTTCGGCCTTGCCGGAAGTGGCCGACGCGGCGTGCCTGCTGTTCGATCCGTATTCGCGGCATGAAATCACACGTGCGCTGCTCGATTTGCTGCTGGATGCCCAACTGAAGGTGCGGATGGAACGGCTTGGCTTGCAGCGGGCCGGCCTGTTCAGTTGGCGCGATGCGGCCCAAAAAACTCTGGAGGTGTATCATGAAGTTGCCGGCCGCAGCCGTTCCGCGGCTACAGGTTCCCGGGCAATTTCGATGACGCACTCATGAGTTTGACGCGCAACCTCCTGTTGCTTCTGACGTTCATGCTCTCCGCGGCCGGCGCACAGACCGTGCCCGCCTTTGACGGGGAAAAGCTGATCTACAACGTCAATTGGCCGAGCGGCTTAAGCCTGGGCGAAGCTTACATGAACGCGAGCCGGACCAGCGGGCAAGATGCCGCGCCTGTTTGGCAGTTCGAGTTCCAGATCGACGCCGCGATTCCCGGATTTGCCGTGACCGACCATTACCGCTCGGTGGCCAGCGCGGACCTTTGCTCGGTCGAATTCGAGAAGAACATGGCGCATGGCAAGCGCAAGGCTCGGGAGAAAACCGTGTTCAATCAGCAGACCGGGATGGCGACGCGCCAAACGATCGGCGGCGGCAAGAGCGAGGTTTCCGCCGGCGTGTGCGGGCGCGATGCGCTGGCGTTCCTCTACTACGTGCGCCGCGAACTGGCGCAGGGCCGTTTGCCGGCGCCCCAGCGGGTGTTGTCCGGCGCCGCGTACCAGATAAGCATGCAGTACGGCGGCACGCAGATGGTGCGGACGGGAGACTCGCAGGTCGAAGCGGACCGTCTCAGTATCTCCGGGAAAGGGCCCGCGTCCGCGTTTTCGTTCGAAGCACTGTTCGCGCGCGATGCCACGCGCACCCCCGTTTTGATCAAAGTGCCTCTCGCCATGGGGATGTTCTCCATGGAACTGGTGCGCTGAGCATGCGCGTAGCGTTTTTCTCTCCGTTGCCGCCGTCCAAGAGCGGGATTGCGGACTACTCGGCGGCTCTGCTCGGACCTTTGCGCAGGGAAGCCCAGGTGGAAGTCTTCCAGGGGGATGGTCGGCCGTTCGACCCGGAGCGCTTCGATATTGCGCTGTATCAGATCGGCAACAATCCATTCCACGGCTTCGCTTACGAGGCCGCCCTGCGACACCCGGGGGTGGTGGTAATGCACGAGGCGAACCTGCACCACCTGATAGCCGATCTCACCATCCGGCGCGGCGATTGGGACGCCTATCTGCGCGAAGCCGAGTATAACGGCGGTGAACGGGCACTCGAGTATGCGCGGCGGGTTCGCGCCCTGGAGGTGGGTCCGGATTACGATGGGCTGCCCATGCTGCGCCGCCTGCTGGAGAGTTCCCGGGCGGTTATCGGGCACAGCCGCTTCGTGGCCGGGGAAGTGCGCAAAGCCGGATTCGAAGGACCGGTTGCGGTGATTCCTCACGGGGCCTGGATTCCAACGGGCGACCGCATGGGATTCCGCCACCGCCTGGGCTTGGACGAGTCGGCGCCGCTGGTGGGAGTGTTCGGCTTCCTGAAGCCGTACAAGCGGATCGCGGAATCCTTGCGCGCGTTCCGGCGGCTGGTGCGGCTGGTTCCGGAAGCGAAGATGATCCTGGTGGGGGAGCCGCACCCGGAGTTTCCGGCCCACGATATGATCCGCGCGCTGGGGCTTACCCCGCACGTGCGCGTGATCGGCTTCGCGCCGATCGAAGATTTCGTGGGTTACATTTCGGCCTGCGATGTGGTGCTCAACCTGCGCTATCCGACCGTGGGTGAAAGCTCGGGCAGCATGCTGCGGGCCATGGGGCTCGGCAAGGCCGTGCTGGTGAGCGACGTAGGCGCGTTCAGCGAGTTTCCCGGCGAGATCTGCCTGAAAGTGCCGGTTGGTCCTGGCGAAGAAGACTACATCTTCGAGTACCTGAACACCCTGGTTTCCCGTCCTGAACTGGCGCGCGCCATGGGACGCCGCGCGCGAGAGTGGGTGGAGCGGGAGTGCTCCTGGGAGAAGGTCGCCGGGCGCTACGCGCGTTTCCTGGAATGCGTCGCAGAAGGCCGCCCGTGGCCGGAAGAGAAGGAAGCCGGGGAACCCGCAACACCTGAGGCGCCGGCTGCGGTGGCCGAGCCGGAGAGGCCTGTTGCGCCGGACAGCGAGCCAGCGGCGGGGACGACAGAGGAATACATTCTCGGGTGGGTGCCTCCGGAGTCGCCCGCGCGCGAATACGCGGAGTGGCACCTGGCGCGGTTGAAGAGAACGCTGGAGATCACGCCTCCGGGCACGGCTTCCGACCGGGTGCTGGAGATGGGCGCCTATCTGCAGATTACGCCGGCGCTGAGCGCCAGGTTGGGCTATGGCGAAGTACGCGGCTGTTACTACGGCCAGAGCGGCAAGACGGATCACCGCAAGGCCACATCCATCGATGGCGCCGTATTCGAGTGCGACGTGGATTTGTTCGACGCCGAGAAGGATCCGTTCCCGTACCAAGACGAATACTTCTCCACCGTGCTTTGCTGCGAGTTGATAGAACATCTGGCTGAAGATCCTATGGCCATGATGACGGAGATCAACCGTATCCTCCGTCCTGGAGGGCACCTGGTGCTGACGACGCCGAACTTGGCCGGCTCGCGCGCTATCGCGGCCATCCTGCAGGGTTTTCATCCGGGTTTCTTTCCCGCCTATACCCGTCCCTCGCCGGATGAGGCGGCGGAAGCGCGGCACAACCGCGAATACACACCCCGGGAGGTGAAGCAGTTGCTCGAAGATAGCGGCTTCGAGGTGACGCTGCTGGAGACAGGCCCCTTCCGCCAGGCGCCGCGGCCTGAGTTAGGATGGGTGACCCACTTGCTCGAACGGTATTTGTTGGACACGGAGCTGCGCGGCGACGGGATCTATGCGGTGGGCCGCAAGATGGGGCCTGTGCGCGAGCGTTACCCCGCATGGCTTTATAGCGGCGGAGAACAGTGAGCGTCCGATACTCGGCTGCGAATGTGGTGTTGGAGGCGCCTGAGCGCGCCTTGCGGACCACGCTGCGCCTCGAGAACCGTTCCGGCGCGACGTGGGAGCGCGGCAAGGGCTTCGCCGTTGGCTACCAGGTCTTCGATCCCGACTCCCACATTTTTATCGAGGAAGGCGCCTGGCAATCGCTGGATGCCGACGTGGAGCCCGGAGAGTCCGCATCGGTCGATCTGAACATTCACCTGCCGTGCGAGAAGGGGCGCTATTACGTTTATGTGAGCCCCGTCGAAGAACCGGGCGGGTGGTACTACGCTCGCGGGGCTCCTTTTCTGCTGATTGAAGCCGAGGTGGAAGGCGGCGTGCCGCGCCTGGTGTCGAACAGGATTACCACGCTTGCGGCCATGCGGTTTCGCAAGCTGCACGTACAGCTTCGGCGGGCGTTCACAAGCCCGCTGGAGAGCATATGGCGGAATCGCGGCCTGATCCGCTCCATGGTGCGCCGGGACGTGCTGGGGCGCTATCGCGGGTCGTTCGGCGGTGCATTCTGGACGGTGCTGAATCCGCTGCTTCTGATGACGACCTACTACTTCGTCTTCGGCGTGGTGCTCCAGGCGCGGTTCGGCAACGATCCCAGCCGCGCCGGTTTCGTGCTCTACTTTTTGGCCGGAATGCTGCCCTGGCTGGCCTTCAGCGAACCGGCGGGCCGTTCGCCGTACGTGATCCTGGAACATCGCACCTTCGTCAAGAAGCTGCTTTTCCCCATCGAGACACTGCCGGTGGTGCAGGTGATCGCCGGGCTGGTGACCGAAGCGTTCGCCCTCGGCATCTTCATCGCGTTCCTGTTCTTTGCGCGCGGCGCCGTGCCTGTGAGCGTGTTGTGGCTGCCCGTGCTGCTGCTGGCGCAGCTCATGTTCACGCTCGGCATTTCGTGGTTCCTGGCGGCGCTCGGCGCCTTCGTGCGAGACCTGGGACAGATCATGGGCTTCCTCCTCACGCTCTGGTTTTTCCTCACGCCGATTTGCTACCCGGAGGCCTCGCTCATGCCGTCCGGGGCGATCAAGATCCTGTCCAAGAACCCACTGTTCGTGCTGGTGCGGGGGTACCGGGACATTTTCCTTGAAGGCCACGCGCCGGCATGGGGCTCCGTCTGGAAGTTGTACCTGGTCTCGGCTCTGGTGTTCTGGCTGGGGTACGCCTGGTTTCACAAACTGCGCAAGACGTTCGCGGACATAATCTGATCCGGGAGCGCCGTCGTATCCGGCTTTCGGGCTTCAGTCGCGTCGGGTCAGTACGTTCCGAATTCCCACGCTGCCTCCATGGCCGCCTCGATGTTTTGGGGTGGGATGTCGGCCATGATGTTGTGGATCGGTGCCCAGACGAAACCGCCGCCTTTCATGAAGATGTCCATGCGGCGCTTCACGTCCTCGCGCACTTCGGCGGGCGTGCCGAGCGGCAGGGTTTTCTGCGTGTCGCAGCCGCCGCCCCAGAAAGTAATGTCCGCGCCGAATTCGCGCTTCAGGCGCTCCGGCTCCATGTGGCGCGCGCCGGTCTGCACGGGGTTCAGGATCTCGACTCCAGCTTCGATGAGATCTGGGATTAACTGGTATACGCCGCCGCAGCAATGCAGAAAGATGTGCGCTCCGCTTTGTTGCTTCGCGAATTCGTAGATGCGCTTGTGACGCGGGAAGAACAGCTCGCGATACGTGGCGCGGGACATCTGCGGGCCGCTCTGCATCCCCAAATCGTCGCCCACCACAAGAACGTCCACCGCTCCGCGCAGCTTGGGCAGGATGCGCGAGAGGTTTGCGATGTGAAACTCGGTGAGGCGGTCCAGGAACTTGCCGAGCCGTTGCTTCTCGGCGCCCATGTAACAGTACACATTCTCCATGCCGAAAAGGAACTGGCTCCACTCGAACAGGTTGCAGCCCATGGCGATGGACACCGAGTACGGGCTCGCGTCGTGATAGGCGTGTAATACGCGCGAGATTTCATCCAGACGTTCGTCCGTCACCGGTTCGTCGAACGGCGCGGTAGGCAGCGCCGCCCATGTGACCTTGGCCATCTTGTCCGCGAGCGGCTCGTAGTTATCCAGCCCGTCCTCGCCGGAGAGCGGCCAGTAGCACTGGTCCAAGTAGAATGCGCCCGGCGGCAACTTGCCGATCAGGTCACCTGCGGCGTCCTTGTAGTAAATGCCCCCGTCCTTGAACTCGGGCTTGAACCAGGCGGGCGCCACGGCGGGCGAACCATCCGGCAAGGTCCAGGGCTGCACCTTATCGGGAGACGCGAAAGCGCGGCCGCCATCGACGGCGTCTACGTGGTAGCGGTCCAGGTACCAGCCGTCGGGCTGCGCGAGTTGCTGGATCAGGTCGTAGAGAAAAGTGGGCGGCCCGTCAATGCCGAGGTGTTTCTTCAGCCGGTTGTAAGCGACGGCCATGATGCCCGTCGACCGCATGGAGCCCTGGTCTATGGGCACATGATCGGCTTCCTTGTGGGCGACCGCGGCCAGCACACGTTCTCTGCCTGTCATCTTTCGTTGTTCCGCCTTCCCATCTAGCCATATCATGTTGTGATCATGTGCCGCAAACTTCTGTTTCTGGCGCTGGCGATTTCACTTGGGACGGCTCTGGCCGAACGCAATGTCCGCGAGTTCGGAGCCAAGGGCGATGGCCTGACCGACGATACGAAACCCATCCAGGCGGCCCTGAATGCCGCAGCCGGCAAGGGCGAAGTGGTGAAGCTGCCCGAGGGCGTCTACGCCCTGCGAGGCGTGCTGGCGATCCCTGAAGGCGTCGCGCTTGAAGGCGCTTGGCGCGGGCCGCACACGTCGCAGTTCGATAAGGGCACGACGCTATTTGCTTTTGCCGGCCGCGACAACGCGGCAGGCGCACCGTTCATCAGCCTGAAGACCGGCAGCACCATCAAGGGCGTCACCATCTTCTATCCCGAGCAGAAAGTCGGCGACATACACCCGTATCCGTGGACCATCCAGGGCCAGGGGCAGCACTATAACGTGATCGACGTGACCATCGCCAACGCTTACGACGGCGTCGACTGCGGCACGTTCCACAACGAGGGCCACCACCTGCGCAACGTGCTGCTGTGCGCCGTACATCGCGGCGTGCTCATCGACCGCTGCTCGGACATCGGCCGCATCGAGAATGTGCACATACACAACGTCTACTGGTGGCGCGTCAGCCCGCCTTACCGCTTGACCGGCGACCAGGTGAAAGCGCTGGAGGCTTACACGAAGGAGAACCTGACCGGCTTCACCATCGGCCGCACGGACTGGGAGTACATTTCGAACTCGTTTGTCATCTGGGCGAAGATCGGATTCCATTTCCGTCGCGTGGCGGAAAACGCCGGCAACGTGCTGGTAACGCAGAGCGGCTCGGACCTCGGCCCGGTGGCAGTCAAAATCGATGAACTGCAGAGCCACGCCGGAGTGGCGTTCGAGAACTGCCAGTTCATGTCCGGTTTCGAAATCGGCCCGTTGAACAAGGGGCCGGTGAAGCTCGCGAACTGCGGATTCTGGGGACGCGCGGGCGCGGGCTCGCAGATGGTGCTGGATGGCGCCGGCACGGTGACACTCACGGCGACGCACTTCCATCAGTGGGACCAGCGCGGGGAGGGGAAGCCTTGCATCGAAGCGCGCGGCGGCTCGCTGATCCTGCAGGGCTGCGATTTCATGGGGGTTGGAACCACATCGCCGCACGTCCGCTTGGGTAAAGGCGTGGAATCGGCTGCGCTCATCGGCAACCGTTTCCAGGGCGGCGCGATCCGTATCGTGAACGAGTCCGCAGGGGACGTGCAGATGGTTGGCAACCTGAAGCAGTAGCGGGGCATCATCGATATACTCGGAGGCATGATGCGTTGGACTCTGTTGTTTGCCGCAGCGGGCGTTTTCGCGGCGGCGCCGGGCGCGCTCTATGAGCAGTCCGGCTTTGAAGCCGATGCGAATGGGATGGCGCCCGGTTGGCGCGTGTGGTCGCCGCGCGCGGGCACTGCGCCTCGCGCTTATGTGGATGCGTCGCGCGGCCGTGAGCGGTTGGGATCGCTGGCCTTGTCGGGCAGCAGCAACCTGGCCGTCTGCGGGGGATGGGAGCGCGAGGTACAAGGCGTTGCACCGCGCGAATGGTACCGGCTGACGGCGCACTACCGCGTGGAAGGGCCCGTCTACGAGCGCTCGCAGGTGGTGGCGCGACTGGACTGGCGCAATGCGAAGGGCGAGCGCGTTGGGCAACCGGACTACGCGCCGGGGGGCGAGCGCGTGGGCGAGTGGAAGCGCGTGACGCTGGATGCGCCGGCTCCCGAGGGAGCCGTGAGCGCGCGGGTCCAACTGCTGCTGCTCTACGCGCCGCAGGCCACCGTGTGGTGGGACGATATCGCAGTCGGGAGGATCGCCGCGCCCGCCCCACGCCGCGTCACCATCGCCGCAGTGAACTTCCGTCCGGCATCGGGCGGGACGCCGGAGTCGAATGTGAGTGGATTCATCGATGCGATCGGCAGGTCAGTGCCCGCGGGGACGGACGTGATTCTGCTCTCCGAGATCATCACGTCCACCGCCACGGGGCGGCCGTACGAAGAAGCGGCAGAACCCGTGCCGGGGCCGACCACAGCGCGCCTGGGCGAGGTGGCCCGCGCGAGGAAGGCGTACATTGTGGCGGGCTTGGTGGAACGCGAGGGCGCGGCCGTCTACAATGCGTCGGTGCTGATCGACCGCGCCGGACGCCTGGTGGGCAAGTACCGCAAAGTATATCTGCCGCGTGAGGAGATGGAAGGCGGGCTGACGCCGGGCGGCGACTATCCAGTGTTCCGCACCGATTTCGGCACGGTCGGCATGATGATCTGCTGGGACCTGCAGTTCGCGGACCCCGCGCGCGCCCTGGCGTTGGCGGGCGCCGAGGTGATCCTGATGCCGATTGCGGGAGGCAGCACGGTGCTCGACAAAGCGCGCGCCATCGAGAACCGCGTTTTCGTGGCGAGCGCGGGATACAGCTTCCCGACGCGTATCGTGGACCCCGACGGCGAGATCATCGCCGAAGCGAAAGAACGCGGGACAGCGGCGGTGGCAACGATCGATCTGGCGCGGCGCTACACGAACCCGTGGCTGGGGAACATGCACGACCGTTTCAGGAAGGAAGTGCGCCTGGATATTCCCACCGAGCCACGCTGAGGAACCGGCCCCTCATGTTGTAGAATGAGAGGGACGGGCCACCCTAGCTCAGTTGGTAGAGCGGCTGATTCGTAATCAGCAGGTCGCCGGTTCAAGCCCGGCGGGTGGCTCCAGTCAACCCTCGCCCCGTCAAAGAGATGCGGCTAACGTCGCAGCCCTTCCCCAAATAGCGGTTCCGGCACTGTGACCAGATTTGTGCCCACCCTGTGCCACGTGCTGTGTTCGAACCGTGCAGTTCTGCCCTAAAATGAAGGTGACGCCCATCGTGCTGCGCTTCAACGAACGGAGAGCAACGGAGGCCGCCGCCAAGTTCCTTAAACTTCGGGGTGGCCGCATGAGCTACCTGAAGCTCATCAAGCTACTCTACCTGCTCGACCGCGAGGCGCTGCTGCGTTGGGGTCGTCCAGTCACCACCGATCGGTATGTATCCATGGACAACGGTCCGGTCGTCAGCCGGATCTACGATTTGATCCGGGAGGAACCCGCTCCGGGCACCGATCCAGTGTGGAGGCACTTCATCTCCGCGCCTAGCAACTACGAGGTGGCGCTTACCTCCGAACCGGCGAACGACGAACTGTCGCCCGCTGAGGAGGCGTTGATCGAGGAGATCTTCACGAAGTACGGGCATCTGAGCCGGTGGGATTTGGTGAATCTCTCGCACAACTTGGCCGAGTGGCAAGATCCGCAAGGAAGCGCCATCCCGATCGAGTACCGCGACATCCTCCGCGCCGGCAACAAGACCCAGAGCGAGATTGCAGCGATCGAAGCTGAACTGGAAGCGCTCGCCGCGGCAGAAGCGATGCTGCAACCCGCATAAATGGAGTGCGGCGACACCTTTTTGATGCCCGCACCAGGCGGGATCGCGGTGCCTCATCTTTGGATCGTCGTCACCGAACCGGATCCGGTCTCCAATCTCTGCGGCATCGTGAGCGTGACGACCTTCCGGAACAGCAAGGATCAGACCGTCATTCTCCGAGTTGGCGACCACCCGTTCATCCGGCATGAGTCGACCATCTTTTACGGCGACGCGATGATCGTGGATGCTCAGCGGCTTGAGAACGAGATTGCGGCTGGCTTGGCGGTTCGCCGGGAGAAGTGCCCTGCAGCTACGCTCAAGTTGGTTCAGCAGGGCGTGGGTGCATCGCCATTCACCAGACCTAAGTTCCTGCGGTTCTGCCGTGAGCAGTGGACCCGGTAGCGGCGGTCACCCCAATCCGAAATCTTGCGGCCATCAGCAGCCTCGACCTCCGGAAAATCTTCCGGAAGTGGCGGCAGGCAACTTGTGGGCAATTGCCCACAGGTTGCACTGAGCCGCAGCGGAGCTAGACGACGGCAAGCGGCCCGGTGAAAGCGTTCCTTCCATCGCCCAAGCGTTTCTCGAGACCGCGTTGCACCTTATCCATCGCCTCCCGGATGTCCGCCTCGCTCGGGTGGACGTAGCGCTTCGTCGTGTTCATGTCGGTGTGGCCGGCCAGGACATGGAGCGTGAACGGGTCCATGTGCTTGGCCCACCGCGTGATGCAGGTGTGCCGGAAGGTGTAGAGAACGAACGGCGAGACGCCGGAGGCCTTCAATGCCGCGGCGTGTTGCTTCTTCAGCGTGGAGCCCTCAATGTGGCCGCTCTTGGTCGGAGCAGGAAACACCCACTCCGAAGTCGCCGACGCCCGGCGCATCTCCAGAATGTCGAGCACGCGCTTCGAAGCCGGGATGCGGCGGCGGGAACCACGACCTTTGCCCGTGTGGATCTCAATCGCGCCGTCGCGGATGCTGTCCTGCCACGTCAGCCGGAAGCATTCCTCCGGGCGAAGTGCGCAGTCGATGAGCAGCGTCGCTACGTCCCGCAGCAGGTAGGCGTCCGGTCGTCTCGGTTGCTCACCGCGCATCACCGCGCGGATGCCCTGAAGCGCCCGCGTGTAGGCCTCCGCGAGTTGGTGACCAATGTTCGTGGCGGCCTCCAGATACCTCCGTTCCTCTTCGAACGAGAGCACGCGTTCCCGATGGTTCTCTCCACCGAGCAGCCGCACGCGTGGGAGAATCGTCGTCACCTTGCCCCACTCGACGGCCAAGTTAAACAGGCGGCGTAGCGTGGCCAAGTCGCGGTTGATGGTCGCCACCTGGACCTTGCCGGCTTGGCGGTAAGCAACGAAACCGGCGATCTGCTCGGGCGCAATTTGGTCCAGCGGGAGGCTCGACAGCTTCGCGTACGCCGTCAGGCTCGCGACACTGTTCTCGTAGAAGCGGACGGTGTTGGGTTTGCCGGCCTTGGTGGTTTGGACGAACGGCAGGAAGTCCTCCTCCATGAACTTTCGCAACGTCGGCGCTGCCTTCTTCTCGCGGATGCCCGCTTCGCCCTTGGCCAGTGAGGCGCGGTGCGCCGCTTCCATTTGCTGCGCGACTCGTTTGTTGCTCTGGCGGGTGCTCTCCCGGATCAGTTCGCCGTTCCAGACGAACCGGTACCAGTAGATGTCGCCGCGTTTGTAGAGGCCCATCGTCGCGCTCGCCTCACCCTGTTACCTTCAATTCGAGGAATCATCAACTCCCCGTTGGCGGCGGCCGGCGCGTGTCAACCACGTCAACCGCCGTCAACCGGTTTCTCAACGCCTGGCGCTAGCCACACCGTGCCATCGAGACCGCCGCAGCCGGCATCGGCGCGGAAGGACCCGGCGGAGCTTTCGGATTCCATCGAGCCGCCACCAGCACTTCTTCGCGAGAAAGTTCGCCGCGGGCGTCCAGGACATCCGCAAGCGCCAGGACACGGCCCCACTGCTTCTCCACCACGCCAAAGGCGCGGCGCCGCATCTCGAAGAGCCAGATGGCGACCTCGCGCGGCTCGGCGTCGGGCAAGGCCAGCATGGCGATGCCGCGGGCGCGCGTAGTGTCGTCCATCGACTTACCGGGACGCGGGTTCTCGACGTGCTCGGTGACTCCCCGATCGTCTTCCACCACGACACGGACCACCGGCACTCCGAAGCGAAGAGCGGCGATGCAATGCCCTGCTTCATGGACGGCGATGCCCCGGCGCGTGCGGCGTTCCGCAAAGGGAAGCAGCCTCTCTGCCTCTGGCCCTGCCAGGGCAACCACGGTCACGATTTCGGCCCGCGTCATGCCGCCTCCTCGCCCAGCAGCCGCTGGGCCGCGCGCTGGGCCTCCACCGGATCTTCCAGGCGCTTGGCTTCGGCATGCAGGTTCCAATAGCGCCGCCGCATCTCGACGGTCTTCGGCGTGAGCTGGATGAAGTCCATCGGCAGCGCGTCAGGATCGAGATTGCGCCGGTCAACGGGCGTCACTGTACGCCCGAAGAGGATCGAGATCGGAAAGACCTCCACCTCCATCAGCGCGGCCAGCTTGTCGAGCATCCGCTGGGCTTCTTTGTGGATGTTGAGGATTTCGCCGTCCAGCTTCTCGGCCTCGGCCGTGATCTCGGCGCGGCGAGCTTCAGCAACGGCTAGCACCAACCTGTGGCGCTCCTCGCTCAGCTTGGCCAGCGCAGCGCCGAGAGCCGTGCGGCGCGCGCTGGCTCGTGCGATCCGGTCCACCGCGCCGTCGAAGCCCGGTTCTCCGGCCAGCGCCGCCGCTTCGGCCTCGGAGGCTTGAACTTCCTGGCCGGTCATGGTGAGTTGTTGTTCCAAATCCGCGATGCGCTTGTCGATGCGGCGCACCGCAGAGATGGCTTTGTCTGTGTGGTTCATCGTCGATTTGTCTCCTTTCGGAAATGGGGTTTATGGAAAGAATCGGGGCGCAGTATGCCGTTGAACGTCCGTTTCCACTGCGCAATCTCATCCCGCGCCGCCTGGTCCGGAACGGCTGCCATCAGCTCCAGCTCGGCAACCGTCCAAATCTCGCCGCGCGGGAGCCGCGCGAGTTCGATCAGCCGTTGGGCGTCCGCTTCATCGGCGACCAGAAAGTGACGCGCGCCGTCGCGTTCGAACTCCACGGCGTGGCCGCAGAGGTTGAATGGTGCGAGTTCTGTTGGTTTCGCAGGCTCGCTTTGAGGCATCCAAGCCAACCACTTGCTCGTCATGGCTTCTCCCAGATCCGCGGGTTAACTTCGTAACGGTTGGAGGGCCGGCCACCGAGAGGACCAGATTCCCCAGCCAGGCTGCGCAACCATCCGGCGTCTTCCAACACCTCGGCGGCGAGCTTCACGGCTTCCGGTGAATCGAGGCCGCTCCAGCCCTTGAGATAAACCTCGCGACAGGAGAAGAAACCACCGGCGCCAACCTTTCGCGAGCGAATCTTTTCGGCCAGCTCGCGCGCCGCCCGCAACTGCGGCGTGACCACGCAGGAGTAGACACGCCGCGCATGCGACTCCAGATACTCGCACCAAGCCGCCGCACGCCGGGCCTGATCCAGGCGAATCTTCAGGTCAATCCCGCGAGGCGCGCCTGCAGAACCTTCAGAACTCCGCCCCGCGCGCTCGGCCAGCTCGAACAGCAGCGCCAGCGCGGGCATCAGCTTGCGGTATTTGGAAAGGTGGGAAACCAGAGCGGGGTGCAACTCCTCGCCGCGGACCTTGGTTTCCAGTTCCTCAAGCCAGGCAACGAACAGTTCCTGTGCTCCGGCGTCGAAGTGGAATCGCGCGGGCGCCTCGGCGTCCAGTTCGGTCAACGACCGGAACGCCTGCCCGGCCCGCTGCTGACACGCGGCATCCGCTGGCCGGTCCACGTAACGCCAGTCGGACGCAGTGTCCGGCCAAACCAAAACCTGGAACCGTTGCACCAGCCCGTCATTCGACGGCCCATCCTCCAGCGCATCCACCAGGTAGGAGCGCAGGCGGCCTGGCTGGATGCCGCCTACCATCGACATGCAACAGTGCTCGACGTGGATGGTGCCGCGGCCGATCCGGTCGATGGTGTGCCCGGTATCGCCGTTCCAGGCCTGCAAGCAGAAAGCGCGCTCGCCTTCACGCCCCGCGCGGTCGAGCTGACTCCACCAGCCCGTGAGTTCATCGCGGATGACGAGGACTCCCGCGGGGTTCTCGCTCATCGTCTGATGCAGCGCTTCGAAGGTGGCGTCGTTGATGATCAGCCTGCGCAGCGTGGGCTCTTCGGGCGCATCTTCAGGCCGCTCCGGTGCGCCGTGTCCTTTCTTCGCAGCCGCCTTGAACTGGTCGCGCCAGGCTGCGCGGCGCAGTTCGTACTCCTCCTTTTCCCGCTCGTATTCAGCAAGTTCTTCTTCGTACTGCTGCCGCCAGTCGGACTGAATGTCCATGAGCGGCCTCACCATGGCCGCCATCACTGGAGATTTCATGAAGCCTGGCGGCGCGATGATCCCGCCCCAGAGGTTCGGCACCACAACCCAACTGGCGTCCCGCGCTTTGGGCTGGACCACGGCACGCCGGCTCACCACGCCCGCCAAGCACAGCACGGCGACCGCGGCGGGATAATCCGCAGGTACCTGCATGCGATCGGCGACGTCGGCCACCAGGGCGCGAAAGGCCTCGGGCAGCAGTTCCAGATCGAAGGGCAGCACGGGCGGCAGCGTATTCGCCAACGGCTCGGGCGTTGGCCATTCTTCGCCAACCTGGGCGCGTGTGGGCCGCTCTGTGGGCGCGTCGGCCAGTCCCCATCGCTCCTTCAGTGCGGCGAGCCCTGGGGCGTCCAGTGGCGGCGCTTCGGCGACCAGGGTTTGGAACTGTTCGAGTGTGCCCCCGGCCTGCTTCCAATCTGTGACGTCCCCCTTTGCGGGTAGCCCGGGCAGTTCGACAACACGCAAAGAGGCGGCGACTGGAAGAAGCTGCCCGGCAACCGCCGCCGCATGCTTCCGTCCCGGCACGTCGTTGTCGGGCAGGATGACGACGTGACGGTGGCGGAAGTAGTCAAGCCACCTGGCATACAGATGACTCGCGCTACTGCCGCCGGGATTGCAGGACGCTGTCAGGCCCCAGCCCTCGAGCGTCGCCACGTCCTTTTCGCCCTCTGGAAGGAAAACAGTCTCCGCTTCCAGCACCCTGGGCAGCCGGTACGGCACGCGCGGGCATTCGCGGAACCGATACTCGGCGCCGTCGAAATCCAACTGGTCCGAGACGCGCTTCCAGGTCGGCTTCCCGTTGGCGCGCGCCGCCCGGTCGTCGGGCATGTACTTGCCCTTGTCGAGACCGATGACCAGCCCACCCGCCGGCACACCACCGCTTCGCTCCGGGTCGGTCGTGCCAGCGCGCTCGGCGCCGCTTGGCCGCATTTGCACGAAGGTCTTCGAGCCATCGGCTTTGCGGTACCGGACCACCTCGTAGAGCAGACCTCCGCTCTCATCGGTGTAGGGATAGCGAGCCTCTTCGCGCCAGCCTCCGGTGGAGGGTTTCGCGGGTTTTGATGGTTCGCTTCGACCCATAACGCGGAAGATTTCCGCCTTGCGCGTGGGGAAATCGCCACCGTGAAGCGCTTCCTCGAGGTCGAAGAGGTCGCCTCCGCGGCCGCATTGCGAGTGGCAGAACCACTGGCCGGTTTCCGTGTTGATGGAGAAGTTGCGGTCCTTGCCCTGGTGGATCGGGCAGGGTGCGCGCCACTCACCGCCGGACTCCTTCTTCAGGCCGGGTACGCGGGCGCGGTAGTACTCCGCGATCTCCGCCGGGGTGAACCGGATGGGCGCGCCGCCTGGTTCAGCGCGCATCGTTCTCCGCCTCCGGCTTCACTTCGCGCCCGCGCAGCCAGGCTTCGACATCTTCACGTCGGTACCGCACACAAGCCCCGGCTTTGATGTAGATGGGGCCGGTTCTGCGTTGCCGCCAGCGCCGCACGCTGGCGAGCGATACCCGCAACAGCCGGGCTACCTGTTTCTCATCGAGAAGCTCCATTTCGCACCTCTGCGCCAAGGTGCGAAAACTCGTCGGCGGGGCGGACTTCTCGGCGAAAACCCCGGCAAGTAACTCAAAACAAAAGATAGAAAAATGTCTCCGCCGCTCGCCGAAAACTCGGGCGTACGTCTCAGAACTTGTAGGAGGGGCTTACGCCGAGTTGGAATGCCGTCTGGTAACCCGCCGCCGTGGAAGGAATCGGATCCCCGTCCAGGATCCGAAAATGCTCGCGGAGACGCTTGCGGATGGTCTCGACGTGCTTCTGCGTCTTGGCCCACTGGCGGGCCTGAGCCTCGATCGCCCGGTGCAGTTCCTTGTCGCGGTCCCTGGCCGGCTTGAGAACCGACTCCGGAACCCGGCGGTCCTGCTTCTGAAGCACACCCTTGTTTTCCGCCATCGCCCTGAGCAAGACCCACGCCTGATCTGGCTTGCCGTTCCGCTTGTCCTCGAATCCAAACTCGGCGTAGTTCAACGTGGAGTATTCGTCGCCACGCTTCACCTGGACCCGCTCTTCGCTTAAGAAGATGATCGAGACGTCCTTGTCCCACACGAGGCGCGGCGGTTCCGGCTCTGGCTGCGGCGCCTCCGGTGAGAGCGGCATCAGCGCCTTCCGGTCCTGCTTCTTCCGGGCGAGCGCGTCCTCCAGTTCCCGCCTGGCTTCGGCTTCCTCAGCCAGCATCTCCGGCGTGATGCGAGCGCCGCCCATCCCCGCCGCCTCCCAGCTTCTCTGTCGCCGCCCCACCTCGGCGAGGTATCCCGATCGCACAATGTCGAGCAACGAATCCCGGTGCTCTACGGCTGCGGCAGCAACGGCAGGATGACGACCCGCGCTGGAGGCCGCATCCGCCAGCACTCTCTCCAACCAGACTTCGAGATCGATCTCCGGGTCAAGCACCTGACCGCCGATCAGTTCGAACAGGTGTGCCTGCACAACTTCGGCCAGGTATGCCCGGATCGCCGCCTCCCGCTCCGCCCGCGCCTCCGGCTGAAACCGCGAAGGCTCTCGCCGCAAGAACGGCCGCAACCGGCGGAGGGCATCGGATCTGGCAAGGTCGAGAGTTCGGCGCATCGCGAATCGTCGCTGGGACTCCGTTCAACAAACCGGATGAAAAAGGCCAAGTCCGAAGCTGCTCGAATGGCCCAGACGGACCGGTCCTACCACTGGCTCCGGAAACCGAAGGCGAAGGCGGTAACCACGGCGGTCACCAATAAAGGCTGTTTCGCTTCTCTGTCGTCGTGGCAGATGCACAGCAACCCATTCCGGCTTCCCCAACTGTTCCACGGCTACTTGTGCCGCTTCACCAAATCCTCGCAACGATAGCTCACGCCGGATCTGGCGTTCGATGGACTCACGGAGGCGGGGTTTCCCTCCCCTCAAGTGGTGCCGCGGGGGCACGTAAGGGGTCGCTGATTCCCATACGGCCGCTGTAGCGCCGTCGAAACCCGGAGGCGAAGGCACAGCCCGATCCAATGGTACGAGGCGTACCTTCCAAGCGTCCGCCTGATTGCCGGCTGCTGCCCACGAGAATTGCCGGCCCGCGGCCTTCAGCAAAGCCTCCTGTTCGTTTTCATCAAACGGGCGGCCGTTCCGCCAAGCTACGAGCCGCACAGGTTGACCGTCCTCACACCAGACCAGATATTCCGTATGCCGGTGACCTTCCAAAGGCTTTCCTTGAGCGTCTTTGCCGGCCATCTCAGCTACGGCTTCACGGACTTCAGGACGTGCTTTGCTCCAAGTGATCTGTGCGTCGCTGGTCAGGTTGCGGAGCATCTCTTTCAGGACGGCGCCGCGAAACTTTGCCGTCAGCCGGACGATGGCGCGAGCGTCCGGCGGCACGTTCCAGCCGATGGCGAACTGGACCAGATTGGTTTCACGGTAGGATTTCCGTGGAGATCCGATTTCTCTCACGGTCGGACTCGCTGGTCGCCTAATGTACAAGAGCCGCGCTCCTGGAGGAACAGATCGTTTGACAGTCGCTGGATCATCGGTCACCCGCTCGACGTCATCGCGAGTAGCCGTAGATTCCGGCACGAGCACGGGCACTGTTCCAGCGATCCGCCGCTCCATCAGAGTGCAATTAGGCGGTGGCGCGTTGGTGGGATCCGTCTCAGCTACAATTCGCGTGAATGCTTCGGCGCGGCCAAAGTAGGTCATTCGCTCGAGGCATTCATTCAGCGCCCCGGCGAGTTCCTCAGTCCACAGGTCACTCTCGAGAAACCACCAGACAGTGCCGTTGCTGCCCACCGGCAGGCAAAGGTAGTTGTCCTGCGCGAGGCTTGTGCTGTACGACCGAACAGCGGCTTTCTTCTTCTCCTTCGGGTTCCATCCGAACTCCACCGGGAAATACTGGCGCACTGGAGCCCCGCGCTGCGTGTGTACTGGAAGATGAAACGCGTAGGAACTCGCGCACAGCGCCTGAATCAAGGGATCGAGCTTTCCATCTGCCCCCTGAGGGTCTTCGCGCCACCACTGGTACCAGCGAGCCACCACTCCGCGAACCAAACGCCACGGGCTCGGCGGCCACTCGCCGTAGGGATCATCGAACGGGTTGACGCGCCACGGCGTGGCGTGAAAGCGCCCGAGCGGAAAGATCTGCTTGAGCACGATCCGCATGTTTCACTCGCCTTCTTCTGCGTAGTTCGCGTCGTTTATATCGCCTCCCGCGTCTGTCTCCTTATTCTTCGTGTCTTCCTCCTCGCCGGCCCGGTACAATTCTTCCCTCGGCCAGAAGATATCGGTTACCGGTGGATCCTCGAAGCCCGCCTGGGTGATCGCGCTCTTGATGTCCATCTCAAGCGTGACTTGCTGACCTGCGTCGTCGGTGAGCCTGGCGCACTTGAGATGGCAACCGGAGCGAAAGCGGAAGGGCGTCGTGCACAATCGCTGAATCTTCCACAGCGCCAGCGCAACCAAAAACTCCTTTTGCTCTTGCGTAAGACCCAGAGGCGTGGCGCCGTTCGTCCGCCCGAACGAGCGGACAAGCGCCGTATCCAGTATGAACGTGGCGCGAATCTCGCGCGCCGTTGCATCGTCTACGGCAAAGATCGGCTGACCCGAAGTGGTCTTGCCAAGCCGGTCGAACTTAACCCCCGACCGGTCTACGCGCGAGGCTCCGAAGGCTTCAAGATGCGCCGTCAAAACGCGCGGGATCTTGATCTGCCATTGCGGGAACAGTACGCCGTGCACCAGAGCATTGGGGTCGTAACGAAAAATCGTTTTGAAGACGTTCCACCACTTCTCCACCGGCGGATGTGCTCGTGAGCTTCCCGGCAAGACGATCCCGAACTTCTCGACTATCGTATCTTCGAATTTCCCAGACGCATTGGAAGCAGTCTTGCCCTTGCCCCTCTTTGCTTTGGTAGAGTCTGTGCCCCCCGTCGGATTCCCATCACCGTCTAAGGTTCTTCCCTCCAAGAAGTACGTCGAGGCGATCCGATGCCCCTCGGTCAAGCTGGTCACGACGACTTCCCGTTTCTCAGAAGGGAGCTTGCCGTCCTCCAGTTCGCCCGTTACGCAACGCAAGTAGGGCATGCCTTGAAGATCATCGACGAGTTCGTAGTCGTGCGCGCCCCGCATGCAGAGCGCCTCCAAATGATTCGCCATGCTGGCGGCGCTGTCCACGATGGACACATTCTCAACTTTGCCGTCGGCCCTGGGCGCCTTGTAGATGACGTGCCCGACCTCCGGGAATCCGGCCGGCTGGAAACGGTCGAGACGGGCAACCGGTTCGAAAAAGGCGAACAGGACAAGCGGTCCTTGTTTCTCCAAAACACCGCTTGGGGTGAGGGTTTCAGGCATAGGCGATCTCTCCTTTTTCTTTCTGTGGCCGAAGCCAGCGTTGAATCAGCAATCCTCGCTCGTGCACAGGAATCGTAAACAGAAACGACGCTAACAGCCGCTCCGGATCTTCGATAGACCAGGGTGCTTCGGTTCTGATCAGAAACGTCCGTGCCATCGCATAACGGCTCATGGCGAATGCCACCGCCGCATCAACTTGTCCGCTTCGAATGAGGGCGATCAACCTGCGCGCGGCTGCCGGGGTTCGCGCGGCGCTTTCTGGATCGAGCAGGTTCTCCTCGGAACCGGGTGGGTGCACCGATCGGAGGTCGAACAAAGGCTGGAAAAGCCCGAACATCGCCAGCCTCCCATCGATCGGAACCATGCTGCCATCGCGGCCTATTACTGTTGCGGCGACAGACTGGGGCAAGCAGCGCCAATCGAAGAGGGCGAGGCGTGAAAGCCAGCGCTCCAGCAACTGCTCATCCACCTGACCATCGAGCCACGCATTCACATGTTGACGAGTCGTCGGTAGGACAACACGAGCAGGAGGCTCCCGGCGCGAGCCGTCCTTTGTCTCCTTCTCCCAATCCAGCACCCGCCGCGTCAGCACATTCGCTAGAACACGCGGCAGCTCTCCTGCTCCCCACACCCAGCGCAAGGGCGCTTGCTTGGGATGGACATACCGGCTATATTGCCACTCGACGCCGAAACGATATAGCGCGAATGGCCGGGATGCGGGAAAGCCGGAAACCGCGGCCAGAGCGAGCCGCGCTTCAGGAGGCGGCACTTCAGAGCCGAACAGCGCCGGAAGCCATTCAACCGGCAAAGGCTCCCAGGAAACCTGCCTTGCGCGGTAGCCCTGATTGCGATCTACTTTGTCCAGAGCAGCTACCACGGCGTCCAGCATGCCGCATGCTACTTCCGAATCGGACGGCGATGCAGCCAGCTGGATCAAGGCGCGCTCGATTGGCCCCCGGAGCCCGGCAAATCTCCAGCGCTGGCCCTTCTTCTCATCGCGGGGCAAGCGGTCAGCGAGTGCGAGGATTCGCTCAAGGGTGCTTGCCAGGGGTGTCGCCGCTCCGGCCGCGTGATTCTGGATTTCGTTTGCGGGCAGGACAATATGGCTCTCAAAGCGAGGTTCAAAAGTGTTCGCGCTGGTCGTGCGACCCAGCGAGAAACGCAAGAAGCCAGTGATCCCCGCATCTACACCCCGCTCCACGATCGCAGTCGCGAACGCAGCCGGGGTGACCGCGCCGCGCCCACGAACTTCCGCGCGGCCGCGGGCAAACAGAGCGCGGACCTCCGGCAGGGTCATTGGCCTGTCCCATACGGGTGCCCAGACTTCGGCGTTGTCGCGGCCCGCCTCTCCGGAGGTGTCCGCTGCGGCTGCTTGCGTGACAAATGGGAAGGCTCCGACGGCGCGGGCTCGCGATCCTAGCCGCCTCGATGCAGCCCCCGCGAAGAACGGAAGACCCTCGCACGCCAGGGCCATGGCCCAGGGCGAGACAAGCCCTTCGCGATAAGGACTCTGCCCGCTGTTATAGAGCTTGTTCGCGTCACTGAACCACGACGCAGCGTTGAGTTTTTCAAGTAGCCAAGATGCTGGCTTGCCCATCAAGAGCGACTGAAGCTCACTGCGTGCCTGCCCAGAAGATTTGTCTGATTCTTTCTTTAGTTCATCGACGGCCTTCTTCCATCCGTCCGAAAAGGCTCGCTTGCCTGCATTGCCTCCACTTCCGAGCAGAGGATTGAAGTGCGCACGGTCGCGAGGGACGACGTGAGCTGCAAACAGTTCGAGATGTTCCTCGGAGGCGTGAGCCTGCCATTCCGCGAGGGGAGCGCCCGACTTACGCTTCGTGCTTTCCTTTTGCTTGCCGACCCAGCCACGCTCGTATGTGGTCCACTGCTTGTTGGTGGCCACTTCGACAAGCTGATTGAGCACGGTGTCAAGGCTGTCAGGCCCGCCCACCACATGCAGCACTCCGTCCTTCCAGGCGATCCGAACTTCCGGCCATCTGCGGGCGAGCAGCCGCAGAAGTCCAAGCGACGCCAGGTAGTTGCCCAAGCTGTCTGGGCGCAGACCTGGAAGGGGAATCGCAGGGAGCTTACGCGGGCTCGTGCTCACAGGCCATCTCCTCGAGCTTGATGCTCTGCGATGGGTTGTTGCTGGCGCGCCAGTCGGCGGCGCGCACCAGTCCTTCCAAATACGCGAGAACAAACGGACCAAGCCGCTTGGGCTCGCTGTCCGGAGCGACGGCGGAGTGAGAAGAATCACCGGCTTGCCACGGACCCAGCAGATCGGAAACGAGCCCCGTCCAGCCGGCGCCAGTCAGTACGAAGCCGTCATTTTCCCATTGGCCCTCGGCGCCATCTTTGGCGGTGCTGAAATCCATGGGCCACGCTGATCCATCCACGTTTATGACGTCGGGATCACGGGGCACGCCAAAGACGTCATCTCCGGGCTCGGTGATGCTGCGAAGGACCGTTCTCACCTTGCCGTGGTGCGCGGCTGCCAGATACACAGCGAGCGCAGGGAAAGGCGCGGTGCCGTCACGATACTTCCGCCACATGGCCAGTGCGGAGGCGGCTTCATGCCGCAGTCCAGGACGGAACGCAACGTGACCGGCCCAGCGCACGCCAGGCACCCCCCTCAGCACTTCCAGTTCTGTTGCACTAAGCTTGCTGCTCACCGCCCAACGCAGCCGGATCACGTTGTCGGGACCGCGAGTGCGTGACTCGGACAACAGTTCCCCACACCGGGGCCGCACCTTGTGGACAGCGTCGCGGATCTCATCGGTGGCATCAAGGACCTCAATGGCAAGCACCCGCGGACACTTTGCCCAGGGACCACCGTCCAACCCTGAGGAGGCGGGCAAAATGTTCTGCCACTGGGGATGCGCTTTGCCGATATCGTGCAGCGCGGCGGCCTCAACGACCGCGGTCCGGTACGGTCCGTCGAGCCGCAGCGCCTTGCATATCTCCTCCGCATGGTGTTTGGCGTCGGCCAGGTGAACGTCCAATTGCACCCAGGAACCGGCTTCCGTGGGGGCATCATCCCGGAGCATCCGGCCCCGCCCTACCCGTGGCGCACTGGCAAGCTGGTGTTTGGAATCGCCGGTCCAGCCTACCGTCGAGTCATACCCGCCGATTTCGCGATGCAACATCACGACCATGCCCGGCCGCAGTTCGCTGCGTTCGATCCGTTCCCATTGCGCGGCTTCGTCATTCCACGTCCAGGCGGCAGCCTTCTGGGATTTCAGGAACTCCTGTAAGCGAAAGACGGGTACCGGGCAACCCTCCTGCTCCAGGTCCAGGTCCGGTCCATCAAGATCGTCTCCCTTGGGCGGTGCGCTAGTCTTGCCCTTCCAGTCGCGCCAAAACACGGTAACATCGGCGTCCGGGTCTGTCGAACGCACAAACGCGCTGATGTCGGTAAAGCCTCCATGCACGTCTCGCTCGGTAGAGAACAAGCCGTACACATCGAGCGCACGAGGCATGGGTTCGAACTTAGGCTCCAGTGCTCTCTTGACAGTTTCGCCCTGCTCCTCCTCCAGCTTCTCGATGGCCTCGGCAAACGGATCACAGGAGAGAGGAATCAGTGCATCAAGCAATTTCTTCGCGGAGCCGATATCAGAGGCGTCATAGGGCCCGATCCTCTCCTCCTTCCTTTTCCCTTTGCCGCTAGTAAGGTGCGTTTCCCAGAACCAAGCCTTGGAGGCGTCATTGTCGAGCCCGTCCCGATTCAGGCGGCCCAGCCGCTGAATGATCGACGGCCAGGGCGCCAGTTCGGACCACAGATGGTGCGCGGAGATATCGAGTCCAGCCTCCACGATCTGCGTGCTGACGCAGATGAGGCCTGGATCATCTGGGATCGGCCCAGGATGTCTCCTACGCTTCTCTTCGAATTCGAGTAAGCGCGTCTCGTTCGCGTCGCGGTCCTGGCGGCGGAAGCGAGAGGTCAGTAGAATCTTTGGAGGGGTTTCAGGCAATGCCAGGAAGAACTCGCGCGCAGTCTCGACCGTATTGCACACGACCAAGGAAAGGGTGCCGATTTGATGTTTGCACTTGACCAGACCTGCAATTTGTTTCGGATCGTTTGACTGCGCCCACTGAACTTGTCGGATGGCCTTTAGCCTGGCATCAAGTGCCGGATCGTTGAAGTTCAAATCAGTATCGCGCGCAGTGTCGCACCCGTCTGCTTTTCGATCCGTAGTTGACAAGAAGGATGTCCCCATCGTGGCGCTCATCCACGTGGTCAGGCAAGGCTTGATGGAAGCGAAGCGCTTTCGTCGCATCCAGTCGAGTTGAGCCGTAGTCCACAGGCCGGGCCCCATCAACTGCACCTCGTCGATGATCCATCGGCAATCCTGGTTGAGCAGGCCGAAGTGGACAGGCCACTCATAGCGGCTCATCGAGTAGCCGCGATTGAGCGCTCGAGAAAGGAGTTGATCCTGCGTGCCCACCAACACCCATGGCTGATCGGGCTTGCCCGCCCACTCTTCGTCGATGGCGCCGCCCATCAGTTGGTAGACACTGATTTCGGCGTACTGGGCTGTTCTGATGTTGGCGAAGTACTTCCGGAGCCGCTCGACCGTTTGCCGGACAAGGCTTCGCATTGGCAAGCAGTAGACCAGATGAAGCGGCTCGGCTTTGTCCTCTTTAACGATTTGCCGCCACGCCCAGGCAAGCGTGGCTCCTTCCGTCTTGCCGAGTCCTGTTGGCACCGGCAGGATTTCGGGCAATCCGTTCAGTGCGATCTGCCGTTGCCATTCGTATGGATAGAATCCGGCGGCTTGCTTGAAAAAAGCATCGAACTTTCGTGAGTCGCTCATGCCGCATTTCGCCCGCGCTTTGTTTCCTGTCGATTAGCGCAATTATACTTCTGTGCGAAGCTGCGCCGCTTAAACAGAGACGTGATCGCGCCATCCAATGTGACCACTTTTGTGCCCACCCTGTGCTTCTCTCTGTTGCGCGCGGTTGCGCACGGGTGGCGCGGGAAGGGCCGTAAGTGTTTGGACCCTTGGCAGTTGTGCGCAACTGGGAGCAATCGAGCGCAATCCCGCTAAGTCTTTGATTCTACGTCGGTTGATAGTTCGTAATCAGCAGGTCGCCGGTTCAAGCCCGGCGGGTGGCTCCATTCTTTTTCAATTGCTTCCCTTTCAGTTCGCCTTCGCGACGATCGTCTTGCCACCTTCCCTCCAATGGCATAAGAATAGGTGCGTATGAGTGTCCGCGCGGCGTGGTCCGGACACTTTTTGCTGTCAGTGCTCCTGTGACGACGGAGCATTCCATCGGAATCGGCACGCCGGCTACCTGTCGCACATAACCACCGGTTAACACCGGTTGTTTGGAGGGTGATGCCACCATGAACAGGGTCGGGCGGTTGTGCAAGGCCGCCATCGTGTACGCGTTTGTGGCGGTGACCACATTAGTGGGTTTTGGTTCGCTGATCATTTTCGGGCGGTTCCTGTCCGAGCCGAATCCTCAGGTCATCGGCCTTGGCTTGAACCCCGCCGCGGGACTCGCATTGGACGCCCTGTTGTGCCTGATCTTCTTCGTTCAGCACAGCGGCATGGTGCGCCGGTCGTTCCGCCGATGGTCGGAACGCTGGATACCACCGTATTTGTTCGGAGCCGTGTATACGTTCGCCTCGGCCGGTGTCCTCGTGTTGCTGTGCGTACTCTGGCAGCCCACCGGCTCGCCCCCGCAGGTAGTGGAGGGGGTGTTTCGCGAGGTCCTTCGCGTCGTGTCCCTGTTCGCGATCCTGGCCTTTGTGTGGGCGATCATGTCGTTGGGCGGTTTTGACGTGTTTGGAACAGGGCCGATCCTGGCACGATTCCGTCAGCGCGACATGGTTTCGCCTCAGCTTGCGGTGAAAGGACCGTACCGGTGGGTGCGCCATCCGTTTTATTTCCTGGTGATCGTTCTGCTCTGGGCATCGCCTGTGGTCTCGACGGACCGCCTGCTTATGAATGTCTTGTTCACGATCTGGATCATTCTCGGCGCAAGGTGGGAAGAGCGCGATCTGATCGCTACGTTTGGCGACGCCTATCGCCGCCATCAGAGAGCGGTGCCGATGCTCCTCCCGTGGAAGCTACCGGCGAAACTCGGGCGCCTCCCGTGACTCCGGTCGCGTAAGCTGGATGTATAATCGTCGGTTCTCAGGAGGCCAAAGGATCTTCCGATGAGACGCGCACAAGTGGCTGCTGTGAGCTTGTTTCTTACGCTCGCTGGAGGTCTGTTCATCAGTATTGAGGCGGCTGAGGCTGATAGCGGACAGAAGCAAAAGCCGGTTTGGGAGAACGTTTGGAACAAGAAAGTAGACGCGAGGATACGCAGCCTGATCCGCCAGGTGGATAGCGAGCGGATGTCGAGGAACCTCTTCACGCTCGCGAAGGATCCTCTGCCGTATAGGAAGCTGAACTTCACCTTGCCCGGCCATCAGAAGAACACCCTCTACGAGGCCGACGATTACATCTCCGGAAAACTGGCGTCCCGGGGATACCACGTCGAGCGGGAGGGCGTTCAAGTGCAGGCATTTCGCCGGGATACCAGCAAGCCGAAGCAGGCTCAGTACTCTCGGCCGATGCCCGAAGATCCCTGGTACACGGCCTACAATCTCTATGTCGAAAGAAAGGGGCGTTCGAACCCCGGCGAGATCATCTTGGTCCTCGCCCACAAAGACTCGCAGAGCTGGATCGATTCTCCTGGAGCCAACGACAACGCGATAGGGACAGTCAGCGTGTTGGAAATGGCCACGGTCCTTTCGAAGTACAGACCTAAACGCACCATCAGGTTCCTGTTCTGCAACGAAGAGCACATTCCCTGGACCAGCGTGACCGCGGCTCAGAACGCCAAGGCGCGCGGCGACAGGATCATTGCAGTTTTCAATATCGACGGCCTGGGAGTCAAGACGGCCGAGGACACAGCCGCTTCGAAGAAGACGAACGTGACCGCATACACGCTACCAGAGGGCGAGCGCCTGGCGGAATTGATGGCTGCGGTGAACACCCGGTACGCCATCGGTCTTGAGCAGCGAACCGTAAAGAGAACGAGGCCCGGAGACGACGATGGGTCGTTTGTCAACGCCGGCTACCCCAACACGGTTGTGAATATCGGGTCCTGGCCATACGGCGATCCCAATTACCATTCCGAGGGGGACATCCCGGAGTTGTGCGACGTGAAGAACGCCGCCATGGCGGTGCAGGCGACGCTGGCAGCCATTCTGACCCTCGATGAGGAGAAGTAAGCGGCTGCAGCGGAGAGGCCGATGAAAAGTGGCGGTTGGCAAGTGGGCGGGGGATTCCCGCTTGTGCCCCGCGTGTTCGTCGGGACTGCGGTCCCCGCCCACTTTCAGCTCACAGCATGCCTGAACTCAGTAACTTGGATTGGATTCCAGCAATGTTCTGAATTCTGCAGCGCGTTCATGAGCCGATGTGAATCCATTCCGCCACGTCACCGCGATGCTCCGGAATGAACTTCACCGAGACGGTCTTGTCTGTGTAGTTCCGGAGGTCCTTTAGAGAGACGGACTCCTTGCCGGACTTGATGACGGTCCTCGGTGTGACGATCATGTCGAATGGAGTTCCGTCAGCGCGCTTGACCACTAGCAGTTCCCGATTCTGCATCTTCATGTAGGGTGTTACGGAGACGATTGTGCCAGAGAGGATCTCCGCACGCCAGGCTCTGTGCACCGTCGATGGTTTTGCCGCCGTCGTCGCCGGCGAAGGGGCCGCCGCTACCGGGTTTACCAGTAGCAGAGCCCAGACTGCGCTGGCAATACCTAAGCTTGTCAGTATCTTCATTGTTTACCTCCCAATTCCTTGGTTCAGGCCCTGGTGAAGGGCGGACCGGAGAGCCCACCCTGCCGGGCACGGTGTTACGAAGACTTCCTGATTCCCAGTCGCTGCCGAAGGGTCCGGTCCTCGTGTGAGACCTTAGCGTACGTGACCGCATCTCTAGTAGAGTTCACAAGTGACCGGGCTTGACTGTACAGGTTGTCCGCGTACTTTCTGTAGGTGGCCCTCCAAGTCCATTGCTGGTGGGCATTGAGGAAGTGAATGGCGTCTTCCGTGTTGTCGGCCATTAGCCGCACCGCTGTCGCAATTCGGTCAATCTCTGCCTGCTGCCAGGGTGCCACTGCCATGCGAATCGTTTCGAGCCGGCAGAGCTTGGCACCCATGTCGTTGATTTCCACCTTCATGGTGTCAAGCGCGTCCGCATGGTCCGCCCTGCTCACATAGGTATCCATGCTGATACTCTTGATATGATCGGCATGGTCCATTACCTGGCGTGCGTCGAGTTCCACATCCTGGAAGATCTGGTTGGCCTCCCCTTTGAAGTTCCAGGTGTACGACTCGGCGGTTGGTTTGCCGGCTGCGCATTCGTGAAGTGTTCCCGCTTGCGCTTGAGGGGCGGACATTACCAAAGCTGCAAGAGCACCGCCACTCAAAAGAATGTGTGTCACTTTCATCGTCGATCCTCCTTCTCTCCTTCCATCTGCTGAGACGCAGCAGCGAGGTGATGGAGGCATACCGTCGATTCGGTATTTTCGATGGATGCCGTACAGCAGAGTGGCGATGAGGGTTTAGCCGCAGGCGATGAGAATGTTATTCGACGGACCTACCGGCGGCGTCCGCCGCCTCCGCCGGAATGACCGCCCGAAAAGCCCGAGTGACCACCACCCGAGCGTCCGCCGGAGAAACCCGATCCTCCGCCGAAACTGCGCGGCGCCGAGAAACCATGGCTGGGAGCTGAGAACGACCTTGGCGCAGAAAACCCGCCCCCACGCGGCGCGGAGTAGCTGTGACTGGGAGCCGGGTATGACCTTGGCATGGAAAACCCGCCTCCATGCGGCGCGGAGTAGCCGGGCGAGGAAGACCGGCCGAATGACGGCGAACTCCGGTATCCCTGTGTAGAGCCATAATCCCGGTAGCTCTGCGACGGAGCACGATAGCCTCGTGAAACGCCGCCGGAATAGCTTGGCGACGACTGCCGGTAGGATCCCCCATAGCCACGAGATTGAGCGAACCCACGCGCATCGGAGCGCCCGGCGAATGAGGAGCGGTTGTCGCCGCTAAAACGCCGCCATCCTTCCGGAGCTGTAGATCGCGGCCCCATGGCGCTGCTGGCTGGACTCCGCCGGTCTAGCGACGCAGGGTTGCTTCGACCAGGATCGAGTCGCCCTCCAGACCACCGGCCGCTCCCGGTTTCCGGACCACCTGCGAACCGTCTGGACCCGGATCGGCCGGTACCGAAATGGTTGGAGTGGAACCGGCTCGCCAGGTCGCGATTCGGATAAGGAACACCCATCCGGTGGCCAGGATCATGGACCCATGCGGCCCGCCCGCCAAACCCGCGGATGGAACGACCACCGAAAAGTGCCGAGTGATGGCCACCCCAGTAACCGTAACGGCGGAAGAAGCTGTCGTGGAGAAACAAACCGTGGTGGTGCCAGCCTCACCCCCATCCCCAGCCACCCCAACCTATCCAGCAGGGGAAGCCGCCGCCTATGTAAATCGCCGGGCCGAAGCCGAATCCCCATGCAAAGTTCGCATACCAGAGATCGGGATAGAAACCCCAGACCGGTGGACCCCAAACGTAGTAAGGATTGTAGAGCGGGACGTAAATCACTTGTGGGTCAGCCGGCAGGATCTCGATCACGTTTTGGCCGTCCTGGGTGTTTACATTCACCACTTGTTGAGGTGTGGTTGCCAGCCGGCCGTTATCCCGTGCCCGCGCGCGCATTCGCTGCACGGCATTCATAACGTCCGCCTGCTGGGCCAAGAACGCGTTACCCAGATCCGTCGTCCAGCGGATATCGTCGGCAAGTAGTTTGAGCGCGTCCGGAAACGCCACCAGCGCCTGGACACTCGGGTCCCAATTCTGCTGCTTGGCGGCGTCCATGAGCTGGGATCCGTGGAGGTTGCTGTGCTGCCGGAGCCACTGGTGCGCCTCAACGATTTCGAGCGGATATGTGCTCGCGGCCAGAACCTGGCCGAGCAACGGGTCGGGATACAGGGCGATCGGCGCCACAAGATTTTCCAATTCCTGGGGCGACAGTGGCGTTTGACCCGTCTGCGTGTCCGGCACACTCGAAACCGGGTCCGCCGGCGTTTGGGCCATGCTGAACGGAAGGGCGACCAGCAGCGCACAAATAACTGCTGCTGTCCGCCGAATCACCAGTCCCGTAAACGGTGATTTCATTTTGCACCACCTTCCACTCTTCCGTCGGAGAAGGGCATTATATTCTGAGCAAGCCACGTTCCGTCTGCAAGCTACTGAAAAATAATGCCGATGGCATTTGTGTGGTCCGTTCTTCCCGGCTGAAAACCACCACCGTGATGCAATACAGCCAACGCTGTCGATGTGCAATTGCGATACCGCGATTCCCCACTTCCTGTCGTGCCAATCGAGGCTGACCGGAGTTTCAGGCTACCTCTTGTTGGTTCCAATATCTGGACCTTATGTTTCGTTCTCCTCCTCGCCTCCACTGATCCCCTCTATTTCTGCTGTTTCTTCTGCCTCTTCCGGTTGTTCTTCCTGCTCTTCGGCCTCTTCTTCTACTTCATCTTCTTCTTCGCCGTCGCCCCAATGGGGGCGAATTCCGCGGATCCCTTCGTGTACTGCGCTCGCATGGAGGGCTCGATGCAAATCGGCGTCTATACTGCCAGATCGCGTCATGCCGCTACCTCCTTACTTTCTATCCTTCGGATGCGCAAACCGAAAGGAGTCCTAATGGGCTCCCAGTGCGTACTCGAGGTCGTCGTCCTGGACGAGGCGTTTGGTCCCCTGCGGATCCAGAATGACCCGGTTCCGGACGTTGTAAGGAGTCGTCTCCCATTCGTCCGTCACAGTGATTTCCGTACCGGTCGGTAGCGTCTCTCCGCCATAGACCGGCAGCGGCTTCTTGATCCTGATTCTTTGTTTTGTCTTGGTTGTTGCGGTGCCTGGCATATGCGCACCCCCAGTGAATAGCCGACCTGAGAATAACGCCAAAGAGCCTCCGCGGCAAGGGGGGGCTCAGGCGGAAAAATGTCGCTGTGCGTGGGCTGCCGTTGACATACAATACCCCCATGCCTTCCCATCGAGCAGAATCTGCCGGCCTGGGCCGCCGGTCGTTCCTGGCCCTTTCCGCCGCTGTTCCCGCCCGGGCGCAGACCGAGCGCGACTGGACGAACAATCGGCCAGCGCGCTATCCCGACCCGGATGTCGTGGTCCTGGACAAGAGCTTTGACAAATACAAGCTGTTCAACGCCGTGATTCACAGGCATCACGTGGGGGCGAAATGGGCCGAGGGGCCTGCCTGGTGCGCGCAGGGGCGATACCTCGTGTGGAGCGACATCCCGGGCAACCGGCAGTTACGCCTCCTGGAAGAAGATGGGCACGTAACCACCTTCCGCGAGCCGTCGGGATACAGCAACGGCAACACCTTCGATTTCGAAGGGCGGCAGATCTCGTGCGAGCACGGCGGGCGGCGCGTGGTGCGTTACGAGCATGACGGCACGGTCACCATGATCGCGAACAAGTACGCCGGCAAGCCGCTCAATTCGCCGAACGATGCGGTCGTCCATCCCGACGGCTCCATCTGGTTTACGGATCCGCCCTACGGGATCCTCGGGAACTATGAGGGCGATCAGGCCAGACAGGAACTGAAGGAGGCCGTGTATCGCGTCGATGCGAAGACGGCCAGGATCGAGATAGTTACCGACGCGTTGGACCGGCCCAACGGCATCTGCTTCTCGCCCGATTACAGGAAGCTGTTCGTATGCGACACGGGCGCGCCGCGGGACATCCAGGTGTTCGACGTTGCCGGCAATAAACTGTCCAACCAGAAGCGGTTCACCGACATGAAGATGGACGGGCGGTCCGGCGGACCGGATGGGATCCGCGCCGACGTCGACGGCAACATCTGGGCCGCGGCGAGCGGCGGAGCCGGCTATGACGGCGTGCACGTCTTTTCACCAGCCGGGCAACGCATCGGCATGATCCTTCTACCGGAGATCTGCGCCAACGTGTGTTTCGGAGGCGTCAAGCGCAACCGGCTGTTCATGACGGCGAGCCAGTCCTTGTACTCGCTGTACGTCGGAACCCGGGGGGCGCACATCACTTAGGCGGCCACGCCGCTGCGGCTATTTTGCCGGATACCTCTTGATCCGGATGTTGCGCGCCATCAGTACGCTGTTCATGTCGTGGAGTTGAAAGCCGATGGGGCCGGAGTTGGCGCGGTCCGCGTGGCGCGGCATCTCGGCCACCAATTGCCCGTTCAGCTTCACCCGGATCATCCCGTCCCTGTGCTCAATGTCCAAGTGGTTCCAGTCGTTCAGCTTGCGAACTCCGCGCTTAGCCTCGACGTAATGGTAAATGCTTCCGGTCGGGAAGCGCCCTTCAGCGCTTCCGAACGTAATCTGGATCTCATAGCCGATCGCCGATGGCAGTCTCGATCCATCATGCTCCACGCCTTGAGCATAACGGCCGCGCGAGGTGTCCAAGATCGAAACGCCGCTGTTGCCGTCCAGGCGGCTCCAGAAGTCCATCTCGAATTCGAAATCGCCGAACTCTTCTTTGGTGTAAAGCCACGACTGGCGGTCCGCCTTGCCCAGATGCCTTTGGCCCACCATCGTGCCATCGCTGAGCACGTTCCAGACTCCGTCGCCAACTACTTCCCAACCATTCAGATCCTTGCCGTTGAACAGGCTCTCCCACTTCGGCCCTGCATACGCCAGGCAGGCACAAAGGGCCAGTAGAACAGGCAGTTTCTTCACAGCGCATCCCCTCCCTTCAGTTGACAGCAGACCTATTCTATCCGGGATTTCTTCGCAGGGAATGGGTTTAGCGGCCCGCGGGCACAAAAAAAGCCGGGAGACCTGCGTCTCCCGGCGTCTTGCAGTTGAGCGAACGGTTCAGGACTTCGCTTTCAGGATTTCCGCGTTGCCGGTGCGCAGCGGCATCTTCACCTTTGGCACTGCCAGGTAGCCAACCACTTGGTCCTTCCGCACCTGGTTCACCACGATTTCATATGGGAACCGCGCTCCGCCGGTGTAAAACTGCACCGGCTCGTTGATCGTCTTGTCCTTCTTCTCCACCCGACGGTCGTCCGCCAGCACGATCAACGTGAAGCGGTTGCGCTTTACATCGGCCTTCCGCAAGGTCAACTGGATGTCGCCGACCCTTTGAGGCGTGGAGGCCTTTGCGAGGGTGAATTCGAAGTAGTCGCGGTCGCCCAGTTTCTTGAGGACTTCCAGTTCCTTCGCATTCGTCGCAATCAGGCCGCTCATCACGCCCATGTCGCCGGTAACGCGCTTCAGTTCGGCTTGCGTTCCGCTCAGGTCCGTGCGCGTCGAGGCCACGTCGGTCCTGATCCCCGTGATGGCTTCGTTGACTTTCGTCGAGGCTTCCGCGTTGGACCGCTTCAGTTCGCTCAGCTTCTGGTCGAACTCCTTGTCCTTCTCGCTCAGCTTTGAAAGAACTTCGCCCGCCCTCTGGCGCGCGGCCAACTGGGCCCGCGTCGCGCTGGTTCTTGCTTCGTTCCGGGTGGTTTCCAGTTGTTGGTTCAGGTTTCCCAACGTCTGGTTCAGTTCGCCCTTGGCCGCCGCGAGGCTGGCCTGCATCTGGGCCTGGAACTGTTCCAGCTTCTGTTGCTGCGTTTCCGTCAGACGCTGGAGATCCTGACGGACCGAGGCCACCTGCCGGCTCTGGTACCACAGGCCGCAAAGCGCGGCGATGAGCGCTACGGCAAGAACATAGACGCTCCAGCCGCCTGCAGGCCGCACCCGGGCCGGGCCGCTCTCCGTGTCGTTTGTCATGGTTGTGACCTCCTTGCCACTCGCATCCTGGGAACTCATGGTTCCCACACGGAAGCGAGCATTTCAAGGGCCAACAGCCAAGCCCTTGTCTTCCAACGGCTTGCTTATGAACCCGAGATTGACCTGGTAATTCTTGCCGTTGGAGTGCCCGGATGTGGGAGGGAAAGACTTACCGGTTACGGCCGTCTCCGCCTCCGGCCTCACTGCGAGAGGACATACTCGGCAAGGTCCCGCAGTATCTGCCCGCTCAACCTGCGAGTCGAGCCGTGGTTGTCCTCCTGGTTGTCCCGTGTGAGGACGTCCATCATCGCCCGGGAACGCCCGTCATGGAGATACGGCGCAGTGCGCCAGACCTCGACCAGTGTAGGTGTATCCAGTTGCTTTCCACTGTCGATCCCCGCCGATGTGCCCACGTCGTAAGCCTTCTTTGAAGTCAGTTCCGGGCCGTAGTGGCACTTGGCGCAGCCGGCGTCCATGAATACGCTCTTGCCTCGAACGGCTGCCGGACTCAGCCTGCCCTCGCGCGTCAGGTGCGGGCTCGGGACCGGTTTCAACGACTTAAGATACTCGTCGATGGCCGCGGCGTCCTCTTCGGGACGCACCGCGAATTGGATGAACTTGATTCCTGAACGGACTGCGTACTCAGCGTTGTCTCGCACGGCTAGGCTCATGGCCGGAGGGGTCTTGTGTGCCAGCAGCATACTTCTCGAGTTCTTCGGATTGCCGATGCCGTCGTTGAGCAGATCCCAATTCAGCGCGTCGGCCCGGGCATCGGGGTGGCAACTCGCGCAGCTTTGCCATTGCTGGAAGCAGAGAGTGCCGTCGTTGAAGAACAACTCGCCCTTGCGCTTGGCCGTCATCGGAGTCTTGGGGCCCAGGGTGACCGACCGCGCCCCGTTGCCGGGGGAGGCGCTCAAGCCAACCACAGCCAGGCTATCGGAATAATACTCAGCGGCGTAGGCCTTGCTGCCGATGACGGCCAGGCCGCGCGGACCTTGTCCGGCTAGCTTGATTCGCCGCCGCAGCCCCGTGAGAAAGGAAAGATCGCTGGACGCGCCGGCCGCTGCAGCCTCCCTGGCCAGCTTGGCGTGCAAACCGATGCGGTCAATCGCGCTCAGCTCGTGGGTTCCCGCGTGTGCGACGGCGATCAGCTTGCCGTCGGCGGTGCAAGCCACTCCCCATGGATTGGCTGCGCCGAGGTGGACGTCATCCAGCAACACGGTGCTGACAGCTTTGCCGGCGCCCACGTCGATGATGCTCAGCGCGTTGGTGTTCATCCAGCCGCGCTCCAACTGCGTGGTGGGCAACTGGTATCGCCCCAGCGTGTGCGTAACGTAGGCGAACCTGCCGTCCGGCGACACGCAGATCCCCCGCAAGCCGGTGCTGCCGTTGGCGAGCGGGATGTTGCGCACCCGGCGCGTCTTCAAGTTGATCAGGCTGACAGCCGCCGCGACCATCTCGACGTTGGCGGGCCCAACGGGCAACAAATTGGCCACAACGAGGGTGGATCCGTCGGGCGTGAGGGCGGCCGCGACCGGCTCGCGCACGGCTGGGATCCTGCCCGTCTCCTTACGGGCGGCGAGGTCGATCACGGAGATGTCGTTGTTGAAGCGGTTGCAAACGTACAGGGTCTTCCCGTCCCGGCCGAGGACCGGCGCCATGGGCGTGTGGCCAACCGCGATGCGCGCGGTGATCCGGCCGCTTGCCACATCGATCACGAGTACTTCGCCGGCCAGTGAGCCTGCGGCGGCGTAAAGCGTGGCGCCATCGGTGCTCACCGCGATGCCCCCCGGCGCCGCTCCCAGTTCGATCCGCCGCACAACCTTGTCCGAAGCGATATCGAATACCGCGATACGCGCCGCTGTCTGTCCGCTGACGTACAGCGTCTTGCCATTGGGCGCCGCCACCACTTCGGACGGCGACAGGTATCCCTCCGCTTCAGCGCTCAGCACCAGAGCGGGAATCAGGAAGACAGCAATTCCGGTCAGCCGCGACTTCATGGTTCCCCTCTAGTCCGGGCGCCACCGGGCAACGTCCTGTGGGCGCACGGTGCGACGTTCGGGACGGAAGGCGTAGTCCCCCCACAGCGGCACGTTCAGGTCCGTCCAGCACTTGATGGCCTGCTCCTGGTGAGGAGTGAGCTTCACGTCGCGATGATTTACGTCCTTGAGTATGGTCCAGAGGCTGCTCTTAACGGTGCCGAAAGTGTAAGGCTCGGCCTTGTACGGCACACCTGTCTGGTAGCCGTAGTTGAAGAAATGGATGGCGCCGCTGTGAACAAGCTTGCGGAAGGAGACGGGAATGCTGTCCTTGTCGAGCGTGCCGGAAAGGTCAATCTTGTTCGGCGTGCGGGAGTTGTGGCAGGAAACGCACTGCGCGTCGAGCACCGGTTGCACTACACTCTCGTACCAGAACGGACCCGCGCCCCAAGGCGGCGCGACGGGCTCGACGGGACTCTTTCTTATGGCTTCGATTCTCACGGGAGCAGGATCCGGCGTGGTGAGCCGGCTCTCATGGCAGCCAACGCACGAGCGCTGCTCGCCAGGACGGAGTTGCACGACCGACCGCATGCGCTGTATCTCGTTGTGTTCGGCGTCGAGTAGTTGAAAGTAAAGCACGCGCCGGGCGGGGGCGAGGAAATTCGCAGAGCCATCGGATTCGATGGGAACGGTGCCGACCACGCCCTTGGCGACATAGGAAGGCCAGGGTTCGGAGATGAGGTCGAGCGGCGACGCATACCATTGCAGGTACGGCTCATGGTCATCCTGATAGGTGCCGTTCGGCATCGTGCGAAGCATCGCGGGAAGTTCCTCGCAGATGCGCAGATACTTTGCAGCACCCTGCTTTACCTTGCCTTCGAGGTCGCGGTAAACATTCTGGATGATGAACTGGCCCTTGTCCTGGCTGGCGAGAGAGGCGGTGATCACACCGCGCATGACCGGCGGCACGGGCCGCGGACTCATTGGCAGCGGGCAGATGCTGTCGATCGCCGGATCGATGTAAAGCAGTTCGCGGTTGCCGTAGCGGTCGATGAGGAAGAGGCCGAAACGGTCCTGCGGCGCGTGCGCGACCAGGATCACGTCCCGGGTTATTGGTATGGGTTCGCGAAATGCCTCGCTGTTCGGAGGGAAGCCCGGCCAGGGAATTTCCGGCGTGATGGAGCGGATGGCCTTCGGATCGTGCGGCCCTTTGGTGAGGTCCAGAAGAGCCACGGGGCCGTTCAGGTCGCCAAAATGGGAGATCATGACCGCGCTGACCTCGCTGGTGCCGGGTACCTGCCGGGCGTTGGCGTAACCCTGCGGCAGCGCGATCGTATTGCCGAAAGTGAGGTCCGGGTAGGTGCCATCCGCGCGGATCGTCCAGAGCGTGTGTCCGTAATCGGCGCCTTTGTCCACGTACTCCGAACGCGTCCAGAGCAGACGGCCGTCATCGAGCACCGAGGGCGCGAACTCTGTGAGGTTGGCGTAGGAAAGCGGCTCGACGCGGCTTCCGTCCAAATCCATGCGGAAAAGCACGGCGGCCTGCGGACGCCAGCAGATGAATTTCTTCTTGCAGCGCGTGGTGATGAAGGCCAGTCCGCCGTCGGGCAGCGGCGTGGGCCAGAAGTCATGGAACGGACCTTCAGGGCTGATCCGCCGCCGCACGCCGGTCGCTACGTCCTGTTCGAAGATCCGGTAGTACTCTTTCTGATCCGAACGGTAGCCGTAGTAGATTTTCTTCCCGTCGAAGCTCGGTGAAGGGTCTCGCGCCACGCCCGCTCCCGCGTCGAACAGTTGGACCGGCCGCGCCTTTTCGGGAGCGAGACTTCCGTTCACCATCGGAATGACGAGCGTCCAGACTCCGCCGCCGGGTCTCCAACGCGCGTCAAGCTGCACGCTGTAGTTGTGCGAAGGATGGAAGGGATGACGTTTGCTGAAGAGCAGTTTCGTGACGGGCCGTAGTTTCTCGTCGCGCAGAAACAGGGTACGCTTGGCTGCGCAAACTTCCCACAGCAAGTCGCGCTCAGCGGGTGAGCCGGTCTGGCCGCTCTCGATCAGCGCTGTCTCGCGTGCTTCCAAGGCAGCCAACCGTTTGCGTGCATCGCTCGCGTCCTGGCCGGAGGCCGCGCGGCGCGCGATCAATTCGCGATACAGCGTCAACGCGCGCCTGGATGGGACGTAGCGGAACAGCGTCAGGCGCCACGTGTTGCCACGGGAGTCGAAAATACTCAGCGCGGTCTCTGGGCCGAGCGGGCCTTGCCGGGGTAGAATCCGCAGGTCGTGAACCGCATTCCGCGATGCCAGACTGCTGATTTCGGTCCTGGTCGCGTCCGCTTCGTTGTTGATCGCCAGCCCGGTGCGCGGAGCCGAAATGGTCACACGAACAGGGAAACAACTGCCGTCGAATTCGCCGGACTGACGCACGGCGATCGGGGCTGGGAAGAAATTTACCGGACGGCCGCCGGGAGCCGTCCAGCGTCCTCCGATCCCGGCGCCAACATACAGCCCGTATTTTGCGTAATCGGGGAACCACTCCAGCGGCAGCCGGGTCTCGAAGCGGGCGCGCGCTGCATCGAATCTGCCGGGAAGGGGAACCGCCTCGCCGGGTGCGCCCTTTGGGTCCAGCGGCTGCCACTTCAACTCCTCCCCGGCAAGCCCGATCAAGCCTCGGGCGGGCTGATTGATCACTCCGACCAGCGCGAGATGCGTCGAAAGAAAACGGCTTGCGTTGACAGCCAGGCAAAGGTCCGAACCGCAGATGCCCGCCTCGACGGATTGCTCGACCAGCGGACCTTCCCGCCATCCCGCGATGCTGGCAACCCGCACCACCCCGCGGGAAGCGCCTTGCCATGCCGGATCATCCGGCTGCCCGTCCAGCTTCGGTGCGGTGGAGAGCACCGGCAGCGGGAGCAGGTCGTCCTCGGCGTGCCTCGCGTATTTCCGCTCCGGATAAGGCGTCACACGAAGCCGCTTCTCGATGTCGGCGTAGCCGTACGTCTTCAGCCACGCATGTTCTTCACCGAGGATCGCCAGGCGGAGCTGTGCCTCATAACCGGCTGAATTGTTCTCCGCGTCCAGTCCAGCGACGGCAGGCGCAGCTGGCGGTTTCGGAACCCTGTCCAGGAGGTTTGAGTCGGGGTTGATGCGATCCATGGCGGCGCAGACGACCAGTCCCAAGGCGAGGAACGTCGGGACATTCCGCAAAGCGGATTGCATAGTATCGCACCTCCGAATGCTAATGTTGCGAGGATGCCTGCACTGGAGCAGCCAGCCCGATCATTCTACCTGATTACGGATAGAATTCCTTCCGGTGCTCCTCAGCATAACCTTGAAGCCGCGCGGCGACGTCCGGGAATTTGCCGATGACGTTGGTGGTTTCGAACGGGTCTTTCTCCATGTCGAACAGGGAAAGCTCGATGCGCGCTTGCCGGTACTTGCCGGCTTTGCCGTCGCGGCCCGCTTCCACCAAGGTCCGGTATTCGTGGGGGAGGTGCAACTTCCAACGCCCGTCCCCGCTGATGACGCCCTCGAACGTGCCGCCGGTGCAGAAGGGGTAATACTGATGCGGGTTCTTGGCGCCCGGCTTTCCAGTGATGAGGTCCCAGACATCCAGACCGTCGATGGGGTTTTTCGGCAGGGCGGCGCCGGCCAGGCGGGCCATCACCGGCAGCAGGTCCACCGAACAGAATGCCCGGCTCGAAGCGGTACCCGCTTTGATATGGCCCGGATAGCGCATGATGCACGCGCTGCGCGTGCCACCGTCGAACCCGGTCCCCTTGGCTTCGCGATAGGGCGTCTTGCCGGCATGGTTGCCGTAAGAGATCCAGGGGCCGTTGTCGGAGGAAAAGACGATCAATGTATCCTTTTCTACTCCCGCGGCCCTCAGCTCCTTGGTGATTTCGCCGACCGACCAGTCGATCTCCATCATCACGTCACCGTACAAACCGGCGCCCGACCTGCCCTTGAACTTCTCACTGCAGAACAGCGGCACATGCGGCATGGAGTGGGGAACGTACAGCAGGAAGGAATCGTGCTTATTCCTGCGGATGAAATCGACGGCGTGCTCGGTGTACCACGTCGTCAGCATGGGCTGGTGCTCTTTGGTGACCCGCTCGATCTTGATTCTGCCGTTCTCCCAAAAGTGCAGCGGGCTCTTGCTGTAAGCCTCCGGATGCTCGGGGTGGAACTCCCACATGTCGTTGGAGTACATCAGGCCGCACGACTCGTCGAATCCCCGCGCCGGAGGGCGCGTGTCCGGCTGATCGCCGATGTGCCATTTGCCGAAGACAGCGGTCCTGTATCCAGCGGCCTTGAGCACCTCTCCCATGGTGGCGAAGCGAGGTTCGAGTCCCCTGGCTCCGGGAGGATGTGCTCCGAACACCTTGGTTCTGCCGGGGTAGCACCCGCTCAACAGGGCCGCGCGAGACGCGGAGCAGACGGCCTGCGGAACATAGAAATTGTTGAAGCGGCAGCCCTGGCTGGCCAGCCTCGCGACATTTGGCGTGGTGTACGCGGGATTGCCGAACGGATGAAAATCGGCCCAGCCGGAGTCGTCCAGGAAGATGATGACGAAGTTCGGCTTCTTCCGCCCGGCGGCCGCGAGCGCGTGGGGCAATCCCCAACCGGCTACTCCAACGCCGGCGGCGCTCAGGAAATCTCTGCGGTTCAGAGGGGTGTTCATAAGGCCTGTCCTAGCTTGCAACAAGAGTATATCGCGCCAGGTCCCGGACTATTGCAGGGGCCTTTCGGATTCGGGTATGTGAATAGCCATCAGGGCGCAGGATTCCCAGGATCCCGGATGGCCCCGCCGCATCCCGTTCCATGTGACGTAGAGCGTCGCCCCTTGGGCGTCCAGCACGGTGCTGTAGGTGCCGTCGGGGTGGTATCCGTACTTTTCGAAGTAAAACGCATCCAGAAACGCGATTACCTTGATGCGGCGCGTGCGCGTGTCGAACTGAAGCACAGGAGTTCCATCCTTCGACGTGCCGCCGTGTGCTCCGGGGACGTAGTAAAGATAGCGTCCGGTGGGGTCGGCATCCATGCTGGCGGTATAGGTCTCCTTGCCGGCGGCGCCGAAGCCGAGCTGCTCCAGTCTGCCGCTCTTCACGTGGAAGGCCCACAGGTTACATTCGAGCGCGCAGGTGCCGTAGACGATCCCTTGCGGCGTTTCCGCGGTGACCGAACGCACAAACTCAGGCGCCTCGCTGGGAGTGATCAGGTTCGTGCCGGGATCGTACATTTGGCCATCCCAATACACGCGCCCGGTGGAGTCCGAGAAGATGGCGTTGCGTATGAAGCCGCCATCAGCGACTTTCAGGATCTTTCGTTCGAGTAGATCGAAAGCCAGGAACTGGCCCTTTTGATTTGGCGCGTCGAGGCCCGGCGAGGTGCCCCCGTAAAAGATCATGCGCTTTGGATCGATGAAGCCGGCCGGGATCGAATGCTTGGCCACCGGTTGGGCGGCGATCATCTCCGTCTTGCCGCTCTCCGGGTGGGTGCGCAGGATCCAGTCGCCCCGGTAACCGTGCCTGTCGTCGCAGGTCTCCTCTCTGCCCCGGTGCGTGCCGTAATACAGCCAACCGTCCCGCCCCATCATGAGGCGTGTGTGGATCTTGCCGGGCACGTAATTCATGCCAGCCGGAATCGCGCCTTGCGAGACGAGAAACTTGCCGACGTCCGCCAGTTCGCGGAGTTTCTTTGCCGGCGGATCGTACCGGTAGATCTTGGCGGTGCCGCGCGGGCCCAGATGATCGCCGATGGCGGAATAGTAGACGCCGTCAACGACGGAACCCTTGCCCCACACCGTCCAGGGGCCGCCGGGATGGTCCTGTCCGGGATAGAACATGAAATCTATAGCGGGCGGCGTGCGGGCTACCGTAATGCCGGCACGCAGATCGGGCGGGGCTTTCAAGAACGCCGGCGAGGTGTCCGTCACCACGTCCTTACCGCCCGGGAGAACCGGGGGGTACGGCAGCGGGTACTGCGCGTGTGCGGCGGATGCCAACAGAAGCGCTGCCGGGACTAGTAACTTCATCTGTGGCGCGTCCTATGGCGCGAAGCGTCCCGGTTTGGATGAAACCGGCAATCCCATCATAATCTGGGAAGGAGGATTTGGGGATGATGAAACGCAGGCAATTCTTTTGCTGCACTGCCTTGGGCGCGGCGACCGGTTTCACGCAGTCGTGCCAGAAGCGGCAGTCCCTCCTGCCGGGCTTGCCGCAGATCGCGTTAACGCCGCGGCGTACGGCCGCCCCGGTCACCTATGTGATCGACTACGCCACGACGCACCTCGGCAATCCGGAGTACATCCGCAAACTTGCCGAAGCTCCTCCGGAGTTCCTCCACGTCGGCCACGACGTACCCTTCCTGAGCGCCGCCGGCCCATGCTCGCTCGCCAACGATAAGGACCTCTTCGGCAGCTTGCCGCTTCTCGATCCGGCGGCAGCCGCCGAACGCGTCAAGGCCATCACGAAATTCGTCGCCGATGTGCACGCGGCACGAGTCGCAAAAGCGTTCCCGTACATCTGCAATCAGACCATCGCAGGCGATCCGGACAAACGGCTCGGATTCTGGGCGTTCTATGACCGCTGGGACCGGTACAAGGATTTCGGCATCCCGCCCAAACCGGCGGCCGATCCGGTCAAGTGGATGCAGCGCGACCCGTTCGGCAACGTCCATTTCGATTACCGCAAAGGGCACGCGCGCTTCGCCCCGCAATTCCGCTGGATGCCTTGCCCCAATAACGAGCACTGGCGCCACTACCTCGAATTCGTCGTCGAGCAGATTGCGAAGTGCGGCTACGACGGCGTGTTCGTCGACAACAACATCCTGCACTGCTACTGCGAGTACTGCCAGCGCAATTTCCAGCGCTATCTTCTGAGCCGTTATCCTCCCGACCGGATGGACCGCACCTTCGGCACGGGCTCGGTGGAGGAGTTGAAGCTCTACTACGGAGCGGATAAGACGGCGTGGGCCAAGACGCGGCCCGATTTTGCGGCCTGGCTCTTGAAGCGTCTCAAGCCCGGCGAACTGGAAACGGAATTCCGGCTCAGCGAGCTCAAGACCGTCACCGACATCAACGCCATGGGCTACGGCTTCTTGCAAGGACGCGCGCGTGAATACATTGAAGAACTTCAGCGCAAACTCACAGCGGCAGAGCTGAAGCGGCGCTTTGGCACCGAGGACCTGCGGCAACTTGGCCTTGCGACCCCGCAACTGCGAGCCATGTGGTTCGAAACGCAGCGATTCTGGGCCTGGAGCATTGCCGAAAACCTGCTGCACCTGACCCGTGCGGGCTTGAAGCACAAGCCCGGTTTCCTGGTTCTGCCGAACTGGGGTGCCATGGCCACCATACGGCATCTGGAAGGCCGCAGGACCGCCGCAAAGGTGGTGGCCGAATGGAAGCGGGGCACCGGCTGGATCATGTTCGAGGAAGACGGCATGCCCGGACGCACAGGGCAGGGTGTTTATCACGACTACCAGCTCGAATACAAGCTGGCGCTCGCAAACGGCGTGCGCCCGGCCGTGCTGCCTTACGGCGACAAGAGTCCGGCGATTTCCGAGCTGGCGTTCGCCGAATCGGCGGCCTATGGCGGCGGAGCTTACGTGCAGGCCGGCTATGACGTGCCGGAGATCCGCAGGCGTTATCGAGAGCTCGGAACCAGGCACAAGGAACTCTTCGACGGTCTGGAGCCGGTGGCGCACGTGGGCCTCGGATTCCTGTTCAACCAGTCGCTGCTTGAGAATCCGGCGCACATGCAGCAGTTCTATCCACTGAAGCTGGCGCTCTCCAACAGCCACTACTTGTGGGACACGGTAACGGAAGACGACCTGACGGTCGAGAAATTGTCCCGCTATCGCGTGGTGGTGATGCCCGACGAGCGGTACCTGCCGCCGGAAGCGGAGGCGGCGCTCCGGGACTGGGCCGCGCGGGGCGGGACGCTGATCCGGGCGGCGGGAATCGCACCGCTGGAGAACGTCGTGGCACAGCTTGCCGGGCGGAACATCGAGTGGACCACGCGCCGGGATCTTACCGGCCTGCGCGCCGCGGTGTACAAGAAACAGCAGGGCAAGAAGACTCGCTTCGTCATCCACCTGCTCAATTACGAGATGACACCGCAGCAGGACGCGGCGCCGGTCAACGGATTGCCGTTATCCATCGCACTGCCTCCGGGTAACTGGAAAATTGAAAGCGCGCGGTCGCTGATCCCCGGCGCCGAGCAGATGACTCCGGTGGACGCCCGGTTTGAAGAAGGCTGCCTACGATTCGTGGCGCCGGAATTCCGGATTTACCAGATCGTCGAGGCTACGGCGACGGCATAGCCTAATCAGGACGGAGGTGTTATGCGCATCCGATACTTACCCTGGCTATTGCTATCCGGTGCCGCCTTCTTTTGTTCCTCTGCTAACCTACGGGCGGAAACTCCCACTTTTCGCGGCGTACCCAACAGCCGGCCAGCCTTTCAGGTCAGTGTAGCCCACCCGACCAAGGACAAACCGCAATCGAAGCTCTGGTTCGCGCACGGCAGCTGGTGGGCATGGTTGCCTACCCGCGATGGAAGCAGCGTCTGGAGGCGCACCGAGAAGGGCTGGCTGAGGCAGTCATCATTGGATAGAGCACTGTTCGGTTTACCAGGCCAAGCCGATGTCTGGGCCGGCCAAGATGCAGTCCGCGCCGTGCTCGTGGGAGAAAAACGACTGGTGGTAGCCGGCTTGAAGTGGGACTTTGCTTCGAACGGTTACGTTCCGGCGTCGTCGCCCCCGCAATTCATCACGCCGGAGGATCCCCAGGCAAAGGGAGTCATCGAAACGGCTACCATTGCTCGAGACGGCCGCGGATGCTGGTGGATCGCCTACCCCTGGCAACGGCAAATGTGCGTGCGTGTTTCGCTCGACTGCGAAGGAACGCGATGGAGCGATGCTCACTCCGTTAACGAAGTTCCTGCCTCAAAAGACGATATTTGCGCCATCGTGGAGCTGCCGCGCGGCGTTGGTTTAATCTGGTCGGACCAGGAGCACGACGCCGTCTGCTTTCGCCGTCACGCTGATGACGCAGAGATCGGAGCATGGGACCCCATCGAGGTTGTGGACCGCGGCGACCGGACTGCGGACGACCATCTCAATGCCGCGGTCGCCCGCGACGGCACCCTGTATGTCGCCACCAAGAATTCCGTGGACCGTGTGGGGTGCCCGCAGTTAGTGCTGCGTGTCCGCAGCCCGCAAGGACGCTGGAGGAATTATCCCTACGCCTTGCGTACCGCCGAGTGGCAGCCGAGCCGCCCCATCGTTCTGCTGGGGGGCGATCCGCCGCGCCTCCTGCTCTTCCACTCCCTCTATCGCATGGACCGGCCCGAGCTGCTCCAAAGCGTGATCGGTTGGCAGGTCTCGGACCCCACGCGTTTGGACCTTTCCGCGGCGGCCCGCACCTTGATCGATGCCGGAACCCACGTCAACAATGTCACAGGGAGTAAAGCCCGGCTGCCACTGGGCCAACCCTGGATCGTGCTCGCTTCCGACAAGGAAGGGAAGGTCTACGAGGCGCGCATAGACTAGCCTACCCGCCAGCCGCGCATCTTCGCCGCAATCCAGGGCGCCAGTGCCAGGACCACAAGTCCGAACGGAAGTAATCCGCCGTGGACGATATCATAGTCGGACAGCAGGTCATCCCAGGAGCGAAACAGCAGTCCGATTCCTAATTCAAAGCCCAAAGTGAGCGCCAGCCAGACCACGCCTACCAACAGAAGGGATTTCGTGTTGTCCGCTCTCAGCCAGACGGCAACCGCCCTCAGCAAGAGTTGACGCGCGGTTCCTTGCTGGGGTTTGGGAATCGTCATCCCACTCGCGGTTTCACTCCGCGACGGCGTAACGCTTCACCGCGTCGTCGTCCAGTTCGATTCCGAGGCCCGGCTCGTGCGTCACGATGGCGTAGCTGTCACGAATCTCGATGGGTTTCACCAGCAGATCGTCGACCCGCTGATAGCTCAAGATGTCGCTCGGCAGAGTGCAATTCGCCGCCGCCGCGCATGAATGAAGGTAGCTGGCATCCAGGATGCCCATGTCGTGGCCCGACCCGTGCCATACGGGCATCCCGGCGGCGCCTGCCAGGTAGCAGTTCGACACGAAGCTGGCCATGCTGGGGCTGGAGCCGGTGTTGAATGCCGACACCGCGCCGGCTCGGATGGCCGTCATCATGGCGCGCGGGTCTCCCAGGTGTTGCGCCACCAGCGATTTCATCTGCTCGCGCAGTTTGCGGTAGCCCGCCAGGTCCGACTTCTCGAACGGGTCCTCCATCACGATCACGTTGCCGATCTTGTCCAGTTCCTTCGCCACCGGCAGCCACTCGGCATACGTGTACCAGCGCGTGTTGGGGTCGATGATTACTTTCAAATCGGCGTTGACATCCCTGATCGCCGCGATCGCCTCCACCACCGGGTCGCCCTTCTTGGCTTTCATCTTGATGGAGGTGAACTTGCCGGCCACGGCGCGCTCGGCCACCCGGCGCATATCCTTCGCGTTCTTGCGCCCGCACCAGTAGCCCACCAGCACCTTGGGCTGCGCGAGGGAGCCTAGCAGCTTGTAGACCGGCCAGCCGAACGCCTTGCCCACGATGTCATAGAAAGCAGACTCGAATGCACCGTACCCCGCGCCGTTGGGCATCGAGAGCTTCGCCAGGTCCATGTCCAGAATGTTCTTGCCCTGGAAGGCGGCGGCGTTCTCCCGCAGCCTCGCGCCGTTCTCACCGCGGTACGTTTCGCCCACGCCCACGATCCCCGTGTCCGTGTGGACTTTCAGGATGTACTTCGGCACCATGGCGAAATCCGGCTCCACGATCTCCGCGCTGTGTATGATGTCCGGCTGCATCGGCACGGCCACCCGGAACAGCTCTGTTTTGGCGATCCGCAACCGCTCCTTCTTCCCCGCCGTGCATCCTGATAGCGCTGCGAGCCCTGCCAGGCAACCCGCTCCAGCGATCACGTTGCGTCTCGATACACCGCTCTGCTTCATGGTGCCCTCCCCGTATCAACTCTTGCGCAGCTCGTCCACCGCCATGTCGTGCAGCGCACGGATGTAACCGATACTGAAAGCCGTTCCGGTGCGGTTGTCCCCCACCATGCGCGGCACGTGGTCCGCAATCAGGATGCCGCGGAAATCCGATTCGACGATGGTACGCATCAGCTTCTTCATGTCCACATAGCCGTCGTCGATGTAAGTCTCGACGAAATCCGGCAGGGGACCGGTGACGTTCCGCAGGTGGATCTTCCACAGCTTGTCCATCTTCGCGAAGGCACGGACGGCCTCGAAGACGTCCTTGCCCATCAGTTTGCCGCCTTCCATCCAGGTGCCGCAGCACAGGCACACTCCGAGGTTCGGGCTATTGGCGATCTTGAACGCACGCTCGAAGCCGGCGAAATTGCCGAACACGCAGCGCGGCACGCCGCCCAGGTTCGGCACCGGCGGATCGTCGGGGTGTACGCCGATGCGGACGCCGCACTCTTCGGCCACCGGGATCACCTGGCGGATGAAGTAGGTGTAGTTCTCCCAGATTTCGTCCTCGGTGTATTGCCGTCCGTGCGTGAAAGGCGGACGAAAGATCTGGCCGCGCCAGTGCCCCGTTGCGGTGTTCATGTGGAACGCGCGGGCCGTGGCGCCGCCGCGCGTCTTCTCGGGCGGTGAACTCCACACGCCGCTGGCGGCGGGACCGTACGTGGTGTAGTAGATACCGGCCCGCGAGAGGTCGCGCAGGTACTGCTTGTACGACTCGATCTTGCGGTCGCGGCCCGGCAGGTTCAGCACCACTTCGGGCATGTTGTGCACGCTGGCGTTGCCGATGTTCCCTACTTTTAGGCCACCGGCTTCCACGCGCTGCTTGATAGAGGCGAAATCCTCGTAGGTGCCGTTGTCGGTACCGATCGACACGTAACCAACGCCCATCTGTTTGGCGAAGGCCAGATCATCGTCCGTGAAATTCACCGGAATCTGCAGGCTGATTTTGACGCCGGGGCTAAGCGGTTCAAGCGGGCGCTTGGTGGAAGAGCGCATTCTAAGAGCAGTCGCCGCGCCCAGCGCGGCCTGACCGAAGCCACGGCGGGTAGCAAAAGTATTCATCCCGGGAGCCCCTCCTAGGGCGATGGGTTCGATTCTACATGAACCACGCGCTGCCGGCGATCTCTTTGAGGTCCCAGCCGCGGCGGTATTCGCGGTAAAGAAACTGGTTGGCCTCGCGGCAATTGGTCACCCGGAAGGCCAGCGGATCCCATTCGACGCGGTGCCCCACGCGCAGGGTGACGTTCCCCAACTGGTACGCCTCGGTAAACGGACCGGCGTAGCCGAAATGGCACGGGGCCTGCTTGCCACTCTTGATCGCGCGCGCCCAATCCGCCTGGACGTCCTCGCGTCCCCAGTCCCGCGCCGGCGGCGGCACCGGCGGCTCGGCCTTCGTGCCTTGAAACGGTCCGAGACCGGCCGGGAGGCTCCCTTTCGTGCCGATCCAGACCATGTTCCCCACCCCGTGCCGCAGCAGCGGCGCCCCAGGTTGAGCCGGCACCCCGGACCGCCTTCGCGGCCCCAGGAATTCCGGCAGAGGAGTGGCCCCGTCGTACCAGTGGATTGAGAGCGGCGGATGAACCCCGCGCTGCGCAAAGTCGAAACGGATGTGCGTCCAGTCGGGCCACATTTCGCGCCGCATTCCGGAAGTCTCGACCACTTCCACCGCGGAGGGCGCACCCAGATCCAGAGCCATGAAGATCACGTTCATGCTGTGTGGCGCGATGTCGCCCAACGCGCCGCTGCCGAAATCCGTCCAACCACGCCAAGTCAGCGGATGGTACACGCAGGGTCCGGAACGGAACTGGCGCTTCCTCGCCGGGCTGTAAACGGCACTTCCTTCCGGCCACTTGTCACGGAACGGCCGGGCGGGCGCGGTGCCTAGCCACAGGTCCCAATCCAGTTCCGGCGGCACCGCATCCTCACCCTCCGGCCGGTCCAGCCCCTGCGGCCAGATGGGGCGATCCGTGGTCATGTAGATCTCGGTGATCTCGCCCAGCGCCCCGGACTGAATCAATTCCACGGTCCGCAGCGTGCGCGGCG
>CAYLLB010000029.1:0-66444 GCA_964384215.1 uncultured Solibacteraceae bacterium | reverse complement strand
GGCAGGACCGGCTCCGGGTCTATCGTCCACCGGATCCCGGCGGGCGAGTAGCCAAGGTATATGTTCCCACCCTTCACTTTCCTCGTCGCCGGCCATCCGTCATACTGTCGTGGCGCCTGGTAGTGGATGCTCTTGAAGCGCCGCGAAGGTGCGTCGAACGGATCCACGAACACCGATCCGATCGAATACACGCGGACGATGTTGTTCGCCTTGGAGCCGTTGTACTCGATCAACCCCAACTCGGGCTTTTCCCAGCGAATGCCGTCGCTGGAAACCGCGTAACATTCGAACCGGGGGCCGGTTTCTTCACTCTGAGGATCCGCTCCTCCGGGATACGCTGTGTACCACATATGGTACTGGCCGCCGTATTCGGCCATTGAGACATACGCGCCCGCGCGCACCCGTTCCCAGGGCCGGTCCTGCGGTAGCAGGTGCTCTTGCGGCTGATGCGCCGGATTCAAACTGAAGGTGACTCCGCGGCTGGACTCCACCAGCGAGTGGTCCATCATCAGCAACTTCCGGTTGCCCACTTCGCGCGGCTGTGGGGAAGAAGCCGGCGCGCTATCGGACATAGAAGGCATAGAGCGCTCCGTCTGTGATCTGGAACTTCAGCCGCCCCAGCTCGGACGCTGGTAATCTCTGTCCCTTCCATGCGAGAGGCAAGCGTAGATCGTCGCCTTTCACGGGCGTGCAATCCGCGTAATCGAATCCCGGCAGTTTCTTCCCGTCAGCTGTGAGCAAGGCGGCCCGCAGTTCGCCGCGCACGGTCGCGTTCACTTCGATCGCGCCCCCGTTCAATCGCATGGGCCGGGTGACGGCGAAGCCGGGATCTTTCGAGGAGGTGTACAAACCGAACAAGCGGTCGAGCGGCACGCTGCCCATTCCAACAGCGAACACTGGGGCGTCGGGCGGCGTCCGTTGGTTATGATCCACGCAGGTGCCGCCATAATAGAAGCGCATCTCCCCGTGCGCAATTACGGGACCGTTTGCCGTCAACACCATGCCTCGATCCCACTCGCCCGCCTGTCCCCTGATGAGGAAGAGTTCCCGCGGCGGCACGCGGTGCCAGCGGTAGCCATCCGCGCTGAAAACCAACTCTTCCTCGATCCTGCCCGTAGGACGCTCGTACACCTGCAGCAGCCCGAAAAACAAGTTGCCGCGCCGGAAGACCGGCATCCCGTAAAATTCCGGGACATCCTCTTCGTCCGGCACGAGCACGGATTCCGCCCGGCTCCAGGAGTCCAGGTCTGCGCTCTCCATGGCCGCGATGCGGCGGTTGTTCCCTCCCGCATTCACGGGCACGCGCAGATGGACCAGCCAGACCTTGCGAGCGGGATCCCACACAATCGAGTTGTGCGTGTCGCTGTGCCGGGGTTCAATCGGGTTGCGTTTATGCTCCACCCAGTCGACGCCGTCATTGGAGAACGCGAGGCAGACTCCGGGCTCGTCCAGGTAGCAGGCCACAAAGCGGTGCGGCAGCCGCGCCTCCGCGGGCGCTTCCACTACTGTGATTGAGCCGACGTACTTCCGGCCCAGCCGCAGGTAGTTGTTCTTCCGGCTGCCCTTCCATTCGAAAAGGCCCAGCTCCGGCTTCCGCCACGCGTAGCCGTCCTTCGATGTCGCATAACAGACCAGGTACGAGCCCGGCAGCCTGTTGCGGTATTCGTGGTCATGAAACACTGTGTACCAGCACTTGAACAGCTTCTCCCGCGCGTCGTACAGCACCGACCCGTAGACATACGGTCCCGAGCCTTCCCACTCGCGGTCCTTCACGATGATCGGATTGCGCGACGACTTCACCAGTGGATTCACCCTGCGGCGCAGCGCCCACAGGTCCTCCAGCGTGGAGCCTTCGAGCAGGAAGACGGGTTCTCCGGGCTTGGTTGAGAAAGGTTGATATGAGCCGGTCGCGGCCTCCGCATTTCGAAGCCCGGCGGGGAGGGCCAGGGACGCCGCGGCGCCCCGCCCGGCAAACTCTCGACGGTTCCACATGAACGGCATTCCCCTCCTCGGAAGATGGATCAGCACAAGTCTACGACACTTCCCACACCCGTAGGCTGGCTTTGTGGTTTCATGTCTAAGAGGTAAATACAGAATGCCAACTGATACTGATGTCACCCGACGCCGGATGCTCCAGGCCACCGTCTCCGCGGCGATTGCTGTTCCCACCATCGTTCCGGCCTCCGCGCTCGGCAGGGCGGGGCAGCCGGCGCCGAGCGATCGCATCAGCCTTGGGATCATCGGCGTGAACGGCATGGGGCGCAGCAATCTGGCCAATTGCGCCAAGCACCCGGACGTCGCCGTGACCGCCATCTGCGACGTTTCCACGGAACGCCGCGAGAAAGCTCTCGAAGTTCACAAGGCCACAGCCAAAGGCCACCGCGATTTCCGCGAATTGCTGGCGCGAACCGACGTGGATGCCGTGATCATCGCCTCGCCGCCGCATTGGCACGCACTGATGGCCATCGAAGCCGTGAAGGCCGGCAAGGACATCTACCTGCAGAAGCCCATGAGCCTGCACCCCGCCGAATCGCTGGCGGTGCGCAATGCGGTGAACCGGCACAAGCGCATCAGCCAGATCGGCACCCAGATTCACGCCACTTCGAACTACCGCCGCGTCGTCGAGTGGATCCAGTCGGGCAAACTGGGGCCGGTCAGCGTGGTCCGTACCTTCAACGTCATGAACCAAGGCGTCAACGGCATCGGTCACGCGCCGCAGCAGCAGCCGCCGGAGGGATTGGATTGGGACATGTGGCTGGGCCCCGGTCCGGCGCGCCCGTTCAATGCGCTGCTGTACTCGAACAGCTACAACCACTGCTCATTCTTCGACTACACCGGCGGCTGGACTCCGGGCATGGCGCCGCACATTGTCGACTTGCCGGTGTGGGCGCTGAACCTCGGCGTGCCCACCGAGACGAGTTGCATCGGCGGACGTTACGTCATCAAGGACGACGGCGACGCGCCCGACACCCAGGAAGTGACCTGGCGCTATCCGAACCTCACCATGACCTGGAGCATGAACTGCGCCAACAGCTTCGCCTTCGACTTCGGTCGTGGCAAGCCGGCACGCCGCCTGGGCATCTACTTCCACGCGGTCAATGGCACGCTCTTTACCGACTACGGGAAGCATGAGATTGTCCCCGAAGGTGAATTCCTGAAGGATCCGGTGCCGCCGCCTCAGACTATCCCGCCTTCGCCGGGACACGAGCGCGAGTGGCTGGATTCGGTCAAGTCGCGCAAAGAGCCCAGTTGTAGCGTGAATTACCACTATAAGATCGACCTGGCATTGACGCTGGCCAACCTTTCGTACAAAGTGGGACGCTCGGTGCATTTTGATCCCAAGACCGAAAAGATCGTAGGCGACAAGCAGGCCGCAAAACTGGCGCGCCCCGTGTACCGCCGCCCCTGGAAGTTCCCGGCGGAGTACCTGTAAATCATAAGCCGGCATTGGGAAGGGCAGGGCTTCCGTTCTCCTCCCGGCCGGTGCGTGCAATTCTTGACCGCATGTGTGCGGTTTCCTAAAATCGTGATTAGGGGGAGTATCACCAAACAAGGTGAAGCTTGACGACACAGTGATGGCGCCGCGCAACGCAGAAATCCTGCGTGAGATTGTGCAGGCTTATATCCAGACAGGTCTTCCAGTGGCGTCACGAACGATTTCGAAGCGCCGCAGAGAGCCGTTGAGCCCCGCTTCGATTCGCAACGTCATGGCGGATCTGACTGACCAAGGGTACCTGTCCCAGCCGCATACCTCGGCTGGACGCGTGCCCACGGCCAAGGCTTTTCGCCTGTATGCGTGCGCTCTCTCGGCGGAGCGTGTGGCGCGGGCGCAGGTGGAGTATCTGCTGAAGTTTTTCGGCGACGCTGTCAGCGTGGAGGAGCGCATTGAGCGTTCCTCGCATTTGCTGTCGGAAATGACGAGAAACATTGGTATTGCCGCGGCGGCGCCGGCACTCAGCCAAACACTCGAGCAGGTGGAACTGCTCCCGTTGGCCGACAGGCGTGTCCTGATGGTTTTGGTGACGCAGGACCGCATGGTCCACAACCGTGTCGTGGCGCTGGATGAAGCGGTCACGCACGAGGAACTGGCGTCGATCCGGAATTATGTAAACCGCGAGTTCAGCGGTTGGACCATCGACGCGATCCGGACCGAGTTGGAGCGCCGCCTGGAAGAGGAGCGCGCCGCTTACGATGCGCTGCTCACTCGCCTCATGTTGTTCTACCGTAAAGGGTTGTTCGATTACGAAGCGGATCAGGAACTGCACCTTGAAGGCGCGTTCACGCTGCTCGCTTCGGATCTGGACCTCACGCGCGAACGCATGCGCGACCTGTTGCGGGCGCTCGAGGAGAAGAAGCGCATCCTGAAGCTCCTCGACAGCGTTCTGGAGCAGCCGGCGGGCCAGTTGGGTCTGCAAGTCGGACTGGGCGACACGGATCCTCTAATGAAGGACCTGTCGCTGGTGGGACTCTGGGTGCGGCTGCCCGGCGGACTGGCGGCGAAAATCGCCGTGCTTGGCCCGATGCGGATGAACTACCCTCGGGTGATGTCGGCAGTGCGCAGCGTGGGGCAGGCGTTCTCTGAGACCGGGTCGTAGGGTCAGCCCGCGCTGCCTATGTAATCCACCTGTTAAGCTGGAATTGTGAGTGTAGAGATGGAAGAAAAGGATCCAATCATTACTTCGTCCGATGCGGCGCTTGAGGCGCAGAAAACCACGGCGGAGGACACAACCACGGTGGCGGAGGATCCGGCGGCGGCGCTCGCCGCGCTGGCTGCTGAACGGGATAAGCTGGCCGCGCAGAACACCGATTTGCATGACCGGCTGTTGAGAAAACATGCCGAATTCGACAATTTCCGCAAGCGCGCAAAGCGCGAGCGGGAACAATACCTGGAGTTTTCCGGTGCCGAAATAATGACGGCGTTGTTGCCCATCCTGGACGACTTCGAACGTGCCATGACGGTGACGTCCAACGATGCGGAGTATGCTCGCGGAATCGAATTGATTTACAAGCGTCTGGTGGAAGGCGTGCGGAAGCTCGGTCTGGAGCCGCTGGAGGCCGTCGGCAAACAGTTCGACCCGAATCTGCACCACGCCGTGGATCGCGTTGCGAGCGATGAAGCAGAAGAAGGCACCGTGCTGGAAGAGTTGCAGCGAGGTTACAACTACAAGGGCAAGCTGCTGCGTCCTGCCATGGTGCGGGTGGCGTATAAAGGTTAAGAAACTTCCGTGACCAAACGCGATTACTACGAGGTCCTGGGTGTAGACCGGCAAGCCGACGAGCAGGCGCTGAAGAGCGCCTATCGCAAGCTGGCGCTCAAGTTCCATCCGGACCGCAATCCCGGTAATAAAGAAGCGGAAGAGAAGTTCAAGGAGGCCGCCGAGGCGTACGGCATCCTCAGCGATGCGCAGAAGCGCGCTGTGTACGACCAATACGGCCACGAGGGATTGCGCGGCGCCCCGGCGCCGGATTTCAACAGCGCCGTGTTCGCCGACTTCAGCGACATCCTGGGCGACTTCTTCGGTTTCGGCGACCTGTTCGGATCGGGAGGCGGCCGGCGCCGCAACCGTGCGCAGCGGGGCGACGACGTCCGCTACGACCTGGAGATCACCCTGGAGCAGGCCGTACGCGGCATGAGCGCCGAGATCAAGGTGCCGCGCATCGAGGCCTGCCCGCGATGCAACGCGACGGGCGCCGAACCGGGCAAAGGCATGGCTACGTGCCCCACGTGCCGTGGACGTGGTGAGGTGGTCTATCAGCAGAGTTTTCTGCAGATCCGCCGGCCGTGCGGGCAGTGCGGCGGCCGTGGGCAGATCGTTCGTCAGGCGTGTTCCCACTGCCACGGGGAAGGGTACGTCCAGGCGGAGCGCAAGCTCAAGATCAACGTGCCTGCCGGCGTCGATACCGGCACGCGCCTGCGCCTGACCTCAGAAGGGCAGCCGGGGGCCAACGGTGGCCCGCCCGGCGATTTGTACGTGGTTCTCCGGCTCAAGGAACATCCGGTGTTCGACCGCCACGAGGACGACCTGCACTGCACGGTTCCGATCAACGTGGCGCAGGCGGCGTTAGGAACCGAAGTCCAGATACTTACTTTCGACGGGTTGCAGACGGTGCGTATCGCCGAGGGCACGCAGAGCGGCGCTGAGATTCGCGTGCGCGGCCAGGGTGTGCCGCACCTGAACGCCAACGGGCGTGGCGACCTGGTGGTGCACGTCGACGTCAAGATCCCCCCCAAGCTCACGCGCGAGCAGCGCAAGCTCTTCGAGGAGCTGCGCGAGCTTCTGCCCGAAGAGAACGAACCGCAAGAGAGGGGCCTGTTCGAGAAAGTCAAAGACTACTTCATGTAGCCGCTGCCTGCTACTGAGGCTTCCTGCCGATGGCGATGAGCGACGTGGGGCCCCAGGGCAGAAAGCGGTCGATACGGCGCCACAACCATACCAGGTGATCGAAGACGGCGAGTTGAAACCGGCTGAAGGAGCGCAGGCGGAAGATACGCCCGCTGAGGAACCAGCCCGGCAGCGTGACGTGGTTGAACTCGATCACGCGCTCCACTGTGAAACCTGCCTGCTCCATGCGTCTGATGAACTCGGGTTTTGAGTAGCGGCGCACGTGTCCGAGCACAATGTCGAGCGAACCATAGGCCCATTGCCCCTGCGGCACCAGTACCACGGCGCAGCCGCCGGGTTTCAGAACAGTGAGCAGGTTGCGCAAAGCGCCCAGATCGTCGGTAACGTGTTCGAGGACGTTCAGACAAACGACGGTGTCTACCTGGCCGGCGTACGGCGTGAAGTCGGCAGCGTTGGTCAGGTCGCAGCGCGCGGCGACCAGATTGGGACGGTGGTGCAGACGGTTGCGCAAGTGGGCCAGGTGCTCCGGATCGATATCGGAGACGATATAGCGGCGGCGGCGCTGCGCCAGGTGCCGGGTGAGGTTGCCGATCCCCGCGCCGATTTCCAGAACGGTGTCGCCCAGAAAGGGGCGGATCGTCTCTGCCATCCAACGGTTGAAGTTCGGCGTCCCAGCCAGGACGTCCAGGATTTCCGGACCCGGATCTTTGTAAGTGTCCCGGACCAGCCGGTAGTGCAAAATGACGCCGAAGGTCCTGATGCCGTCCCAGGGCCGGATCTTCTTGCCTTCTTCGTAGGTGCGCCCGTGATAGCTGATGGGCGTTTCGTAAATGCTTACGCGCCGCCGCGCCAGCTTCATCGTGATCTCGGCTTCGAAGCCGAAGCCGTTCGAGCGGATGGGAATGCTCTTCAGCAGCGAGGTGCGGAAAGCCTTGTAGCACGTGCCCATGTCGGTGAGGTTCAGATCGGCCAGCAGGTTCAAAAAGCCCGTGAGGGCGCGGTTGGCCAGCGCGTGCCAGTAATACAGCACGCGGCGCTCGCCGGCGATCATGAAGCGCGAACCGTAAACCGCGTCTGCCTTGCCTTCCAGCAGCGGCTTGAGCAGATGAGCGTATTCGCCGGGATCGTATTCAAGGTCCGCGTCCTGGATGACGACGAAATCCCCGCTCGCCTGTTCGAGCGCCGTGCGTATGGCCGCGCCCTTGCCCCGGTTGCGGTCGTGGCGCTGGACTCGGACAATGCCGGGATGCGCGGCGGCGAACTCCGCGGCGACGTCTCCGGACCCATCGGTCGAACCGTCGTCGACGACCACGATTTCGCGCGTCATGCCGCCGGGCAGAGGCGCGTGCAAGACCCGGTCGAGCAGGGTGGCGATGAATTCTTCTTCGTTGAACAACGGAATGAGGATGGAGAGTGACTGGGGCACTTTGTTATCAGAGAAGACAGAGCATCCAGTATACGATTACTGCTGAACCGTTCGGTGTATACTGACCGGAGCCCGGAGACGTACTCATGAAGACTACTCTGGCTGTTCTGCTTCTGTGCATCTTTGCCCCTGCCGCCGCACCTGGGGGAGTCGAGGACGATTTCGACTACTTTGTGAACAACTGGAACGTGATCGGCCTTCCGGATTACATGTACGGGGCCCGGATCACGCCGGATTCCCAGATGCAGCTGGCCGGCGGCGCGCTCGTGCAGGTCCGCACCGGCCGCGAATTCACCCCGCTCAGCCGCAAACTCGGCAAGCAAGCCATGGACGGATGGATTCCGGTGATCCAGGTGAAGGCCCCAGACGGCGCGGTGCGTTACGACATCACCTACTGGGCCACGCCGCTGCCGGATTCGAAGGACTGGGCGAAGGCCTTCCGCTGGCCCGAAGAGACCGAGAACTTCCTCTGCTGGATTGCCGTGAAAGCAATCAACACTTCGAACGCGCCCGCCGAGGCCCTGGCTCGCGTACGTCCCATTGCGCCTGCTGCGAAACCGAAGAGAGTCGAATTCGTCACCGCCGCCCGGCACACGCGCGAATACTCCTGGAACTGGAAGCTGGCTCCGGGAGAAAGCCGGGAGGGCATCGCGCGCTACACGTTCTACCCCACGCCCGATGCCGCGCGCTACGATCAGGCCGACGCCAGACTCTGGCTCGATCGCACGGTGGCCTTCTGGCGAGGCGCCATGGCTCGGGCCGCGAAGATCGAGGTGCCCTGCCGCAAAGCCACCCGCGCGCTGCTGGCCGCTCACGTCTGCCAGATGATTGCCAACGACCTTGGCGATATGCGCGGGGGGGAAGGCTTCTATGACGATTTCTACATCCGCGACGGCGCCTACCAGGTAATGGAGTTAGAAGAGGCCGGCTTGGACGATTTCGCGGCTCGCGCCATCGACTATTACCTGCCGCGGCAGCAGCGCGACGGCCGCTTCGAATCGCAGCGCAATCAATATGACGCCAACGGCCAAGCCGTCTGGGCTCTATGGCAGTACGCCAGAATCACCGGCGACCGCGGATATCTGGAGCGCGTCTACCCGCGCATGCTTCGAGCCGTAAGCTGGACGATGCAGGAGCGGCGCAAGGCCCCTGCCGATTCTCCGTTCTTCGGCTTGCTGACTGCCGCCCCGGCCGACGGAGAGTACCTCTGGGACGGCAAGCATCACATCGTCGGCTACGACTTCTGGAACCTGCGCGGCCTGCTTTGCACCGCCGACGCAGCGCGCATCTTGGGGAAGACGGAGGACGCCACTTTTCTGCTTGAAGAGGCGGCCAAGTACCGGGAGGCCATCGAGGGTGCCTGGAAGCGCACCGGGTTCGCCTACTTCCCGCCCAGTTGGGAAACCGAAGGCACTCACTGGGGCAACACCGAGACGCTCTGGCCCACTCGTCTGTTCGACCGCGCCGACGCCCGCGTCGCCGCCTCCAGCGCATTCGTCGAGAAGGAGTTTGCCGGAGGATACGTGGAAGGAACCATCCGGTGGGTGTCGCCGAAGATGGAGGATGCCATCCATCCTTACATGGGCGCTTACACGGTGATGAACAATCTGGTCCGTGGCGAGGACGAAAAAGTGGTGGAGAGCTTCTACTGGTACCTGCTTCACAGCACCGCCGCGAATGCGTTCCCCGAAGGCATCTTTTTCAAACGGCGCTTTGCCTGGAGCGACACCATCCCGCACGTGACCGGAGCCTGCAACTACGCCATACTGCTGCGCCACATGCTGGTGCACGAAGACGGCGATGAGCTGCACCTGCTGGCTGCCGTGCCCGATTGGTGGCTCGCTGACGGCAAGGAGATTCGCGTCGAGCGCCTGCCGACGCACTTCGGCCCCATTGATCTCGTGGTGCGCGGTTCGGCGAAGGGTGTGAACGTGGAGTTGACCGGCCCCGTGCGCGAGACGCCCAAGCGCATCGTGTTACACCTGCCTGCCGCGCGGCCGCTCCTAAACTCTTTGAGTGGTGTCTCTCTCGCGAGCCGCCCCAATCAGAAGCAGCGCTGGGACTTTCCCACTGTGGTCGAAAAGTATCGTGCCTCGCTCGGCGTTGCAGAGGGGCTTTGAGCCCGCGCGGGCAGCAGCCCACCCTCCTGACGCACCTCACTGCACGAACACTGTCAGCGTGTTCGCGGGCTTCGATGCCACGGTCAGAACCAGATCCACTTGCCCGCGGCCCCGTAACTGTTGCGGCACCTCCACGTTGACCTGGTCCAGTCCCACGTATTGTCCTTGTGCGCCAGCGTAGTACACTTTCGCGTTCACTACTCCGATTTTGGCTGTGACCGACGTGATGTCGGAGTGGTTCCGAATGCCGGTGCCGTAAAGTTCGAGGAACGTCTGATCATCCGCCGCTCCCAGGTCGATGGGATTGGTTACACAACTGCCCGGACCGGTAGGACAGACGTATGCCGGCCGGGTAGTCCTCAAGCCGCTGGCGGAAACCCGCACGGCGTACGCGGCGGGAGGGCCCTTGCCGTCCCAGTTGGCGGAAAATAGCGCCGGCGCGACGGTCTCGATCTGCACATTGCCGGAAAACATCCGTACCTCGCCGCGGTAGACGGCGATGCCTGCCGTACCTGATGCGACGCCGGTGGGCACCAGGAGATTCACCTGTTCCGGAGAAACGAAAAACAAGGGAACATTGTGCGTCTGTTGCCGTGCGTCCGTGACTACGAGGGACACGCCGCCCAGGGAGGTTGGCAGGGTAGCCGTTTGAGCCGATGCCGTCACGGGGGAAAGACCGAGGCCGAATCCGCTGGCGATGGAGCCGGGCGCAAGAACCGGGCCGAAATAGCTGGCTGCCGAAACGTACGTCACCGTCATCGTCGAGATGCTGCAAACGCGCTGATCGTCGACAAACGCCCCCCAGTTGATCGCCGTTGCCAACTCCGCATACACCTTCGCCGGGCTGGCGGGACTGTCGTACGCCTTTGGAGTCACCCAGGGACTGCCGGCCGGTGCGCAACCCCAGGCGTCGCAGGTAAGGTCTACTTTGGTTTCTGGAAAGTAGAGCGTCTGGACGAGGTCATCGGGAGACGCCGGGTCCAACTCATACAGCGACATGTAATTCGTGCCGCTCGAATACGCGCGGACATCGGCGCAGCCGCCCTGAGCGCTCTTGCCGGCGGTTGTGGAGGGACACCGCACCGGAACATCGACGTACTTCGTGCCATGGACGTTAACACCTGTGGCCGTGACCTGTTCCGTGCAGTTGGTCGCGTTGTAGAGGGTGCAGTTCGGCGGCCGGAACTGCGCGTAGTCCGTGCAACTGTTCCACTCGTACCATCCGGAGGTGCAACTGACCTGGCAGAGGGCGGGAGTCACACACGTAGTGCTGTCATGACACCAGCCGTCGAACTGGTGGCTGTTCCCCTTCTGTCCATAATTGGAAGCCACGCCCCAGTTGCCGAAGGGAGCGGTGTGGAAGACCTCGTCCGGGCACTCCGCATGAACCGGTCCCATTACTTTCCGCGACTGGTTCAGTCCCGCAACGGAGAGCCTGCACACCTGGCTGTGGAGCAACGCGCCGCAACCGAGGCCGGCGGCGAGCAGCATCACAGTTCCAGGATGACCGGGCATCCGGCGCACCTCCTTGTTGTCCCACTCCGGGCCAGGCGGCAACACTAGGGCGCAATCCAGGTGCCCAGGTGTTTCCAATCCGTCCCCAGGCCGGCGGCGTCCTGCACGTAAACGTAGATGTTCTTGAGGCCGGCGCCTGCCGGGAAGTTGGTCTGGAGACCCAACGTCAACATTTCGCCGGTTCCCGCATCGGAGGAACTGCCGGCATCGATCCTGCATTGGCCGTTCTGCAGCGCGGCGGTGGTTCCCAGAACGACGGGTCCGTACCAGGCGTTTCCGGCGTCGTTAGCCAGCCAGATGGCGTGCTGCCCGCGGTCGTAGTAAACGTAACAGGATTTGTCGGCGGCGAGAGTCTGATTGATGACAACCAGCCCGACGGTGACGTCGGCGTACCCGTTCGGATCCCAAATGCCGATCTGGAAACTCGCCTTCGAGCCGCTGCCTTCGGATGGAGAAACCCGGATGGCCTCTGGCGGCTGCGGACTTGCGGAAATCACCCCATAGTAGCGGCCCATCCAGTACGGCAGGATATAGTCGATGCCGGCTCCTTCGATCTTGCCTTCACCCCCTCCGTAGAGGAGGAACGGGCTCCGCTGCCAGAGAAAATCCGTGGTAACGCGATCCACGATCGGGATGGGCGAGCAAGCGCGGTCCGTGCCGCAAGCAGGAATCCGGCCCCTCAGGTCCACGTAAGGATCCCGTCGCGGGCGCAGCAGCCAGTCTCGCAGATAGGCGCGCGTAGCCGCATCGCGCGTTGCGTCGGCTCCGCGCAGGGCCCGGTCGATCATGTTGAAGTGCGCATTCCCGTGGTCGTCAGTCGTGCGCCGCATGATGTTGTACGCCTGGTCGTAAAAAACCTTGAAGGAACTGCTTTCGAGGCGGATCAGGTTATAAAGATTGATCGTGTCCAGGTTGAACTTGAAGTACGAGCTATGATCGTCGAGCACCTCGGTCGCGATGGGCACGCTTACCGAGGACGCGTCGAAGAAACGGGACAGTGCGTACCTTGTGCTGAAGCGGTCGGGATTTATCCGGCGCCCGATCTGGAGAAACGTCAACTGCTGGTCCGGGCGTATGAGGAAAGTCGTGCTGTAACTCCCGTCCGGCATCCGAACGTTCCAGCCGTTGCCGGTCAGGAAATCGAGCAGGCGGGTGCCCAGCGCGGAGATGTCGGAGCGCACCCCGGCGTCTTCCACCATGTCGAACGCGACGCCGAGGCCGAAGAACACGCCGCAATACTGGTCGCGGGATGTGTTGCCCACCCAATAATACGGGACACCGTTGAGGTTGGAGAGGTGAATGCCGTGGTGAGCTTCCTCCTGCGTTATCCCTGAGGCGTACACCGAACCGGCAGGGACCAGACAGCGCGCCAGCAAGTCCGTTCCCGTCACGTCCACCAGCGAACGCAGCCCGCTCAGAGCGGCTTTCACGTTGTTCAGGGCATCCGCTGATCCGGTCACCTTGTAGCGAAAGGCTTCGGCGGCGAGGTAGTGCCCGGTCCAGATCGCCGAATCGCCGCAGCGGGTGTAGCCTGCGATTTCATCGCTCGCACTGGTGGCAAACCAAGGATCCAGGATGGTTCCATAAGGCGTGTGGCGCAGCCTTATATTCCTGGAGATATCGAGTGCGTCCCGCTCGGACGCGCTGAGTATGACCGCCGCCGTAAGCACGACGATCGCACGAAGCCAGAGATTCCATGCCGTCATACTGCCACCTCCTCACGGAACCTTGACAGCTTCGATTCTACACCCGTCTTGCCCGCTACTTCACGGCGACGAGCGAGATCTGTTCGAGCATCGGCCACTGATCGCGGTCATTGGCCTTGCGCTGCGCGGGCGGCCGCTGTTGAACGGTCGTGCGGGTCGGGTATGGCTGTTTGAAATAGCTGGCGTAAACCCGGTTCATCTTCGCAAACTCCTCCATGTCGTCGAGGTAGACGTTCGTCACCACCACGCTGGACAGATCGAGGCCGGCCTCTTCCAGCCCGTCGAGGAGATTGCGTATGCTCTGCCGGACCTGAGTCTCCACATCCGGAGAATAAATGCCGGCGTTCGGACCGGGAATGAACGCCGATTTCGCCGAGCAATAGAACGTATCCGCGACGAAGACGCAGGGGCTCGCGGTCGGGCTGGGCGGCATGTTTTTGGGGCGAACGCTGCGCCGCGTCCTGATGTCCATCGCCGCCACGCCGGTGAACGTCAGATTGGCTCCGTTGGGCAGCCGGCTCACATGAATGGTGGCCCGCGCCGGTGTGTCGCCGAACTTGAAGTGCTTCGCGTAGACACGGTTCATCACCCCCGCATCCATGCCCTCCGCCAGATACGGGTTGACGAAGACCACGTTGTCGTACCCAATGCCGGCCGCGGCGAGAACCTTGCCCATGCGCGAAAGCGCCGCCGTCGCTTCGGCCTCCGCACCCGATTCGCCTTGTCCCGAGCACTCCGAGAAGAACAAACGGTCGCCCGCAATCATGGCATCCGGGGACGCGCCCTTGCGGCTCCCGGGAAGGCGCACGGCCTTCTTGGCCGCGAGATCCGTTACCGCCACCGCGTTGATCTCTACGGGAGTGTCGCCCGGAGTGCGCGCAATGCCGAGGATCGCCAGCGCGGGTCCGCCGTCCGGGAACAGTTCAAGCCAAGCGGCGCGCGCGGCCTCAAAATCACCCGCGCCGGCAATGTACATCTGCGCGTAGACGACATGATCCATCGTCAAGCCGGCTGCCGATACGATGTCCTTGATGTTCTCGAAAACCTGCCGCACCTGAGCGGAGAGCGTAGGCGGGTACTCGCCGGCGGCGTTCTTTGCGCCTTGTCCCGAAACGTAGAGGAATTTGCCCGCCAGCAGTCCGGGCGAGTAAGGGCCCACGGTCTTCGCTCCCGGAGGAAAGATCAACTTGATATCGGCCGCCTTCGCTGTCGCCAGGAGCGCACAGCCAATCAGGAGAGCATTCAGGATCCTCATTGTTATCTCCGTCAGACAATCATCCGCGTTTCGCCGCTCGACTGCGCGCCTGTGCGAGAATCGAGCGCAACCTCTTGCCGACGATCACGTCCTCGCCGGGTTGGAGCGTGGAGGGCACGATCTGCAGCCGGTTCCGTCCTGCTGGCCGGGCGCCGCGTTTAGGCGGCTGGCCGCCTTCTTCGTGCACGGCGGGAACCATGCTGGGATTGCTCGCGCTCAACACTTCAATGCGCGGCTCGCCTTCGCTGAGCTGCTTTACACAGTCGGCCACGCTGAAGGCGAACGCTTCCTCGTCCCACTTTACGGTCAGCGTAGGATAACGGTTCCCGCCCTCCGGGATCCGAATGTCCGTCGTTACTCCGTCGACTGTCTCCACCAGCTTCGCAATCCGGCCGACGCGCGCGCCCCACTCTTTGTTGAGCGCGTTCAGGTTCTTCCTCTTCCAGGCCTCGACCGCCGCCAGGCACCCCATGATTTCTTCCTTGCCGACTTTCATCGCCCGGCACACGGCGCCTTCCCACGGGCTGCAGTTCGCCAGCGCGGCTTCAACCAAGTCTTTGCGTCCCAGCAGCAGGCCCGAGCACTGCGGCCCGGCGAGTCCCTTGCCGCCGCTGAAGGTGTAAAGGTCGACGCCCATCCGCGCGTAGAGGGAGAGGTTTTCGATCGGCGGGATGCCCGCCGCGTCGTCGAGCAGCAGCGGAACCCCTGCCTTCTTCGTGATGGCGAGCGCCTTCTCGAGCCGCTCCCCGAGTGCCGTGGTGTAAACCATGGCCGTTTTCTCGTTGAGCGCGCGTTCGAGTTCCTCGTGCGTGCGGGCGACCACCAGCTTTCCGCCGGCCAGGCGGATGGCGCTGTCGAAAGCGTTGCGCCCGCCGAACATGATGACCTCGCACTTGAGGCCGGTGGTGTCCGGAAGCTGCCAGATCTTCTTCGGGTCCGTGCCCGCTATGCAGGCCGCCGTAGCTGCGGCCATGGCGCCGGCGGCGCCGGATGTGACGATGCCCGACTCCGCGCCGGATAGCTCGGCCAACCGTCTGCCGACGCCGCGCTGCAACTCGAAGATGTCCACGAAGTGCATCGCGGCTTCCTGCTTCGCCTGCCGGACTTCCGGCAGTTCGAGCGAGCCGCTGAGGTAAGTCCATGTTCCGCGTGCGTTGATGAGGGGTCGCACGCCGATGCGTTCGTAGATGTTGGCCTTCCGGCCGCGGACGCCCGCGATCAGGTCTTTGGTGACCAGAGATGCCACTAGCGGCGCCGCGGCGACAGTCCGCGCGAAGGTGCGCCGGCTGGCCAGGAAGTTCGGTTTGTACACGGCGGTTCTCTCCTCCACTTGCCTTGACACTAGCAAAAACCAACCGGCAATCATACCGAGGTTTCTGCTTGCGTGGCGGTTGCATTGCTCGAGGCAGGCTAAAGAGCTAATCTGGGAGCACTGGGCAATATAGCAGTAGCGTAATTCGCAAACACTCAGGAGGGATTTCCAACATGGTCAAGCCTATACCAGACGGGTGCCACTCCATCACGCCATATGTCATGGTGGAGGATGCTGCCGCCGCAATCGAGTTCTATAAACGCGCTTTCGGCGCTGAGGAAGTAGAGCGCATGCCGGGCCCCGGCGGGAAAGGCGTGATGCACGCCGAGATCAAGATTGGCGACTCGCGGATCATGCTCTCGGACGAATTTCCTGGAACGGGCTGCAGTTCGCCGCAGACGCTCGGTGGGACCACCTGTCAATTGTTTCTTTACGTGCCGGATGTCGATTCTGCTTACCAGCGGGCGGTGTCAGCGGGCGCTACCGCGACCATGCCTGTAGCAGACATGTTCTGGGGCGATCGCTACGGCAAGCTCTCCGATCCATTCGGCCACCAATGGGGCTTGGCGACTCACAAAGAAGACGTCTCCCCTTCCGAGTTGAAAAGACGATCTGAGGAGTTCTTCGCGCGAATGACGCAGTGCAAGCCCTCCTGAGGCAAAGCGGTAAACGTATGCCTCCGCTGCCAGACCATCAGGTCAATAGCCTCTAGCGAGGTCTGTTAACAACATCATCGCGGTGCGGGGTGTGCTCCCCAGCAAAGGGTTCTCCTGCGCCACGATCGCCGGATTTGCGGTCGAGCCTTAGGAGAAGCTGGCATGGGCCGCCAGGTTGACGGGATGTATAATCGTGGGCAACAGGGAGGCCAGATGCGTATTCAGATCCGAACCTCGATCTTTGGCATCATGGTTTGCGCGGCATCTTCCGCTGGCTCCTTGCAGACTACCACTCAGCCCGGGAGCCGGTTCTCCCATACCCTGGCGGAATTCGGCGCCGCCATCGAGGAGGTAGCCCGCAACGCAAGCCCCTCCGTGGTCCAACTGGAGGTCAGGACGCGCGCTCCGTTGGCGGAGGACGAGGAGGATACCGCGGGGTTTCTGGCTCAGAAGACGGTCTCGGGTTCTGGTGTGATCGTAGATCCGGAAGGTTACATTATCACCAACGCTCACGTTGTGAACGGGGCGACCCGCATCTCGGTCAGCGTTATCGACCGCGGGCCCCAGGCCGATGCCGAAGGACATCGCCACATTCCGGCCAAGATCGTTGGTTTCGATCGCGAGACTGACCTTGCCCTTTTGAAGATCGAAGCGCGCAATCTGCCCACGCTCGCGTTCCTCGATTCTGAAACTGTTCGCCAAGGTCAAGTCGTTCTGGCTCTGGGCAGTCCGCTGGGTCTTGAGGATACCCTTACCGTGGGCATTGTGAGCGCGCCAGTCAGGCATCTGAAGCCGGACCACCCGATGTTCTACATACAGACCGACGCACCCATCAATCCGGGTAACAGCGGCGGCCCGCTTTTGGACAGTGAGGGCCGCATCGTCGGCATCAATACGCTGATCCTCACACAGTCCGGCGGCAGCGAAGGCATCGGGTTCGCCATTCCTAGCAACATCGTGCGGCAGGTCTATCGTGAGCTGCGGGCCGGGGGCCGCGTGCACCGCGGCGCCATAGGAGTCATCGCTGATGAAGTCACGCCGACACTGGCTTCCGCTCTGGGCCTGGAGCGCCATTCCGGAGTGATTCTATCCGATGTCGTCCCTCACGGCGCCGCCGAGGCCGCCGGCTTGCAGACGGGTGACCTCATCTTGGCTGTGAACGGTAAACCTATGACCAGTTCGCTCCGGTTCACGGCTACTATCTTCCAGCACAGAGTCGGCGACCAGCTCACCATCGACATCCTGCGTGGACATGATCGTTTGACCAAGGTTGTGACCGTGCTGGAGCGTCCGCCCGAACCGGGCAAGTTGGAGGATCTGGCGAGCGGAAACGCCCAGGTCGTGAGCCGCCTCGGAATCATGGCAGCCACGTTGGATGAAAAGGTCACCGCCATCCTTTCCGATCTGCGTCGCCTGGCAGGTGTGGCGGTGGTGGCGATACCGGCTGAATATGCCGCCTTCAATCCCGGACTTCAACTTGGTGATGTGATTTACGAATTCAACGGCAAGCGTGTTGCTTCTCTTGAGGAATTGAACTCCTCGCTTTCAGAGAAGAAATCCGGAGATCCGGTGGCTCTTCTGGTGGAGCGGGCGGGGCAGTTGGTCTATAAGTCATTTGTGCTGGACTGAGCGTGCGCGGTCGCCGCCTGCTTGTGTTTTCCAAGCCCTTTTGTGCATCCCTGGTGTTGTATCATCCACGAAGGACCTTTTCAATTGAGGACTGCAATGACTAGAATCGGCGCAATAGCTCAAGCACTTCTGGTGTCGGCCTTCGCGGCCACCCTGCTTCAGGCTGAGGTGCGAGTTCCGAAGATCATCTCCAATCACATGCTGGTACAACGCGGCGTGCCATTACGGATCTGGGGCACCGCGTCCGGCGGCGAGGCGGTCATGGTGAGCATGGCCGGCCAGAGCGTAAAAACGCAGGCCGATCCTTCAGGACGCTGGGAAGCGTACCTCGCTCCCATCAGCGCCGTGGGACCACACACCCTGATCATCGAGGGGACCAACAAGCTCACCATCGAAGACGTGCTGGCCGGCGAAGTGTGGGTCGGCTCGGGCCAGTCGAACATGGCCTTGCCCGTGAGTAGAACCGACAATGCGGAGAAAGAGATCCAGGAGGCGAACTTCGCCCAGATCCGCTTGTTCAAGGTGAAGACCGCAACCTCGGAGTACCCGCTGGAAGACGTGGAAGGCGAGTGGACCTGGTGCACGCCCGAGACGGTGAAGGAATTCTCCGGGGTCGGATACTATTTCGCCAGGCACCTGCGCGAGAAGGTCGGCGCGCCGGTCGGCATCATCCAGAGCGCCTGGGGAGGCACGCCCGCCGTCTCTTGGACCAGCCGCCTCACGCTGGCCTCCGACCCCGCGCTGGCGCCCGCCATGGCGGACTACGCCAAGGCGATTGACGACTACCCGGTGGCGTACGCGCGCTACCAGAAGCAGCTTAAGGATTGGGAGGCGGCCTCCGCCAAGGCTCGCGCCGAAGGCGCGAAAGCGCCCAACCGCCCGGGACAGCCGGTGGGTCCGGGGCATCCCTGGAACCCGTCGAGCCTGTACAACGCGATGATCGCGCCGCTGACGCCCTACGCCATTCGTGGCGTTATCTGGTATCAGGGCGAGAACGAAGCGGTAATCCGGCGGTCCTACATGTACAGGCGCCTCTTCCGCACCATGATCGAAGACTGGCGGCGGGCCTGGGGTGTGGGCGATTTCCCGTTCCTTTTCGTCCAGTTGGCGAATTTCGCCAAGGCCCCGCAAGGGCAGTGGCCGGAATTGCGCGAGGCGCAGACCATGGCGCTTGAGCTGCGGAATACCGGCATGGCGGTCACCATCGACATTGGCAACCCGAACGACATCCATCCTACGAACAAGCAGGAGGTCGGCAGGCGCCTTGGCTTGGCCGCGCAGGCCATCGCCTACAAGCAGCAGAAGGTGGTTTACTCGGGGCCGATGTACAGGCAGCTTAGCCGTGAGAACGGCGCGCTGCGCGTGTGGTTCGACTACACCGACGGCGGATTGGTGGCGAAGGGCGGGGAACTGAAGAGCTTCGAAATCGCGGGCGCGGACGGGAAGTTCGTACCGGCGCAAGCGAAGATCGAAAAGGACACGGTTGTTGTGAGCAGCTCCGAGGTGGCCAACCCGGTGTCGGTGCGCTATGGATGGGCCGACAGCCCGGAGTGCAACCTGTACAACGGTGAGGGGCTCCCGGCTTCGCCGTTCCGCACGAATCGCTGGACCGATCCGCTGGTGTATCGCTAGGCCGGTCTTGATTTCGGGCTGTGGCATGAGACGGTGGATTGGGATCCTCTTGCTCTGTTGCGCCGCCGCAGGCGGCTTGCTTGGCCAGCAGCGGCGGGATGTAGTTGCTGCAATCGCGTTCGAATCTCCGCCGGCGTCCCGGCGCACCGTTCTGGAGCCCAAGCCACCTGTGCCTGTGCCGGACATCGAGGTGGAGTCGCGCCGCAGTGACCCGAACATGAACTTTCCCCGGCGTCAGATGGTGCGTACCCGCGAGGAGTTTCGCTCGGCCCTTACTGAGATGCGGCGGCGGTACGCTCCATATCTTGAGGACCATACCCCTCCGGCCGCTTCCACTCGCACGCGCGTGGAACTCGACACCTTCGATTTCCGCATGGAGGAGGCTGCGGACCGCACCGATATCGCTCGCGTGTTTCGCGGCGAAGGCGCCTGGAGTACAGTGCGCATTCCGGACTACCGTGGCCCTGTCGGTTGGTGGGCCGGATATTACCGCAAGGTCTTCCGCGTGCCGGCGAACGTGGCGGCAAAGGAACTGGCCGTCCTGCGCTTTGGCGCTGTGGATTACCGTTGCCAGGTTTACCTGAACGGCCGCATGGTGGGCGCACACACGGGCTACTTCGCTCCCTTCGAAATCGACATCACGAATGCGTTGCGCAAAGACGGCGACAACGTCCTGGTTGTGCGCGTCGAAAACGAAAGTATCATGATGGGCCTGGAATCCTGGAAAGGCCCAGCCGTGGATGGCGATAAGATCTACGCGGCCGTAGGGCCTGGCTGGGACGACCCGGAGATCGGCTGGCACGAATGCGCGCCCGGAGCGGGCATATGGCAGAAAGTGTACCTGGAAGGGCGCCCGAAGCTGCATATCACGGATGTGTTCGTGCGGCCGGACCTGGACCGCAGCGAGATCGAGATCCGTGTGGAAGTCTATCAGGCCGAGAAGCGTAACCGGGACGTCGAACTCGAAGTGTCCCTGTACCCGAAGAATTTCACTGGGTCTGCAGTAGAGCACCTGGAGATCGGCGCGATCGCTGCCGGCCCTGGCCTTTCGGAGAAAAAGGCACGCATCCGTATGGCCGACCCGCGCGTGTGGCGTCCGGATAGCCCGTATCTCTACACCGCGCGGGTGGTGGTGAAGCCCAAAGACGGCGGCCCCGCGGACAACGCCCAGACACATTTCGGCATGCGCAAGTTCACCATGGATGAGACCTCCGAGGTGAAGGGCACGCTCTACCTGAACAACGAGCCGGTGATCCTGCGAGGCGCGAACACCATGGGGCATTTCATGGTTGCGGCCATGAAGGGCGACCGCGAGCAGTTGATCGAGGACGTGCTCATCGCCAAGCTCGCCAACATGAATTACTTCCGCCTGACGCAATCGCCAGTGCAACCGGAAGTATACGACGTGTTCGACCAGTTGGGCATGATGGCGCAGACGGACCTGCCACTGTTCGGCTACCTGCGCAGGACCGTGTTCGAAGAAGCCGTGAAGCAGGCCGGCGAGATGGAGCGGTTGGTGCGCGGACACCCTGCGAACATCATGATCAGCTACATCAACGAGCCGTTCGCGCCGCGCGGCAAGGAGCACCGCCACCTTTCCCGCGAGGAGATGGAGCGCTTCTTCTACGCTGCTTCCGCTCTCGTGAAAGTCTACAACCCGGACCGCGTTATCAAGCCCGTGGACGGTGACTACGATCCCCCCGCGCCGGGCCTTCCGGATAATCACATCTACTCCGCCTGGTACGGTTCACACGCCGTGCCCATCGGCAAGTTCATCCGCGGCTACTGGGTGGACGCGAAGCCCGGCTGGAAGATGGGGAGCGGCGAATACGGAATCGAAGGGCTGGAAGACGCCGAGACCATGATGCGGCACTATCCCAAGGATTGGTTGCCGCCTACGCCCGGCGCCCCATGGCACCCCGGCAGAATTCCGTTCGCGCAGACCTACACGATGCACCACGCCTGGTTCGACGCCGAGGAGACCATGGCAGCGTGGATCGCCGCCAGCCAGCGGCATCAGGCATGGGGTGTCCGCGAGATGACGCGCGCGTTCCGGCGGCAGTCGGACCGCATTGTGTCGACGGCGGTGCACCTATTGATCGATGCTTGGCCCGCGGGCTGGATGAAGACCCTGGTGGATGTGGACCGGCGGCCCAAGCCCGCATTTTTCGAGTTCAAAGAAGCGCTAATGCCGCTGATGGTGGACATTCGGACCGACCGGCGGCACTACTACGCGGGCGAAGGTCTGCGGATGGAGTTCTGGGTGGCGAACGACCGTCGCGCCGAGTTTGAGCGAGGACGGCTGGTGTACGAGGTCCTGCGGGAGGGCCAGCGTGTGTTCGCGCAGTCTGCCGAGGCGAGCATTCCGAGCTATGGCGCAAAGTTCCAAGGCCACTTCCGGTGGACCACGCCGGCCGTTGCGGAGCGTACGCGATATACCGTGCGCCTCGGACTGCTAGCGCCCGGCGGGAGCTTGATCCACGACACGGAAACCGAGATCGAAGTGTTTCCGGCGGCCAGCAGCGCGGTGCGGGAGGTGGCCACCGTGGGCCGCCAGGGTGGCCGCGCGTGGAGACTGGCCGAGTCGCTCGGCGCCAAGCCGCGCCTGTTCGACGGCGGAGGCGCGGCGGTGTTCGTGGACAACTTCGACGCCTTTGACGTCGCAAGGGATAGCGTGCTGCGCGCGGCTGCCGGCGGCGCGACCGTGGTCTTCCTGGAGCAATCACAGAACGGCGAATGGCGACTGGGAGACCGCGTGGTCCAGGTGCGCAGGATGGGCGGAAAGGAGTTCGTCTCCCGCAAGACCGGGCATGGGCTCGTGGCTGGTTTCGCACCGTTCGATTTCGCTTACTGGTACGACCCCGAGAAGGATTACATCGAATACGTGGCGCAAAGCTACGTGGACGGTGAGGGGCTGGCGCCCGTATTGATCACCGGCGAGAACGCGCGCCCGGGCGATCCCTACCCGATCCATCGCTGCATGAACGTAGTGGCTGAAATGAAGACCGGCCGCGGCAGACTGATCTTCAGCGAACTGAAGACGACTGGGCGCATCGGAACCGAGCCTGTCGCGCGAATGTTTTTCGAACGCATCCTCAGCGGCGGGCGGTAAGCGTACGCCCCTTGTATGTGAGGTAGCGCCCATCGAGGGCGAACCACTTCGCGGGCTTCGCGGCGGCATCGGTCCGCAGCCAGACTAGCTTGCCGTCGGTAGTGAACGGCTCACCGTCGTCGATGGGAAGAACAAGTCCTTCCGACCAGGCAAAGTGGTCCGTCGAGCCGTCCGGCAGCCCGATGTCGATGCGCCGGATCGGTCCGGCCTCGGGCGCGGCGATGGTCCGGAAGCTTGGCCGGTTTGTACCCGCGTAAGCCGCCAGGAGGACCACCGAGGTCACCGGCCGCCTTGCACCAGCGTACCGGAACTCCACTAATGGAGCGGGAACAGCGTCGTTGCCGTGAAACCCGACCCAGCCGCGCGTTGGCTCCTTGCTGCCCTCGAGGATCTGCATCGCGGCGCCGGATGGAGCGGCTACCAGCTTCAGGAGCAGGTTTGTGTTGCCGTTCTCCGACCACCATGTGAGCGCACCCGGATCATGTGACCATCGCTCAGCCGGCCCGAGCTGCCAGCAGTTACGAATGTCGGCGCCGGGGTCCGAGTCCATGGAGTCAAGCACCAGGATGTACTCGCCCTTGATCCAGAGCAGAATCCGCTCATGGCTCCCGTATGTTCCGGCGCCTCGGCCTTTTCCGAAGCTCCAGGTGTACCGCCCCTGCCAGTAACCGCCCTGGTAACGTGCGTGGATCAGGTCGAGGCCAGGGGAAAACTCGGTGCGGAGCAACTGGGCGTCGGCTCCAGACTGGTTGAGCCCGCTGATATTGAGCGTGCTGTGTGCGGGGGTGGACTTCCCGTATGGGGCCAGCGGATCGCTCATCTCGTAATTGAGTATGCCGGGGTCGGCCACCAGCATTCGCCCGCCGGAACGGAAGGCGAACGAGAGACGGCTCAAGTGGCTGTGACCGCCGCCCCAACTGCTGGCGTCAAAGGCGATGTAGTCGGCTCCGGGCTTCCAGGCCGAGCGCAAGAAGACCTGTCCGGCGTTCGGAAAGACTTGCGCCAGAGGCGGCTCCTTGGGTGCCTTGAGATTGAGCTGTGAGATCGCTTCCGCGCGTCTCCGGAAACCTTCCAATTCCTTCGGATCCGTGTGCGGGGCTGTAGAGTCGTTCAAGCCGGACAACTCGCATTGCGCTCCGTAATCCAGCGCTCCCAGCAGCCGGGCCGCATCCACCCGCGCGTCGGCATCGGGAAAGAGGTTCGGTAGCAGGTAGTAGTTGGCGGCGACGCTTGTCATCCACGAAGCGTAACCGGGAGCGCGCTCAATGTGCACGCCATCCGGGAGCAACTGCGTGGCCAACGCGGCTCGCATTCCGGCAATTCCTGCTTCGCGCAGCCGTGGCGCATTCTCAAGAAACGGAAAACGAATGGCCGTGAACACCAGCGCGTCCAGTTGGGAGATCCGCCAGTTGCCGAAGGCGGTAAGGTGGCGGGAGAGGAAATCGGCCTGGCCGGAGATGGATGCAAGCACTTGGCTCAGGAACGCATCGTCGAATGAGGGACTCGCCAGGAACACCGGAAGAACGCCCGCCCAACCCGCGTGAACGCTCGTGCCCAGCCGGATGCTGATGTTCAGTGTGTTGTCGCCTGCCCGAAGGGTGGTCGAATGTGCATAGGGATCGCCGCGGACCCAATCTTCGATGTAGGCGCGCGCGGCTCGCGCAAAACTTTCGTCGTGGGTAGTCCGGTAGGCTGAAGCCAGGGGGCCCAGGTAGGAGAACCGGTTCAACTGGGCGGGCCATTCCTGGTGCCGGACGTGCGCGCCCGTCCAATCGATATCCTTCAGCCCGACCTCGATCGGCGTCCGGTTATAGAAGAACACAGTCCCGCACGCGATCTTTGCCGCGCGATCCAGCAGCTCCGGTGTGGCTTCCGCGATCTGTTGACCGGGAAAGACGCTCAGGATGCGTGCGCGTTCGAGAATGACGGCCCGCCGGTCCTGTGCTTTCGCGAGCACACCGGCGGTGGAAAGCAGCAAAGTGCGCCGTTTCAAGATGGAGTCCTTTCTGTAGAGCCGTTCATTCTATCATTGCCATCCAGCGGTCAGCCTCCGGCTGGTCCGGCAGCCGCGCATTGAACTGGACCATAATTGATCCCATGCGTTTCTGAATCCTGATGCTTCTCGCCTCTGTGGGTTGCGCTCAGATTTATCGCCTCCCGCCCCGAGGCTGATGTGGGACACGTGGGTCTTCCGCAAGTGTGGAGAGTTTCAGATCTTCTACCTCCAGAACGATCCCGGCGAGATCTGGGACAGCATTGGTCGCGTTGTTTTGAAGGACTTGATCCAGTGGCAGACGCTGCCGCCGATCAAGACGCAGGGCGGCGCTGGAACCTGGGATAGCGGTCCGACCTTGACGGGCATCACCATCGAGTCCGGCGGCGAGGCGCGTGTCTCCGGAGTGAAGGTCAGCGAACTTGAACCGCTACCTTGATGGCGCGGTGGTGTGCGGGCTGTATGCCAGTTCATATCCGGCCGCGTGGAGGTTCTTTGATTGGATTCGCAGCGCGATCGCGGACTCACCGCCAATAACTCAGGGCTTTGCGCCCGGCTTCTTCGCAAGCCGCAAACCTGCGTAAGCCAGGTAGCCGGTTATGATCGCAGCGAGCCCACTTACCCACATAGGAATTGAAACTCTCTGGACGACGAACGGCAAGCCCAAGAGTATTCGGAGAAGGTGGCCAACGGCAATCAGGAGAAAGATGATCCCGGCCGTCACCGAGAATACACGCTGATTCATGCCTGCCTCCACATCTTTTGTACTCCCGCTTCCAGGGAAACTCAATCGACGAACTGCCCCTTTCACCAGGACCGTTCCTTCTATCAAGGCCAGCCGACGATCAGCCGCCTGCCGTCCTCACACGGGCGAAGTGTGAACTCTTGAAGCGTTGAAAGCTGACGGTCCTGCCGTCGGGCAAAGTAAGTTCCTCGGGAAGCATGGAGCGTCGCAGGTCCTGCTCGGTGATCTCCGTTGTGAAAAGTTCCGGAATAGGACGGGGCAACAGGTCGCTCAACCGGTAGCCCGTGTGAGGATAGGAGAACGCTGCTGCCACCGGACACTGGAAAATCCCGGCGGCAATTTCGGCTGCGGGCAGGAAATCGATGTCGGCGCTGACGATTACAGCGGCGTGGCAAGGAGCCGGGGTGGGTCGTGTGTTCGATCGATGAAGCGGCCACTGTTGTATGAGCTTCCGTGGCGCGGCTCCGGAGGAGCCCAGCGCCGCGTCGGTCACCAGGGCGCAGCCCAGCATCATGTCCGTCTGTTTCTCTTCGTGGATCTGCAACTTGGGGTGAAATGTACGTGGTTCATTCCCGAGCAGCTCCCAGTTGATCGGGATGCCGCAGCGGGCGAGATTGTCCAGTTCGCTGCGTTCTATGTAAAACCGGTGTTTGCGCGGGCGGAACGTTCCGTGCGTGACCTCGACCTGTCCTCGCGTGTGGCTGTGCAGCGCATCCAACCAGATGTACTTACGCTCCACCCCGCTGCGGTCTTTCGGCATGTCTTCGGGGATGGTGGCGGTAAAGTACTTCACGGCTCCGAGTTGGCTGTTGCCGAATTCGGCTGGCCGTCTTGCGGCCAGCGCATTCAGAACCGTGTTCGCCAGTTTGAGGAAATCGCACCAGGCGAGTTCGAAGCCGCGCTCGTCCAGGATGCTCAAAGGGACATAGAAGTTGTACCCGTCGATGTAAACGTTCACGGAACGCGCCGGCGCCGGCATCCCCGGCGCAGGATGCCGTTCCGGCTCGTTTCGCGACGCGATATACCTGTTCCACATGTTTCTTTAACCCACCGGAAAGCGGTCTGGATGGGCTGAAAACCGGCTCACGGACAGCGTCCTATATGTTATACGATTCGCAACCGCCTTTTACGCGTTGCTGCTGGTTGGTTTGCGGGCCACCAATGCCGCCGAGGCGAGCCAGAGCAGCAAGCCGCAGGCGGCGGTTACGATGACGCTTACTCCTGGCGCGGGCGTTCCTTCCGGGGCTGTGCCTTCGAGCAGCCAGCGCAGCGGGGCCAGCGCGTAAGTGAGCGGGTTGGCCGCCATCACCGCGCGGATCCAAGCGTGCGCGCTTGAGGCGGGGAAGAGCGCACCGCTCACCATCCACAGTGGGAAGAGCAAGAGGTTCACGATCGCGTGGTAGCCTTGCGTCGATTCCATCCGCCACGCCAGCAGAAAACCGAGCGCCGTGAATGTGAACGAAATCACGTAGAGCACGCCCGCGGTTTGGATCAGCGTGATCAGCGAAGGCTTGATACCCGCCAGCGGCGCGAAGGCCAGGAAGAGTAGACCCTGAAACCACGCCAGCGTGGCCGCACCCAGCACCTTGCCGTAAACCACCGCTGTACGTGGGGCGGGGGACACGAGCATTGACAGCAGAAAGCCCTCCCGGCGATCCTCGATCAGGCTCATCGTTGAAAACACGGCGGAGAACATCACCGTGAGTGTGAGCGCGCCGGGGAAGAAGAATTTGAGGTTCCCAAAGCCGGATCCGATCACCAGCCAGAAAATGAGCGGGGAACCGACGAAGCCGGCCACGCGGGCCTTCTCGCGCCAAAAGCGGATCAGTTCCCGGGCGACGATGGCGGCGACGGGGAGAAAGAATTCGGCGGGTTTCACAGTGCGGCTCCGGTTTCGTCGAGAAAAACGTCCTCGAGAGTTGGCTTGTGAAGGGCAACCGACTGTATGGCGCCCGGAAACGCCTCGACCACCTCGGCGATGAAGCGATGGCCGTTAGCGATTTCGACCCGCAGCGTCGTCCCGCTCGCTGCGGCACGCACGCCGAAGCGGGATTGGATGCTGGCTGCGAGTCCACCCGGGTCCGCGGACTCCAGCATCACAACGTCGCCGCCCACGCGGGCTTTCAGTTCGACCGGTGTGCCGGACGCCACGATGCGCCCCTGGTGTAAGAGGGCGAGTTGGTCGGCGCGGTCGGCTTCGTCTAGGATGTGCGTCGTCAGGAGGACCGTGACATTTTCCATGGAACGCAGATCCGCGATGTACTGCCAGAGCTCGAGACGCGCGGCAGGATCGAGCCCCGTGGAGGGCTCGTCCATCAGCAGTACGCGCGGACGGTGCAGTAGCGCCTTGGCAATCTCGACTCGGCGCCGCAAGCCGCCGGAAAGGTTTCCTACAACGTCGTGGACGCGCGTGTCCAGGTGCAGCCGCGCGGTCACTTCGCGGATGCGATCGCGCAGTTGCGCGCCGTAGATTCCGTAGAAATGCCCTTGCGCGTGCAGGTTCTCACCGGCGGTGAGCTTGCGGTCCAGGCTCTGGGATTGAAACACCACACCGACCAATCTGCGCACTTGGGCGGACTGGCTGGTTACGTCAAAGCCCGCCACCGTGGCGAGCCCCGCGGTTGGTGCCATCACGGTTGCCAGGATGCGGAACAGCGTGGACTTCCCGCCGCCGTTGGGGCCCAGCAGCGCGAAGATACATCCCTCGGGGACGTCGAACGAAATCCCGGCGAGAGCGGTCCGCTCGCCGTAGCGGTGCTTGAGTTCTGAGACAGAGACGATCATGCTTCCTTGGGTGAGAACCACGGATAAATCAAGGGTATCAGGAAGAGTGTGAGTCCCGTAGCCGTCACCAGTCCGCCAATGACTACAGTAGCCAGCGGCCGCTGCACTTCCGCGCCGGGCGCGGTGGATAGGGCCATGGGAAGGAAGCCCAGGCTGGCCACCAGCGCCGTCATCAGGACCGGCCTGAGCCGCACGGAAGCCCCTTCGATGACCGCGTCCCCCACGCGAAGTCCCTCGTCCCGCAAATGGTTGATGTGGCTCACCATCACGATGCCGTTGAGCACCGCCACACCGAATAGAGCGATGAAGCCGATGGACGCCGAAAGGTTTAGATTAAGCCCGCGCGCCCAGAGAGCGGCGATGCCGCCCACCATGGCGAACGGCACATTGAGCAGGATCAGTAACGCGTGGGGCACGGAATCGAAGGTGATAAATAGCAGTGCGAAGATGATCAGAATCGACAGCGGGAGCACGACAATCAGCCGCTTCGTGGCGCGCTGCTGATTCTCGAACTGGCCTCCCCAGTCCACCGAGTACCCCGCCGGCAGCGGAAGGTCGCGCGCGATGCGGCGCCGCGCTTCGGCCACGAAACTGCCCAGGTCGGTGCCGCGCACGTTGGCCTGCACCACAATGCGTCGATGTCCGTCCTCTCGCGAGATCACTTCGGGACCGCGAGCGATTTCGACTCGCGCAACCTGCCCCAGGCGGATCTGCTCGCCTGCGGGCGCGGCCAGTGGCAGCTCGCTGACCGAAGCCGGATCCATGCGAAAGCGTTCCGGCAGGCGCACCACGATGGGGAATCGGCGCTGGCCTTCGATCATCTCAGAGACCGTGCGCCCGCCGATGGCGGCTTCCACCAACTCGCGCACCGAAGATACGTTGAGGCCGTATCGGGCCAGGGCCGCACGATCCACCTCCACGTGCAACTCGGCAACGCCGGAGACAATTTCCATCTGCGCATCCGCCGCGCCCGGCACGGCCGAAATTGTCTTGAGGGCCCGTTCGGCGAGCTGCTCCAGCATGCGTGGATCTTCTCCGAAGATCTTTAGCGCCACGTCGGCCTTGATGCCGCTGACCGTCTCATCCAACCGCATGGCCATGGGCTGCGTGAAGTTGTATTCCACGCCGGGGACAACTTCGAGCGCGGCGGCCATCTTCGAGATCAACTCCTCCTTGCTGCGAGCCTTCCAGTGTTCCCGTGGCCTCAGAAGTACGTAGACATCTCCCTCATAAATGCCCATGGCTTCGGTGGCGACATCGGGGCGGCCCAGTTTCGTGACCACGCCCGCTACCTCGGGGAAACCGGCAATCACGCGTTCCACCTTCTTGCTGAGCTCGATGGATTCGGTGAGCGAGATGCCCGGCAGCTTTTTGGTCTGCACCAGGATGGACCCTTCCTCGAGCCGGGGCATGAATTCTGTGCCGATCCAGGCCAGCGAACCCAGGCTGACCGCGAGCACAACCACGGAGACGGCGAGGGTGGCCACGCGGTACCGGAGCAGCAACCGCAGCAGGGTGACGTAGCCCGAGCGCACGTGCTCGAACCAGGCTTCCTTGTTCTCTTTGACGCCCTTGCGCAGCACCAGGCTGGCGGCAGTGGGCACCACGGTGAGGGCGAACAACAGTGCGCCGATCAGTGACGAACAGACCGCGATGGCCATGGGCCGGAACATTCGGCCCTCTAAACCCTCCAGGAACACGATGGGCATGTAGACCGCGATGATGATGGCGACCGCGAACAGGATCGGCCGTGCCACTTCATGCGCCGCCTGGCGCACTTCTTCCTGCGGGGCGGCTTTCGCATGCTGCAACCGCCGGATGGAGTTCTCCATCATGACTACTGCGCCGTCGACAATCATCCCGAAATCGATGGCGCCAAGGCTCATCAGGTTCGCCGAAACACCGAAGACCTGCATACCGATGAAGCCCACGAGCATCGACAGCGGAATTACCGCCGCCACGATGAAAGCGGCGCGTATGTTGCCCAAGAACAGAAGGAGAACGAGGACGACCAGCACTCCCGCTTCGAGCAGATTCTGCCGTACGGTCTTGATCGTGCGGTCGATCACCGTGCCCTGGTCGTAAAACGGCACGATTCTCACGCCCTCAGGGAGACGCATCGAGGCCAGCCGTGCTTTCACGCGCTCGATGACCTGGCGCCCGTTCTCGCCCTTCAGCATGATGGCCATGCCGGAGACCGTCTCGCCCTGGGCGTCGCGCAGTACCGCGCCTTGCCGCGGCATGGGGGCGAGCATGACGCGCGCGACGTCGGAAACCAGCACCGGAGTACCCGCGCGCGCCAGTAGCACGACGCGTTCGATATCGGCCACGTTCGCCGTCCGGCCCAGGCCCAGCACAGTGTACTGTTCGGCGGCGTGCTCGATGTAACCGCCGCCGAAATTGGCGTTGTTTTCCCTTACGCGCTCGAAGACGTCCCGAAGCGTCAGGCCGTAGCGCTGCAAGCGGACCGGATCGACTTCAATCTGGTATTGCTGGCTCTCGCCGCCCCAGGTGTTCACTTCGTTGACGCCCGCCACCGTCCGCAGGCCGAGCTTTACCTGCCACTCGTGGAGCGTCTTCAAATCCATGAGTGAATGTGTCTTGCTTTCCAGCGTGTACTGGTAGACTTCGCCGAAAGCGGTGGCCACCGGCCCGAGCGTAGGTTCGAGGTTTTCGGGCAAACGGGTTCGCACCTCCTGGATACGCTCGTTCACCAACTGCCGGGCGAAGTAGGTGTCGACGGAGTCGTCGAACATCAGGGTCACCATCGACAGCCCCAGCTTCGAAATGGAGCGGATGCCCTGCGTGCGCGGAAGACCCATTAACGCCGTTTCGATGGGGAAGGTGACCAACTGCTCCACTTCGGTGGGCGCCATGGCCGGGCATTCGGTGATCACCACCACCTGGTTGTTGGTCAGGTCCGGGAACGCATCAATGGGGATGCGCAGCATGACGGTGACGCCCGCCGCGATCAGACCGATGAGTCCTGCGAGGACGAAGAGGCGGTGCCGCAGGTGAAAATCGATGAAGCGCTTCAGCATGGCGGGGGCCTATTCTCCCAGCGCGGTCTTCATGAGCTGGCTCTTCAGCACGAAGCTGCCGCGCGTGACGATGTCGTCGCCTGCCTTGAGGCCGCTCTCGATTTCCATGAATCGGTCAAGCGGACGCCCCGTCCGCACCACGCGCGCCTCGAACTTATCCGGAGAGGTGCGCACGAAGACCGAAGGCCGGCCGCCGATCTCCTGGATGGCCTCCTGCGGCACGTACATCGCCGGGATTGAGCCGCCCAAGTCGATGGTGGCCGTGGCGTACATCTCCGGCTTCAACTGGCCGGAGCGATTGGGCAGTTCGATGCGCGCCCGCAGCGTGCGCGTGGTCGCGTCGAGTTCTTCACCCAGTTTCGTGATGCGTCCGGGAAAGGCGCGGCCCGGGAAGGCCTGCACTTTGACGCGCGCCGTGAAACCAGTGCGCAGCTTTGCCAGGTGCTCCTCATTCACGGATGCGATCATCCAGAGAGTCGAAAGGTCTGTGATGACGAAAAGTTCGTTGGAAGGCTGCACGACGGTGCCTGGTGTGACATTGCGGGCAAGCAGCGTGCCGGCTGCCGGCGCGCGTATCGGGATCAGGTCGTGGTCCTCGGCGCCCGAAGTGGAGTCCTCGACGGGCACGTCGAGGAATTCCACTAGGTGCGCCCGCGTGCGGTTCACTTCCACTTCCGCATTGCTGAGCGCCGCCTGAGCGTTGCGCAATTCGCTCTCGGCGTGCTCCACCTGCTCTACCGAAGCCGCTTTCAACTCGAGCAGGCGCCGGGCGCGGTCGCGGGCGCGCTGTGCGAAGCTCACGCCGGACTTCAGGCGCGCCAATTCAGCCAGCGCCTTCTGATAATCGGCGCGCGATTCGTGTACTTCGTGGCTATGCAGCCGCGCCAGTACCTGGCCCGGCTTGACGGCGTCGCCCGCGTTGGCCAGGATCGTCACCACCCTGCCGTTGGTGACCGCGCCGATGCGCCATGTGCGCTCTTCGTTGACCGTGATGCGCCCCGAGGCTTGGATGGATTCGGGCCGTGAGCGCACCACCACCTTTTCGATGACAATGGAGGCCTCGCGCCGCGCACGTTCGTCGAGCAGCACCTGTTGCGGCGCGGTGGTGTGCGTGCCCTCCGGCACCGCACCGGCTTTCGGCGGCGGAACTTGCTCGCGTGAACAACCCAGGGCAACCAGCAGAAGCAGGAAAGGGAATAGCCGGATCATGGCGTGACTCCAAGGGCGGTTTCAAGATTCACGATACTCTGCCGGTATTCGGCGAGCGACCGGCAGTATAGCAACTGCGCGTCCAGGCGTGCGCGCTCGGCGTCAAGCAGCCGCAAAAGGTCGAGACCGCCCTCGCGGTAAGCGGCCTGCGCGATCCGTGCGGCCTCGACGGCGTGCTCCATCAGCGGGCTAAGCGAAGTGCGAACCTGCCGGCTGCGCAAATCGTATTCGCTCTTGGCGGCGCGGATTTCGGCTTGCACCAGCGCGGCGGTGGCGGCCTCGGCGGCCTCCGCGGCGCGCACTTCCGACAGCCCGGCCGCGATGTTGCCCTGGTTCCGATTTGCGAACGGCAAGTTGACTTGCACCCCGCCGATCATGGTATTAAATCCGGCGGTGCGCTTGTAACCGACCACCGCGTCCACATCGGGCTTGGCTATGGCGCGCTCAAGATCCAGCCTCGTCCGCGCCTGCTCGATTGCCTGGTGCGCAAGCTGCATCTCGATGCGCGCCTCGAGCGCCTTGGAGACGTCTACTTCCGGCAAAGCCACTTCCAACTCATCGGAGCCTTCCTCGAATTTGACCGCCGGGAAGGACGTGGCGCCCATCTCGCGGAACAGTTGGATGCGCGCGCGCTCGGCCTCGAGTTGCGCCGTGTTGGCCGCCAGGGCGATGCGCTCGCTTTCCAGGCGGACGCGCAGTAGGTCGGCCTCCGCCATGGCGCCTTCGCGCACGCGCGCCTCATGGTACGCCACGATTTGCGCGAACGTGCGCAGCGTTTCATCCAGCACCGAACGCGCACGCTCGGCTCCCTCCGCGCCCCAATAAGCGAGCTTGACTCGTGCCGCGATCTGCCTCGCGAGCAACTCGCGCTCCAGTCCGGCCCGTTTCGTCGCGGCGGTGGCGGCATCCACGCGCCGGGTGCGCTTGCCGCCTGTTTCGATCGGCTGCGTGAGGTAGGCGAAGGTATCCGCGTCGCGCCCGTAGGCGAAACCCGGAGCGCCGTTGGCCCCCAGGTTCTCGGCCTGAAACGTGAAGTGCGGATTGGGGCGCAAGCCGGCTTGCTTGAGCAGGCCCTGTGATGCGCTCACGCGCTCGGCGCTCTCGCGCAGCGCCGGGTGGGAGGCCAGCGCGCGTGCGACGGCGTCCTTCACCGTGAGCGTTTGCTGCGCAACCGCGGCGAGCGGAACAACTGCGATGAGAATCCAGCTTCGCATAGGTTTAGTAGCTCGTTGGACAATCCTGTCACCACCCCGTCAGCGTTCTACTGCCTTCCGACGGATGTACTCTTCCACCGCGTTCGGTTCCGCGGCTATGTAGTGGAACTGCTCCGCGTAGTCCAGGTTGTATGCGGCGCCGATCTTGCGGTCGCGCGCAAGGACAAACTCGCGGATGTAGTTGCGGCTCGCCGTTTGGTCGTCGCCTCCCAATAGTGGCAGCCGCTTGCCTTCTTTTTCCAGGCGGGCGCGCAAGCGGGCGCCGGTCTCTCCGGCGGGCCCCTGGGCTTTGTTCTCCATGTTGACGTCGATCTTGCGTTCCACCCAAGGGGCGATGTCTACTACCCGGTTTACATTCTGGTCGAAGCGCGCGAAGTAATACTTCTCCCGGACAGCGTGCGGCTTGAGGCCGGCGGCGAAGTGCTCGGGATAGTCCTTCCCGCCGCCCGCCATCCAGCACGCCGCTTCCACCGAGGCGGCGGTGACGTAGTGGTCGGGGTTCTCCTCATAGCGGCCCCACGGGTCGTAAGAGATCACGATGTCCACTTTCAACAGCCGGAACAAGAAGATAAAGCGAGCGCGTAACTCCGCCCGGCTGATGTTGTCCATCATGTGGTTGTTGTAGTTGAGGTCGAACGTCTGCCGGCAGCCGAACACCCGCGACACGGCGTTCTGGTCGCGCTCGTTCGCGGAGACCGTTTCGCCGTACCAGCCCGGGCCCGCCATATCGTCGTTGGTCACCCGGATCATATAAGCCGTGGCTCCTTCCTCGATGAGCTTGAACAGTGTGCCGGCGGCGAACAGGGGAATGTCGTCCACGTGAGGTTGAATTGCCGCTACAACTTGGCCTGCGCGCGGTTTACCGGCGCGGCGCCGCTCGATGACAAGGGGCCCGTGATCGTCGAATGGCACGCCGCCGCCCGCAAGGGGCGCGGCCACGAGACTACCCAGAAAGGAACGTCGGCCGGTTCGTCGCATGACGTGGATTGTAGCCAAACCGTGCCTGTGGACTCAAATCCTGTCAGGGCGCTGATAACTTGTCGAGTACGGCCGCCACCCGCTGCTCGAACACCTGCTGCCACTCAGGGGCCACTAATGTATCGCAATCTTCCTGCGCGTAGCCGGGATTTCTTCTTTGCTCGGCGGTGGGCGTGTAGTAGATGTAGCCGTTCGTGTACCCGGCGATGAACGTGAATGGGGCGGGCGCGCGCTTTTTGATTCCCAGGCCGATCTCCACGCTCAGCTCTCCGGGAAAAGTGACGAGCACAAAGTCGCCGATTCGCACGCCAAGCACCTCCGCGTCAATCGTCTTGCTGCCTGCCGCCGCATTCTGTGCCTGCCGCTTGCGGAGAAGATCGAGGTTCGTCTGAAGCCTCGTGAGCTGCTCCATGGTGTAGATATTCCGGATGTACTGCTCCAGATTTGCGCGGTTTCCCGCGTCCAGTTTTCGCAGTTCCTCACGGCCCGCCGCCTTCTCGTGCAGGTAGCGATAGCTGTAGTAAGAGGGGAACTCGTCTGACACTTTGTGCTGTATGAATAGAGGCAGAAACGTTTTCAGATTGAGGCTCGTACCCTTGAGGGATGCCAGAAGCCGCGCCTGTTCAGCCTGGATGGCACGGATCCTCTGCTCGTAGTCGGTGGCCCGGGGCAGGGCCGCCACTTCCCGGATCCATCGCAACGAGGCTCGGTCGCGGGTCCGGATGTCCCTTAGCGCGCGCAGCGTACTGATTCCCAGCAGGTTTCCCAATGGCTCGGCATCGCGCGGATGGTGCACCTCTTTGTACTTCGCCGGGTTGATGTCCCCGGCGCAACCTTGCAGAAAGAATGCCATCGCGCCGCCACCCAGGTTTTCCTCGATCACTTTCGATGCGAAGCCGGAAATGTCCGCTGTGTTTGCGCCGCTGGGCACGCCCATGATGGGATGTACCGCGAAGTTGTAAACGACGGCCAGGGGACTCCCGTCCATGTGGTCCAGCCGCAGCAATCCGATCTCCGGGTCCATGGGCCCGACGCGCGCTACGTCCTGGTCGCGGGGCATGGAATAGGCGTGGCGCACATCCAGTTCGCTGCCGTCTCGCAGACGAAGGCGGCGGTTTTCCATGATGCGGTCCTCGCGGCCCCGGCCGGCGGCGGTCTTCACGGGCTCCAGTCTTCCGGCTGCTTCCTTGACCGCCTGCACTGTCAGAAGATCGGCGTCTGTTCGCACCACGCTATGACAGTGACTGGCGTTGACCAGAACGTTCGTTGGCGGAATCCCCAGGTCTTTGTGAAGCTCCGCGCGCACGGTGGCCAGATAGTTGTTGCCGATGCGCCCCAATTCCCCGATGGCGACTGCATCCACCGTGATAATCGCTGCCGAGGTGGCGCCGTCTTTCACCACCAGGGCCTTCACATAGGAGGGGTCATTGACCGGACCGGCGCTCCGATCCGTAATCTCCACTCTGGCGGTGCCGGCCATCAGTTGCCCCGCCACGGCGGCCGGAACCCAAACCATCACTGCCAGCAACACACTCCGGAAACTACACTCGATCCCCATCTGTTCCGAGCACCTCGGATATCAGCTTACCTTCATTTACGGAGATGAGGGCGACGGGTGGCGGCTTTCAACCGAGCAGTGCGCGGATCACCACGTATACCTTGTGGTTGGAGGGATGGATGAGCTCGTGGACGATATGCTCTTCCGGTTCGCCTCTGGTCCACCGCGTTTTGGCGATTCCACCTTCGCCGGTGCGCCTATAAGCGCCGATTGCCAGATTGCGAGTGGAACAGCTTTCTACGACCATTAGCATGCCCTTAGGCGGTCCGCCGATGCTCACCACGGCAATATGCTCGCAGGAGAGTTCGCGACTGCTGAACGGCTCAGCGAAACGCGGAAACAAAAGGACGGCGCCTGGAGGTATCGCCTCGTCCAGTCCGATCTCCCGGCCGTGCGATGCGTATGAATGCGGCGGGGTATCTTTCTGGGGTCCACCGCCCCAGGAATACCCGCAGGCAACAAAGAAGTTCCCCGCGAAACCAGCGCAATCCAGACCGATGTAACGGTTGAATAGCTGTGTCACTCGTTCCTCGGGGCCTGCCGAGCCCAGTTTCTCCAGGTGACCGACCGAAGCTGCCGCGGCCAGTGCCAGTTCTATCTCCTCCGGTGAACCTCGCGCCGTAAAAGCCAGGTTGTTGCCCGCTATGCGAATAGGCCGGTTGCGCAAGGCTGGATACCAGCCCGATAGCTTGTCCGCTGGGACCAGCATTGGTTCACTGTTGGGCGGCGCCGGCAGGCCCGTCACTTCGCGGAACTTGCTTCGAAGCTGTTGGTTGATCTCCTGGACGATCAACTTCCCCTCCTCGATGACGCCGCTGGTGGACGAGTCCTCTCGGGGGTTGAGGTAGAGGTTGAGACTGAGGGGACCTAGCGTCCTGTTCTCATCCAGCGGCACCTGAAGCATCTTGTAACGGATGTACAGTTCAAGCGGAACCATGGAGCCATCTCACCTAGGCAACAGTGTATCTCTGTTTCGGAAAAATAAGACGCCTATTTGTTGCTCGTTTACAGTGCTACTATCGAGATTCCCAAGTAGGGAGTACCAGCATGGTATCGACAAGTCTTTGCCGCACTGCAGTTTGCCTGGCGGCGTTTTGTTTCACAATTTGCGCTGCCTTGTCCGGCGCCCAGCCGCAGACCGCTTTCGAGGTGGGAGCTGCCAAGCGTATCATCACGCCGGACCCTCTGCTCCCGGTCACCGGGGGGATGGGCACTCCATCTCCGGTGACATCGAAACAAGGTGAGTTGACCGTCCGTGCTCTGGCCGTCCGTTCCGGCGGCGAAACCGTCGCCATCGTGAGCGTCGATTTGATCGGGTTCCCATCCGTATTGGGCGATCGCGCCCGAGCCCAAGTGCCGCGTCTGGCCCCGGAGAGAATCCTCATCGGGGCTACCCACACCCACAGTGCGCCGGACTGCTACGGCTTCCCGGACGGCAAGGGCGGGCATACCGGATCGCTCGAGTATATGAAGTTTGTCACCGATCAGATCGCATCTGCGGTCAACGAAGCCCTGGACCGGATGCGCCCGGCCGAGGCGCGGATCGCCTCGGGCGAAGCCAAGGGCAAAATCGCTTACAACTATTACGCACCGGACCTCTATGACCGCCGAGCCGGGGTCATGCAGGTGCGGAGTCTCGACGGGCGACCCATCGCGACGCTGGTAAACTACGCGATCCACCCCGAGGTATTGGGCAGCGGGCAGGGCATTCTCAGCCCCGACCTTGTGGGGCCGTTGTGCGACCGCATAGAAGCATCGGTCGGCGGCATCGCCATCTTTATGAACGGGGCGCAGGGCGGAATGGTCACTGCCGACAACCGCAACCTGGACCGCCCGCCCAGGGACGCACTGCGCGCCTACTGGCCCGACAGCAGGACTTGGGCCGAGTGCGAACGGATCGGACGGCTGCTGGCGGACGAATCGCTGCGCATCATCGGGCCGGCTGCCTGGCAGAGGAGTCCCACGGTGAAGAACCATTCGATAATGGTCCGCTTCCCGGTGGACAACGACGTGATGTGGCAGGTGGTGCAGCTTTCGCCACTCAAGTACCCGTTGCGCGCCGACCGAACCATCGAGGTACGCGTGAACCTGGTGGATTTGGGCAACGCACAGATCCTCACCATTCCCGGCGAGGCCCTGCCGAACATAGGCTTCTACCTGAAGCGCAAGATGCGCGGTGAGCACAATTTTCTGTTCGGCCTCACCAACGATGCCTTCGGCTACATCCTGACGAAAGTCGACTTCAATAGCTTTCCCCGCTATCAATACATCTCCCGGGTGTCCCTGGGCGAGATGACCGGGGAGATCTACATCCGTGCCGCCCTCGAGTTGATCGACGAGGCGGGAAAGAAGTAAGAGAAAGCGGCGCGCTGCGAGGAACCCCGCGCGCGGCGTCGTCGTATTATCGGATATGCACAGCGCCGGGGAACTGCTCGAAGATGCGGTTGCGCTGTGGCGGTCGAGCGATTCCACATTTCCGGATTCTGCGCGGCGGTTTACCTGCGACGAACAGGCCGCCCGCGAGGCAGAACTGGGGCTTTTCCTCCAGAGCGTCGAGGCGGAGGCTGCCCAGTTGCCCTGCGCGCGATCCGAGCGGGACTCGACGCGCCAGCGAATCGCCGCGGCGTTCGTCCGCCTTGCGAAGTCGGGGCTGGGCCTGGAGGACCGGCACCTCGAACTGCTCCTGGACGGCGGTTTCTCGGGTATCGGCACCTCGCTCGCCCGCGAGGCGCGGCGGTTCGATCCACGCGTCGGCGTGAACGACATCCTCCAGGCATGCCGCAACGCCTGGACCGCGTGCGGACTCCAGGTACTGCTGGGTCGGCCCATGTGCGTGACGCCTTCCATCTTCGCCTACAGCATGCTGTATCCTTACACCGACAACTACCTGGATGATCCCGGCATCACCCGTGACGAAAAGGCCGGTTTCAACCGCCGTTTCGGTGGGCGCTTGGCTGGCGAACAGATCGATCCGCTCAACGCACGTGAAGAGGTGATCTGGCGTCTGGTGGAACGGATCGAAAGCGAATACTCGCGCTCGTCGAATCCACAGGTGTTCGAGAGCCTGCTCGGCATCCACAACGCCCAGAGTGAGAGTCTGCGTCTGGCCCGCCGTGGAGCGCAGGTTGGCGGCGTCGATGTACTGAGACTGAGCTTCGCCAAGGGCGGGACGTCGGTGCTCGCCGACGGCTACCTGGCCGCGGGCACGATGAACGCGGACCAAGCGCGATTCATCTATCTCTGGGGCGTACTGCTGCAACTTGGGGACGACTTGCAGGACGTGCGCCAGGACGGCTCGGACGGCATCCTCACGCTGTTTTCACAGGCTGCGGGACGCGAACCGCTCGACGCCGTCACGAATCGCGCATTTCACTTCGGCGCGCGCGTGATGGGGCTCCTGGAGCAAGTGGGCAGCGACGGCTCCGCCACGCTGAAGGAGTTGATCCGGCGCAGTTCGCGCTCTTTCCTGATTCGCTGCGCGTCCGAGGCGGGCGAACTCTACACGCAGAAGTACCTGGCGCGGCTTGAAGCGTACTCGCCGTTTCGGTTCTCCTTCCTGAACCGCCAACGAGAACGCTTCGCCCGCCGTCAGGGCCTTTTCGCGCGTCTGTTTGAAGCCTTCCTGTCCGCTGAAGATGACGAGCCCGCGTTTCCGCTCCTTCCGAACGCGCTCATGCCAAAGTTCTGAAGCACATATGCCCCGGAATTCCACGTCGGATCGTTGACGGCGCAGAACCTCAGCGCGACATAATTGTTGAGGGAGATGATCCTTAGCGGCATGGGGAGCCGAAACCTCGCAGAGGACCGGATGAACTCTGAAGGCGAACCTGAGCACGATGCGCCTCTGAGTGAGAATTCACAGTTATCATGGTTCGCTATCCGCGTTCGTCCCAACTCCGAAAGAGTGAGCACAGACCTGCTCGAAAGAAAGGGTTACGAAGTATTTCTGCCGACGTACCAAGCGCGGCGGCAGTGGTCGGACCGCATCAAGATAATAGACCGGCCGCTGTTCCCCGGCTACCTCTTCTGCCGGTTTCGCGTATCCGATTGGCTGCCTGTTGCACGTACGCAGGGCGTAGTCTACATTGTCGGAAGCGGTTCTGTTCCGGTTCCCGTGGAGGAACAGGAAATGGCTTCCTTGCGGACCATGGTTGCATCTGGCCTTCCACTTACTCCTGTAGCCTTTCTTCACGCCGGACAAAAGGTGAGAATAGAGCGGGGACCTCTCACCGGGGTGGAAGGTGTGCTCACTGAGTTCAAGAAACGCTATCGAGTGACTGTTTGCATATCCATTCTACAGAGGTCAGTGGCTGCGGAAATTGATGTCGAGTGGGTCCGACCCTGCCGCTGAACGGTGCAAAACCGGCTGTACTATCATCTGAACGCTGCGGTTAAAGTGCCGGAAGCGCCTATCTCTGAACTTACCGTCACAGTGACAGATTGCAACTTGTTGACCGGCGACGTGATGCTCGTCGAGTCACTACTGAGGGTGAATGGAATTACGATGACGAACTGCCCCCCGTACGCTTGGGATGCCGTGCTGTTAAACCACGTAGCCGCACTCGACGCCAGATTCACGGTGAATTCAGTGCCCGAGAATCGGACATCCGAATCACCCTTGAAGCTGAGAGACATCTGCGTTAGGGACCTGGTCGTGGCGTAACCTGTGACTTGCAGGGTGAAACTGTTCTGGGATTTTGCAGCAATCGCGGCCTGCAATAACGTCGGCGACACCTTCGGCACCGTCAAAGTAAGACGCTCGGGCGATTCGGGTGTAAGGTCGAGGCCCGCCGAAGTCGAAAACGAAGGTACGATTGTGATGGTGCCCGCCACTGTTCCGGTCTGAAGCTTGATCTCCATCGCGCCGCTGGGGAAGACGGCCCTATCCGTGTTCGCTGGTATGGTGAAGCTCACCGTGCGTCCTCCCGAGGCGAACTGCACGGCAGGATCGGCGGAGAACGCCTCCGGATTGATGACCATCGTCAACGTGCCTTTTAAAGGGAGAGTGTACGTAGAGTCCAGCGACAAGCCGATACTGATCTGCTGGGCGGGGCCCACCGCACCCTGCGGATGGATGAAGCGGAAGGTGGGCAACGGAGGTGGTGGAGTCCCAAAACCGGAAACGAAAAACTGTTGCGCGTCGATCCACAGCGAAGCGGTGGCAAGGCCGGGCACGGCAGGGGCAAACTGGATCGTGAACGAAATGGACTCGCCTGGCTGCAAGCGTAACGGTAGGGCCGGCGCATCCGCCAGCTTGAAAACACCCTGCGTATCGGCAACGCCTATTGAGGTCACTGTGCCGGCCGAAGTCCCCGCGTTGATGACGGTGAAGCCCAATCGGGAGGTCTGTCCCACTTGAAGGGGGGAAAACAGAACGGCCTCTGATGGCAACACAGTACTGACAACTCCTCCGGACTCGTATTTATACAAGAACTTCTCGGCGATGCAGGAACCCTCCAACGTCACCTGGATCGTGCGATCCGCAAGACCCACTTCCAGGGTCCCGGTGTCTGTACCAATCTGGGTTGGGGAGTAACGGATTGCGATCTGGATCGTACCGGACGCCGCCACGCTTGCGGGCATGAGGGGGATTCCGACCGGCTTGAATGCAGTGGCATTCACAGAGAACGACTTTATGGTGCCGGCTCCGCTTCCGCGGTTTGCGATGACAACGGTTGCAATGGCAGTGCTATTGATCAACGTAGGAGGAAACTGGAGTTTCCCGCCCGGAGACAGTGGTATGACGTTCAGTTCCGTCTGGAGGTAGTAATACACGCTCAATTCCGGTGCCGTCCCGGCAAGACCCAATGCGATGTTGCCAGTCACGGCCGTCCCGCCGGCCTGCGCAGCAGCCTCGACATAGGCAATGCTCAACTGTGCGGCAGACTGTGTGCTGCTGATCGGCACGAAACGTACCTCGAAGCTGAAGCTCTCCGATGGGTTCACGACCAGGGGCACACTGCCAAAGGATGCGATTGTGAACTCCGCCGACCCCGTTAATTGTGGTGTCCATGGGATGGTGACCGTAGAGCTTCCCCTATATGTCGCTGTAACCCGTACTGATACGGGCGCGCCCACACCGTCCGCATTCAAAGTCAGGCTGGCGTTGTTGGAGATGGTGTATGTGTACTTGTCCAACTGGGCGCGCAATTCGAAGGGGAACGAAGACTGCCCCCGGGCTGCGGAGGCCAGGGATAAGCAAGCGCCTAGGACGCAAAGGACTGGAACAGATCGGCCCATTTTCCCGGTCATTGGTTTCACTCCCCGCATGGAACGAAAAACAACGAGGTTCCGGCGCTCGTTTCCAAGACCATCAGCGGCTCCTCCTTCGAGTGCCGATGATTCAGCAAGAAAGCGTGCCGGGATAGCGGCCGGAGGAACTCCGGCTGTTTATCCAGGCTAATTTCCCCCGTTAGTGAGCGTTCCGGCACGCTAAAGATCTGTAGCACGTTCCTGGATCCGTCAGATATGTAAAGACTCTGGCCATCCGGTGATGCTGCCACTGCGAGCGGCTCATTGAGGCCGTCCAGTTCTCCCAAAAAGAGCTCCGCTTGGTAGCTGCCCTGCCGGAAATCACCACGGAAAACCTTTCGCTGAATCCGATCAGCCAAGTACAATTGACCGCCGTCAGGCGAGAATGCGGCTGCGCTTGGCCCTTCCATCGCAGCGATCAACATAGGCGGATCACTCGCGGTAATCCTGTAAACGCCGCTCGCCGGAGTCTCCACGATTCCCAGCAGGATACCTTCAGAGGACGGCTCGGCGATCAAAAAACTGATAGAACCCGTCAAGCCGGGGAAATCTACGGCTGGCGACAGGCTGGGTGCTCCGTCCGGGTCTCGGACGAATTGAAACTGCCGGCGCGTAGAGGAGCAGATCACCGCATAGGCGGAATCGGGAGCCCAAATCACCCCATCCGGCTCCGGTACGATGCCCTCCAGCGGAACCTGCAAAGGGCGGTCGGAGTCCAGCCGTTGAAGCATCTGGACGCTGTCATCCAGAACCACCAGAGAGGTTTTCCCATGGGGTGCTACAGCGGCCGTACGAACGCCCTCCACGACGGCAGGGCCCAAGTGGGCTGCGCCGAGCGCGCCCATCACGGGGCGAAGGCTTTGCGTCACTGGATCGAAAACCAAACCGGAGGTCGGTCCTCGCAGGCTCAATTGCTGCGCAGAGGCACCCAGGGACAGAACAAGCAACAGGACAACCCCAACGATGTATCGAGAAGGCGGCCTCATCTTTATCTCTCCTCTCAACTGGCAGTCACGTGAGACAGGATTTACGGCGTTCCACCAACAGTTGGAGTTCCCGGTGTCAATGTAATCAAAGGGAGGGAGGAACTACCCGGGCCTGCGTTGTCTCTGCGGGTCAGCGCCACCGTCGTACCCGCGGCGGCTGCACCGGCTATCGCGAGAAACTTCCAACTCGTGTACCAACGGCCTTTGCGTATCGACACCTTGCTCTCCTCCGGCACTGTCAGCAGATTCTGCTGGGTGATGGTTGCGCGGCCGCTTCGGGTGCCCATCGTTGTGGTGACCACGATGTTGAAGCGGCCAGGTTCCAAGTTCGGCGTGAAAGGAGCGCCCGCCTGGCCTTGCGCATTGGTCGTCACTTTCTTGACCAACTGCTGGTCTGGAAAGAAACCGCCTGGCCCCACCGCCGGAAGTCTGAAAGTGACCTCGGCGCCTTCGATCGGCTGGTCGTTCTCATCGCGGACCTCCACCACCGGCGTGGTGGCAAGGCGGTTCTGGATACTATTCAGAGCCTCCTGCCCCTGGAGGACGAAAATCTTCAGTGTTGGCACTGTCGCGACAGGCGCTTGCGCAGTGGCCGGAGAGCGGGGAACTGGAGCCGCCTGCTCCTGTGCGCGCCCCAAGCCCAGGGTGACGACTGTACCAAACCACAAGAACGTAAGAAAGCATCGCGAGGTCATTCCCAGTCTCCTTCAAGATCCCCAGTCTTTCATCTCGAGGAATCGAACACACCTTACCGCGAATAAACCAGAGGTTATCATACTTCACGCCATGACCGAAGCGCTAGAGAAACAGGCTGATCCTGCCCATTGAGGCGAACTGGTACTCTCAGCCGGAGGGAAGCTCAATCACGGCGTCCACCTCGATCGCTTCACCGTTGCGCACCGCCGGCAGGAACTGCCAGGCTTGGAGCATCGCGATGGCGATTCGCCCCTGGGCCTCCACACCGCCTGGAAGCAGGGAAATGCAGTCCACCTGCCCGCTCGCTCGGATAACCGCCGCCAGCCTTGTTGTTCGATAGCGCGCGCCGGCAGGAAGCACGTTGGCAGCGCCCGGCTTGACTCTGCGCCATGGAACTGGAGGACGAAGTCGAGGGACATCTCCGGTTTTTGGTGTCCGCTCGGAATACCATACAACCCAGTCTGTGCCTGTGCTGTCGTTGCCCTCGACAAAGCGAATCGCCGTGGTGTACACCAATCGGCCGGGAAACCTTGCCTCAATCGCAAAGGGAAGAATTCGAGTCCCGGGCCGAAGCGCAACGGATAAGCTTGATCGGGCCGCAATCTGCCAGGCGGCCAGAGAGGGTGGTTCCGTCCACTGTTCCGGCGTGCCTGGATTCGGGGACGCTGCCGCGGCGCTTGTGACCTGTACCGTTCCTGCCGTCGCTGAATTGCGGGTTGCTCCCCCGCTGATGACAAGGTCGGAAGATTCGATCGCCGGCGCCCGTCCGGTTCCCCCGCCGGAAGAACGGCCACCTTTTCCCTTCTGGTTATTTGCAACCAGCGCGGGGAGCGAGCCCTCCGGAAGTGCAGCCGTGGCTGAGTTTCCGTTCTGCAATCCGACAACGGCAATCGCCAGCTGTCCGGACCCCTGCGCCCCCGCCAGCTCGGGGGGAGCTTCCAAAAGCGCCTGTGAACCGCCGCCGGATCCCGCGCCCTGAGACGGCAAGCTAAACTTCCGGGCTGCCGGTTTGTTCACCACTGGGGAGGGAACATTCTGTATGGGCCCGACGTCCTGCCTGAGCGGTAATGCAGCCGCCAATTCGGGTGCGGAGGGCAGTGCTGGCGCCTGAATCCGTGCCCCAGGCCGTTCCGGCGGCGGGACAAATGGCTTGGCCAGCGGCCGGCCGGGAGGTGTGGGAAGTGAACGTTGCTCAATCGCGATGAGATTGGGGATCCGCAAATCATGCTTGAGGCGCAGACTTGGAGGAGGCTGCCAGATCAGTTGGTTGCCTGGTTTCGCCTTCCGGTCCAGAGACGCGATCACCATACCCAGTTCAGGTCTTCGGATTGGAAGTTTACGAAGGCCTGCCTTCCTGGGCCCGATCTCGGGCGGCGCAGCGGGCACCTTGTACCAAATCAGCTTGTTCGGCTCAGGCGAGAGAGGCACTACCTTCACTTGCAGGCGTGCGGGAGGTTTGCTGACGGTGTCCGGCTCCGAGGAATACAGCCAAATTGAAAGGCACAGAACGTGAAGAAATACCGAAACGGCAAAGGAACACAACTGGGAGAGGCGCTGTGCAGACAGGTTAGTCAGGCTGACCTGAACTACCACGATAGTTTCGCTCCTGCCTCTTCTCGGAAGGGCCCACGTCCTTGCGGCCTGCTCCCAATCGTACCCATTGTAAACATAACAACGGAGGAAGCAATTGGCTAGTGCCGGGAGTTCTATTACCGTATTTGCTTGACAATCCCGGGGTGTGGGGGGTAACTAGGGATGAGGCTAGAGGGAGGGATACTGCCCTTCTTTAAGTGACGAGTGTTAATCCTATACGATCTCGGCTGCTTGTCGTTCCTCCTTGCGTTGTTCCTGACCCCACTGGCGCGGAACGCGGCCCAGAGATTGGGGATCATTGATCGTCCCGATCAGACGCGTAAGTTCCACGGCAGACCTGTGCCGCGGCTCGGAGGGGTAGCCATTGCTGCGTCCTACTTGCTGTGCGGCCTTTACTTGGCCTACTTCCCATATAGGGAGTCCATAGCGGATGTGCCTGCTGCCGTCTTGGCCATGAGCAGGCTAATGCCGGCGGCCATGGTGGCGCTCGCCACGGGTGTACTCGACGATGTGTTCGGCCTCAGGCCCTGGCAGAAACTGGCAGGGCAAACGCTCGCGGCCACTTTGGCATATATGGCAGGATTCGGCGTTTACATTCTCCAGGGTAACCCTCTCAGCACTTGGTTGAGCATTCCCTTGAGCCTCCTGTGGCTGGTAGGGTGCATGAACGCCGTCAACTTGGTCGACGGAATGGACGGCTTGGCCGCCGGGGTCGGCTTTTTCGCCACAGTAACCACGCTGATTGCCGCCCTCATCCACCAGAACCTGGAGCTTGCCATCGTCACCGTTCCAATGGCCGGCGCGCTTCTTGGCTTCCTCCGGTATAATTTCAACCCTGCCTCGATCTTCCTCGGTGATTCCGGCAGCCTTCTGGTTGGACTCCTGCTGGGGTGTTACGCCGCACTGTGGAGCCAGAAGTCAGCCACGATGCTGGGCATGGCTGCGCCCCTCATGGCGCTGGCGATTCCGTTGCTGGAAACCAGTTTGTCGATCTTGCGCCGCGCCTTGCGAAACCGGCCCGTATTCGGCGCCGACGCGGGACACATCCACCATAAGTTGCTGGAACAAGGCCTCACCCCCCGAAGAGCAGCCTTGCTGCTGTACGGAGTCTGCGCCCTGGCAGCCGTTTTATCTCTGCTGCATGAGACGGCTTACAACCGGTTCGGCGGTCTCGTCATTGTGCTCTTCTGCGGGGCATCGTGGATCGGAATCCAGCATTTGGGCTACGCAGAACTGGGGCTGGCCGGCCGGGTGCTCGTTCGCGGTACCCTGAGGGGAATCATCGACTTTCAGATACGCCTTCAGGAATTCGAACGGGCGCTGTCTCAGGCGGGAAACCTGGAGGAGCAGTGGGAAGTCATCCGTCATGGGTGCAAAGACTTTGGCCTCAGCGGCGTCCGCCTGAAGGTTCAGAACCGGGTTTTCGAGGAGTATGAAACAGAGGCGACTGATAAGCCAACCTTACAGTTGCGAGTTCCGCTTCCGGATTCGCAATATGTGAACCTCTACTGCCAGGCTGGTCTGAGCTTACATCCTATGGCCCTCTCTGCGGTCGGAAGGGCGATAGAAACAGTTCTTCGGGGACGTGTTCTGCCCATCCAATGTGAGGAGAAAGACGATCACGCGAGAGTAGCAGGTTGAGGTTTTCGCGGCAAGTGGTTGAAGTAGCAAGAGATCGGGAGCAAATTCGTGTGCCTTATGTACGCCCTTGGGAAGGTCGCCGGCGGGGCACACCACCCCCTCGGCCCCAACTGGTACAACCCCGCGCTACATGGCGGGGAATCCGCCGCATCACCTCAACTCAGGTAGTCTTTTTCCGGCGCTGCAAGTACAGTCCAAGCCCAGCCAGCAATAAGCTCAACGAGCCCACGACTCCGGGTTCCGGGACCAGGAAGTAATCGGGCCCAGTGCCATATGCGAACACTATTTTGGAGATGGCTGTTGCGGGGTCAAAACCTTCAGGTACTGACAACACAAAGTGCACCGGTCCCACAATGAAGGGGGTGTACGAATTGCTCACTCCACCGTACCCAGTGAAACCAGTAGGCACAAGACCAAAACCTCCTCCGTCCGGGGGAGTCCCTCCGGGGGCGTTCCAAACAAAAGCAGTCGGGTCCATGATGTCACCCGCGCCGAATCCATACGGCGAGATGGCAGAGAAGCCCGCTGAACCGATACCGTAATGCGGACTGTATGGAACCGGAACGAATCCGCCGGCGATATACCTGAAAGCCCATTCGCTGCCGACATCTGTCGAGCCGGGCGTCAAGAAAGTGGTTGCATCCCATCTGTTGACGACGTCAGTAGCACTTTCGACGTACGCCGTCTGCGGCACGGCGAGGTTCGGTGTGACAGTTCCTGTCGAGTCAAAGAAAATCCCGGAAAGTATGTAGGTATTTCCGGTTACATTCGCAGGGTTTGCCACGTTCTCCATCGTGATGACCAGGTTACTCCCGCTCATCACAAAGCTTGCAGAGGCCGAATAGAGGCCTTGTGTGTAAGTGACGTAAAGATCCGTGCCTGTGGCAAGGTTTACCGTCACCAAAAAACCAATCGATAGAAGAAGCTTCCTCATCTGTTTAGCTCCTCTTGTACTTCTTGTGTAAGAAGAGTTTGTCATGGACGGGTCTAAGGGTCAAGTACTAGGGAACACAAAAGGAATACCATTAGTACTAGGTCCGCTCCAGCGTGATTGCTCCCAACGCCTGACCCGCGTCGACAAGAATGTATATATTCTTTAATAACTTAGAACTTCCCGGTCGTGGACTCCCACGACAGTCGCCCCCCCCCGTCGGCAGTCGGCATGAGCTGTTGTACCGGTTTAGGCCATAGAAATTCCTCATCACGCGGAAAGCGAAAGTAGTCACCTGATCTGGATGTTCCCCACCACTTGGTTTAGGATAGCCACAGGGGGGATGATGAAATCTTGGCGCAGCGGCACCCTATCCGTGTTTTTCACTCTAGGCCTTTTGCTGAGTTGCAGTAGGACGGCCGATGTCTACCTCCAGCGTGGTATCAAGCTTTATGAGGCAGGCAAGTATGCCGATGCCGCCATCCAATTCCGGCGAGCTCTCCAGAAAGATCCTAAGTCCGCCGAAGCCTGCTACCAGCTGGGACTTGCTGAAATGCAATCCGGGAAGTCGCGGGAAGCCTATGCAGCGATAGCCCGTGCAGTGGAGCTAGCTCCCAATCATACCGAAGCCGTCGTGAAACTGGCAGACATGAATCTGGCTGCCTACATCGTGGATCCACAGCACCAGGCACGGCTTTATGAGGCGGTGAACAAGCTGGCTGACGGGCTATTGGCCCGGGATCCCCAATCTTTCCATGGCCTCCGCCTGAAGGGGTCCCTGGCTCTACTAGACCGGAAGCCGGAACTAGCCATTGCCGCCTTTGAAAGGGCCAACAATGTCAAGCCGTTCGATCGCGAACTGGTTCACGTGTATGTGCAGGCACTCTTCCAGGTCAATCAAGCCGCGCGCGGGGAACAGCTCGCAATGGAGCTGATATCCAGAGAGAAGAACTTCGGCCCGATGTACGATGTGCTCTACCGTCACTACCTGGAGTCGAAAAGAGCGGCTGATGCCGAAAACATCGCCAAGCTCAGAGTAACGAATAATCCTACCCAGGACGTTGCCCTCGTTCAATTAGCGGAACATTATTGGCGGTTTGGAAAGAGCGATGAAGCGGTAAGCACGATCCAGCGGTTGCTGGACCAGCCCAAGGTATTCCCGAAAGCGTATCTGCTGGCAGGGGAGTTTTACGCCCGTAAAGGACGCTGGCAGGAAGCTATCCAGCAGTTCGAAGCGGGTTCGCGGCAGGAGCCGAAGGAGTCGCCCAAGTACCGGAAAAGGATAGCTGGAGTCTACCTCGCGATGGGAAAACGGGACGAGGCTTTACGGACCCTGGATGACATTCTCAAAGAGCAGCCGGCGGACACCGAAGCACGCCGGATGCGTGCCGAACTGCTGTTGGGCAGCGGGACGCTTGCGAACGCGGCGGCTGCTGTACAGGAATATGAAGCCCTCGTGAAGAACAATCCGGACGATGTCGGCCTCCGCTTTGAACTGAGCCGGGCGCACCTGGCGAGATCCGATCCGGAAGCTGCCCGCGTGCAACTCCAGGAGGTGGTGCGCCGGAGTCCCGGCTCCGTACCCGCTCGTTTGTTGTTGGCAGCAACCAATCTCCGCCAGGGTAGACTTGACGACGCCCAAAACGAAATCAACGCGGTCCTCTCCGCCGATCCTAACAACGCATCCGCGAAGCTGCTTCGTTCGGCAGTCTTCATGAACCAGGGGCGTCTTGATGAGTCGCGGCAGGAGTTAGCGTCGCTGGCGCGCCGGTTTCCCAATTCTCCCGCAGTGAAGCTTCAGCAGGGACTCTTGGCACTGATGGGGAAGCAATACCAGGAAGCCGAACGGATATTCACCCGGCTGCGGCAAACCGGGACGGGTGATCTAAGGGCCGGCTTGGGCTTGGCGGAGATGTACGCGGCTCAACAACAATTCGACCACGCCATTCAATTACTGAAGGAGGAGTTGAGCCATTCGCCGGAGTCCTCGACGATGCGGCGCCTGCTGGCCTCCACCGCGATGCAAGGCGGCAAGTACGATATTGCGATTGAGCAATACCGGCATATGCTGGCCTCCGACCCATCCTCCATGGATCTGTATATGCGTCTGGGGGAGGTTTACCAGACCAAGGGTGAATTGAATACGGCTCTTGATCAGTACGCTCTGGCCGCCAAAGTGGCGCCTAACAACCCCTTGCCGCCTCTGTTTCTGGGAATGGCGAGTGCGAAGGCCGGCCGTCCGGAGGAGGCCATTCAACACTATCGCCAGTCGCTGAAGTTGCAGCCGGATAACACTATCGCTATGAACAACTTGGCCCTTCTTCTAGCGGATCATGGAGGCGATCTCGATGAGGCTCTTCGCTTGGCGCAGCGCGCCACTCAGAGGGCTTCAAAACAGCAGTTGGAGTTCGCCGACACCCTGGGGTGGGTTTACTTGAAAAAGGGTCTTCATGATAGCGCGAGCCAGGTGTTCAGCAATCTTGTGAGGCAACAGCCCAACAATCCTGCTTACCGGTTCCACTTAGGCAAGACACTTATGGAGAAAGGCGACAAGGAGGGCGCAAGGAAGGAGTTGGAAGGCGCACTGGCGAACCGTCCTTCAAGCGATGATGAATCCAAGATAAGGGAGCTGCTCCGTATGATCGGCTAGCGGCCGGCGCGAAGGTCCGGTGATGAATACTGGCATGAAAATCTTCCTAATCACCGTGGCTGTCGTGGGGCCCGTACCCGGGCAAACCGCATCGTCGTACCAGCGGGATAACCTGGGGCGATGTCTGGATGGGATCCCAGGATGCGATATCTCTGCGCTAAGCCCCCAGGATCTGCCAAAAGTAGCTGCCGCGTACCGGCGCCGCAACCTTGAAAGCTGCCTGAAAGGAATGTCTTCCTGCGACCCCATGGCGCTTTCGGAGGTGGAGGCGGAGGCGGTGAGCCGGGCCGCTCAGCGACGTAACTTAGAGCGGTGTCTGCAGGCCTCGACGGGATGTGATCCCACGGCACTTTCCTCAACGGAAGCCGAGTTGGTTGCGTCGGCGGCTCGCAAGCGCAACATGGAGCGTTGCTTGGCGGGGTTGGCGGGCTGCCGGCCGACGGTGTTATCGCCTGCACAATCGGAGGCTGTGGCGAAAGCTGCCAGAAACCGCAATTTCCAGCGGTGCGTGTTGGGTGCCCCGAGCTGTGATCCAACGCAACTGACGCGGGAGCAGGCGGCCTCTGCGGAAACCGCCGCGTCGCGTCGCAATCTGGGCGAATGCGACAGTGGGTTACCGACCTGCGATCCCACCCGTCTTTCGCCCTCCGAGGCTGCGACCGTGGGCGCCGCTCGCAGAAGGAGAAACCTGAGCTATTGTCTTACGGGTTCTTCGAGATGCGACCCCACCATGTTGACTACCTCTGAAGCTTCATCATTGGCAGCGGCTTACAGAGAGCGCAACCTGCGGAACTGTATCCAAGGGCTCTCAACTTGCGATCCGTCGAGGCTGACCGCTCCTGAGATGGCACAAGTCTCCGCCGCGTCGGCGCGAAAACGCTTGAATCAAAAGAAGTCAAAGTAGCCACTTGAGATGCCTGCGCCTATCCCTTACGCGCCGGAGAACGACGGTTATCCGATCCATTGGATAGGCATGACTGTACAGTACTTTACAACGACAAAGGGGCTGTTCGTTCAATTGACAAACACCTTTGTTGTTTTATGATAAGGTGGGCGAGTCAGAGTATCAGAACTGGGAGTTCCAGCAACGTGCTCAAAGCAAGGACCAAAAGCGTCTTTAGTGAGAGCAAAAATGGGACTGACGGGGCGGAGCTACGTACTAAAGGCTCTGACCGTTCCTGGGTAAGCGGACAATTCAACCACCTCGTGATGTAACAACAGGACGATACTTAGAGATCTCTTATGCAGCGACGAGAATGTCAATATCATCCAGAGTATTTGGGGGAAATGATGCTCAGGAAGGTCCCAGCGCTCGCCTTGGCGGCGATTCTTATCAATCCGATTTCCGGATCGCAGGTTCCGACTCCCATGTCGGCACAACCCGCGGCACCCCAAGCGCAGCCGGTTGCCGAGGCATTGCGTCCCACCTATGTTTTGGGGCCGGGCGATCAGATCTTGATCCGGGCTTTCGAAGCCGACGAAATCAGTGACAAACCATTCCGCGTGGACGCTGACGGCTTCGTCACGCTGCCGATGGTGGGAAGACTGAGGGCTGGCGGATTGTCGGTCGAGCAGTTGGAGTCCGAGTTGAACACGCGCCTGAAGCAATTCGTTAGAAACCCGCAGGTTGTTGTGAGCGTGGTTCAGTTCCGGAGCGAACCGGTGTTTTTTTCGGGTGCGTTCAAGTCGCCTGGCATCTATCCGTTGCAAGGACGGCGAACCTTGATAGAGATGCTGACAGCCGTTGGCGGCCTGCAGCCAAACGCCAGTCGCAGGATCAAGGTGACGCGGCGGTTGGAGGTGGGACGGATTCCACTACCTAACGCCGTGGAAAATGCGGAGGCCAAGACAAGTACAGTCGAGATCGGAATCGGACGTTTGCGGGAGAGCATCAGTCCTGTTGAAGACATCGTGCTGGAGCCGTTCGACTTAATCACTGTGGACCGGGCGGAAATGGTCTATGTGAACGGGGAAGTCCTCAAGGTTGGGGCTTTCGAATTGGGCGAGAGGGACTCGATCTCTGTTTCACAACTGCTAACCCTGGCGGGCGGTTTGGGCAGGGACGCCGAAGCCAGCAAGGCCAGGGTGCTTCGTCCGGTGTTGAACTCCTCCAAGCGGGCTGAAATTCCCATCGATCTGACGCGGGTCCTTGCGGGAAAGGACAACGATTTTCCACTTCTGCCCAATGATCTTCTTTATGTGCCGCGGAGCGGACGGAGAGTCCTCTGGTCAAGGGTCGGGTGGGTGGCCCTTGCCGTGCTCCCTACAGTAATCGTCATCGCTGCTAGGTAGCGGAAGTTGCATGCAGATTCCACCAAGAAAGACAAACATATTGGAACCCGGTGGACCGGACTCCCGCTACCAGCCTCTTTCTGCCGGCTACGACGGGTATCGGGAGGCGATTGACCTGGAGTCGCACGACTTTTTGGCCTTGCTACGCCGCTACGCGTTGCTCGGCGTGCTGATGTTAATCCTGGGAATTGGGCTTGGTGCCCTTTCCGTGGTTCTCCAAAGACCGGTCTACCGGGCGCAAACCATGCTGGAGTTTCAAGCTACGCCTGAGCCATCCGCAATGTTTCAGGGTTTTCAGGCGGATCGAGCACCGGATCAGGTTTACATTCAGACGCAGATCCGGGTACTGACTGCGCCAGCTCTTCTGAACTCGGTGCTGACCCGGATGCAGACGGAAACCTTCCCGCCGGCGCCGTTTGCCACTGACATCTTCTCCAAACTGAGGCTCCGTTTCTTTCCCGATGCGCGCGATCCGATGACTTTACTGAGGGAAGGTGTTGACCAGGCGCTCGAATCGTTCGAGGCCCGACCTGTGAATGGGACAAGGATTGTTGAATTGATGTGCGAGTCGTCGAGCGCGGAGATTGCGGCGAACTTTGTCAACTTAGCTGCTGATGAGTTCATTCAGCAGACTCTTCAATCCCGGATGCAGGAGAGGCAACAGGCCGCACAGCATCTGGGAGAACAATTGGAAGAGACGAGATTTAAGCTGCAAGAGGCAGAACAGCGCCTTCAGGATTTCGTTCGCAAATCGGGGAACATCTTCGTCACGCAGGAGAATACACTAGCTGACACAAAGCTGAGACAACTCCAAGGAGAGCTTTCCACGATTCAGGCAGACCGCATCGCGAAACAGGCCCGGTATGAACTGGCTCGCACGAGCGCTCCCGAGTCACTACCCGACGTGCTGGACGACGAAAACTTGCGGGCTTACCAGGCACAACTAACTCAACTTCGTCGAGAATATGCTGCACTGAACGCAACACTCACTCCCAGGCACTATAAAGTACAGAAAGTCGCTGCCCAGATCGCGCAACTCGAAGCGGTCTATCAGCAGGACGTTAAGAACGTGCTGCAACGCATTAAGAACGACTATGAGACAGCGCTAAGGCGGGAGAAACTTCTGACGGCGGCGCATGCCACGCAAGCGGGCCAAGTTTCGGTCCAAGCTGTTGGTGCTGCCGACTACAACGCTTTGCGTAGAGAAGTTGACACTTTGCGGCAGACCTACTCATCCATGCTCGCCCAAGTGAACCAGGCAAGCATGATGCAAAGTACGCCTTTCAGCAATGTTCGCGTTGTGAATCGCGGATCGCCATCACATGAGCCCTATCGGCCCAAGCCGGTTTTGAATATCGGCTTTGGAATTATCGCCGGCCTGTTCCTAACTGGCGGCATTGCGTTTTTCCGCGAACGTGCTGACCAGAGCCTCAAAGGGCCGGGCGAGGCGAGGCGGTGGGTTAATCTGCCTGAGCTGGGGGTTATCCCGTCGGCCATCTTGGAGTTGCCACGTCTGAAAAGAACCCGAGAGCTTCTGTTGCCTGGGAATGCGAGGGCGGCAGTTCCGACGAACATGACCGCATCAGCTGTCTGGGATGGCAAGACATCCATCTTGGCGGAATCGTTTCGGTTTACCCTTGCCTCTATTCTGTCCGAGGGTTCAGATGGGCAGCGTCCGAAAATAGTTCTTTTCACCAGTCCTGGCCCTGGCGAAGGCAAGAGCACCATGGTCGCCCATCTGGGAGTCGCGCTCGCAGAAACCGGAAAGCGCGTTCTGGTAGTGGACGCCGATTTGCGCCGCCCGCGGCTTCACAGGGTCTTTGATGTCCCAAACGACGAGGGACTGAGTACTTTACTGAACTGTGATCTCTCTGGCCTCCAACAGGGCAGCCTGGGGATTCCCTCTCGCTTTCCTGGCCTCTATGTTATTCCGAGCGGGCCACCGCCGCTTGGCGTTGTGAGGGTCCTCTATTCAGAGCGCCTTAAGTCGCTCTTCGAGCAGCTTCGCGCTCAATTCGACGCTGTGCTGGTGGATGCTCCTCCCATGCTCCAATTTGTGGATGCCCGTCTGCTGGGGAAACTCGCGGATGGTGTAGTGCTTGTCCTGCGAGTTGGCATGACCCACCGGCTGAGTGCTCAGGACGCGTGCCGCCGGCTTGCCAGCGACGGATTGGTGGTCCTGGGCACAGTATTGAATGACTGGACCCCCAGCGATTCTGCCGGCAGACACTACTACCGCTACTACGAGTACTATCGCAAACATCAAGGCCGCGATAACGGGTAAGCACTCGGGCTCTGGTGAATAAGCCTTGATTGTCAGAACGGGAACATTCGCGAACCGCAACGGAGGCCCTGAATGCCACCATGCGACAAAGCGCCGGACGGTGCTCGTGGCGTTATGGGTTTGCATTTTGCTCGGAGCCGCATTCAGCACGGTCCTGCCGGGACTCGTGGGCAGTTGGTTCGACCCGGGAGCGGACATGGAACATGGCTTCCTTGTTCCAATCGTTGCCGGAGCGATGGCCTGGTCAAGACGTGACGCCTTGAGGCAGATTGCGCCGTCCACGTGCGGGTGGGGAGCCGTTCTCATCGCATTCTCAACAATCCTGGTCACGGTCGGCATTGTTGCTCAGTGGATGTTTCTCAGCCGGTTGGCTGTTGTCGTCTCGCTTCTTGGTTGTGTACTTTATTTGCGCGGTCCTGCGACGCTCCGTGAGGTCTGGGTTCCTCTGGTTACACTGCTCTTCATGATCACCCCCCCGACATTCATTTATGCCGACATCACTTTTCGCCTGCAGTTGGTCGCCAGCAGGGTCGCGGAACTGACTCTGGACATGATGAATTATTCGGTTCTGCGCGAAGGCAATATCCTGGAGTTAGCGGGCGTGCGTTTGTCGGTGGCCGAGGCGTGTAGTGGAATCCGCTCATTACTTACGCTCTTCTTTTTCTTTTGGGTTTACAGTTTCTTTCTGGTCCGCGGACCAAGTCTGAAAGTTGTGTTGCTGATTAGCGTGATTCCTCTGGCCATTCTCGGGAATGCCTTTCGCATTATTATGACGGGCGTCGCTTCACATTACGATCACGAGTTGGCGGCGGGCTTCTATCACGGCATAGCCGGCCGGCTGACGGTGATGTTCTCCGCTGTTGCGGGCGTATTGCTGCACAAAGTGTTGGAGCGCGTACCTTACCTTCGCCCGGTCCAGTAATGTGCCGCAGGCCGGGCGCTCGTCGTGCGAATGCCGAATCTCATCCATCGCCGACCTTTGCTGATTATTAGTGCACTGTTGGGTCTGCAAACAGTCTTGCTTCAGAGCCTGTCTTTCGACGAGAGTAGTGTCACGGTTCCCACCCTCGAAACATTGCCCAGCCAGATCGGCGACTGGAAAGTTACCGGAGACAGGGAGCTCAATCCGTGGTTGCGGGAAAACTTGCGCCCGGATGCCTATGCTCTTCCTGTTTATACGCACGTGAGCCGAGGGCAGTCGGTCGGTCTTGTTGTCACTTATTTTAAGTCCCTGGCTGGCAGCGGCGGACCGCACCCTCCGGAATACTGCCTGCCCGGCCATGGTTGGATAGTGCAGTCGAAAGAAGTGCTCAACCTTGCTGCGGCCGGTGCGCAGAAGAAGGCGAGCATCAATTGCTACGGTCTCAAGAAGGATTCTTCAGAACAGGTGGTGCTGTTCTGGTATCAGAACCGGGACCGGGTCTGGGACTCCTATGTTACGACGAAACTGCGCATGTTGCCGGACCTGATGCGTTACCGGCGTTCGGATGTGGCGCTAGTGGAAGTTGCTGCCCTGGTTAGGGAAGCGGATGTGGCCGGGGCGCGGGCAAGTGCGCTTGAGTTTGCCCGGTTAATCCTCCCGGTGCTCGAGCAACTGTTTGGCTCGACATAAGCGTGCCTGGTCTCTGATCGGCAATCCGCAGCGGTGTGGCTGTGAGGATCGTCTATCTGAATCCAAGCGGGGAACTAGGCGGAGCGGAAACAAGCCTTCTCTCGTTGATGGCGGGAATCCGTCGCCACGTGCCTGAATGGGAAATCACGCTTATTCTGGGAGAGGACGGCCCCCTCGGCGACAGAGCCAGGCAGTTGACGTCAGAAGTAAGGGTCATCCATTTTCCACAAGCGTTTTCGCGGTTAGGGGACTCGCGTCTGACCACATGGAACACATCATGGTATGACCGTATCGCGACGTCACTGGCAGCGGCTGGAGCGACTGTAGGGTTGAGCCGGTATGTCGGCAGGCTTCGCAGCGCGCTGAACAAGTGCCAACCGGACTTGATTCATACCAATGGGTACAAGATGCACATCCTGGGTCTTTGGGCCCGGGCAGACAGTGTCCCCGTGATTTGGCACCTGCATGATTACGTTCGTCAGCGGCCGCTCATGCGCAAGCTTGTCCGGAGATATTCGTGCAGATGTGCCGCCATCATCGCTAACTCGTTCAGCGTGGCCGAGGATCTAAAAGATGTCGCGAAGCCTGGGCCGGAGATCACCACGATTTACAATTCCCTGGATCTCGACAGATTCTCGCCGGCGGGTCCCCATTTAGATCTGGATGCTGTCTGCGGCATGCCACCAGTCAGACAGGGGACAGTGCGCATAGGATTTGTGGCCACATTCGCCCGCTGGAAAGGGCATATGACTTTTCTCCAGGCGCTCTCTTTGTTGCCCGCGGAGATCCCGGTTCGGGCTTACATCGTGGGCGGACCAGTGTACAGGACGGCGGGAAGCCAGTTCACGATGGAGGAATTGCGGAGGGAAGTGGACCGCCTGAAGATCTCCGACAGAGTGGGGTTCGCAGGATTTCTTTCGGACCCGGCGACTGCCATGCGGTCGGTGGATATCCTAGTTCATGCCAGCACGCAGCCTGAACCGTTTGGCATGGTGATTGTCGAAGGGATGGCGTGTGGGAAACCGGTAATTGCGAGCAACGCGGGCGGGGCGGCTGAGATCATTCAAGACGGTCGGAATGCGCTGGCCCACCCTCCGGGAAATGCGAAGGTTTTAGCGCAGCAGATGGCAGCGCTGGCGGGGGATCCGAGCCTGCGCCGGCGTCTCGGCGAGGCTGGCCTGAGCTTCGCCCGGACAGCGTGCGATCCGCACAGGCAGGCCAGGGAGATAACGGCGCTTTACGAACGTTGCTTGCTGGGGCAGGAAAGATTAGGGTCGAAGAATCGCGCCACTTCCTGCACGGCGTGAATCGACCGGGTTATGAAGGTTCTCCACGTTGGCAGCGGTAATCTTTACGGTGGGGTGGAGACTCTGCTGGTCACTCTTGCCCGACTTCGCTACTTATGCCCCGAGATGCGGCCGCATTTCGCGCTTTGCTTCGAGGGGCGGCTGAGTCAAGAACTCATGGCTGCAGGTGTTCAAGTTCATCTCATGGGGCGCGTGCGAACCAGCCGGCCCTGGACAGTATGGAGAGCGCGGCGCAGGTTTCGTCAGCTACTGGACACAGAGCGATTCGATGTAGTGATTTGCCACACTACCTGGCCACTGGCGGTTTTCGGGCCGGTTGCGAGGTGTCAGAATGCGAAACTGGTCTTCTGGGCTCACGGGGCCATGACCGGTAAGCACTGGCTGGAGCGCTGGGCAACCCGTGGTCATCCTGCACTTGCGATAAGCAACAGTCACTTCACAGCGCGCTCCGTACATAAGATCTTACCGGACATCCCGGTGGAGATTCTGTACTGTCCGGTAGAAATGAATGACGGTAGGTTGGACGAGAACGAGCGAGCGGCGCTTCGCGAACAACTGGGTGCTAGCCCAGAGACCGTCGTCATCATCCAGGTGAGCCGTATCGAGCCTGGGAAAGGGCACTTGGCGCACTTACGCGCGCTGTCGCTACTCTCCGATGTGCCGAATTGGAAATGCTGGATGGTCGGTGGGGCCCAGAGGCGTAGCGAACAAAGACTGTTGGAAGAACTGGAACACGTGGCCGCCGATCTTGGCATAGCCGGCCGCGTTCAATTTCTGGGCCATAGATCCGACGTGCCTCGACTGCTTTCTGCTGCGGATGTGTTCTGTCAGCCAAACACTGGCGCTGAGGGCTTCGGACTGGCCTTCGTGGAGGCCCTCCACGCAGCTTTGCCTGTGCTGACAACAGCCATTGGTGGAGCAAAGGAAATCGTCACCGAAGAGTGCGGAAGCCTGGTCATGCCTGACCATCCGGAGGACCTAGCAAAGGCCTTGCGGAGACTGATTGAGGATGCAGGGACCCGTCGCCAATTGGGAACTGCCGGGCCCGCGCGAGCAAAGCAACTTTGCGATCCAGAGAATCAAATGAGCAAGCTGTTCTCTCTGCTCAACCCCCTCGTATCTGCCTGATGTAAAGCCATGATAGCTCTTGGGCTGTGTCTTCTGGCTTTTCTCGCAACTTTCGTTGCTGGACGCCGGGCATCATGGCTTGGATTGTTCGTGGCGATCGCTGTCGGCTATTTCTATGGCATTCTGCGCGCGAATATTCAGAGTCCGATTTCACACTTCATCTTCGACGCGGCTCTGGTCGGCCTGTATTGCGGTCATTTCTTCTCCAAAGCGCTTCAAATAGAGAGAGCCCGTGCTGGGGCGCTCCGCACGTGGGTAGTTGTATTGATCAGTTGGCCCATCCTTCTCTGTCTGTTGCCTTTTCAGAGTCTGATGATCACATTGGTCGGCTTTCGCGGCAACGCGTTCCTGCTTCCGATTATCTTGCTCGGCCCCTGGCTGCTGAAGGATGACACTTTTCGCCTGTCCTACGGCTTGGCGTTGCTTAACTTGGTCGCGCTTCTGTTCGCAGGCGCTGAATATTTCCAAGGCGTCGAACGCTTCTTCCCCCCGAGCGCCGTCACGGAGTTAATTCATAGAAGCACTGATGCAGCCGGGCACTATCGAATACCATCCACATTCCCCAGCGCCCACGCTTACGCCGGAACAATGGTAATGACCTTACCGTTTCTTTTCGGAGGGTGGGCTCAGGTGGGACTGGCTAAGCGATCCAGAATCGTTTTGTTGCTGGGAATGACCGCGGCATTGCTGGGCGTCCTCATGGCGGCGACCCGCTCTCACTTTGCAGTGGCGGCAACTCTCGTTCTGGCAGCCATTGCAACAAGCCAGATCGGTTTGCGCCGAAGGTTCATGTGGGCCGCGTTGATCGTAATCTTGGCTGTCGTTGCACTGAATACCGAACGGTTTCAGCGATTTAAGCAGCTTGGCGACACAGAAGCAGTGGCCGAGCGCATCGCGGGGAGTGTCAACCGAGGCTTTTGGGAGATCCTGGTCGAGCACCCCATGGGCAATGGTTTGGGGGGCGGTGGAACGAGTCTCCCATATTTCCTGCAATCTCAGGTCCGGAATCCGATCGGCATGGAGAGCGAATACGCCCGAATCTTGTCGGAGCAGGGAATCATCGGACTTCTCTTGTGGGTAGGGTTCATCGCTTGGGTGTTCACTCGCGTGAGTGGCTTGCCAAAGGACTCGTGGTACGCAGGTCGAAGACTGGCTTGGCTGGCCTGTGTGTTGTATTTTGGGACCGGCCTGATTGGGGTCGGCCTGCTAACTTCCATTCCCCAGAGTCTACTGATGCTCGTGTGCGTGGGTTGGATATCCGTGCAAAGTGACTTTGAGACATCCGCTCGGTTCGGCAGCCATACGAGTCGACTCGCACATCCAGCCCAAAGATTCACCGGGGCCTGCAGATGAGCCGCACGAGGCGTTTCCTGAGCGGCGTCACGTTGGGATATGTGAACCAGGCGCTGGTCATGCTGGTTGGGCTGTGGCTGACGCCTTTTCTGCTCCGTCACTTGGGCAAGCATGAATTTGGACTCTGGCTGGTCGGTTTTCAGATTCTCACGTACCTCGGATTGATGGACTTCGGTATTGTGGCTCTGGTGCCGAGGGAAACGGCCTACGCCACGGGAAGAGATCCGGCCGCCGAACTGCCGTTGGTCGTGGGGCAGACGATGAGAGTGGTCCTGTACCAGACGCCACTGGTGGTTGTGGCGGCAACCCTTGCCTGGCTGCTATTGCCGGCGGAATGGGAAGCAATCCGCGACCCGCTCGCGCTGGCTATGACAGCTTTCGTGCTCTTGTTCCCTCTGAGGATCTTCCAAGCCGTATTACAGGGTATGCAGGATCTGGCGTTTCTAGGACGCCTTCAAATCTTCAGTTGGCTTGCTGGCACAGCGCTGACTGTAGTCCTTGTGCTTGAGGGCTTTCGCCTCCACGCCCTGGTAGCTGGCTGGTCGTTCGGACAGGTTCTGGTCGCCGGAATATCGGTTGCGCGTCTTAGAACTGTGCTGCCCGGCTTCGTGCCATGGAGGCTCCCGGCAATGCCGGCACGAACGCTTGGCTCCTTTCTTGCCCGCGGTTTCTGGGTGAGTGTTTCACAGGTTGCGCGCCTCCTGGTGGCCGGGGCCGACATCCTCATCATTGGCAAGCTGCTGGGGCCTAGCGCCGTCGTCCTGTATACATGTACGGGCAAACTGGCAACGGTTTTAGCAAACCAACCTCAGATGCTCATGCAGGCGGCTGTTCCAGGCCTGAGCCAGTTGCGGGCGGGTGAGGACAAAGTCCGCCTGTACAAGGTAACCACAGCGCTGAGTCAGGCGACTCTAACAATTAGCGGGGCTGTGTCATGTTTGGTTCTGGCCGTCAATAAGGGTTTTGTAAATTGGTGGGTCGGAGCAGACCTCTATGGGGGTTTTATATTAACGACGCTGTATGTAGCTAATGTGCTACTAAGACATTGGAACGACACGGCCACGTATAGCATATTTTGTTTCGGCTATGAAAGGCGCATCTCCATCACGTCATTTTTCGACGGAATTCTAAGTGCTGTGATTACCCTGGCTCTCGTCCCAGTTGTTGGACCCGCCGGAGCACTTTTCGGAGCACTTGCGGGAGTTTGTCTTGTCAGCCTCCCTAGCAATTTAGTAGCGCTCAGTCGAGAGCTTGGGAGATCCATTCGCGGCACACTGGCTCCTCTGTGGCCTTGGTTCTGGCGGTTCTTGGTTGTAGTTGTGCCAATAGTCATAATTGGGACACGGTCCTGGAGGACAGCTAACCTCACCACGAGTATTGTGGTCTCTGCGGTGGTCTTGCTCATCTACATAGCAGTTCACGCTCGCCCGATATTACGCTCTGACATTGGCGAATACCTGCGCAGCTCCATCTTCCTCCCTCGAAGGAAGAACCTGCACTTCACAAATAAGGGGACGCTCACGACAACGGGTGCTCAGCCCAACTCTTCCATCGAGTGACGAGCTTTAGGCCCCGTTAGTCATTCATCTGACACTCGGCGGTTGTTCATAAATGTTGAAGTAAGTGCTTATGTATTACCAAACAATGTGGTGTGACGTCCATCCCGTGTAACTCACGGAACTACATGGAGTTAACGGTCGCAGTAATAATTCCAACGTTTAATAGAGAGGAGGTACTCTGTCAGACAATTCGGCAGTTTCTGGATCAAGATCGTCCGCCGAATGAAATTGTCATTGTCGACCAGTCAGACACCCATGAAAGTACGACTCGGGAATTTCTAGCAGACGTATCGTCCAGGAAAGGCGTGCGACTGATTCAGCAAGCGACACCTAGTCCGTCACAGGCAAGAAATCGTGGAATACTAGAGAGCACGAGCGACATTCTGCTATTCGTTGATGATGATGTTGTGATCAACAGAGATTTCGTTCGTCGGCACGTCGTTAACTATGACAACGAACAGACCGTGGCGGTCTCGGGCCCTATTTGGACAGAGGCCGGAAAGCCGGTTCCAGTCGTGAGTGAATTGCCAAGTGATCTCGATAAGGACCCGCTTGCATGGATGGAGTTTCCACTGAATGTCACCGTGAGAACGGAAAGAATATGTGTGCGAACTGGCAATTTGTCTGTCCGCAGAGATTTCGCTGTCAAGATTGGCGGGTTCGATGAAAACTTTGGGCACCTAGATTATCATGGTGACTACGATTTCGGCTTGCGGATTTCCCGCGCTGGGGGAAAGATAATGCACGACCCACTCGCGGGTATTCACCATCTTGCGGCATCTAGGGGCGGTTGTCGGCCGTGGCGAAAACTGACCTTTGTTCCGCATATCGAGGAGCTCCGACCGAAGCTGTATTTTTTTATCAAGAACTTTCCGAATGTTCATAGCGTACATCCTATACTCAGACTGTTACGACAGCAGGTTTTCAATCGCGGAAACGTTCTGCGGCCTTATTATCTCGTGTTGAGTATTGGCGTAGCTCTTGCTGCGTTTTACAGGGCGGCATATGAGGCTGCGGTCGTGGGGGAGCGCAGCTCGGTCAGATAATGTGCCTCAATTCTGCCTGGGGGCGCAGAGAGGCTGTGAGCCGACTGGGGAAAGGCGGCAACGCGCAATGAGGTGGCATATTATCGCGCCTGAATATCCTCCGCTACAAGGAGGTGTGGGCGAATATACGAAGTTGTTGGCGGATGCCTTGGCCGAAATGGGGGATCGAGTGGATGTGTGGTTTCCCAAGTCTGACGAATGTGAGGCGATGAAGCCGGGTATTAGTTTACACCCGCAGGCTGGTGGCATGTCGGCAGTCAATTTGTGGCGGATTGGTGGACAATTGGATCGGCTTGCTCAGCCGCGGCGGCTGGTAGTCGAATGGGTCCCTCATGGCTACGGGTACCACTCCATGAATTTGCCGTTCTGCCTCTGGTTGTGGAGCCGTTCGGGGTTGCATGGAGATGAAGTTGAAATCATGGTTCACGAGGCGTTTCTGGCTTTTGGTGAGGGGACTTGGCGTCAGAACATGGCGGCGGTTGTCCATCGGCTCATGACGGTCATATTGCTCCGTGCGGTCCGAAAAGTCTGGGTGGCCATCCCTGCTTGGGAGCGGTGCTGGAAACCTTACCGATTAGGGAAGGGGGTTGCTTTCGAGTGGCTTCCTGTGCCTAGCAATGTTCCTGTAGTGGAGGATCCTACGGCTGTGTCTATTATCCGAGAGCGCTACGTCTCGAACAGTGACATACTTTTCGGCAGTTTTGGTACGTTCGGTCCGCCGACCACGCGTCTATTAGAGCCAGTGTTATCGGTGATGTTCGGCCCTCTGTCCGAGCATTCGATCCTTTTGATCGGCAAGGGTAGTGAAGCGTTCCGCCGAAGAATCGTTGAAGGCAACCCATCTCGCGCTTCACACGTGCACGCCACGGGAGCGTTACCGCCTGAGGAGGTGTCGCGGCACATATCCGCATGTAACATAATGATACAACCCTATCCGGATGGCGTGAGTACCCGACGCGGCAGTGTCATGGCGGCTCTCAGCCACGGCAAGCCGGTCGTGACGACTGTGGGACCTCTCACTGAGCCGCTCTGGGCCGAAAGAGAGGCAGTTGCTCTTGCGCCGGTTGAGGATATGGATGCGTTTGTGGATCGTATGCGCTACCTGGCGAACCACAGGGACGAGCGGGAGCTATTAGCTACTCGAGCCAAAGAACTGTATGAAGAGCGTTTCAGCCTGAAGCACACAATAGCCGCACTCCGAGTAAGCTCTGCATAGTTTTGTGCGATGCGAATTCTGATCGTGAGTTCACATGCTGCGGTGGTAGGAGGAGTCGAGCGTTACCTCCAGGCTCTTTTGCGTACCTTAACGCAACAGGGTCATTCGGTAGGCTTTGCGTTCGAGTATCCTCCTTCCGCCGCCAGTGAACCTGTTGATGCCGCTGGGACATTTGAGGGGCACTGGTGCCTGACGGAACTGGGGATTGAAGAACTTCTCTCCCGAGTGGCGGCATGGAAACCTGACGTGGTTTATGCTCATGGTCTGCAATCCACATCTCTGGAGAGTAAGCTTCTCGATCGTTTCCCAGTAGCACTATTCGCGCATGACTATTACGGGACCTGCGCGACGGGACGGAAATGTCATTTGTTCCCGAAGCCGCAGACCTGCCACAGGCGGTTCGGTCCCATGTGCTTGGCGCTGCACTATCCCGCCCGCTGTGGTGGGTTGAGTCCTGTTACAGCACTTCGTAACTATTACTTCCAAGCAAGGCGAGCTCAACTGCTTCCGCGCTATCATGCCGTCTTGGTAGCCAGCCGCCACATGTGCAGTGAATTCTTGAATCATGGGGTTGAGTCGAGGCGACTCTTTGTAGTTCCCCTGCTGCCCACCCTTGACGTCCCAGAAGTGCATGAGCCCGAACCTCGACTTCCAACGGGACGTTTACTCTTTCTTGGAAGGCTGACCGATCTCAAGGGTGCCCATTATCTCATCAAGGCGGTTAACCAAGCGGAGAGGGAATTAGGTCGCCCCCTTACGCTCACCATAGGTGGGACGGGGCCCGAACAAACGCGTCTGCAAGCACTTGCGAGCCGGCTTGGCGTGAAAGCCGACTTCGTTGGATGGCTTAATCCCGAGCGTCGCACAGAGATGATGAGGCAAGCTGAGTTGCTCGTACTACCGAGTCTGTGGCCCGAGCCGTTTGGTCTGGTTGGAATCGAAGCGGGTTGCCTTGGTCTGCCGGCAGTGGGCTTCGCGGTGGGCGGTATCCCGGAGTGGCTGATTCCAGGTCAGTCCGGCGAACTGGCACCGGGCGATCCACCAAGCGTGGGCGGCTTGGCCGATGCGATTGTCAGGGCACTTCGAGATTCGGAACGTTACAAACAACTTTGTCGAGGCGCTTGGGAAATAGCGAAGCGATACGTTAATGAAGATCATCTCGTGCAACTACAATCTGCATTTCATGGCGTCTGCCAAGTTAAGCACAGATCGGTGCAGACTTCTGGTCGGCTCGATCAAGCAGGTGGCGATCCTGTATGAACGTAAACCAGATGCATCCTCTTCGCTGGATTCCGGCGACCACATCGCGCCTACTGGATGTGGGGTGCAACGTCGGCGAACTCTTGTGTGAGTGTAGGAACTTGTATCCTCACATTGAGCTGAGTGGGGTCGATATTAACCCTGTTGCGGTCCAGGAAGCCATTCGCCGACTTCCCGGTTCGGCCATTTACGCGAGCAGCGGTCATACGTTGCCTTTCGAAGACTCAAGGTTCGACTGTGTGACTTGTATCGAAGTTCTCGAACATATGGACTTCCATGTGCGAACGATGACGGCTCGGGAAATTGCTCGAGTGACAAGGCCTGGCGGCCGGTTAGTAGTTCGTTGTCCTCATACCCCTCTGTGCCAATATGACTGAGACACCTTCCCCGCCGTCAATTACTGTAGAGG
>CAYLLB010000028.1:0-71453 GCA_964384215.1 uncultured Solibacteraceae bacterium | reverse complement strand
TTTCATTTGACCCAACAGGTGACCTTTCGGTGATATTTTAGGTGACCCAATTCGCCGAACTTCATCACCAATTCCAATCCCACGCTGCTCACGAACCTGTTCCTGCTTTATCCGAAGGTGAGATTCGACCTGTTTCATATCGGCTACCCGTATCAGTCCGAACTGGCGGTGCTGGCGAAGATGTTCCCGAACGTCTACGTGGATTTTTGCTGGGCTCACATCATCGCGCCGGGCGTCAGCCGCCGCGCCCTCCACGAGTGCCTCGAAACGGTGCCGCTCAACAAGATCATGGGTTTCGGCGGCGACTACAACTTCGCGGAGCTGAGTTACGGCCACGCGAAGATGGCTCGCCGCAACATCGCGCAGGTGCTGGCCGGCAATGTCGAGGCGGGCATTCACAGCGAAGACGACGCCGCCCAAATCGGCCGCATGCTGCTCTGCGATAATCCCCTGGCTCTATTTCCATTGGCGAAATAAAACATGACTACTTCCGTTCTCCGCCGGTGCATCCCCTCACTGGCCCTCCTGCTGCTGGCAGGCTGCAGTTCCAAGCCGCGCCTGGACTGCTGGATGGTCGACTCGCTTGACAAGGTATTCCCCGGCGATGCCGCCGGCACACGCAAGGCTGGTAGCGAGCCGCGGTTGATCGCGCGCAATGGCCACGCCAGCCTGCAGATTGCGTTGCGCTCGGCCGACGGCATCGCCTCGCTCGACGCGACGGTGGACAACCCCGAACTCGATGGCGTGCGCCTGCCGGTGGAGATTCGCCGCGTGGGCTATGTGCCGGTGGGCTCAAATCCCCCAAATACACCGCCGGACGAGGTGATCCGCCCCGCGCCGGCGCTGTTCCCCGACCCTCTGCTCGAAGACTTCCCGTTCAATCTGCCCGCCCGAGAGACGCAGGCGATCTGGTTGACTGTCTCTTGTCCGCTCAGCGCCCGGCCCGGAGAGTACCGCGGCGTGGTGCGTTTTTCGCAGAACAAGCGAATGCTCGTCAAGAAGGATTTCACCATACGCGTGACCAACGCCGTGGTGCCCGCCCGGCAGACCCTCAAGGTGACCAATTGGTTCAACATGGACCGCGGCATGCTCAGCCGGTACTATCCTTCGCTCGACCGCGATTCCGAGAACTACTGGCGACTCATGGAGAACATCGGCCGCGTACTGGCAGCGCACCGGCAGAACGTCATGATCACGCCGGTCACCTCGTTGACGGACATGACGGCGCGGGGAGGCGCGATCGAATACCGCTTCGACCGGTTGGACCGGTGGGTGCAGACCTTCGAGCGCAGCGGGGTGATCGGCACCATCGAAGGAGGGCACCTGCTGGGAAGGGCTTCCGGCTACGACACGAACCTTGTGGTCCCCGCGCCGGTGGTCGAACAAGGCAAGGTGGTGTGGAAGAGCCTGCCGCCGGAGGACGCGCGGGGCGAGCGATTCCTCGACTCGTTCCTCTCCGCGCTTTACGCGCACCTGAAGGAAAAGAACTGGACCGGGCGATATATTCAGCACATCCACGACGAGCCGCACGGCGCGGAGTCGCCGTCCTATCAGCGCTACGGCCGCATCATTCGCCGCAATCTTCCCGGCATCCCCACCATCGATGCGATCTCGCTCGATGAGGACGTGCGCTATTTCGACGTCACCGATATCTGGGTGATGATCCTCGGCAGCTTCGATCACAAGATGGACACCCTCAGCCGCCACATCGCCAGCGGCGGGCAGGGGTGGTTTTACACGTGCATCTCACCGCAGGGCCGCTATCTGAATCGCTTCATCGATCAACCTCTGGTCAAGACGCGCCTGCTGCACTGGTTCAATTACCGCCACAACCTGGCGGGCTTTCTGCATTGGGGAGGCAACTATTGGGGGCCGAGCCCGTTTGAAAACGTGCAGCGGGTGATCAACGACAACCACACGTTACTGCCCGCCGGCGACAACGCCGTGGTGTATCCGGCGCCCGCGACCGATTCCGTGCTCAGCAGTCTGCGCCTGGAGGCCATGCGCGAGGGCATTGAGGATTACGAACTGCTGCGCGCGCTCGGCGAGCGCGATGCCTCGCGGGCTCGTGCACTCGCTGAAAAAGCCATTCCGCACATCAACGACTATGTGCGGAACACGGCGGAATTCCGAAAGCTCGAGCGCCAACTCCTGGAGGCATTCTAATGCGCTGCCGATTCTTCGCTGTTCTCTCGCTCATCTGGTTCGCCTCCGGCTGCTGCCGCACGAAGAGCGTTGAAGCCTGGCTGGTCGACTCGCTCGACCAGGTGTTCCCCGATGACCCGGTGGGAAGCAAGGCTTTGAAGGAGGCAAGATTCGCCGCCGCACGAAGGTCGAACATCAGCTTGCAACTGGCGCTGCGCTCGAGCATCGGCATCGGGGACTTGAATTTGGATGCGCTGGCGCTTACCGGTCCCGGCATTCCGATTGATCGGATCGAGGTCCGCCGGGTCGAGTACGTTGTGGCAACCACGAACACCCCATCCGGCTATCGCGGCGTGGTACTGCGCGAGGCGCCGGCCCTGTTTCCCGACGCGCTCCTGACAAGCTTTCCCATGACCGTGGAGAAGAACAAAACGCGCTCGGTGTGGATCACGATTCCTATACCCGCGGACCAGGCGCCCGGCCGGTACGACGGTGTGCTGAGACTGCGCCAGGGCAGCGAGGAACTGAGCCGCATTGCGTACATTCTCGATGTGACGCCCGCAATCGTGCCGGCGGAAATCCCTTTCGATGTGGCTCACCGCTTCGCGTTGAACGATGCTTATAGCCAGCAGTTCTACCGCACACAGCAGTTTTCGGGTCAGTGGTGGATCATCGCCGGTAACATCGCCAGGTTCCTTGCGGCACACCATCAGACTTTCATTCCCGCGAACCCCATGGATCTTGTGACCGTCTCGGCAGGCGGCGGCGCGCCGCGTTACGATTTCTCAAACTTCGTGCGGTTCGTGCGCATGTTCGAATCCGCGGGGGTACGTGGATCGATCGACGGCGGCCAGTTGCTCGCCCGCGGCGCCCGCAGGAGCGATCCGCTCACGACGCGCATCTGGACCGTGGAAGGCGGGGCTCCGCAAGCGAGGCGCATCGCGATCAACGATGCACACACCCGGCCGCTCCTGGCCGGCTTCTATGGAGAGCTTCGCCGCACGCTGGCTGCGAACGGCTGGGAGAATCGCTACGTCCAAGGCCTGCTCGATTCGCCCAATGAGCGCGAAACGGAAGAGTGCGGACGCTGGCAGGCTGAAATCCAGCGCATCATGCCCTCCGCCGGATTCGTGAGTCCGGCGCCGGAAGCAGGCTCCTTTATCGACCACCCGTTGCTCGAAACCCGCATCCTCGGCTGGGCCTCATTCCAACGTGGCGTACGCGGCCTGCTGCGCTGGGAAGGGAACCGCTGGAGTCCGGACCCCTTTAAGGACACACAACCGGCCATACAGGATGATTCCGCTTTCCCGCCGCCGGGCGGAGCGCATCTTGCTTACCCCAACCGGGAGGGCCGCACCCTTTTCAGCTCCATCCGCTTCGAACAGGCGCGCGAATCGGTTGAGGATTACGCCCTGCTGGTCGAACTGAGCCGGAAAGATGCGGCCAAAGCCCAATCTCTGGCAAGCCGGATGGCAAACGCAGGCGAGCCGGCAGCGTTCCGCCTCATTTTACGGGAGTTGCTGGGTTCTTTCTGAGAACGCGTGGCTCAGCCGGTCTTGCGTCTGGACCTGCCCGCCAAATGATGCGAAGCAGGCGGCTTCTTGGGAACTTGGCGGCGGAGGAGACGGTTTACCGACCGAACCAGGTGAGCCACTTCATTCGAGCTCTTTTGTATCACAACATCGGCACCTGTATTGGACTCGTTCAACCCCAGAGGATCGGCAAAGCCTGAGATCAGAATGATCGGAATGTCTTTCTTCTGTTTGCGGACGCGCTCTATCAATTCAATGCCGTTCATGCGTGGCATCTTGTAGTCGGTGATCACAAGGTCGAATGTCTCACTACTGAAACATTCCAGACCCTCGTGCCCGCTGACAGCGGTTGTCACCTGGTGGCCGAATTCCTCCAGCACGGACTTCCTGGCAGCCAGGCCCGACTGGTTGTCATCAATGAGCAGGACTCGGGCGGCCGGAACTGTACTGGAAGAGGATGAAGGCTTCATGAGAACTCTCGAAAAGTAGCAAAGCTGAAATTCAGCTGTCAATCGTTTTGTATCGGATTGAAAAACAGAAAGATCGAATTCTTGACTTTCGACCTCAGTGTTGTTCCGCGAAGCGACGGTCTTCCGCCGCGGCGGAAAACCGCGCGCGGTTGGCTCACTCGACTTCGCGAGGAGCCGTGTAGCCAGCCTTCGCGATGATGGTGTACTTGATGGGTTTCTTCTTTTCGTCAACGATGCGCAGAGGCTCGTTGGTGGCAGGGTTCACCAGTTCCACTTTGATTCTGCGGAACTTCCCGTCGCGCGCCTGATTTGAAGGCTGATACGTCAGCGAGTATTGGTTCCGCAACGAATCCGAGATGGCGCGGAAGATGCCCGGGAACTCGCCATAGAAGCGCGGGAAGAAGCTCATGCCGCCGGTTTCCTTGGCGAAAGTGCGCATCTGGTTGTCCGCCTGGAGGAAATCCATGCGGGCGATGCTGCCCAACGCGCCGCGCGCGTCGTAGTAATCCCTTAGAGCCTGCATCAGGCCAATCGCGTAAATCGGCACTGCGGCTTCCTGTAGGATCTTACGTGTCTTGTCGAAGGTGATCTTGCTGAACGTGTCCACGCCGGACGCGATCAGCACGATGGCCTTCCGGCCTTCTATGTCCTTCATTCGCTCGGCGGTGTCCGTGACGGCATCGTACAGGTTCGATTCCGAGTACGCCGCAAAACGAAGGCGCTGCATAGCCTCGTAGGCGGCACGCTTGTCGGTCGAGAAATCCGAAAGGATCTCCGGACGCAGGTCATAGGCGACTACCGCCACGTAGTCTTCCGGCCTCAGCGTTTCCAGGAAACCGTACGAGGCAGTCAAGGTTTGATACCAGGTCTCGGTCCAGTAGCTCTGGAACAAGTTACTAAACTCGATGACCATGCAGACGGTCATGGGCGCTTCGCCCAAGCCGAAGTTGCTGATCTGTTGAGGAACGCCGTCTTCGAGAATGCGGAAGTTGGCGCGCGGAATGCCGGGGATGAAACGGCCCTTGTTGTCGAGCACGGCCACCTCGACGCTCACGGCATTCACGTCGCTGCGGAACGTCGGCACGCCGTCGGGCAGCGCGGGGCGATCCTTCTTTGAAAGCTTGGACGGGATCTTGGCCGCTTCCGCTTCGGCGTCTTTCTTCCGTGGACGGGCGACAGTTTCGCTGCCTTCCTTGCGCGGTCCTTCCTGCGCGGGTGCGGCCGGTGTCCACGCCAGCAGCGCGGCGGCCAGAAGGAGAGCTAAACGTGTCATTTTCATTGCGATTCCCCCATGCCCAAATATAGCACCGCTAATTTGACGCACCGGGCTGGCCGGGTGTTTCAGGGGTGGGGACTCAGTTAACAGGGCCGTTTGGACCGCGGTGCTTGTGCATATAACGCTGGAACCGGCGCTTGGCGCGGCGGAATTTGTACGCCTCATAGGCGCGGATCAGGCCGGCTACCGGATCGAGCGAGTAGCGGCCGTGCTTCAGGTAGATGTAACCCACCAGCAACCCGCCCAGGTGCGCCACGTGGCTGACGCCGCCTTTGCTGGCACCGATCGAGCTCAGGAAATCGATCATGCCCAGGATCATGACGAAATACTTGGCCTTAATAGGGAACAAGAAGCTGAACAGTATCACGCGGTCCGGGTAGAGCATTCCGAAGGCGAGCAATAGGCCATAGATGGCCCCGGAACTGCCTATGGTCCGCGCTCCCAGGCTGCCTGCGATCCAGTTGGCCGCCACCACGCACACTCCCGCGCCGATGCCGCACAGGAAGTAATAGCGCAGGAACCGCCGCGTGCCCCATTCGCGCTCCAGGTCCACGCCGAACATCCATAGCGTGAACATATTGAACAGGATGTGCGCGAACCCGTACGGATCGTGCAGGAACATGTATGTGAACAGTTGCCAGAAGGCCCCCAGGTAGATCACGGCTCCCGGCACGAGAGCGAAGTGCTGAAAGATGAGGTCGAAATCAAAGCGGACGGCCAAGAAATAAATAAGAAAAATAGCGATATTTACGATAAGCAGCCACTTCACTCCGGGCGGGAAATACCCCGGCGAGAAGTAAGCCGTGGTCCGGGATCGGGCGGGATAGGGCATTCCAGCGTGCGCTTTAGTTCAAGATAACATGTGTTGCGCGACGAGCGCTTCCCGTCCTTATCCAGCAGTTCTATCGCCACGCCCGTAACGGATCAAAAGGGTAGCGATGGACTGCAGCATGGCGGCCATCGCGATCCAAACCTGCCAGTGCGAGAACAGCCCCTCCGTGATGGCAAACTGCCCCGTCCAGTTGAGATCCGCGCCCAGCCTCCAGGCGGCAAGGCCCGCGGCCATGACGGCCAGCGGCGTAAGCAGGCTACCCAAGGCAAGTGCGAGTTGCCGGCGCTTTCCTCGTCTTTTCCGGATCGCTGGGCCGCGCCGCAAACGTATCCGAACCAGCATTCTCTCCCACCAAACTTTCACTCTAGCAGCAATTGCGATACATTGGCTGAGAGCAGCATTCATCGAAGGGAGAGACTATGCGAAAGATTCGAACCGCCGTGATTGGCGCTGGTTTTATGGGTAAGGTGCACGCGGAAGCAATCCGCCGCCAACCGAACGTGGAGCTCGTGGCCGTTTGCGGTATCGACGCCAAGGAAGGCGCATCGTTCGGCGAGGCCGTTGGGGTCGAGCGCACCAGCGGCGACTGGCACGAGATCGTGGCCGATCCCGGAATTGATGCCCTGCACATCTGCACGCCCAACAATCTCCACTACCCCATTGCCAAAGCAGCCATGCTGGCCGGCAAGCACGTTCTTTGCGAGAAGCCGCTGACGACCACGCTGGATGAGGCCAAAGAACTCGTAGACATCGCCAAGAAGCAGAACGTCGCCAACTGCACCAACCACAACCTGCGGTATTATCCGGCTGTGCAGCAGATGCGCCGCATGGTGGAAGCCGGCGAGCTGGGAGACATCCTCGTCGTACAGGGCACCTATTCACAGGACTGGCTGCTCTATGACACAGACTGGAACTGGCGCATCGTCAGCAAGGAAGGCGGCGCGCTGCGCTGCATGGGCGACATCGGTTCGCACTGGATGGACATGGTCCAACACGTCACCGGCCAGCGCATCACTTCGGTTTGCGCCGACTTGCAGACTTTCCTGAAGAAGCGCAAGAAGCCCCGGGCGGGTGCGCTGCAGGCGTTCGAAAGCAAGATGGCGAAGGTGGACGACCGCGAGGAAGTGGACATCGACACCGACGACTACGGCGCCGTCCTGCTGCACCTGGGCGACCGCGCCCGCGGCGCTTTCACCGTCAGCCAGATGTCGGCCGGGTGCAAGAACCGCTTACAGATGGAGATCTTCGGCACCAAGGCCGGCGTCATCTGGAACCAGGAATCGCCCGACCAGCTCTGGATCGGCCACCGCGACACGCCGAATGGGATGCTGGTAAAGGACCCCGCGCTGATGCTACCGGAGGCGCGCGCCTACGCCGACCTGCCGGGCGGGCACTCGGAAGGTTACGACGACGCTCACAAGATGGTTTACCGCCGCTTCTACCGTACGGTGGCCGATCGCAATGCGCCGGTGGAGTACCCGACCTTCGCGGACGGCATGCGCGGCATCTACTTGCTGACCAAGGTCCTTGAGAGCTCGCAGAAGGGCGCCTGGGTAGGCACGGAAGAAATCTAGGAAGCCTTCGTCCCGCTTTGCTCTTGCGGCCGCGGACCGGCGTCCACCGGATGCCAGTTCCCGCGGCCGCACATGTTTTGGCAGGGCGGAAAGACCTCGCCCTCGGTGAAGCGGACCGGCGTCTTGCATACGGTGCACCAGTAAACACCCGTTTTTTGTACTGTTTCTCCGGGTTTGTAATTCATAGTGTCTGCAGGTTCTCCTGATTAACTCTTGCTTAGCAACATCGCGGCTAACTGCCGCAAGTCGCCCAAACGAATGTCGGGCGGCACCTCATCGAGCGTCTCCGGTTGGAATCCATAGGTGACGCCACACGCCAGAATGCCTGCGTTGCGGGCTGTCCGGATGTCCACGTCGCTATCGCCCACCATCATGGCGCGCCCTGCCGGCACACCGGACTCTTCCAGCAGTTTGTACACGCCCTCCGGATCCGGCTTCTTTTCCTCGAAACTGTTGCCGCCGTACACGCGGAAGAAGTGCTCGCCCAATCCCAAACGCTCCACCAGCAACTGGCTGAAGCGCACGGGTTTGTTGGTGAGCACGCTCATCTTCATGCCGCTGTCCCGCAGTGTATCCAGCGCTTCGCGCACGCCCGGATACAGCGTGGTGCAATCGAGCATATGCTCCTTGTAGTAGGCCATGAAGTACTCCAAAGCCGTCTGCACATCGGCTTCGGTGGCTTCGGGCCCCATGGCGCGGCGTATCAGCGTTGGCGCTCCGTTGCCCACATAGGAATACACGAGCTCATTGGGGAGCGGCGCCAGCGCCATGCGGCGCCGGGCCGCGTTCACCGCATTCGCCAGGTCTTCTTTGGAATCAATCAGCGTGCCGTCGAGGTCGAAAATCAGCAGGTCGATGCTACCGGGTTGAATCAATACCACTAAGCTCCTTCGGGGGAAATACCGTGAGGCCCCTTCTTCAGTGTATCCGACCAGACTTGCTTCACTTTCTCGTAACTCTGTCGCACGCCGTCCCGCAACTCCCGTGGCGCAATCGCCGCCATCACACGCGCGGCGTCCATCACGTAAGGAGCGATGCGCGAGCCGACTACCGAACGGGGTGGCGGCTTGGGCGTGAAAGCCAGCAGCAGCATTACGATCACCGCCGCGATCAGCGCACCGCGCACCAACCCGAACACGCCGCCGGCCAGCCGGTCCAGCCAGCCCAAGCCTGCCCACTTGAACAATACGGCAAGCATTCGGCCCAGCAGGGCGCCGAAGGCCATGGTCCCGACAAAAACCAGCAGGAAGCCGATGAAGTTGGCGATGCCGTGCGAGCTCACATACGGAAGCAGGAAAGAGCCGGCGGTTCCGTAAAGCCACAAACCGCAAAGCAAGCCAATCACGCAGGCGGCAAAGCCGACTATTGCACGCGCCAGCCCCTTGGCGAGTCCGGCCACGACCGACGCAGCTAGAATGATCCCCAGTACAACGTCCAGCCAGTTCACAAGTCCTTCCCGGTAAGAACCCGGTACGCCTCCTTGTACTTCTCGCTGGTTTTGGCGGCGACATCTTCCGGCAGGGGAGGCGCGGGCGGTTGTTTGTTCCAGCGAATCGACTCCAGGTAATCGCGGACGTACTGCTTATCGTAGGAAGGCTGCGCGCCGCCCGGCTTGTAACTGGCAAGCGGCCAGAAACGCGACGAGTCCGGCGTGAGCACTTCGTCGGCGAGGATCAGCTCGCCGTCGGCGAAACCAAATTCGAACTTCGTGTCGGCGATAATGATGCCGCGCTCGAGGGCATACTCGGCCGCGCGCGTGTAAATGGAGAGCGTGAGGCTACGCAACTTCTCGGCGGTCCCGGCGCCCACCATGTCCGCGGCCTGCTGCATGGAAATGTTCATGTCATGGCCGCTCTGCGCCTTGGTGGACGGCGTAAAGATCGGCTCTGGCAGTTTGTCGCTTTCCTTGAGGCCGGGCGGCAGCGCCACGCCGCACACGCTCTGGCTCTTCTGGTACTCTTTCCATCCCGAGCCGGACAGATAGCCGCGCGCGACGCATTCGACATTCACCATCCGGGCGCTCTTCACGAGCATCGAGCGGCCTTCGAGTTGGTCGCGATAGCGCGGCAGTGGGTCCGGGTACTCATCCACGTTGGCCGTCACGAAATGGTTGGGCGCCAAAGATCCGAGGAAGTCGAACCAAAACACGCTAAGTTGTGTCAGCACGCGGCCCTTATCGGGGATGCCGGTGGGCAGAATGTAATCGAACGCCGAAATGCGGTCCGTGGCGACGATCAGGATCTTGCCGTCGATCTCGTAGACATCCCGCACCTTGCCACGGGCGCGGCGCGTGACGCCCGGCAAGTCGGTGTCAAGAATAATCCTGGAATGTTGAGCCATAACGAAGTCCCTTTGCGCGTTATCTGTCCATATTACCGCAGCCCGGCTTACTCTTCGATGGGCTTCATTTCGCCCATCATCGTGTGTACGAACAAGAGAGCCGTGAGGTGCAGGACGCCCATCATCAGGAAGACGGGCTTATATCCGAAATGCGCGATGACGAAGCCGGGCACCAGTGACGAAATGATTACGCCGCCCAACCCGCCGGCGCAGCCTCCGATGCCGGTCACCGAAGCGACCGCGCGCTTGGGGAAGACGTCCGTGGTCGTGGTATAAAGATTCGCCGACCAAGCCTGGTGTCCCGCCGTGGCGAGGCTCATCAGCAGCACCACTACGACGGCATTCGGTACCAGCACGGCCGTGGCGGCAATCGGCATCAAGCACGCGGACAACGCCATAGTCACCTTGCGCGCCCGGGCATTGGTCCAGCCAATGCGGATGAAATGACCGGAGAGCCACCCTCCCATCACGCTGCCGAAATCAGCCATCAGGTAAATGGCGGGCAGCGCCCAGGCGATTTCCTCCAGATTAAACTTGCGCACGTCGTACAGATATGGGGGCAGCCAGAAAAGGTAGAACCACCATACCGGATCAGTGAGGAACTTGGCCAATGCGAAAGCGAAGGTCTGCTTGTAACGCAGCACAGCGCCCCAGCCCATCTTGGACTGGGTTTTGGCCTCGGGCCCATCGCTGTGGATGTAGTCGAGTTCGGCCTGGTTCACGCGCGGATGCATCTCCGGCAAGCGGTACAGCAGCACCCAGAGTATGAGCCATACAAAGCCCAAGCCGCCCGTGATGGCGAAACTCCCGCGCCAGCCGAAGTTGGCGTTCATCCACACGAATATCGGTGGACCAACCATTGAAGCCACATTGGTCCCGGCATTGAACAGGCCCGTGGCAAGCGCCCGGTCTTTCTTGGGGAACCATTCGGTCACGGCTTTGACCGCCGCCGGGAAATTCCCCGATTCCCCGAGCCCCAACATGGCGCGCCAGAAAGCCAAAGAAACCGTCGAACGCACCAAGGCGTGCAGCATGGCCGCCGCCGACCAGAAGGCGATGGCTACTGAGTAACCCAAACGTGTGCCGTAACGGTCGATCAGCCGCCCCATGAAGATGAATCCGATGGTGTAAGCCATCTGGAAAGCACCGGTCACGTAGCTGTAGTGCTCGGTGGTGATGTGCAGGTCCTGGCGGATGACGGGGATGAGTACGCTCAGTACAATGCGATCCAGGTAATTGATGGTGGTGATGAAAAACAGCAGGGTGAGAATCCACCATCGTGTTCGTGTCATGGAAGTCATGTGCAAAAGGCGATTATAGTGGATTCGTGAGGAAAGCCGTGGTTTTGGCCGCCGGGCGCGGCACGCGAATGAAGCACTTGACCGACGATCGACCGAAGCCCATGCTCCCGATCGCCGGCAAACCGATGCTCGAACACGTGCTGGACCGTTTGCGAGAAGCCGGCTTCACCGAGGTGCTCGTCGTCACCGGCTATCGCGGCGAAATGATCGAAAATCATTTCCGCAGCTACCCGATGAAGCTGACCTACCGCGTGCAGGCCACGCTCGATGGGACGGGCGGCGCCACGCGGCTGGCCCGGGAATTCGTGAACGGCGAGGATTTCCTGCTCACCTTCGGCGACATCATGGTGGACGCGAGGCACTATGCGGGTATCGCCGCGCGATTGGAATCCGACCCGCGAACGGAAGCCGTGGCGGGCGTGAAGTGGGTGGACGACCCATGGCAGGGCGCAGCCGTTTATGAGAAAGAGGGTATCGTTACGCAAATGATCGAGAAGCCGCCGAAGGGCACCTCGTCCACGCATTGGAACAGCGCGGGTCTTTACGCCTTCCGCGCGTCCATTTTCGGCGAGCTGGCGTCGATCCCGAAATCGCCTCGCGGCGAGTACGAGTTGCCGACGGCCGTCGAACAAATACTGGCCCGCGCGGGGCGCGTGCGCATCTACGCCATCGACGGCGCCTGGCGCGATGTTGGCCGTCCGGAGGATTTACCGGAAGCCGAGAAACTAATCTCTTGACCTGTCTAAAACTGTAGGGTTCATAGTTGGAACTGGCCCATGTTGACTGTCACCCAACTGGCGCGGCATTGCTCGCTCAGCCGCGGTACGCTGCTGTACTACGAATCGATCGGGCTGCTCAAGCCGCCTTCGCGCACCGCGGGGAATTACCGCGCCTACCGCAAGAAGGACCTCGAGCGGCTCGAACAGATCTGCGTCTATCGCAACGCCGGCGTGAAGCTTGCCGACATCCGCGGCCTGCTGGACGGGACGGACGGCGGAGCCGCCGAAGTGCTGAAGCGGCGGCTCAAAGAGATCGGCGTCGAGATCGAGCGTCTGCGGGAACATCAACGGGCCATTTTCAGACTATTACGGTCCAAACGGCCGTTAGGGAGAGACGACGTGGTCACGAAAGAAAAGTGGATCAGCATTATGAAAGCCGCCGGCTTCACGCAAGACGATATGAACCGCTGGCACGCCGAGTTCGAACGCTCGGCTCCCGATGAGCACCAGGAGTTCCTCGAATTCCTGCATATCCCGGCCGAGGAGATTCGCAAGATCCGGGCCTGGAGCAGGCAGAACGCGGGCTGAGCACCGCGTCTTGCTTCGCTCGGGGGCGTCGGGTTAGTGTGGTCTGGTGGATTCTCACCGAGGGCTGCTGATCGTCTTCACAGGGAACGGCAAGGGCAAAACCAGCGCCGCCATGGGAAGCGCCTTGCGCGCCGTGGGCCAGGGCATGAAGGTGCTCATGATCCAGTTCATCAAGGGATCCTGGCATTACGGGGAACTGGATGCGGTGAAAGCTTTCGGTGAGAATTTCCAGATCCGCCCCATGGGCCGCGGCTTCGTCAAAGTGGGGGCCGAAAAGCCCGACGCCGAGGATATACGGCTCGTCCAGGAAGCATGGAAGGCAGCCGTCGAGGCCATGCATTCGGACCGTTACGACATGATAATCTTGGATGAGATCAATTATGCCGTACATTACGGCATGATCACCCTGGATCAAGTTCTCAACGACCTTGCCGCGCGGCCCGAGCAGTTGCACGTTATCTGTACGGGACGCAACGCGCAAGACAGACTCATCGAGGCGGCCGATCTGGTGAGCGAGATCCGGGAGATCAAGCATCCGTTCGAGAAAGGGATCCTCGCGCAGCGAGGCATCGAGTACTGAGAGTCATCATGGCCTGGTTCACCCGAAAGAAGCCCCGGATCGCGGGAAATCCTCCCGAGGACGCCGCACGCAACGTCCGTACCGAAGGCCTATGGCTGAAGTGCGATGGGTGCCGGCAGATCATCTGGCGTAAGGCCCTGGAAGAGAGCCTGCAGGTCTGCCCCAAGTGCGGCTATCACTTCAAGCTGGACGCCGGCTCGCGCGTGAAATCACTGCTGGACGGCGAATGGACCGAATACGACCGGGACATGGTCTCCACCGATCCACTCGAATTCTCCGATTCCAAAGCGTACAAGAAGCGCCTGGAAGACATGCGCAAGGCAACCTCGCGCCAGGACGCCGTGATCGCAGTGGAGGGCAAGCTGAAAGGCCGCGCGATCCAGCTTTGCGTGCTCGACCTGAAGTTCATCGGCGGCAGCATGGGTGCCGTGGTGGGCGAGAAGATCACGCGCGCGGTGGAGCGCTCGATCGCCAAGCGGCAGCCACTGGTAATCGTGTCCAGTTCCGGCGGCGCGCGTATGCAGGAAGGCGCCGTCAGCCTGATGCAGATGGCCAAGGTCTCGGCCGCGCTCATGATGCTTGACGCGGCCAAAATCCCCTACCTCAGCGTCCTGGCGGACCCCACCACGGGCGGCGTCACGGCCAGTTTTGCCATGCTGGGCGATCTCAACATTGGCGAACCGGGCGCGCTGATCGGCTTTGCAGGACCGCGCGTCATCGAACAGACTATCCGACAGAAGCTCCCGCAAGGTTTTCAGCGCAGCGAATTTCTGCTGCAGCATGGATTCCTGGATGCCGTTGTGCCGCGGTCCGAACTGCGCGACTACCTGTCCCGCTCGCTCGATTTCTTCCTGGGCCCGGTAGCTTAGGACCGCTCCCTGCTAATCTTGGGATAGGTTCCCATGCGCTCGGTTCTACTTTTCTTCGCCGTCTTTTGTCTTCATGCGGCCGACTACAACATGATTATTCGTAACGCCCGGGTGGTGGACGGCACGGGCAACCCCTGGTTTCGCGCCGATGTCGGCGTGAAAGATGGGCGCATCGAGGCGGTTGGCGACCTGTCGCGCGCGAGCGCCGAGCGCGTCATTGACGCCCACGACCGCGTGCTCGCGCCGGGCTTCATCGACGGGCACACGCACGTCGAGGGCGACATCGAGAAGATCCCCTTCGCCGACAATTATGTGCGCGATGGCGTCACCACGATCGTCACTGGCAATTGCGGCGACTCGGAAGTGGACGTCGCCGCCTGGTTCGCCAAGCTGGAAAAGATCGGGCTCGGCATCAACCTCGCCACGCTCGCCGGGCACAATGACATTCGCATTCATGTGATGGGTCGGGCTGAACGCCATGCCACGGCGGACGAACTCGCCCGCATGCGCGAGGTGGTCGAAAAGGCCATGCGGGACGGCGCCATCGGCTTTTCCACCGGCCTGATCTACATTCCCGGCACTTACTCGAGCACGGAAGAAGTGGTCGAACTGGCTAAGGCCGCCTCCAAGTATGGCGGCATCTACGCGAGCCACATGCGCGATGAGGGCGCGAAGGTCCTGGCGGCCATCGAGGAGGCTGCGAGCGTGGGCCGCGCGGCCGGAATGCGCGTCGAGTTGTCGCACTTCAAGATCGACAACCGCAAGCACTGGGGCGAGAGCGACAAGTCCATCGCCATGGTCGAAAGGTTCCGCAGTGAGGGCGTCGACGTGACCGTGGACCAGTACCCATATGATCGATCAAGCACCAACCTCGGCATCACCCTTCCAAGCTGGGCGCTCGCCGACGGCAAGGAGAAGATCAAGGAACGGCTGGCCGACCCAGCCACCCGCCAGCGGATCGCGCGCGAGATGAAGCAGATGCTGAAGGACAAAGGATGGAAGGACTACTCCTATGCCATGGTGTCGAGCTGCCCGTTCGATAAAACCCTCGAAGGCAAGACCATCCCCGAAATTGCGATCTTGAAGCACGGGAAGAAGAAGCTCGACCGGCAGATTCAGACCATACTCGAACTGATGGAGAAGGACTGGGTGGGAATGGTCTACCAGTCGATGAGCATCAAGGACGTCGAGCGGATCTTGCGGTATCCGAACACCTCCGTCATCAGCGACGGCGGCGTGCGGGAGTTCGGCGTGGGCAAGCCGCATCCGCGCTCTTACGGTTCGCGCGCCCGCGTGTTGGCCGAGTTCGTGCGCAACCGCAACACCATCACGCTGGAGGAAGCCGTGCGCAAGATGACCTCGCTGCCCGCGCGGGTTTACGGTTTCCGCGATCGCGGCATGGTCCGCGAAGGCTTCTGGGCGGATCTCGTTCTGTTCGACCCTGCGCGCGTCCAGGACAAAGCCACTTACGAGAACCCGCACCAGTACTCGGAAGGGTTCGACCTGGTTCTTGTGAATGGGCAGCCGGTGGTTGAGAACGACAAACCCACTTTGGTTCGAGCCGGACGGATCCTGCGCGGCACCGGGTATGCCGGCAGGCAGGCGCAATGATTCAGCTCACCGACGCCGGCAAGCGATTCGGCTCCAAACTGCTTTTTGAAAACGTCAACTGGCTGGTCACCACCGAGGAGCGCACGGGTTTGGTGGGCGCCAACGGCACCGGCAAGTCGACGCTGCTGAAAGTCCTGGCCGGGCTGGACACGCTCGACAACGGAACGATGGTGGCCACCAAAGGCATTTCCGCCGGCTACCTGCCGCAGGACGGCCTGTCGCTCTCCGGCCGTACGGTCTTCGACGAATGCCTGACGGTGTTCGCCGACGTGCAGGCCATGGAGCGAGAACTGGAAGCGCTGGCTCGCCGCATGTCGGAACTGGACCCTTCGGGCGAGGAGTACCACGCGGTAAGCGACCGCTTCCATCGCGTCGAAACCGAGCTTCGCTCGCGCGACCATTACACCATCGACGCGCAGGTGGGCACCGTGCTTTCGGGCCTGGGCTTCTCGCGCGAGGATTGGGCGCGGCCTACCGAACAGTTCTCCGGCGGCTGGCAGATGCGCATCGCGCTGGCGAAGCTGTTGCTCGAGAAGCCCAACCTGCTACTTCTGGACGAGCCCACCAATCACCTGGACATGGAAGCGCGCAACTGGCTGGAGGACTACCTGAAGTCGTATCCCTACGCCTTCGTACTGGTCTCCCACGACCGCTACTTCCTGGACGTCACCGTTTCGCGCATCGTAGAGATCTGGAACCACGGCATTCATTTTTACAGCGGCGGATATTCGCGCTACATCGAACTGAAGACCGAACAACGCGCAACGCTCGAAGCCGCGTACCGCAATCAGCAGGCACGCATACAGCAGTTGGAAGCGTTCATCAACCGCTTCCGCTATCAGGCCACCAAAGCCAAGCAGGTGCAGAGCCGCATCAAGGAACTCGATCGCATAGAGCGCATCGAGATCCCGCTGGAAGAGAAGGCCATCCACTTCTCGTTTCCGCAGCCCAAGCCGAGCGGCCGTATAGTGGCCGAGTTCCGCCACGTGAGCAAGTCCTACGGCGAGCATCAGGTCTTGCGCGACGTCGACTTCATCATCGAGCGCGGCGACCGCGTGGCGCTGGTGGGCGTGAATGGCGCAGGCAAGTCCACGCTCATCAGGATGCTGGCTGGAGTGGAGCCGCTTTCAAGCGGCGACTACGTGGTGGGCCACAACGTCGAGCCGGATTACTTCGCGCAGGATCAATACAAGGAGCTCAACACGTCCGCGACGTTGATGGACGATCTGAGCGAGGTGTCGCCGCGGTCCACTCTTACTGAACTTCGCACCGTGCTCGGCTGTTTTCTGTTCGGTGAGGACGAAGTTTTCAAGACCATCGGTGTGTTGTCCGGCGGGGAGCGCAACCGCTATGCGTTGGCGCGCATGCTGATGCAGCCGTCGAATTTCATGCTGCTCGACGAGCCCACCAATCACCTCGACATCCGCGCCAAGGACGTGCTGCTTGAATCGCTGAGCGAATACACCGGCACGGTGGTATTCGTCTCCCACGACCGCTACTTCGTCAACAAACTGGCCACGCGCGTGTTCGAAGTGGCCGACGGCGAAGTGCGCATCTATTCAGGCAACTACGAAGACTATCTCCGGCGCAAGGAGAGCGCAGCGGCCATGGAAGCCGCCACCGAGGCCGAAGCCGTACCGGATACAGCGCCCGAGGCCGCCTCCACGGAAGTCTCCAAAGCGAAGCGCCTGAATCCGATCAAACTCCGTCAGATGCAAGACCGCTGCACGGAAATCGAGGAAGAGGTGGCGCGGCGGGAGGCCGAAATCGCCGGTTACGAAGCCGAGCTTGCCGATTTCAAGAACGCCGAGGAAACGCAGCGCCTCATGGGACTGGTGACCGCCGGCAGGGAAGCGCTCGAAGCGCTGATGCGGGAGTGGGAGGAAATCTCCCGTGAGATCGAGGAGAACCAGTAGAGGCGCCTCGCGACTGTCCGGCTCTAGATATAATGGACCCGGACCTGAGGGCCATGAAACGACGTAATTTTCTCTCCACCGTCTCCGGCGCCGCCGCGGCGCCGCTTTTTGTTCCATCGAGCGTGCTTGGCATGGGCGGCGCGCCCGGCGCCAACAGCCGCATCCAGGTGGGATTCATCGGCGTGGGCGGCCGCGCGCGCTGGCTGCAGACCTATTTCGACATGCCCGAGGCCCAGATTGTGGCCATAGCCGACTGCTACCTGACGCGCATGGATGAGGCTGCAGCCAAACACCCGCAGGGCGCCAAGTGGCGCAAGTATCACGACTACCGGAAGATGTTTGAAAAGGAGAAGCTCGACTGCGTCTTTGTCGAGACTCCCACGCACGCCCGCGTGCTTATCAACATCCACGCCATGCAGGCGGGCCTGGACGTCTATTCAGAAAAGCCGATGACGCTGACCGTGGCCGAGGGCCGCACCCTGGTCAAAGCCGTTCGGAAATACAATCGCATCCTGCAAACCGGCACGCAGCAGCGTTCCATGCCCATCAATATCCACGCCAGCAAACTGGTGAGCGGGGGAGCCATCGGCAAGATCAAGGAAGTGATCGCCTGCAACTACGAGCCGCCTGTCGCCTGGAAGCCTCAGCCCGCGCAGCCTATCCCAGCAGGCCTCAATTGGGACCAGTGGTGCAACCAGACCGAGCTTCGTCCCTATCACGACGACTTGCGAACCAAGTGGGCTCTTTATTGGGACTATGACGGCGGCGGGCAGAGCTGGGGCGTGAGCGGCTGGGGTACGCACGGGCTGGACCAGGTGCAGGCCGCGCTCGGAACCGATGAGACCGGACCGGTCGAGATGTGGCCGGAGGAAAAAGGTGAACAGGCGCGCATCACCATGCGCTATGCCAGCGGCACGCTCTTGAAACTTTGGCAGCCAAAGATCAACGATCACGCTCAGCTAGGCGCCATCTTCGTCGGGGAGAAGGGCCGCATCCAGATCCTGCGTGGCAACTATCTGTCCGATCCGGTGGAACTGCGCCGCAACGCTCCCGACTTCACTCCCGAAGGACGTGGAGAGGACCTCTTCCACTTGAGGAACTTCTTTGAGTGCATGCGGACGCGCAAGCGGCCCAACGCCGACGTCGAGATCGGGCACCGGTCGAACACGGTGTGCCATCTCGTGAACATTTGCAGGCAGTTGGACCGCAAGCTGCATTGGGATCCTGAAAAGGAGAAGTTCACCGGCGACGAGGAGGCTAACAAGCTTCTTTCACGCCCGCGACGCCGGGGATACGAACTGCCGAATATGGCTTAGTTGAGCGGCCCGCGCAACAGGGCCACAATGTGCCCTCCAAGGCGCGCTTTCAGCTCCTCGAAATTCAGGTTGACGCGATTTCTCGCCGCCTGAGGCAATTCGGTCAAGATTCGCTCGAAGTCCGGCAGTTCCCTGGTGTCCAGAACATTGAACCCCAGAGCGTCCGACAGATTGCAGGTCAAGTGTATGAGACCGGCGGCGCCAAATCCTGGTCCCGCAGCCGGTTCGTGATGATGGCTCAGGACCTCACCGAACTCCGGCGGCAACTTCCATTGCGCGGCCAACCACTGACCCGCCTGGCAATGATCGATGTCGAACAGTTGACGTTCGCACTCCAGGACATCGAAGGAGTTGTCTTCGGCCACCTTCAAAAGATTCGTGTACTCGGCGGGATAAGTTACAAGAATGCTCAGCCGGCCGATGTCATGCAATAGTCCGGCCGTGTAGGCATAATCTTTATCCAAGCCACAGGCAGGCGCCAGTTCTTCAGCCAGAAACGCACAGGCCAGCGAGTGAGTCCAGCACCGCCGCAGCGTCTCACTCTTGAGTACACCTTTCAGGTATCCCTTCATGATCGCCACGGTCATAGCCAGGCCCTTCACTCGCGACAGCCCCAACAGCAACACAGCGTGGGTCAAGCTGTTGACCTGTCCTTCCAGCCCGAAGAGCGCGGAGTTGGCCAGACGCAGGATCTCAGCGGAAAACGCCGCATCGGAAGAAATCAGACGCGTCAACTCCCTGATCTCGACATCTTCCTTGGACAGCGCCTGTAGCAGCCGTGTTGCGATAGGCGGAAAGGACGGCAGTTTACATAGCGCCCACGGCGCGTCCCGCGCCCGTTCGTCGCGGGCGATGACCTTCGGCATTCAACCTCCAGCAAGTCATATCGGAGGTCTGAGGACACTTTTGCATATCACCTGTTTTTGGGAAGGGGTAGCCTGGACGGACTACTCTGTTTCACCGGAGACGCGCAGCACAGCCAAGAACGCTTCCTGGGGAATCTCCACGCGGCCTACGCGCTTCATGCGGCGCTTGCCCTCTTTTTGCTTCTCGAGCAGCTTGCGTTTGCGCGTGATATCGCCTCCGTAACACTTCGCGAGCACGTTTTTGCGCATGGCGGGGATGTTCTCGCGCGCGACGATCTTGTTGCCGATGGCCGCCTGCAGCGCCACCTCGAACATCTGGCGCGGGATGAGCTTGCGCAACCTTTCGATAAGCGCCTTGCCGCGCTCGTAGGCGGATTCTTTGGGGACGATCATCGACAGCGCGTCCACCGGTTCACCGGCCACCAGCACGTCCAGCTTCGCCATGGGTGCCGCGCGATAGCCGGCCAGGTGATAGTCCAGCGAAGCGTAGCCGCGCGAACAGGATTTCAGCCGGTCGTAAAAGTCCAGAACAATCTCGTTGAGCGGTAGCTCATAGACGAGCAGCACGCGCGCCGCGCCGATGTACTCGAACTTCTTCTGATTGCCGCGCTTCTCCTCAAGCAGCTTCAGGATCTCGCCCAGGTGCTCCTCGCGCGTAATGACGGTGGCTTCGATGATGGGTTCCTCGACTTCGAGGATCTCCGCCGGATCGGGCCAGCGCGTGGGGCTGTCCACCTCGACGACCTCGCCGCTATGCTTGCGCACACGGTAGAGCACACTCGGCGCCGTGGTGATGAGGTCGATCTGGAACTCGCGTTCCAACCGCTCCTGGACGATTTCCAGGTGCAGCAAGCCGAGGAAGCCGCAGCGGAAGCCGAAGCCCAGAGCCGCCGAGCTTTCCGGCTCGAAGTTGAATGCGCTGTCGTTGAGCCGCAACTTTTCGAGAGCTTCCCTCAGCACCGTGTGCTCGTGCGACTCCACCGGGTAAAGCCCGGCGAACACCATGGCCTTGGCGGCCTGGAAACCCGGGAGCGGTTCGGCGGCCGGATTCTCCGCGTCCATGATCGTGTCTCCGATCTGTGCGTCGGAGACCTTCTTGATGTTCGCGAACAGGTAGCCGACCTCGCCCGCCGAGAGTTCCTGGCAAGGAACCGGCTTGGGCGACTGGTAGCCAAGACCTTCGACCTCGAACGTGGCGCCGTTCGACGACAGCCGGATCTTCTGCCCCATGTAGAGGCGGCCATCGACCACGCGCAGCAGCGTGATGACGCCGCGGTAGGGGTCGAACCAGGAGTCGAAAATCAGCGCGCGTAGTGGCGTGTCAGGCTTGCCGGGCGGCGGAGGCACCAGGTGCACCACGGCCTCCAGCACGTCGCGGACGCCGGCGCCGCTTTTCGCGCTCACCATCAGCGCATCTTTGGCATCGAGCCCGATAACCTGCTCGATCTCCTCCTTAACGCGGTCCGGCTCGGCCGAAGGCAGGTCGATCTTGTTGATGACCGGGATAATCTCCAGGTTGTGCCCCAGCGCCAGGTACGTGTTCGCCAGGGTCTGCGCCTCGACGCCCTGTGAGGCGTCCACCACCAGCAGCGCGCCCTCACAGGCTTGCAGGCTGCGCGAAACCTCGTAAGTGAAATCGACGTGGCCGGGCGTGTCGATGAGGTTGAGCTGATAGTCCTGGCCGTCGCCGGCGCGGTAGTTGAGCCGCACGGCGTGGGACTTGATGGTGATGCCGCGTTCCCGCTCCAGGTCCATCGAGTCCAGTACCTGCTCCATCATTTCGCGCTGGCTCAACGCGCCGGTCAGTTCCAGCAGGCGGTCGGCCAGCGTCGACTTGCCGTGGTCAATGTGCGCAATGATGGAAAAGTTGCGTATGTAGCAGGGATCCATGCGGTATGATGAAGCTCTGAAGTCCAATTATCCCATATGTACCCGGCGCGCATATGCATGACGCCGTACAGAAAGAGGATTACTGCGACCTCAAACTCCGCGGGGTGAAGACCATGCCGAATAAAGTTGTGGAAGGAAATCTGGATGCGAAGGGGCTGAAGTTCGCCCTCGTGGTGAGCCGTTTCAACAGCGTGGTGACTGAGCGCCTGCTCGCCGGCGCCATGGATGCTTTGACGCGGACCGGCTGCGACCCGAATGACATCGAGATCGTGCGCGTGCCGGGCAGTTGGGAATTGCCCGTAGTGGCGCGCGAACTGGCGGCGGCGAAACGGCACGACGGCATCGTCTGTCTGAGCGCGGTGATCCGCGGCGACACGCCCCATTTCGACTACATCGCCGCCGAGGTCGCCAAGGGATTGGGACAGACCTCGCTCGAGTACGGCGTCCCCATCGCTTTCGGCGTGCTCACTACCAATTCGCTCGAGCAGGCCATCGAGCGGGCCGGCGCCAAGGCGGGCAACAAGGGCTTCGACGCGGCCATGTCCGCCGTCGAAATGGGCAACCTGATGCGACGCCTGCGCGCCTGAGACGCCGCAAACGGATGGCTGCCCGGCACAAATCCCGCGAACGCTCCCTGCAGGTTCTCTACCAGTGGGACCTGCTGGGACATTCCATCGACAGGAGCATCGAGTCGTACTACGAGTTCTTTTCCTCGCCGGAAGAGGAGCGTCCTCCGGCACCCGACCCCTTCATGATCGAACTGGTGCGGGGCGTGGCCGCCCGCGTCGAGGAAATTGACGCCTCCATCGTCCGGCATTCCGCGCACTGGCGCATCGGACGCATGCCGGCGGTGGATCGCAACATTCTGCGGCTGGCCATCTTCGAGATGATCGCCGGCATCTCGCCCGCCGCTATCGCCATCGACGAAGCGCTGAAGCTCGCCAAACGTTTCTCCGGAGACGAGAGCATCCCGTTTATCAACGGCGTGCTGGACGCCGTCCGCAAGGAGCGCGAAGGCGAAGCCGCTTAACGCGCCCACTCCGGTCCCCTCGCAAGCTACAATTGGCCCTATGGATTCTTTGAGCAGGCGAAAGTTTACCGCTGCCGCGGGAGCGGCTGCCCTTTTCACGGCCCGCGGTTATTCTCAGATCAAAGGCGCGAACGAGCGGCTGCGCATCGGCGTCATCGGCGCGGGCGGCATGGCCACCGGTCACATGGAGACCCTCGTCAGGATGCGCGAGAAAGACAATCTGGAGATCCTGGGCGTTTGCGACGTGTATCAGCCGCGGTTGGACAAGGCCGTGCAGATCACCGGCGGCAAGCCCTACAAGGACTACCGCAGTCTCCTGGCGGTAAAGGACATCGACTATGTGCTTATCGCCACGCCCGAGCACTGGCATGCGCAGATGACCCTCGACGCGGCCGACGCCGGCAAGCACATCTATTGCGAAAAGCCGATGACGCATACGGTCGAGGAATCCAAAAAGGTAGTGGCCAAAATCAAGGCTACCGGCGTCAAGATGCAGGTCGGCGTCCAGGGCACCTCCGACGATTCCTACGAAACCGCGTACAAGTACTTCAAGGACGGCACGCTCGGCAAAGTCACCGTCGCCGAGATCTGTTACTCCCGCAACCACCTGAAGGATTTCTGGGATTACTCGATCGACGCCGGCGCCCGCCCCGGCGAGAACCTCGACTGGAAGGCCTGGCTCGGCCCGGCACCCAAGCGGGCGTGGGATCCCAACCGCTTCTTCCGGTGGCGCTGGTTCTGGGATTACTCGGGCGGCATCGCCACGGACCTGTTCGTGCACCGCGTAACGCGCATCATCAAGGCGCTGGGCCTGGAGTTCCCCGAGCGCGGCGTGGCCACCGGCGGCAAGTTCTACTTCAAAGACAGCAAGGCGGAGGTGCCCGACACTTACAACAGCCTGCTGGACTATCCCGAAGGGACCACGGTGATTCTGGTCTCCTCGATGGCGAACGACACGCCGGTGAAGCATGTGCTTCGCGGCAACAAGGCGACGCTGGAATTCACGCGCACCGGCTTCACCATCACGCCGCAGAGGCTCTACGCAAAAGAAGGCAAGGTCATCGAGCACAAGAAGACCGGCGCGGAGAACATCGAGTATCACCACCGCAACTTGCAGAACGCCATCCGCAAGGGCGAAGCGCTCCACTGCGATTGCATGCTGGGCTACTACGGTGTAGTGGCCGCCGACATTGGTGTCGAAAGCTTCCGCCGGCAAAAGTACATGCTATGGGACAAGGCAAAGCAGCGGTTCGTGAAGTCGTAGCGGAGAATCAGAAGAAGTCCGGTAGCGTTTGACGCACCCTGGACACCGCGCCGCCGCAGTTCGTATCTTGGTTAGGCGATGCGCGAAATCATTTTCTCGACACTGCTGTTTCTGGCTGTTTCCTTTGTGGGCGCTGCGGACGGGCACACTTTCTCGTTCGGCGGCGACCAATTCCTGCTCGACGGCAAGCCTTTTCAGATCATCGGCGGCGAAATGCACTACGCACGCATTCCCGCCGAATACTGGCGGCACAGGATCCGGATGGCCAAGGCCATGGGCTGCAATACCGTCGCAGTCTACGTTTTCTGGAGCTTCCACGAAAGGTCGGAAGGCGTTTTCGACTTCACTTCGCCGGAACGCGACCTCGCGCGCTTCCTTCGTATGGCCCAGGCAGAGGGCATGTGGGTGCTCCTGCGCCCGGGGCCGTATTCGTGCGGCGAATGGGATTTCGGCGGGCTGCCCTCCTACATGCTGCGCCATCCGGATTTGAAGATCCGTTGTCTCGATCCTCATTACATGGCGCCGGTTGAGCGTTACATCCGGGCGCTCGCACAGGTTGTCAAGCCACTGCAGGTAACCGAGGGCGGGCCCATCCTGATGGTCCAGATCGAAAATGAATACGGCAGTTACGGCAACGATCGCGCTTATCTGGAGCGCCTGCGCCAACTCTGGAAGCAGGCCGGCATCACCGTGCCGTTCTACACCTCGGACGGCGCCACCGTCCCCATGCTCGAAGCCGGCACGCTTCCCGGCGCAGCCGTCGGCCTCGATCCAGGGGCCACGACCGAGCAGTTTGAACTCGCCCGCAAGATGAATCCCGGCGTGCCGGTGTTTTCGAGCGAAAGCTATCCCGGCTGGCTCACGCATTGGGGCGAACCCTGGGCGCGGCGAGATGCCGGGAAGCTGATCCGGGAATTGCGGTTCCTCCTCGACAAGCGTCTGTCCTTCAGCCTTTACATGGCCCACGGCGGCACGAACTTCGGATTTTCTGCCGGAGCGAACGCGTACGGTCACGGCTATTCGGCCGACGTCACCAGCTACGACCTGGACGCTCCCATCAACGAGCAGGGCCGCCCCACGGCGAAGTACCACGCCGTGCGCTCGCTGCTCAGGAACTACCGCGCGCCCAACGATCCGCTGCCCGAAATCCCCGCGCCGATTCCCGCCTCCGCCGTCCCGCCGATCGCCATGGAGCCCTATGCTTCCATTTGGGAGAACTTGCCTGAACCCATCGCCAGCGTGCAACCGCGCCCCATGGAAAGCTACGGCCAGGACTACGGCCTGATCGCCTACCAGACCACCTTGCTCGGACAAAAGAGCGGCACGCTGCTGGTCACGGAGGTTCATGACTTCGCCACGGTGTTTTTGGACGGGCGCTACATTGGTAAGCTCGACAGGGCTGCCGGCACCCACACGCTCACATTGCCTGCGATCGAGAACCCAAAGCCGGTGCTGACCATCCTGGTCGAAGCCATGGGCCGCATCAATTATTCGCAAACGATGATCGACCGCAAGGGCATCACCGAGCGCGTCTCGCTGAACGGCATGACGCTCATGAACTGGCGCGTGTATCCGCTGCCGCTCAACGAAGAGTTCATCGCCAAACTCCGCGCCGGCAAGCCCGGCGACCGTCCCGGCATCTTCTTCCGGGGCACGTTCAACCTCGCCGAACCCGCCGACACGTTTCTGGACATGACGCCCTACCAGAAGGGGATCGTATGGGTGAACGGCCGCAACCTGGGCCGCTACTGGGACCTCGGTCCGCAGCGGCGGCTCTACTGCCCGGGCGCTTGGCTACGGAAAGGCAAGAACGAAATCGTGGTTCTCGACCTGCTTCAACGGGAGCCCTGCGACATCGCCGGCTTTCCGGTTATGGAGTAACTCGTCTTCGGGAAACGTATAATCAATCGGGAGGATTCATCCGTTCATGCAACCAAAGGGAATGTCACGCAGAACGTACCTGAACATGATGGGAGCGGGCGCCGCCGCTACACGCCTCACGGCCGCCGATTACACAACCGCGGAGGATCGTGAGCGCCGCATGAAGTGGTGGCACGAAGCCAAGTTCGGCATGTTCATCCACTGGGGACTCTACAGCGTCCTGGGCCGTCACGAGTGGGCGATGGAGTGCGAAGGCATTCCCGTCGCCGAATACGAGCAACTGGCCAAGAAGTTCGTGCCCACGCCGGATGCCGCCCGCACCTGGGCGAAGCTCGCCAAGGCCGCCGGCATGAAATACATGGTGATGACCTCGAAACATCACGAGGGCTTCTGCCTTTTCAATTCCAAGCTCACCCCGTACTGCGCGCCCAAGCAGGCCGCGGGCCGCGACCTGGTGAAAGAATACTTCGCCGCCGCACGCGGGGAAGGCTTGCGCGCGGGGCTTTACTACTCGCTGATGGACTGGCACCATCCCGACGGCGCGCTTTGCGCGAAGGATGAAGCCGCCCGCCGCCGTTTCGTCGACTACATCCATGGCCAAGTGCGCGAGATCTGTTCGAACTACGGCAAGCTCGACGTGCTCTGGTACGACGTGAGCTGGCCGCTCAACGCCGCGGGCTGGGAGTCCGAGCGCATGAATAAGATGGTCTTCGAGCTGCAGCCCGATACCATCGTTAACAACCGCAACGGCCTGCCCGGCGATTTCTCCACGCCCGAGCAACACATCGTAGCTTCGAAAGATCGCGCCTGGGAAGCCTGCATGACCATGAACGACAGTTGGGGCTACCACGCCAGCGACGACGCCTGGAAGACGCCCAAGACCGTGGTGCGCAACCTCATCACCTGCGCGCGCCAGGGCGGCAACTACCTGCTGAACATCGGGCCCAAGGCGGACGGCAGCATACCGGCCGAGTCCGTGCGCATCCTGACCGCGGTGGGCAAATGGATGGACCGCAACGGAGCGACCATTTACGGCACCGAGCGCTGCCAGGTGTGGGGCGGCCAGTTCTGGAGCGCCACGCGCAAAGGCAACACCCTCTATCCGCACATCTATTTCTGGCCCGGCACTGTGGCGAGCCTCGGCGGGCTGCGCAACAAGGTGCTTTCTGCGAAGTACTTCGCCACCGGCCAGCCGGTGAAATTCGTCCAGGACGACTTCCGCGTGCGGCTGTTGAACCTGCCGGCCGCGCCGCCGGATTCGCCCGTCACCACGTTCGCCCTCACGCTGGACGGCGAACCGAAGCAGGACATGAACTACGTGCGCGTCGAGCGGAAACGCGAAGGCGTGTAGGATAGAGGTTTGGGCGCGCCGCGCGGCGCGCCCTTCTTTCTGAACCATGGACTTCTTCTCAGGCAAGATGGGCTGGATCGAGGTCATCTGCGGACCGATGTTCTCGGGTAAGAGCGAGGAACTGATCCGCAGGCTGCGGCGTGCCATGATCGCCCGCAAGCGCGTGCAGGTGTTCAAACCCACCATCGACACGCGCTATTCAAATGACGAGATCGTTTCCCACGCCGACACCCGCATGAAGTCCGAGGTCGTCAGCAACGTGCACGAGGTGCTCACGCGCCTGGACTGGCGCACGGAGGTGGTGGGGTTCGATGAAGCCAATTTCCTGGGCCCGGACCTGATCGAGATCGCCAACCAGCTCGCCGATTCCGGCAAGCAGGTGATCATCGCCGGTCTGGATACCGATTACATGGGCCGGCCATTCCCTCCGATCCCGGAACTGCTGGCGCACGCCGAGTCCATCACCAAGACGCTGGCCATCTGCATGCGCTGCGGCAATCCGGCCAAACATACGCAGCGGTTGGTCGAGTCAGACGACCTCATTGTGGTGGGAGCCGCGGGGATGTACGAGGCGCGCTGCCGCCGTTGCTTTGAACCCGGAGTACCCAAGCAGGAATACCTGGATTTTGCCCGCCCTCGTATCAAAGAACCGGCTAAGTGAAACAAATTTCATCGCAGGCTGAGTCACTGTAACGCCATCGCGCCCCAGCGCATACATAATAGTGGTATAGGAGGATAGACATCCGTGAGCGATCAACCCCCCGCCTTCCCGCCGCAACCGCAGCCTTCGTCCGGTTCCGGCCCCATGGTTCCGATCATGCTCGGAGTGATCATTGCGTTGGCCATAGCCACCATCTACATGTTCTGGCAAGTGAATAAGGTCCAGAAGGATGTGGCGACTTTTAAGGAAGCCATGGCCACCGAGATTTCGGGGCTCAAGCAAGCATCCACGGTGACCAGCGCGGCCAACCGTCAACACCTGGAGAACTTGCGCACAGAACTGGAGGCCGCCCGGCAGCAAGCCGCCGTGGCCGCCGGCTCCGCCAAGGTGGAAGCACAGAAACACGCCGAGGAGCTTTCCCGCCGTCTGGAGGCCGAAACCAAGAGACAGCAACAGGCATTGCGCACCGAGATTGGCGCGGTGAAGGAGACTGCAACGGCCACCAGCGCCAAGGTAGGCGAGGTCTCCACGGAAGTCGGCTCGGTGAAGACCGAGGTGGCCGCCAATAAAGCTGAACTCGACAAGACCATCGCGGAGCTGAAACGGGCTACGGGCGACCTGGGCGTGCAGAGCGGCCTGATCGCCACCAACTCGAAAGAGCTGGCCGCGTTGAAAGCCCTGGGCGAGCGCAACTATTTCGAGTTCAACCTCGCCAAGAGCAAACAACCGCAACGGGTCGGCGACATCATGATCACCCTCAAGAAGGCCGACCAGAAGCGGAACCGCTTCACTTTGGAAGTAATTGCCGACGACAAGAAGGTGGAGAAGAAGGACAAGAACCTCAACGAGCCGTTGCAGTTCTATGTTGCCAGGGCGCGTCAGCCTTACGAGATCGTGGTCAACGAGGTGAGCAAGGATCGCGTCACCGGCTACCTGGCGACACCGAAGGTACAGCAATCCCGTTAGCGGCTGCCGTCCTTTTGCGGGGGCCTGGCCCGCTAATGCAAAATAGGCCCATGCAAAGGTGGCTTGTCGGATTGATCCTGGCAGCGGGCGCGCTTGCCCACGGCGCCCGCTTCGAATCAGTGGTTTTGCGGCTGCCGGACCAACCGGACGCTGTCGTGACCAACGCTGCGCGCGTTCTGTCCGAGCGGTTGCGCGAACCCGCCGGCCTTGCCGTGCGTATCGAGAGGGAAAGCCAAGCCTCCATGCAGAACGCCGGAGCGCTGGTTGTTCTTCTCGGCACAAGGCGGAATCACCGCGAATTGTCTCAGCTTCTCGTGGAGCGGCGTCCGCTCAACGATCCCGAGGGTTTCACGCTGAAGACGTTCAACCGCCCGCAGGGCACTGTGCTCGCGGCGGCCGGTGTGGATGCGCGCGGGGTGCTTTACGCGGTGGGAGAGATTCTGCGCCGCGCCGAGGTGCGCGCGCACGGAGTGGACTTCCCCGTCCCGTTCGAGTTGCGGACGGCGCCCGCGTTCGAGGTACGCGGCACGCAGTATGGTCAAAGCAGCGTCGCGCTGCAGAAAGCCAAAGTGCGCCGCTGGACCACGAAGGAAGCGCAACGGAAAATCGAAGATTACGCGCTCGCCGGACTCAATACCATGCAGACCAGCGTGGCTCCCGCGGATCGCGGAATGTTCGACTTCATCCGCTCGCTAGGCCTCAAGACCCTTGTGCATTATTCGCCCAACGCCGGCTCGGGGCCGCCCGAATGGCAGGCGTCCGAATCCATCGGCAGGAAGAACTACCTATGCCCATCGGTTCCGGCGGCGCGCGCCGCGCTCCTCAAACGCTTTGAAGACACCTTCCGGGACGCCCCGTCCGTGGACTACATCTGCTTCACCGGCGGCGACGGCGGCGGCTGCGAGTGCGACCGCTGCAAGCCTTACGGCGGCACATTCATACACCTGATCGAGGACATGGCGGACATCATCCACCGCACGCATCCCGAAACGCAGATCTTCTTTACCAACCAGAAGTTTGACAACGAAAGCGACATCGCCATCTTCAAGTACCTGCAGGAGAAGCCGCGCACCTGGCTGAGGGCCTGGGGCTACGGGCCGGGCTCGGACGCCATGAGCTGGCAGCCGGGCCATCGCCAGAACCATCGAATGGACCTGTTCCGGTACCCGGGCTTCGGTCCCTTCGACCGCTATCTGAAGGAGATCCTGCACCAGCTTCCGCCCGAACAGGACATCGTCTTCTACAACGAACTGACCCACTGGCGCTACTCGCAGAACGGCTTCATACAGGCCTATCCACGCGCGGACAAGAACGGCGACCAGCCTCCGCATTGGAACCACTGGATTTACGAACGCCGCCCGGATCAGGCGCTCACCATGGTCTACGACCGGCTCAGCTTCTTCGCCTGGCCGCGCTACTACCACTGGGTGTTCGGCGAGACCGTCCGCTACGGCATCGGCGACTGCACGCACTCCAGCGGCACGCAGGACCATTTCAACCAGTGGATGTGGCAGCGCCTGCTGTGGAGCCCGCAGCGCAAAGTTGAGGACCTGGTAGATGAATACGCGCGCGCCTGGTTCGGTCCTGAGGCCGCGCCGCAGATGGCCCAGGCCATTTTCCAGCTCGAAGAGAATCTCCAGGAGCAGCCGGGGATGCCCATCGAGAAGAAGACGGGCATCGGCCGCTACTACCAACTGGTCAAGGAAGCCGGCGCGAAGATGCCCGCAATACGCATGCGCGGCAACTGGCTATGGCGCGAGTACATGCAAAAGGCCGCGTTGGACCGGCACATTCAGCTCGACGTTCGCCGCCAGAAAGCGGTCCAGCAGCGCGTCGAACAGCGAATCCGCCTGGCGCTCACAACCGGCGCGACGGATGCCGCGATCGCCGAATCGCTCGCCATGCTGGCGAAGTTTCCTCCGGATGCCGAAATGAGCCGCCTGCGCGCCGAGGCCACGCGGTTGGGCGAGGAAAGCAACCGCCTGTACGGCGTCCGCAGCGAAGGCATCTTCAACCTGGATCACGATTTCATTGGCCTCGGCTGGACGCGCCGGCAACTGGAACGCGCCAGGGTGGCGCGAGGTGCCGAACGGCGGGAACTGCTCGGCATGATCGCCGATTACGAGAACCCAGGCCCGGGCGGCTTCTATGACAACGCGGGTACGGCCAATCCCGCGCCGCATATCGTGCATGGCTATCCCTACGATTTCGGCCAGCCCTTCGTTCCGGAGATGCTCGAAGAGATGAACCGCCCCAGCCAGCGCACCATGCACTTCACGCAGGACGAAGACCAGGGCGTAACCTTCCAATACACCGGCCTGGACCCCAAGGCCCGCTACCGCATCCGCTTCACGCTTGTAAGGCCACGTTACCAGGAACGCTACCGAGAACGCATGAATCAAAAATCGGAAACCATCTACGCCGATCAATTCGTGCTGGCCAAGGACCTTGAGGTTCCCGAGCGCGCGAGTGACTTCTTCACTTTCGACATCCCGCCGGAGGCGAGCAGCGATGGCGAACTGGTGATCCGCTTCGAGCGCGCCGCCGACGTCGCGCGCGGCTCGCGGGTCGAGCGTGAAATCTGGCGGAACACGGGCGGCTGGGGTACCATCGTCAGCGAAGCCTGGCTCATGAAGAAAACCGGGACAGACCTGTCCCAGGTTTTCTGATGTCGCGTGTCATAATAACTACGCTATGGGGTTACACCCGCTGGCCGGCAAACCGGCGCCTCGCGAACTGCTGATCGACCCGGCCCAACTTGAACGGGATTATTACGCACTCCGGCCCGATCCGTCCAATCCCCTCCAGCGCGTCAGTTTCGGCACCAGCGGACATCGCGGAGCCCCTTCTCGAAGCACCTTCAACGAAGCACACATCCTGGCCATCGTGCAGGCGATCTGCGAACATCGCGCTGCGCAAGCCATCGATGGGCCGCTGTACCTGGGCAAGGATTCCCACGCCGCCTCGGGGCCGGCCGAGCGCACCGCAATCGAAGTCCTGGCAGCCAATGGAGTCAACACCGTGCGGCAGGAGGGCAGCGGCCTCACGCCCACACCTGTTGTCTCGCATGCCATCCTCACCTACAACCAGGAACGCAGTGCGCATTGGGCCGACGGCATCATTATTACGCCATCGCACAACCCTCCTTCCGACGGAGGCATCAAGTACAATCCGCCGGCCGGCGGACCGGCCGATACCGATATCACCGATTGGATCGAAAAGCGCGCCAACGAACTGCTCGCCAACGGCAATCGCGGTGTGCGCCGCTTAGCCCACGAACGGGCCGTGAAGCGCGGCAACATCTTCGAACGCGACCTGATGCGGCCGTATGTGAACGATCTCGCGGCAGTGATCGACATGGACTCGATCCGGGCCGCCGGCGTGCACATCGGCGTCGATCCGTTGGGCGGCTCTTCGATTCATTACTGGCAACCGATCGCGGAGACTTACGGTTTGCGTATCGAGGTGGTCAATCCGAGAACCGATCCCGCGTTCTCCTTCATGACCGTCGATCACGACGGCAAGATCCGGATGGACTGCTCCTCGCCGTACGCCATGGCCTCGCTGGTGGGATTGAAGGATCATTTCGACGTGGCCTTCGGCACCGACCCGGACGCCGACCGCCACGGCATCGTCACCCGCGGCGCCGGCCTGCTCAATCCAAATCACTACCTGGCCGTCGCCATCGACTATCTCCTTGCGCACCGCCCGGCGTGGCCGGCCCAGGCCGCTATCGGCAAAACGCTGGTCAGCTCGGGGATTATTGACCGCATAGTGGCCGCGCGCGGCCGCCGCCTGTCGGAAGTGCCGGTGGGCTTCAAGTGGCTCTCACCGGGCTTGCATGACGCCACGCTGTGTTTCGGCGGCGAGGAGAGCGCCGGCGCGAGCTTTCTGCGCCGCGACGGCACCGTCTGGACCACCGACAAGGACGGTCTGATTATGGGCCTTCTTGCGGCGGAGATCGTGGCTCGCACGGGCCGGGATCCCGGAGAGCTTTACGAAAAGCTGGCCGCAGGGTTCGGACGCTCCAGTTACACCCGCATAGATACGCCTTGCACTCCGCACGAGAAAGCGAACTTCAGCAAGCTGACCCCGGAAGCCATCACCGCGCGAGAACTGGCCGGCGAAACAATCGTGTCCGTTCTGACGCGCGCCTCGGGCAACGGCGCGCCCATCGGAGGCGTCAAGGTCGCCGCCGCCAACGGGTGGTTCGCCGCGCGGCCTAGCGGAACCGAAAGCATTTACAAACTCTACGCGGAAAGCTTCCGCGGCGAGAAGCACCTTCGGGAGATCGTGGAACAGGCGCGCGGCATCATCGCCGCCGCCTTGACCTGAGAATTCAGCATCGAAAGCGAGACGAACAAATGAAGAGAACTTTTGGACTGATCGCGACGTGTTGGCTGGCCGCGGCCGTGTGCCAGGGGGCCGGCTGGGTAAAGCTGTTCGACGGCAAGACACTCAACGGATGGACCGTCCATAGCGGGAAAGCTACCTACGTGGTCGACAAGGGCACGATCCTCGGCACCGCCGTGCTGGGAAGCCCCAATTCGTTTCTCTGCACTGACAAAGAATACGGCGACTTCGTCCTGGAGTTCGAAGTCAAGGTGGACCCGGAGCTGAACTCCGGCGTTCAGTTCCGCAGCCAGATCTACCGAGGCCCCGAGCCGTTGAAATTCGAAGACCAGGGGAAAACCGTGGAGAAGAAACTGCCGGAGGATCGCGTCTACGGCTATCAGGTGGAGATCGCCACCCGCGACAGTGCCTCCTCCGGCAACGTCTATGACGAAGCGCGGCGCGGCCGCTTCCTGGACGACTTCTCCGCACGGCCGGCCGCGAAAACCGCCTTCAAGGACCGCGAGTGGAACAAATATCGTGTTGAATGCAAAGGCGACTCCATTCGCACCTGGGTTAATGGCGTACTCGCGGCGGACTTCAAAGATTCCATGACCGCCAAAGGAATCATAGGCTTACAGGTGCATGCGGTCGGCAAAGATCGCTTCAAACCCTTCCAGGTTCGCTGGAGGAATATTCGCATTCAGGAGTTACAGTAAGGACCAGGCCGGCGGATGTCGGCTGTAAGTCCAGTATTTTGTGTGAGATAGTGGTAGTATAAATCTAGTTGTCGAGGACCATTGACAAAGGTGGTTCCCTAATCTAATATTGAGATGGAGAAAGTTTTCACGATCTTGGGCGGTTGGCGTCCAGCGATCGAGGCTCACAAGGCCGAGATTAGTCGAACAAAAGCCGCAATAGCTCACCCTCTTACATAGCCGTCCAGAGTGCGGCCAGTCCAAGATCGAGAAATCATTCTCTAAACGAGGTCACAGTGGCCGACATAGACACGCCCAGAGTCATCCCGGAGCCAAGCCTCCGGCGGTTGCCTCAGTACCATCAGTTTCTGGTACGATTGGCGCGTGCCGACGTGCGTAACGTTTCCTGCAGTCAGATCGGCGTGGAGTTGAAATACGATCCCACACAGGTTCGCAAGGATCTGGCCTTTACGGGAATCAACGGCAAGCCAAACGTCGGTTACGGTGTGACCGACCTCATTCGCGGCATAGAAGACCTGCTCGGCTGGAACAACGTGAAGGATGCGTTTCTGGCCGGAGCCGGCAATCTCGGTGCCGCGTTGCTTGGCTACAGCGGTTTCAAGCAGCGCGGGCTGAATATTGTCGCCGCTTTCGACATCGACCCGCAGAAGATCGGGCGCCAGGTAGCGGGCAAGCACGTTTTATCGCTGTCCAAACTGTCCGATCTCGCGCGGCGCATGCACATACACTTGGGCATCATCGCCACCCCGGAACACGCCGCGCAAAGCGTGGCGCACCTGATGGTGGAAGGCGGAATCCGCGCGATCTGGAATTTCGCGCCCGTTCACCTGAAAGTGCCCGATAACGTGATTGTGCAGAGCGAGAGCCTGGAATCCAGCCTCGGTGCGTTGTCCTTCAAAGTCGAGCAGGCGCTGAAAGCCGAATTAGGAAAGGGAAGCACCGACAATGGAAGGGAACCAGGCGGCGGTCTCGCCGGTGAAGAGATTTGAAAGAATCTGCGCCATCCTCGACTCTTACTCGCGTCACCCCTCAAGGCTGATCCCGATCCTGCAGGCCGTGCAGGAGGAGTATCACTACCTGCCCGAGGAAGTGCTCACGTTCGTAGCGACATCGCTCGGCGTGCCTCCGGCGCGGGTGTTCGGAGTGGCGACGTTTTACGCGCACTTCGCGCTGGAACCCAAAGGCAAGTACGTCATACGGCTTTGCGACGGCACGGCTTGCCACGTCAAGCTCTCCATTCCCATTCTGAACGCGCTACGCGCGAAGCTCGGCCTCGACGAAAAGCATAAGACCACGCCGGACCTCATGTTCACACTGGAAACCGTGGCCTGCGTGGGCGCCTGCGGCCTCGCCCCGGTGATGGTCATCAACGACGACGTGTACGGCTTGATGACCCCGGAGCGCGCGGTGCGGCTCGTGGAGGAAATCCAGGCCAGGGAGAGCATTGCATGAATAGCCGGCGGGTGATTCTCTGTGCGGGTACCGGCTGCGTGGCGAACGGAGCCTGGAAAGTGTTCGCGGAGTTCCAGACACGGCTGGCCGAATCCGGCTCAAGCGCGACCCTTACGGCGGACCATACTGTCTGCGACGGGCATGTCCACGTCTCCAAGAGCGGTTGCCAGGGCTTTTGCCAGATGGGCCCGCTGGTAACCGTGGAGCCCGACGGCATCCTCTATACAAAGGTTCAGCCGGCGGATGTGGCCGAGATCGTGCAACGCACCATCCTCAACGGTGAGGTCGTGGAGCGGCTCCTGTACGTAGACCCGGCGACCAGACGCCGCTGCCGCGGCACGGCCGCCATTCCGTTCTACCAGCGCCAGACCCGCTTCGTGCTGAAAAGCTGCGGTGTCATCGACCCGGAAGACATCAACGAGTACCTGGAAGACGGCGGTTACGCGGCAGCCAGCAAGGCCTACCGCGAGATGACCGGGGAAGACGTCTGCAAGGTGATCCTCGACAGCGGCTTGCGGGGCCGGGGCGGCGGCGGTTTCCCCACCGGGCGGAAGTGGGACTTGGCGCGCCAGCTACCCGCACAGAAGAAGTACGTCATCTGCAACGGCGATGAAGGTGACCCGGGTGCGTTCATGGACCGGTCGGTGATGGAGGGTAACCCGCACAGCGTCGTCGAAGGTCTCATGATCGCCGCCCGCGCCATTGGCGCCGACAAGGGCTACATTTATGTGCGCGCCGAATATCCGCTGGCGGTGCAGCGCATGCGCAAGGCCGTCGAGGACGCCGAGCGCATGGGCATCCTTGGCGAAAACGTCTTTGCCAGCGGCCATCGTATGCAGTGCGAAGTGATGGAAGGCGCCGGCGCGTTCGTCTGCGGAGAAGAGACGGCCATGATCGCCTCCATCGAGGGATTCCGAGGCATGCCTTCGCCTAAGCCTCCTTTCCCCGCCCAGAAGGGACTCAAGCGGCGGCCAACGGTCATCAACAACGTCGAGACACTGGCGCAGGTGCCGCGCATCATCAATGAGGGTCCGGAGGTCTACCGGCAACTCGGAACGGCGCAATCACCCGGAACGAAAACCTTTGCGCTGACCGGGCACGTGGCCAACACGGGCTTGATCGAAGTGCCCTTCGGCACCACTCTCCGCGAGATCGTGATGAATATCGGCGGCGGGGTCACCGACAGCAAGGGCAAGATCAGTAAGACGGCACTCAAGGCCGTACAGATCGGCGGGCCGTCGGGCGGTTGCCTGACTTCGGAACATCTGGACCTCCCGCTCGATTTCGATTCCTTGCGCACGGTGGGCGCCATGGTCGGCTCCGGCGGCCTTGTGGTCCTGAACCAGAACACGTGCATGGTGGGTGTCGCGCGGTTCTTCATGGATTTCACGCAGAAGGAATCCTGCGGCAAGTGCGTGCTGTGCCGCGAGGGCACGCGCCAGTTGCTGGCCCTGCTCGACGAGATTATCGAGGGTCGCGGCACGGCCGAAACGCTCGATCTGCTCGAAAAGCTCGGTGCGGCGGTGCAAAAAGGATCGCTGTGCGGGCTGGGCAAGACGGCGCCGAATCCGGTTCTCTCCACGCTGAAGTATTTCCGCAAAGAATACGAAGAGCACGTTTTCGACAAGGTCTGCAGGACCGGCCACTGCAAGGCGTTAATTAAGCCAAGCATCAACGCGGCCAAGTGCAAGGGCTGCGGCCTGTGTGTCAAGGCGTGCCCCTCGGGCGCCATCAGCGGCGAGAAGAAGAAGCCGCACAAGATCGACCAGCAACTGTGTATCAAGTGCGGAGCGTGCGCCAAGGCCTGCAATCTTGGCGCGGTGGAGGGCATACACGCATGACCCAGATTGCAGCCGGTTTTGTGAATATCGACGGTCGCGACATTCCTATCGAGGGCGAGCCGAACCTGCTCGATCTGATCCGCAAGGCGGGCATCGACCTGCCCACGTTCTGCTATCACTCCGAGCTGAGCGTATACGGCGCCTGCCGCTTGTGCCTGGTGGAAGTGGAAGGACGCGGAATTCAGGGCGCCTGCTCGACGCCGCCGGAGGCGGGCATGCGGATCCGCACCATGACCGAGGAAATCCGCGAGATCCGCAAGATCACCGTCGAGCTTCTGCTGGCAAATCACGACCAGAGTTGCCCCACCTGCGCGCGCAGCAGCACTTGCCAGTTGCAGAATCTGGCGCGACGGTTGGGCATCCAGCGCGTGAGGTTCGGCAGCGTGCTACGTCACGCACCGGTGGACGAGAGTTCGCCGTCGCTCACGCGCGATCCGAACAAGTGCGTACTGTGCGGTGATTGTGTGCGGATGTGCTCGGAGATACAATCCATCGGCGCCATCGATTTTGCCTTCCGCGGACACGACGCCGCGGTGCTTCCCGCGTTCGGCAAAGGGCTGGGCGAGGTGGAGTGCGTCAACTGCGGCCAGTGCGCCAGTGTTTGCCCCACCGGCGCGCTGGCGCCGCGTTCGGAAACCGAAGACGTCTGGAAAGCGCTGCACGATCCTGACAAGCATGTGGTGGCGCAGGTGGCGCCAGCCGTCCGCGTGGCCCTGGGTGAGTGCTTCGGCATGGAGACGGGCACCGTGACCAGCGGGCAGATGGTGGCGGCGCTGAAACACCTGGGATTCGACGAAGTCTACGACACGTCGTTCGCCGCGGACCTGACCGTGATCGAGGAAGGCAAGGAGTTCCTCGAACGCAAGCGCCAGCGCGAGCATCTGCCGCAGTTCACCTCCTGCTGCCCGGCGTGGGTGAAATTCGCGGAGCAGTATTATCCGGACCTTCTCGACAATCTCTCCACCTGCCGTTCGCCGCAGCAGATGCTCGGGTCTCTGCTCAAGGAGATCCTGCCGGAACGGCTGGGACTGAACCGCCGCAACCTGGTGGTGGTGTCCATCATGCCCTGCACCGCGAAGAAGTACGAGGCGCGGCGGCCCGAACTGAGCAAGGACGGGGCGCCGGACGTGGACCACGTGCTGACCACAGTGGAGCTGGCACGGATGATTCTTTCCACCGGCTTGCGATTCAACGATCTCGAGCCGGAATCCTTCGATATGCCATTCGGCTTCACCACGGGCGCCGGCGTTTTGTTCGGCAGTTCGGGCGGCGTGACCGAGGCCGTGCTGCGCTACGCGGCGGAGAAACTCGAAGGCAAGCCGCTGGTCAAAGTGGACTTCGAACAGGTGCGCGGAGAAGGCGGCCTGCGGGAGGCGGTCGTGAACGCGGGCGGCCAGGAACTGCGGCTCGCGGTGGTGCACGGGTTGCGCAACGCACGCGCCGTGGCCGACCTGGTTCGCTCCGGCGAATGCCATTACGATTTGATCGAAGTAATGGCCTGCCCCGGCGGATGCGTGGGCGGCGCCGGGCAGCCCATCTCGACGCACAACGGAGCGGCGCGCGGCATCCGTGCCAAGGCGCTCTACCACATCGATAAGGACCTGCAACTTCACAAGAGCCAGGAGAACATCTTCATTTCCGAGTGTTACGACAAGCTCCTCGGCGAAAACGGTAAGGCGCACAAGCTGCTGCACACTACTTACCAGGGACGCCGGCGCACGCCGGACGAGACCTTCCCGATTCTGAGCGGTTCGGGCGGACGCAAGGTGGAGGTGAGCGTTTGCCTGGGCACGAGCTGCTTCTTGCGCGGATCCGACCAGATCCTGCGTGGGCTGGTTCGGGAAACCGAGGAACACGGCATTGAACGCAACGTGGACATCCGCGCATCGTTCTGCTTTGAGCAGTGCGACCGCGGGCCCACGGTGGTGATCGACGGCGAACGCATAGAACGCTGCACCCTCGAAATGGCCCGGGATGCGTTGGGGTCCGCGCTGGACAGGGTTCGCGAAAGCGAGACGGCCGCGATGGCAAGGAGAGATTGACGTTCATGAACATGATAGCCAGAGGAACATTCATCGACGAAGCGGAAATCAATGAGACGCTCGGGTATTGCCCGGCTCCGGATGCTCATCGCGTGCGGGACATCTTCGCCAAGGCGCGCGATCTCCGAGGATTGACTCCGGAAGAGGTGGCCGTGCTGATGAACGTGAGCGATCCGCTGCTGATCAGCGAATTGCGAGACACGGCTCGCTACGTCAAGGAGCAGATCTACGGCTCGCGCCTCGTGCTGTTCGCTCCTCTCTATATCTCGAACTACTGCAGCAACGACTGCCCCTACTGTGCCTTTCGTTCCTCCAGCGACGCGGTCCGGCGCCGCGCGCTCACCCAGGAAGAGATCGCTGCCGAGGTGCGCGTGCTGGTTGAGCAGGGACATAAGCGCGTGTTGCTGGTGGCGGGCGAATCCTATACGGGCCAGGGCGGATTCGATTACATTCTGCGTTCCATCGCCACCATTTACGCGACGCGCGTGGGCAACGGCGAGATCCGCCGCGTGAACGTCAACATCGCTCCATTGTGGCTGGAGGAGTTCCAGCAACTGAAGGACGCCGGCATTGGCACTTACCAGCTCTTCCAGGAAACCTATCACCGGCCCACTTACGCCGATTTGCACCGCTCCGGCCCAAAAGTCGACTACAACTGGCGGGTCACGGCCATGCACCGGGCCATGGAGGCGGGCATCAATGATGTCGGCATCGGCGTGTTGTTCGGGTTGTACGACTGGAAATTCGAAGTGCTGGCCATGTTCGAACACATTCGCTCGCTCGAGCGCGAGTACGGCGTCGGACCGCACACGATTTCGGTGCCGCGCCTGGAACCGGCCGTGGGCGCTCCGTACGCTTCGAACCCGCCGTATGCCGTGAGCGACGAGGATTTTCTTAAACTGATCGCCATCCTGCGGCTGGCCGTGCCCTACACTGGGATGATCCTTTCGACGCGCGAAGATCCATGGGTGCGCACGGAGGCCTTCGAACTTGGCATCTCGCAGATCTCCGCCGGCAGCCGCACGGATCCGGGCGGATACGTGAACGGCGAGGGCGTTCCGGAATCGAGCCAGTTTCAATTGGGCGATCATCGTTCGCTCGACGAGGTAATCCGCGACATCTCCGGGCGTGGCTTCATGCCGTCGTTCTGCACCGCCTGCTACCGGCTGGGACGTACCGGCCGGGATTTCATGGACCTGGCCAAGCCGGGCGAAATCAAGAACCACTGCGAGCCGAACGCGATTTCGACCTTCGAGGAATACCTGATCGATTACGCCAGCCCGGCAACGCGCGCGGCGGGCGAGCAACTCATCAACATCCGCCTGGCTGAAATGTCCGGTGAGCAGCGGTCGTTGTCCGAGATGCTGCTCCACGATGTGCGCTCGGGCAAGAGAGACGCTTACCTGTGAGAGCACAGTCCACACCACGCGGTTTCCGCGTTCAGATCGGGTTGTTCGGCCGCCGCAACACGGGCAAGTCGAGCCTGCTTAACGCCCTCACGCGCCAGCAGGTATCGATCGTCTCCGAGGTTGCCGGCACAACCACCGATCCGGTCGAAAAGCCCATGGAGCTTCTGCCGCTCGGGCCGGTGGTGTTCATCGACACCGCGGGGCTGGACGACGTGGGCGCGCTGGGCGAGGAGCGCATCGTTAAGACGCGCCGCGCGCTCGACCGGGCCGATCTGGCCGTAATCGTGAGCGACGGCGGGTGGGGCGATTTTGAAGACGGGCTGCTCGAAGAGTTCAAGCGGCGCCGTGTGCCGGTACTGGTGGCGTTCAACAAGAGCGACCTTGGCACGGCTCCGCGCCTGGAGAACCGCCAGGTGAAATCCGTATCCGTCTCGGCGCTTACCGGAGACGGCATCGCCGAGTTGCGCGCGGCCATTGTCGAGAGCGCACCCAAGGACGCCGCCGGTGAACAAATCATCGTCAGCGATCTAGTGCGGCCAGGCGAACTGGCCGTTCTGGTGGTGCCCATCGACAAGGAAGCACCTAAGGGTCGCCTGATTCTTCCGGAGGCGCAAACCATTCGCGATCTTCTCGATCACCATGCCATGTGCATGGTGGTAACAGAAAGCGAACTAGCCTCCGCGCTGGCCAATCTGCGCCGGGCGCCCCGTCTGGTCGTCACCGATTCGCAGGCGTTTTCGAAAGTCGCGGCCGAGGTGCCGGCCGGCGTGCCCCTTACAAGCTTCTCGATTCTTTTCTCGAGATTGAAAGGCGACCTGGCCGCGCAGGCTTTGGGAGCCGCCGCGATCGGCGATCTGCGCGATGGAGATCGCGTTCTGATCGCGGAAGCGTGCACGCACCACCCGATCGGTGAAGACATCGGGCGAGTGAAGATTCCGCGCTGGATCAGGGAATACAACGGCACGCGCGTCGAATTCGTGCATACCCAGGGACATGATTTTCCCGAGGACTTGAGTAGTTTCCGGCTGATTGTACATTGCGGCGCCTGCATGTTGAACCGCCGCGAAGTGACCGCCCGGATCGCGCGGTCGCAGGCGGCCGGCGTCGCCATCACCAACTACGGGCTGGCGATCGCTTTCTGCCTGGGGATTCTGGAACGCGCGCTGGAACCGTTCCCGGCGGCGCTTGAAGTAGTTCGCAAGAGGCGGACGCGCGAGCAGTCGCGGCCCGCATCGGAGTCAAAGACATCATCGTTGGAGAGGAATTATGCATACTGACGAAATCACGAACTGGTTAAAGGAAACCGACCCGGCGAGGCTTGACCGCCTCTACGCCCGCGCCGATTCCATACGCCGCCAGTACGTTGGCGACGTCGTTCATTTCCGAGGGCTGATTGAAGTCACGAACTTCTGCGTGCGGAGCTGCACCTACTGCGGCGTTCGTGCCGAGAACTTGGCCCTCAAACGCTACCGGCTGTCCCGCGCCGAAATCATGGATTGCGCCAAGCGCGCGGCCATGCTCGGCTACGGCACCGTGGTCCTGCAAGGCGGCGAGGACTACGGCATCGCGCCGGCCTGGTTCGCCAACATCATCCGCCGCATCAAGCAGGAGACCAACCTGGCCGTCACCCTCAGCATGGGCGAGCGCAACGAGTGGGACCTGGCGGAGTGGCGCGAGGCCGGCGCCGACCGCTATCTGTTGCGGTTCGAGACTTCCGACCAGGAACTCTACCAGAAGATTCACCCCACCGTACCGGGCCATCCTACGCGGCTCGCGCTGCTTCGCAAGCTCAGGCAAATGGGCTACGAGGTGGGTAGCGGGGTCATGATCGGCATTCCGGGGCAGAGTTACGCCAGCCTGGCGCGCGACATCGCGTTGTTCCGCGAGCTGGATCTCGATATGATCGGCGTTGGACCTTATATTCCTCACCCGGCTACGCCGCTCGGCAACGGAAGCCTGGCACTCACCCTGCCACCGGACGAACAGGTACCGGCCACGGAAGACATGTCCTACAAAGTTATCGCACTCGCGCGTTTGGCCTGCCCGGACACGAACATCCCGAGCACCACGGCTTTGGCAACGATCAACGCCACCAATGGCCGCGAACTTGGGCTGCAGCGCGGCGCCAATGTCGTGATGCCTAACCTGACGCCGGTGAGTTGCCGGCCGCTCTATGAAATCTATCCGAGCAAAGCGTGCGTTACCGAGGAGCCGACCGATTGCAGCCAGTGTCTGCGCGGACGCGTGCAATCCATCGGCCGGCGGCCGGCCGACGGCCCGGGCAACCGCCGCAAGTTGGACTACCGGCCGCAGCCGCAGTTCGCTTTCTAGACGGAGACGGCCTCGCCTGACGGTTATGGTTCGCATCGACATCTGCATGGGCAGTTCCTGCTTCGCGCGCGGAAACGCGGAGAATCTCCGCATCGTGCGCGACTATGTGGCGAGGAACTGCCCCGGCGCGGTCGTGAGCCTTACGGGCACGCTGTGCCGGGAACAGTGCGGTTCCGGTCCGAACATCACGATCGATGGCCGCGAGCATCATGGCGTAACACCAGACTCAATCCTGGAGCTGCTTTGCCATGAGCTGCCAACCGGAGGGAATCCATGACCGAACAGGGCCCCGTCTACACGGAACGCACCGAATGCCAGGACTGTTACCGCTGCATCCGCGAATGCTCGGTCAAGGCCATCAAGGTGGCTTCGGGCTATGCCAGCGTGATTCCGGAATTGTGCGTCTGTTGCGGCCACTGTGTGGCCGCTTGTCCGCACAGCGCCAAGAAGGTTCGGAGCGATCGCGGCGTGGTGGAGCGACTGTTGGCCTCGGGCGAACCGGTCGTGGTCTCGCTGGCGCCTTCCTACATCAGCGAGTTCGCGGACTTGCGGCCCGCGCAGATCATCGCCGCCCTGAAGCGGCTGGGCTTCACGGCAGTGTCGGAGACGGCGCTCGGCGCGCAGGAGGTTTCGGCGCACCTGGCCGAAGACCTGCGCAACAGGAAGAACGGGGTGCGCATTTCGTCGGCTTGTCCCGTGGCAGTGGAGTACATCCAGAAGTATCAACCGCATCTCACAGACCAGATCGTGCCGCTGCTCAGTCCCGTGCTTTCCCATGCGCGTATGCTCAAGCAGCAAAACGGCGAGCGGGCACATGTGGTCTTCATCGGGCCCTGCATCGCCAAGAAACGCGAAGCGGATCTGCACCCGGAACTCCTTGACGCCGCGCTCACGTTCGTTGAGCTGCGCCAGTGGCTGGACGATCGCAAAATCTCGCCGGCTGACATCCAGGAATCTGAAGACGACCGGTTCACTCCCGAAGCGGCCCGGGAAGGCGCGCTCTACCCGGTGGAAGGCGGCATGCTCGAGGGCGTGCGCGCTTTGCTCGGAGACACGCCGGCGGGCTTCATGTCGTTTTCCGGCTTTTCCAGCGTGCAGCGCGCGATGGAAGGTCTGGAGAACTGCCGCGGCAGCGCGCCGCTTCTTCTCGAACTGCTTGCCTGCGAGGGCGGCTGCGTAAACGGTCCCAGGACTCGTTCGGGCGCCGCCGTCGCCAAGCGCACCCAAGTGGTGGAGACGGCGGCGCCGGCCGATGGCGCGCCGCCACGCCTCCCCAGCATCGACATCAGCGCGACCTATAAGCCGGTCGGTTTGCCCGAATTCGCGTGCACGGACGCGCAGTTGCGGGAGGCGCTGCGTTCGATTGGGAAAACCTCGCTGGAAGATGAACTCAACTGCGGCGGTTGCGGCTATGACTCCTGCCGCCAGTTCGCCCAGGCGCTCGCCGTCGGCCGCGCCGAACGGCAGATGTGCGTCGGCTATATGCGCAAGCTGGCCCAGAAGAAGACGAACGTACTGATGCAGCGGATGCCGTCGGGCGTCGTCATCGTCGACGATCAGCTCCGCATTGTCGAGTCCAACCCGAGCTTCAACGCTTTCTTCGTTCGGGATGGCTCCGACCCGGCCGGTGCCGGGCTGGCCGAAGTCGTGCCTTTCCACAACCTGTTCCGGCAGGTACTTTCAAACGGGCAGGAAATCCTCGACCGGCAGTTGCGCTACGGCGGAAGGGTGTTCAGCGCTACCGTGTTCGCCATTGAGCCGGGCTCGCTGGTGGGCGGAATCGTTCGTGATGCGACGCGCCCGACGCTCGAAAAGGAACAAATCATACGGCGGGCGCGCGAGGTCATTCAGAAGCAGTTGACCACGGTGCAGCAGATCGCCTACTTGCTCGGCGAGAACGCGGCTGAGAGCGAGATGACGTTGAACGAGATCGTAGAGTCTTTCTCGCCGGACGACCTCGAGCAGCCGCATCGCGGAGATTAGCCGTGCGCCGCTCCTTCGTCGATGTCGATAGCTGGCAAACTCCCAAGCGCGGGCAGCTCACGCCCGGCGATGTGTTCCTGTGCCAGAAGCTGAAGGAAGAGGACCGCACGCTGGCGGTCCTGAGCGACGGGCTGGGCAGCGGGATCAAGGCTAACGTGCTGGCCACGCTCACCGCCACGATGGCCATGAAATACGTCTCCGGCTACACGGACATCATGCGCTCGGCCGAGACCATCATGGACACGCTGCCCATCTGCAGCGTGCGCAAGATCAGCTACTCCACTTTCACCATCGCCGACGTGGAAAGCTCCGGCGAGACGCGCATCATTGAGTACGACAACCCGCCGTTCCTGTTGCTTCGCAACGGGCGCGCGGTGCCGCCCCCGAAGCGCCCCATCGCGCTGCGCAAATGGCAACACCGCACGCTCCAGTACTCGGAAATCGACGCGCTTCCCGGCGACCGCATTGTATTCTTCTCCGACGGTGTAACTCAAGCCGGCATGGGGGCGCCGCGAACCCCCCTGGGCTGGACCGTTGAGCACGCCGGCGAATTCGCGGAGCGCCTGCTCGCATGTGATCCGGCCATGACTTCCCGGCAACTGGCGCGCGAGATAGGCGCCAAAGCGCTTGCGTTCGACTGCGGCCACGCCAAAGACGACATCACCTGCGGCGTGCTGCATATCCGCGAACCGCGCTCGATGCTGGTGGTGACCGGACCTCCATTCTTCCCCGCCCGCGACCACGAGTTGGGCCGCATGATTTCCGGCTTCAGGGGCACTATCGCCATTTGCGGCGGCACGACCGCCAATATCGTCTCCCGCGTGCTTTGCCGTCCGCTGGCTGTCCGCCTCGAGCAACTCGACCCGGAAGTTCCTCCCGCAGCCACCATGGATGGAGTCAATCTGGTGACGGAAGGAACCATCACCCTGGGTCGGGTTGCCAGTCTGCTGGAAGCCGGAACGCCGCCCGAAGGCCTGAGGCGGAACGCCGCCACGGAGCTGTTGGGGTACCTGATCAACAGCGATGTCATTACTTTTGTTGTAGGTACGAGGGTCAACCAGGCGCATCAGGACCCTGGCGCGCCAGTCGAGATGGATCTGCGCCGCAACATCGTCAAGCGCATCGCGGGATTGCTGGAGTCGAAATACATGAAAGAAACCGCGATCCAGTACATGTAAGCGCCCAAAGTGTGCACCGGGAGGCTGCGCTCCCTGAGCGGCGATGAGCCACAAAGTGGACAAAACGGCGAGGCACCTTCTTGATAGAGAATTCCTTCCTTATCTAGACACGCTATGGGAAATGTGAGATTCTAAGAGTAGCGAGAAACATGGCCTAGCAGTCGACATTCCCCCTTGGTTGGTAAAACAGGGCGAGGTATGGTCGCTTCTAGATCGTGAAAACCTTCTCGATATTAGGTTTCAGAAGCAGACCTCCGGAAGGGCGGTACCCGGAGCCGGAGGCCGGACGAATAAAGGAAAGGACAGCCGGCAAAGGTCATGACCCAACCGTCAACCGTCCAACTGATTGAAGCCGTTGTGGGAAGCACTCGGGTCTTCTCCAAAGCGGTGAATAGCGTGGTGGAGGATGAGATCCTCCCCGAAGCCGGCGAGAGCCGGCTCACGCGAGTACAGTTAACCGCGCTCAAACTGATCGACCAGTATGGTTCGCAGACTTTGGGTGAACTGGCGGGACTGCTGGACGTAAGCAGCGCGGCGGCGTGCAAGTTGGTGGACCGGTTGGTTCGCCGCAGCCTCATCGAGCGTGCCGAAGGTAAATCGGACCGCCGCCTGACCCAACTGATTCTCACACCATTCGGCCGCGATGTTCTGCACCGGTACGAAAGCCGCAAAACAGACATGCTGGCGCGCACGTTCGAGAGTTTCTCGCCGGATGACCTGGCTAAAACGGTGCGCGTGCTCGAGAAGCTGTCCGCAGCGCTCATCCGCAACAGCAGCCGATCCGAGGAGATCTGTTTGCAGTGCTACATGCACGGTGACACCTGCTCGGTCCGCAAGGCGATTCCCGAGGAGTGCCGGTCGCTGAAAAGGCGGCTGCGCAACCGGGACCTTACTCGCGCGAAGGAGGTGTCAGCATGAGCACGGCGACTTTGGAGATGCCCGCCGCCCTCCCACAGGCCGGCAATCACAACTTGAACGTCGAGGATTGTTACCAGTGCGGCAAGTGCACCGCCGGATGCCCGGTGGCCGACCGCATGGACCTGATGCCGAACCAGATCGTGCGGTTGGTGCAGCTCGGACAGATCGACAGAGCCGCCGCCTCCGGCGCCATCTGGGAGTGCGTGTCCTGCCAAACCTGCACGACGCGGTGCCCCAAACTGGTCGACTGCGCCGGAGTTATGGATATGCTGCGGCAGCGTTCCGTTGAGCGGGCGGAGAATTCGGAATCGCAACACCGCACCGTCTTATTCCAGAAGGCTTTCCTCGCCAACATACGCCGCAACGGCCGTCTCAACGAACTCGAACTGGTGGGTGCTTTCAAGACCTCCGCGTTCCTTGAAGATCTCGCCATACCGTTCCTGTTCAAGGATGCAATGCTGGCGCCCCGCATGCGGGCGCGCGGCAAACTGAAGCTCAACGGCGCCAAGGTGAATGACCGCGAGGTGGTGTCGAGGATTTTCGGACGGTGCTTGGGTGACTAATGGAGTTCGGATACTATCCCGGCTGCGCATTGCACGGTTCTTCGAGTGACTACGAACAGTCTGTGCGCGCGTGTCTCGATCTGCTCGACGTCCGGCTTCGCGAGCTGAACGACTGGATCTGCTGCGGGGCCACGGCGGCCCACTGCATCAACCACCAACTCTCTCAGGCGCTGCCTGCCCGCAACTTGGCCCTGGCCGAGCGCGACGGTTACAAGGAACTGTTGGCGCCCTGCCCGATGTGCTCGATGGAATTGATTAAGACGGAGCAAATCGTGCGTGGCGACGCCGACGCGCGCCAGAAACTGAGCCAGGTGATCGAACTCCCCATCGAGGGGACCACCGACGTGCTCAACCTGATCCAAGTGTTCCAGAGGATCGGTACGGAAAGGCTCAAGAGCCTGGTCAAGAAGCCGCTGGAGGGGATCAAGGCCGCCTGCTACTACGGCTGCCTGCTGACGCGGCCGCCCGAAGCGCTGCGGTTCGACGACTGCGAGCGCCCCAGCTCGATGGAGACGTTGGTCGAAGCGCTAGGCGCTTCCACCGTGGATTGGAATTACAAAACCGAGTGCTGCGGCGCGGGTCTCACCATGGCCAACGAGGACACGGTGCTCGAGTTGTCGCACAAGATCCTGAAGAACGCCGTCGCGCACGGAGCCAACTGCGTGGTGGTGGCCTGCCCCATGTGCCATGTGAACCTGGACATGAAGCAGGAGGACATCATACGCCGCTACTCGGTGAAGCACGACATGATGATCTATTACCTGTCAGATCTGGTCGGCAAGGCGTTGGGGCTGTCGGACCACGAGTTGGGCGTGGACCGGCATTTCGTTTACAGAGGCTGACGGATCATGTCGCGAATCGGCGTCTTTACGTGTTGGTGCGGTGAGAACATCGCGCGCAACGTGGATGTTGAGCGCGTGGCGGCGGAGGTCGCGAAACTGCCCGGCGTGCATTGCTCGGTTCACACCAAGTACATGTGCTCGGACCCCGGCCAGGCGCTGCTGCGCGAGAAGATCGCGAGCGAGAAACTGGACGCCGTGATCGTGGCCTCCTGCTCCCCGCACATGCACCTGCGGACTTTCCGCAAGACGGCGGAGGCGGCCGGCGTTAATCCTTACAAAGTGGAAATGGCGAACATCCGCGAGCAGTGCTCGTGGGTGCACCACGACCGGGCCGCGGCCACGGCAAAAGCCATCGACCTGATCCGCATTGCCGCGGCGAAGGTCAATTGGAACGAGCCGCTCGAACCGATCCGCGTTCCGGTCACCAAGCGCGTGCTGGTTGTGGGCGGCGGCGTGGCGGGCATCCAGGCCGCGCTCGACGTCGCCGAAGCCGGCTACGAGGTTGTGCTCGTTGAGCGTGAACCTTCAATCGGCGGCAAGATGGCCGGCCTGTCGGAGACCTTTCCCACGCTGGACTGCTCCCAGTGCATTCTGACGCCGCGCATGGTGGAAGTCGGCCAGCATCCGCGCATCCGCCTGTACACCTATTCCGAGGTGGAGGAAGTCAACGGCTTCGTAGGGAATTTCTCGGTCACTGTGCGCCGGAAGGCGCGCTACGTCGACATCAGCAAGTGCACCGGCTGCGGCGATTGCTGGAACAACTGCCCCATGAAAAAGAATCCCAGCGAGTTCGACTACGGGCTGGGAAACCGCAGCGCCATTTACATTCCCTTCCCCCAAGCGGTCCCGGCGCGGCCGGTGATCGACCGCAACAACTGCACGCGCCTGAAGAAGGGCAAAGGTTGCGGGCTGTGCGAGAAGAAGTGCCAGGCCGGCGCCATCAACTTCAACGACGAAGACAAGCTGGTCACCGAGCAGGTGGGCGCCATCGTGATCGCCACCGGCTACAAGCTGTACAGCATCGGCAGGCAGCAGGATAACGGCCGTATGTCGGGCTATGGCGAATACGGCTATGGCGAATACAAGGACGTGATCGATTCGCTGCAATTCGAACGGCTGATTTCCGCTTCGGGCCCCACCAGCGGGCGCCTTCTGCGGCCCTCGGACGGGCGCGAACCGAAGAACGTGGTCTTCCTCAGCTGCGTGGGCTCACGCGACGACGCCAAGGGACTGCCCTACTGCTCGAAGATCTGCTGCATGTACACGGCCAAGCACGCCATGCTGTACAAGCACAAGGTGCCCGACGGCCAGGCGCACGTCTTCTACATGGACATCCGGGCGGGCGGCAAGAACTACGAGGAGTTCGTGCGCCGCGCCATCGAGCAGGACGGGGCGCGCTATTACCGCGGCCGGGTTTCGAAGATCACCGAAGAGAACGGCAAGCTGATCGTGCGCGGCGCGGACACCTTGGCCGGTGTGCCGGTTTCGATCGAAGCGGACCTTGTAGTGCTCGCGGCGGCAATTCTGCCGGCGCAGGGCGCAAAGGAATTAGCCCGCAAGATGAACGTGGGCTACGACGAGTACGGTTTTCTGCTCGAATCGCATCCCAAGCTGAGACCGGTGGAGACGGCAGCGGCCGGAGTATTCATCTGCGGCGCCTGCCAGGGGCCCAAGGACATTCCGGAATCGGTAGCGCAAGCCTCGGCTGCGGCGAGCAAGGTGCTGGTCATGTTCGGGCACAAGGAGATGACCCGGTCGCCCGAGATTGCGCGCGTGGACGAGAAGGTCTGCGCGGCCTGCTTTACATGTGTTCGCACGTGCCCCTACCACGCCATCGACAAAGCCGAGGTGCGCTCGCGCAACGGCGCGCTGCTGAAGCGCACCGCCCGCGTCAATCCGGGCCTATGCATGGGCTGCGGCACATGCGTGGCTGTCTGCCCGTCAAAGAGCGTGGACTTGTCCGGCTTCAGCGAGCAGCAGGTTTACGCCGAAGTGGAGGCGCTCGTATGAGCGAACCTTTCGAGCCGAAGATCGTCGCCTACGTCTGCAACTGGTGTACCTACCTGGGCGCGGACCTGGCGGGGACCAACCGGCTGGAGTATCCGTCGAACGTGCGCATCATCCGGCTGCCGTGCACGGGACGGATCGATTTCAATCTCATTGTGAAGGCCTTCGAGATGGGCGCCGACTCGGTGCTGATCTCAGGCTGCCATCCGGCCGACTGCCACTACACGGCGGGCAACTACCACGCCCGGCGGCGCTGGATTCTGTTCCGCCGCTTGCTGGACACGCTCGGCATCGAGATGGACCGCATCAATTTTACCTGGATCTCCGCCGCCGAAGGAAAGAAGTGGCAGAAGGTGATCACCGATATCACCGAGAAGACCCGGGCGCTGGGTCCTTACAAGGCGTACCGCGAACTGCACGAGGTGGCTGGATGATTGAACAATTGCGAGAAACCTGCCGCCGTCTGCTGGACGAGGGTTCCGTGCAGGTGATCATCGGCTACGGCGACTCCCTCCCCGGCAAGCCCGCGCGCCCGCTGTTCATCAGGAAGAGCGAGGATGTCGATCAGCTCACGTGGGGGCCTCACTGCCTGCCGAACCTTACGGCGTATCTCAAGCGCAAGGAAGTGAAAGCGCTGGGCAACGCGGCCGTGATCGTGAAGGGTTGCGATGAGAAGGCGCTCGTGGTGCTCACCAAGGAATCCCAGGTGGACCGGGCCTCGCTCCACGTCATCGGCATGGCCTGCGACGGTGTAGGCGCACCGAAATGCGCGGGCTGCAAGGTGCGCACGCCGCGATTTGCCGACGAAGTAATTGGAACGCCCAGCGACGCTGAGCCGAAGGCAGGCACGGGGCCCGTCACGCTCGAAGATCTGATGGCCAAGACCCCGGCCGAACGTTGGGATTTCTGGAAGGGTGAGTTCGCGCGCTGCGTGAAGTGCTACGCCTGCCGCCAGGTATGCCCGCTGTGCTATTGCGAACGCTGCATCGCGGATAAGAACCGCCCGCAGGAGATCCTGACTTCGGCGTCGCTCACGGGAAATTTCGCCTGGCACATCGCGCGGGCTTTCCACCTGGCAGCGCGCTGCGTGGAATGCGGAGAATGCACGCGGGCATGCCCGGCGGGGATTCCACTCGCCTTGCTGAACCGCGCGCTGGCCGAACAGACCGAAGAAAGCTTCGGCTACCAGCCTGGAATGGACCCGGACGCCGAACCGGTATTCGGATCGTGGAAGGCAACCGACAAGGAGACCTTCATCCGATGAGCGCGATTATCCACGAATCCGGACTCCGCACGCTGATCGATGGCTGGCTGGCGTCGGGCAAATTGGTGGCGGCTCCGGTCGAAGTCAGCGGCCGGGTCCTGTATCAGCGCTTGAAGTCGAGCGGCGAGGCCATACTCGAATCGCGCGAGCGTCCCGCGAATTCGATCAAGCAATTCCTCTTCCCGCGCCATCAGGCGCTGTTCCGCTACCGGCTCAACGGGAAGCAAGTGGAGTTGGTCGACTCAGCCGACGACACGCGCGAACAGATCATCGTGGCCGCGCGGCCATGCGATGCGGCGTCGCTGCCCGTTCTCGATCACATCTTCAATTGCGACCGCAAGGACGCTGGTTTCGACGAGGCGCGCCAACGCACCACGGTGATTGCCCTCGCCTGCAACTCCCACGACGAAGCCTGCTTCTGCACCTCCGTGGGGCTCGGGCCATCGTCGGAAGCGGGCGCCGATGCGCTGCTCGTCGATTTGGGCGATTCTGAGTTCGAAGTGCGCGTGCTGACAGACAAGGGCCGGAAGCTGTTTGAAGGCCGCACCGAGCCGGGCACGCGCGAGGCGCCTGCGCTCGAAGGTCCCCCGCGCAAGTTCGATGCCGGCGCCATCCGGCAGTTCCTGGCAAACGGCTTCGATAATCCGCTGTGGGGCGAGGAATCGGTCGGGTGTCTGGGTTGCGGCGTTTGCACCTACACCTGTCCGGTCTGTCACTGTTTCGACATGGTGGACGAAGGCAACGCGGCGGGCGGCGAACGTGTGCGGAACTGGGATAGTTGCCAGTTCCAAATGTTCACGCAGCACGCCTCGGGACACAACCCGCGGGCGACTCAGTCCCAGCGCCAGCGGCAACGGATCTACCACAAGTTCTCGATCTATCCGGAGCGCTTCGGCGCCCTGCTGTGCACCGGCTGTGGAAACTGCGCGCGCAACTGCCCGGCGGGCCTGGGAGTCCTGCGCCTGCTTGAGAAGATCGACGCGCGGGTGAGGCAGCAACATGTGTAACAACCTCTATAAGCCGGACCTGATGGAGATCATCCAAGTACAGCGGCAGACGCCGGACGTCAAGAGCGTGCGCGTGCGCTTTCGCGATCCGGCGCGAGCGCGCGCGTTTTCGTTCCGCGTCGGCCAGTTTGGTATCTTCTCCGTATTCGGCGCCGGCGAGTCCACGTTCAACATCTGCTCGAGCTCGAATTGGAAGGATTACATCGAGTTCTGCTTCCGGCGCACGGGCCGCGTAACCGAAGCGCTATGGCGTTTGGAACGCGGCGACACCATCGGCTTCCGCGGCCCGTACGGCAACGGTTATCCGGTGGAGGCATGGGAAGGCAAGAATCTCATCTTCATCGGCGGGGGCATCGCCATGCCACCCATACGCTGCGCTGTCTGGTACGTGCTCGAGAACCGCGAGAAATACGGCAACGTGACTATCGTCTACGGCGCGCGCAAGGTGGCGGACCTCACCTTCGCCAGCGAACTCGACGAGTGGAGCAGGCACGCGCGCGTGCGGGTAATCCGCACGGTCGACCCAGGTGGCGAAACTCCGGACTGGAAGGGCGAGGTGGGACTCATCCCGCACATTGTGGAGCGATCGCAGATTTCGGCCGCCAACTCCGTGGCCCTGGTGATCGGCCCGCCGATCATGATCAAGTACACAATGCCGGTGCTTGATCGGATTGGCCTGCGCGACGAAGACATCTACACGAGTCTTGAGAACCGCATGAAGTGCGGCGTCGGCAAGTGCGGCCGCTGCAACGCGGGCCACGTCTACGTCTGCACGGACGGTCCCGTGTTCACTATGCAGCAGCTTCGGTCGATTCCGAACGACTTCTAAAGACCCGGTCCAGCAACTGCTCCACGACATTGAGTCTGGAGCGCAGTTGGTCACGATAGCTTCTGTGATCCGTATGGCGGATTTCCACCAGCAGTCGTGTACGTTCGGATTCCAGCAGCTCGGCCAATATCGCCAGCTGTTCGCCACCCAGGTTCAGACGCTCTACGGAAGCCTCATCCATGGCTCGTCTCCCTTCGTGCGAGTGCGTCGCTGACTATATTTAAAGCCCGGAACCGCACGGCGTCAAGACTACATTCTTCAACGTGTGCGTTCAAGTTGATCGAGCAATGCAATCAGGCGCGGTGCAGCCTCGGGCCGGCCGCCGAAACGCAGGTCGTGATACGCATCGGTGATGCGCGCAACCACTTCCGATAGCTCCTTGCCACCAACCATGCGGGCGAATTCCGTGGGCGTCGCCGACGCCGGTTTCTCGATGCCGCGGCGGTCCAGGACGCGCAGCATGCGTTGGTAGAGCAGCGTCGCGTCCGAGGCCTGCGCCGTGCCCCGGTCCAGGTTCCGGATGCGCCATTCGGTTCTGAGACGCCGCCAGAGGCCCGGTCCTGCCCGGTAAAGCAAGATCGCCAGCGCCGCAGCGGCGAGTACAAACAGGCCGAAGCGCCGGCCCAACGATACAGCCGCTTCACTCCAGGCGCGCAGGCGGGCGCCGGCGCGGGTGGGCCAGCCGGATCCGACCAGGCGGCCGGATTCTTCCATTCGCGTGGCTAGCACAAGCTGGCGGTCAAGATCGTAGCTCAGCACCCAGTCCTGCCAGAAGGTCTCGGCTGCATCCAGATAGAGCAGCGTGCGGGCCCACAGCGAGTTCGTCCGCGCGGAGGGATCGGGAGGCGTCGGGTCGAAAGTAGTCCAGCCGCGTCCTTCCAGCCAAGCTTCCACCCAACTGTGAGCGTCCGAGGCGCGGATCAGGTACCAGCCGCTTACCGGATTGTATACTCCGCTCTGAAAACCGGTGGCGACCCTTGCCGGAATGCCCAGGTAACGCAACATGACGGCCATGGCGCTGGCGAAATACTCGCAGTGGCCACGGCGGCTTTCGATTAGGAAATGTGCGATGGGATCGGCGGACGGGGCGTCTTCGATCTCGGTGGTGTATGTGTAGTTGGCGTGCAGGTAATCTTCAATTGCCTGGGCTCGGGACCTGTCGGTGCTCGCTCCGGCCGTGATGCGCCGGGTCAACGCGATGACGCGCGCATCGGGCTGCGGCAGTTTGATGTGAAGCTGGCGTTCCCCGGCCGGGAGCGGCGACCCATCGCTCGGCACGCCGGCGTCCAGGTAGCCGTACACGCCGTAACGCAACCCCTCCGATGTGCCTTCGGCGCTGCGATAGCCGCCGGAAGCCGTGCGGATGACCATTGGCAGGTGCACTTCCAGAAATTCCGGAACGCCAGCGAAAAACAAGACGTCCGAACCGGTTGCCCGCAAGTGCACCTCATAGGAGGCCCGTCGCCCGCGCACACGTCGCTGGTCGTCGCTGACCAGTTGCAGCGGCGAAGGGGACATCCGCAACACGCTGTCGCCGCCAGGCGGATTGTACCAGCGCTTACCGTCGAACTCGCGCAACGCTTCGCCGCGCCACTTGAGCCCGTCGTAACGGCCGGGTGTGAAGAACCGCACGTGCATGATGGGAGTGCGGGCACTTGGGAACTGCGCGGCTTCGCCCAGCACGATCTGGTTGGAAAAGCCCGGCACGCGATAGCGGTCCGGCACCAGGTGACGGAATGCGGCCCGTGCAGTGCGCGGCAGCAAGAAGAACATGCCGGCGGTGAGCGCCAGGGCGCCCATCGAGATGACCAGCGAAACTCCGGCCAGGCGCCAGGCAAGGGCTTGCTGGCCGCTTCGCGCCACGCGTCCGGCGGATTCCGCCGAGCGCTGCACTTCACTGCTCGAAAGGGTTGCCACGGCGAAGATCAGGAAGGCCGCCAGAAAGAGGAAGAAGTTGAGGTTCGGTGAAAGCACGCTTGCCGCCAGCAGTTCGAGCAGAGCGATCACCTTCACCCAAAAGTAGTCGCGGTGGCCGGCGGCCGTGAGGACCTTCATCGCGGCCACGAAGAAAACCAGGTGAACGGTGGCGCCCAGAAATTCGCGCGATAGAAAGAAATAATCGATGGGGTAGAAGACTATGTAGGCGACGGTCGCCACCGTCACGGCGCGTCCGGAAACACGGAAGCGCACAAGACCGGCGACCAGCAGCGCACGCAGCAATAATGCGGCGCCGGCCACGACTACCGTCGGCAGGTCGAGGAATCCGGACCCCACCACGGCCAGATAGCCGCTGGCCACGAGGCCCAGCAACGAAAACTCCAAGAAACGGGCCTGCGCTCTCGGCCCGTTGGCGGGCAAGCTGCCCATATATGAGATTTTAGCAGCCAGGCGCGAAACTATCCCCGCTGTGCTAAAACGAGTAGGTGCTTCTTTCGCTGTACCACGACCAGCCGTCCTCGGAAGCCCCTTACCAGACTTTTCTCACCAACAGCGTCCTGAACCGGCTGCAGGTACTGGATTCGCGAGTGAGGCGAAAGGGACTCGATTCTCTCGATCCCAAGAAGAATCCACTGATTGGCCTGGGCATGGAGATCGACTCGAAAGGCCGCGTCGCGCGCAATGGTTACGGCGTCTTCAGCCTTGCCTGGCAGGCCCAGCACCACGCCGAATGGCCCGCCATGATCGAGCGGGAAATCGACGAAGCTCGCAACGCCATCCGCGAAGCGCATCGCGCCCCGCTGCGCTTCCTGATTTGGGCCGGAATGGGCGGATCGGCCGAGGATAAGTCTATGTACATGGCTGCCGGGCTTCTCAAGCGTGCCCCACGGTGCTATGTCTTGGATTCCACGGATCCCTCCAAGCTGCGCGGCATCTTCGAAGACATCCAGGCGCGCACCCATCTGAGGATGCCGGAGATCCTGCGCAGTTCGCTGGTTGTCGGCATGGCGCTGGGCATGACATCCTACGAGCCCGTCGTGAACCTGGAGCGACTGGAAGCGCTTTACGGCCGTTACAAGGTGGCGCCGCGGGCGAATTTCCTCGCGATGGCCTTGGGCGGGTCGCTGCTCGACCAATTCGCGCGCGCGCACGGCTATCGCATGGTGGGCCTCCAGATGGATGGTGGGAGTTCGACTTCCGGACGGCACAGCGCACCGCTCACCCGAGGCAGCCTTTATCCCCTGGCTTTCTGCGGGGTCGATCTGCGCGAGTGGATCGCCGGGGCTTGCCTGAGCGAAGAGTCCGTTTTGAAAGCATGGCGGCTGGCAGCGTTTCTCCACACGCAATCGGCTTCCGGGCGCGCAATGGTGACGCTGCTGCTTCCCAAGGCCTGGCAGGGCGCGGCCATCTGGACAAAGCAGGATTTCGAAGAAAGCCTGGGCAAGGCTGGATATCCCGGTATCAAGATCATCATCGGGGAGAAACCCAAACTGGCCAACTACCGGCCGCCCAAGGATCCGCTGCAGGACCGGGTCTTTCTTGCCGTCCAGCAGCGCGGCAGCCCGCATCCGGAGGCGCAGAAGATCACGCTGTTGCGCCGCACGGGATATCCGGTCGCAGTGTTGAGCATGCCCGGGAGCGCGCCGCTGTCGGCCTACATGCAGTTCGTCCATTACACGGTCTTCGGGATGGCATGCCTGCGCGGTGTGAATTTTGTGACTCAGCCCGGAGTGGAACTCTACAAGAGCATCGCCGGGAAACTGCACCATGAGGCGATCAAAGCTGGCGGCATCGAAAAGACCAGAGAATGGCGCCGGATGGCGGAGACACCGTGCCAATCGCGCTTCCGTATGTGCATTACACTGCACTACCACAGGATACCGGGAGCCGAATCCGCACCTTCCCGCCGGGCCAGCGAGGTGTACGCCGCTTTGCTCGGTTCGCTCGCAGCGGAACGCAAGGTGGATTACGGCGAGCTCACTTTCTTCGGCGACACGCGTTACTCACAACAGGGCCGCGCGTTGCGCAAGATTCTCGACCGCGCCGGCGAAGAGTTGTTCCGCGCGCGGCTCAAGATGCCGGTGGACATTTACGAAGGCCCGGCGATGAACCACTCTTATCATGAGATGATCATTGGAAGGGGCCGTTGCTTCTCGACGGTGCTGCTGGCGGAAAAAAACGAGCGCGCACCGGCGAGCCCCCATGAGGCGACGTACCACCGGGCGCAGTATCTGGCCACGCAAATCGCGCTGGCCGAAAGAGGCTGTCCGGTGGTAAGCATCACGCTCAGCGACCTGTCGGATGCAACGCTGGCGGCCCTGGAGGCGTTCTTCCACGAGGCTGCCGCGGCGCTGAACAGGCTGCGGCGCTGAAGGCGGGGCGTCGTTCACAGAAGCGGGAAGGAAGTCCATTCATGGCGAGGTTCAAGCCTGTACAACCGAAAAAGAAAAAAGCCGGACCTGCGACAAGCGGCATACCGTGCATCGTTCTTCTGATCTCCGGCATGGTGTTGCTGCTCCTGTTGTTCTATGCGGTGGTGAAATCGAAGTGAAGGTGCGAATCGACCAGCGAAAACCGGACGAGATTCGCCCGGTGAGAATCACTCCGGGTTACTTGATGACCGCCGAAGGATCGGCCCTGATCGAAGTGGGCCAGACGCGGGTACTGTGCGCGGCCACCGTCGAGGAGACGGTTCCGGCGTTTCTGCGCGGCAGCGGCAAGGGGTGGGTAACGGCCGAGTATTCGATGCTGCCCCGCGCTACCATGACGCGTACCCCGCGGGAAGTGAACAAAGGCAAGCCCTCGGGACGCACGCACGAAATCCAGCGGCTGATCGGGCGCAGCCTGCGCGCGGTAGTGGACGGGTCGGCGCTGGGCGAACGGACCGTGATCGTCGATTGCGATGTTCTGCAGGCCGCCGGCGGCACGCGCACAGCTTCCATCACCGGCGCCTTCGTGGCCTTGGGCCTGGCGCTCAAACAGGTGGTGGACTACGGAACGCTTCCCCGGCTGCCTCTGCTCGACTATGTGGCGGCCATCAGCGTGGGCATCGTTGGCGGCAGCCCCCTGGCGGACCTCTGCTACGACGAAGACTCCCGCGCCGACGTCGACATGAACGTAGTCATGACGGGCTCCGGGCGGATGGTCGAAGTGCAGGCCACCGCCGAGCGCATGCCCTTTGATGACGACCAGTTCGGCAGCCTGCTCGGCCTGGCGCGCAAGTCCATCGCGCAATTGGTGGACGTACAGAAGTCGTTCGTGACACTGAAATGAAGCTCTACTGCGCCACGACCAACCAAGGCAAGCTGCGCGAGTTCCGCCTCGCCATTGAAGCGCTCAGCGCGGGCGCGTGGTCCGCCGAGCCGGTGGAAGGGTTCAACGCGATCCCCGCGTATGAGGAAACCGGCGCGACATTTGAAGAGAACGCCGCCGGCAAGGCCGTTTACTACAGCATGCACGCGCCCGGCTTCCTCTTTGCAGACGATTCCGGATTGATGGTGGATGCGCTCAATGGGGCGCCTGGCGTCCATTCGGCGCGTTACGCGGGCCCCCACGCGGACGATAACGCGAACAACCGGCTGCTGCTCGAACGGCTGGCGGGAGTAGCGGACCGCACGGCGCGGTTCGTGTGCGTGGCGGCGCTCGCCGAACGAGGCAAGCTGCTGAAGACATTCCGCGGCGTGGTGGAAGGGCGCATCTTGGAAACGCCGCGCGGCAGCGATGGCTTCGGCTATGACCCACTGTTCTTCTACCCCCCTTTCAACTGCACGTTCGCCGAAATCCCCGGCGCGCGCAAACAGGAAGTCAGCCATCGCGGCCAGGCCCTCAGAGCCATGGTCGAATACTTGCTTTCGGGAGGCCGCGATGCAATTCGTGATTGAGAGGTTACATCATGAAACCCGTAGTTGCGTTGCTGGCTCTTGCCGCCGTGCTCCCCGCGAGCGCGGCTGACCCGTTCGCGAACTTCGATCCGTTCACCCGCGCCATCACCGTCATCGGAAACAACAAGACCCTGCGCATCTCAAGTTGGGACCGTACCGGCGACAATCGAGACTGGTTCGAGTTTGAACCGGGAGAAACAAAGGTCTTGGCGGATATCAGCGGTCCCGGGTGCATCCAGCACATTTACTTCACGACGCTCCGGGAGGGGGCCTTACTGCGGCAGTTGGTGCTCCGCATGTATTGGGACGGCGAAGCGAGCCCTTCGGTCGAGACGCCGCTGGGCGATTTCTTCCTCGCCCCTCACGGGTGGGCGCGTAATCTCCAAACCACTTTCGTTACCGTCAATCCTGGCGACACCGGCAGCAGCAGCCACGGCTTCAACGCTTACTTCCCCATGCCTTTCGCCAGCCGTGCGAAGATCACGCTGGAAAACCAGGCCGGCACCAAATTAAACAACTTCTGGTATCACATCGACTACGAGTCCTACAACCACCCGCCCGCACCGGACGTTGGCCGATTTCACGCCCAATGGCGCCGCCAGAATCCGACGCCGGTGAACGTGGAGCCGAAGAATAAGAACAAGACGATCTGGCCGGCCAAGAACCTCGATGGGAAAGACAATTACGTAATCCTGGAAGCCGTGGGTAAAGGGCGGTTGGCGGGTCTGCTTCTGAACATCGACAACATCGGCCGCGGCTGGTACGGGGAAGGCGACGACATGATCTTCATCGACGGAGAAAAGTGGCCTCCTTCCTACCACGGGACGGGGACCGAGGAGATCTTTGGAGGCGGTGCCAGCCCGAATACCGAGTACATTGGGCCGTACACAGGGTTCCTGCTTTGCGAAAACAAGGGTGGCGAGAAGTACCGCGGAAAGGTGTCGATGTTCCGCTGGTACCTGCGCGACCCAATCCGCTTTGACAAGTCCATTCGCTGGACCATCGAGCACGGGCACGCCAACAATTACGAGAACGACTATTCGAGCCTCGCCCACTGGTACCAACTGGAGCCGCACGCCCCATTTCCGGCGCTGCCGGCGGCCGCTGACCGGATGCCGCGCGAATGAGTTTTTGCGGCCAGGGAAATCGCTCTAACGCTGCGAGCGGCGCCAGGCGGCGTAACCGATGAGGGTCTTGCCGTCCAGGATCTTGCCGGCACGGATCGCCTTATCCAATTCGGCAACGGTGAACCAGTGGCATTCGATGCGCTCGTCATCCATGGGCTTCGAGTCGCCCATGCGCAGGCTGGAGGCAAGGTACACGTTCATCTTCTCGGTGAGGAATCCGGGGCTGGGATAAAACTCCACCAGTTTCTTCCACCTTTTTGCGCGGAGGCCGGTTTCCTCGATTAGTTCCCGGCGCGCGGCCCGGAGCGGCGTCTCCCCCTCGTCGACGCGTCCCGCGGGCAACTCCCACATCTCGCGGCGCGCCGCCAGCCGGTACTGCCGGACCAGCAGGATGCGGCCCCGCGTGTCGAGCGGCAGAATCACCGCCGAGCCGCGATGATGCACGATGTAGCGATGAATCTTCACGCCGCCGGGCTCGATCGCCTGTTCATCGCGAACGGAGAAAACCTTGTTTGCGTGGCACTCGCGGCTGGACAGGATTTTCGCTTTCATCTTTAACTCCGCTCCTTTTTCAAGAATCCCAGGAACTCATTGAGGGGACGCGTGTTCCAGATGTCGCCGGCGGTGAGCCACCCGCGCCGCGCCATGGACACGCCGAAGTGGATGCCGGCAAGGTGCTTCGGGTGATGCGCATCGGTGGAGACCACGAAGCGCGCCCCGTGCGCTCTGGCGGCGCGGATCAACGCGGCGTGCAGGTCCAGCCGCGCGGGGCTCGAGTTGATCTCGAAAGCCACGCCGCGGCGTACCGCCTCACGCGCCACGCGGTCAAAGTCGTACGAGTACGCTTCGCGGTGCAGCAGCTCGCGACCGGTGGGATGGCCGAGGACGCACAAGTACGGGCATTCCAGTGCCTTCAGCAGACGGTCGGTCATGGCGTCCGCCTCCAGGTTCATCGAGCTGTGGATGCTACCGATGACGAAATCGAGCTCGGCCAGCGCGTCGCCGGCCAGGTCCATTGAGCCGTCCTTGCGTATGTCGCACTCGATGCCGCTGAAAATGCGGATGCCTGCTCCGTCGCGGTTCACTTCGCGCACGTGTTTGGCGAAGGCTACCACACGCGCCTCGTCCAGGCCGTTGGCCATCGCCAGGGCCTTGGAGTGATCCGTGATGGCGATGTACTGGTGGCCGAGCGCGCGCGCCGCCTCTGCCATCTCCAGCATCGTCGCGCGCCCGTCGCTTTCGGTGGTGTGCATGTGCAAGTCGCCGCGGATGTCGGAGGGTTCGACAAGATGCGGCAGCCGGCCTTCGGCGGCGGCGTCGATTTCGCCCTGGTTTTCGCGCAGTTCGGGCGGAATCCAGGCCAGCCCGAGTTGGGAGTAGACTTCCTCCTCCGATTCGCCCGCGACCCTGGCCTCATCCGAAGCGCGGAAGAGGCCATACTCATTGAGCTTGAAGCCCATGTGGATGGCGCGGTTACGCAATGCGACGTTGTGATCCTTGCTCCCGCTGAAGTACTGCAGCGCGGCCCCGAAGTTCTCATGGGGCAGCGCGCGCAGATCCACTTGCAGATTTTCCGTTCCGATTTTCGCGCTGGCCTTGTTTTCGCCCTTGCCGAGCACTTCCTTGACGTCCGGATACACCGCGAAACGGTCCAGGGCAGCCTGCGCCCCGGGACCCGTGGCTAAAATGTCCACGTCGCCCACGGTTTCCTTGCGGCGGCGAAGGCTGCCCGCAACGGTGATCTTTTCGATGCCGCCCGCCTCGCTCAGGTACGCGATCAACCCGGCGGCGGCGCGGTCGGCAAAGTCCAGCAGAAAACGTCCGGCGCTCTGGCGGTAGGCGGCAATGGAGCGCAGGACCTTCTCCTCGAGTTTCGCACCCATGCGCGGTAACTCGCGCAGCTTCTGCTCGCGCGCCACGCGTTCCAGATCGTCGATGGTGCTCACGCGGTAATGCTCCCACAGGGCACGAATGCTCTTGGGTCCCATGCCCTGGATTTTCAGAAGCTCGAGGGCCGTGGGCGGGTATTTGGCCAGCATCTCGTCGCGCCGCTCGAAACTGCCGCGCGCGGCAATCTCGGCCAGGGCCGCCGCGAGTCCCTTGCCGATGCCCGGGATCTCGGTTACGCTGCGCGCGGGGTTGCGCAGGATGTCCGCAATCTGCTCCGGATAGCCTTCAATCACATTGGCGGCGTTGCGATAACTGCGAATGCGGAAAGCATCCTCGCCGGCGATCTCCATCAGGTCCGCCGTCTCGGACAGCATCGCGGCTATAGTCCGGTTGTCCATGGAGGGAAGCTCTCTCGATTGTATCGTGGCGGCAGCCGGCCGTAGGCGGGATTATTCTGTCTGAACCTCCTCGCGGCCGGAAGGCTCCGGATGGGGCTCCACGTGCACGAGCACATCCGCAACCCAGTCCAACTGTTTCCGGATCTTGAACCGCACTTCCGTCGCGATTTCGTGCGAGGCCCAGACGGTCATGCGCGGGTCCACCTCCAGGTGGATGTCCACGTGGTACTTGAAGCCGGTCTTGCGCGCGTAGCACTTCTCGACGCCGAGCACGCCGGGCACGGCCATGGCCGCGCTCCTTATCTCGGTCATCAGGCGGTCCTCGGGCATGGTGTCCATCAATTCGTAGGATGTATCCCGCACCACCCGTATCCCCAGGAGAATGACCAGCAATCCGACGGCGAACCCGCCGTAGTGATCCGCGGCCAGGAACCGCACCGGATCGTGCAGGGTCAATGACAGCGCGCACAGGGCGACGGTGCCCGACAGAATATCTACAGTGTCGTTCCAGGCATCGGCCATGAGGGCCGCGCTGTTGATCTTCCTCCCGAAGTGAAACTTGAACCAGGACAGCAAGGATTTCACGACAATGGAGAGCACCAGCGCCCAGACAGCATAACCTTGCGGGGCGGCGTGCGTCTTGCCCACAAGTTCGAGCGATCGCACACAGATCGCCGTGCCGGTGCCTGTCAGGATCATGCCGACGCCGAGGCCTGTAAGGATCTCGAACCGGCCGTGCCCGTACGGGTGTTTGGCATCGGCCGGCCGGGACGCCACGAGCAGGCCGAGAAACACCATGCCGCTGGCGAGCACGTCGCTGGCCGATTCGACGCCGTCCGCCACCACCGAAGTCGATCCGGCTAATAGACCTACGACGATCTTGACCAGTGCGAGCGTGCCGCTGGCGGCCATGCTCACGGCGGCGACCCGCCTGCCGATGCGGCCGGCATCATCCATCTTTGAACTATAGCCCAGCGCGAATGCGGGCCGCTTGCACAATGAGTTTACGCCTCTCGCCGTTTCGTATATGATTCAGAGAAGGGGTACTTGCGGGCTTTGGTTGGGTGAAGCTGGCTGAAACGGCCCGGTTGCGGGCGGAGAGGGCGTGTTATGGACAAATTGGCGCAAAACATACAAGAAGCGTTTCTAAACAATGCGCGGAAAGACAAGACGTTCCTCACCATTTACCTGATGAGCGGAGTGAAACTTTCGGGGCGAATCAAGAGTTTTGACAAGTACTCGGTGATCCTGGAGTCGAACAATCAGGAGCAGCTGATTTTCAAGCACGCCATCTCTACCGTGGTGGTGACGCGCGCGGCGCACGTTGCCGCTCCTGTACCGCAGACGATGGCTGCGTCCAGCGGCACGCCATTGCCTCCTGGCGGGCACGGCACGGAGGTTTAGGTTATCGCGTTGCCGCCGGCAGTCCGGGAACGCGCCTTGCTTGTGGGCCTGGAGGTTCGCGCACACGCATCCGCGCGGCCGCCCGCGCAACCATCCGGTCCGGCTTACACAGCGGAGGAATCCATGGAGGAGTTGGCGTCGCTGGCCTCCAGCGCGGGCGCCGAAATCCTCTCCTCCACTCTTCAGTCGCGGCCCAATGCGGAAGCCGCCACGCTGGTCGGTTCGGGCAAAGTGGAGGAGCTTGCGCTCCAGGTGAAGGCGCTCGATCCGGATCTGGTTATCTTCGACCGGGAACTCACACCCACGCAACAGCGCAACCTGGAACGCGAACTCGATTGCCGCGTCATCGACCGGACGCAATTGATCCTGGACATCTTCGCCCGGCGTGCGCGAACGCGTGAAGGCCAATTGCAGGTCGAACTGGCGCAGTTGAATTACCTGCTTCCGCGCCTGGCAGGCCGCGGGATCATGATGTCGCGTCTCGGCGGCGGTATTGGCACCCGAGGTCCGGGCGAAACACAGCTAGAGACCGACCGGCGCCGCATCCACCGGCGTATTCGCAAGGTGGAGAAAGACCTCGAGAGCGTGCGCGCCTCGCGCGGCGTGCAACGGCGCCAGCGCCAATCGGTGCCGCTGGCCACGGTCGCCCTGGTCGGCTATACCAACGCTGGCAAGTCCACCTTGTTCAACCGGATGACCGGCGCCGAAGTGTTGACCGACGCGAAGATGTTCGCCACGCTCGACCCGACCGTGCGCCTCATCACCCTGCCAAGCCATCGCCGCGTGCTGCTGAGCGACACGGTGGGATTCATACGGAATCTGCCGACGACTCTGGTGGAGGCGTTCCGGGCGACACTGGAGGAAGTCACCGAAGCCACGCTGCTGCTTCACGTGGTGGATGCTTCCTCGCCCAAAGCCATCGGCGAGACCGCCCACGTGCTGAAGGTGCTGTCTGAAATCGGCGCCAGCGCCAAACCCCACATGGTGGCGTTCAACAAGTTCGATCTCGTGGGAGGGACCGCCGAAGACCGGGAATCAGTCTGCCGGCGGCTGATAGACGGCGTCGGCAGCGATTTTCAGGCGCGCACGGCAGCTATCTCCGCGCGGTCCGGAGAAGGATGCGATCAATTGCTCGCCACGCTCGATGAGATTCTTCCCGCGGACCCGGTCTGCTCTGTACGTTTTCGGATTCCGATGGCCGCGATGGCAGCGGTGGATCTGCTGCACCGGCAGGCCAAGGTGACCTCGCTTGTTTATACCGAAGACGGCTGCCTGGTGGAGGCTGAGGTGGCCGAGTCCCTGCTCCGCCGGCTTCGCGAATATGTGCAGGATCCCGGCCAGTAGCGCTCTTCCGGTTGCGCAAAGTTGTCCAAGGCGGTCCCGCGAGGGCCCGGGTGTTTTATATTTGTTCTAGCAGATGAATCTCCCGAATCTTCTTACTATTCTGCGGATCTTCTTCGTGCCCCTGCTGGTGGCTGTGTTGGTGGCCGACAAGCGCAGTTTGGATTTGGGTACTTTCGCCGTGAGCAACGACTTGCTCGCCCTAGGCATCTTCCTGGCCGCCGCCGTCACGGATCTGCTGGACGGATACCTTGCCAGGCGGTGGCGCCAGGTGACCACCGTGGGCACACTGCTCGATCCGATCGCGGACAAACTCCTCATCTCGGCCGCCCTGGTGTCGCTGGTGGAAATGCAGCGCGTTCCCGCCTGGATGGTCATCCTGATCGTCGGCCGCGAGTTCGCGGTTTCGGGCCTGCGTAGTATCGCCGCCGCGGAAGGCTATACCATCAGGGCCAGCGATCTCGGCAAAACGAAGATGATCTCGCAGGTGCTGGCGGTTTCTGTGGTCATCCTGGGCATTCGCTGGGACAATCTGCGAACGGCCGGCGTGCTCTGCATGTGGGCGGTAGTGGCTTTCAGTTTCATTTCCGCCATCGATTACTTCCGGAAGTTCTGGCGGACCCTTGACATCCGCGTAAAACGCCGCCGCCGCCAGGAACTCTTCCGCCTGGAAAGAGAACGCCGACTCCGCAAAGTGGCGGAACGGCGGAAGCTGCGGCAGGCGGAAAAAACCGCGGCGAACTAGAGCTTCGGCTGCGCGTCCTTCTTTGGCGGCAGGATCTCAAAGCCTTCCGGCTTCAACACCAGGATCCGCACCTGGCCGCGCGGTCCAATCGGGCCGAGCGAACGGCCTTTCCATTGCACGTCCAAGCCGCCGGCGTTGCCGATGAGTATCCGCGCGTTATCGCCCGTATCGAGTGCCTTGCTCTGGCTCGGTTCCAACACACCGCTGAAAAGGACTTTACCCTCTGAAGTCACCGAAATCCACACCTGTTCGGTGGCCGACAAGTTGAGCACCACGCCGCTGGGCACGGCGGAGACCGGAGTGGCCGGCTCAGGCGTGGAGGATGCCGGAAGCGCGTTCAGAGCCTGTGCGGTTGGCGCGACCTGCGGCGCGTTCGGCGCGGGCGTCGCCGGTGTGGCGCGAACAGCCTGTTCGATGGGATTGGTTTGCTGCAACCGCTGCCAAAGAGCGAACATCCCGGAGCAGGCAGCCACCACCAGCAGCAGCACGGCCAGCGAAATCAATGGCTTGCGCGCCCGCCCTCGCTTCGAGGCGGTAGGCATGGGCGCAATGCCGGGGGCGCTGTCCAAGGGGCTGTTCGCGCCCAGGGGCACCGCCTCCTCGCTAATGAAAAGGGCATCTACCGCGGCTTCGAACTGCTGATCGCATACGCCCAGGTAGGTACCGTACTGGCGGTAGAAACTCTTTGAGAAGAAACCGCCCGGCAGAGCCTTAAGATCCCCGTTTTCAATAGCTTCCAGATAGCGCGCGCTGATGCGCAACTCCCCTGCAATGGCACGGACATCCAACCCCCGTTCGAGCCGCACCCTTCGCAGTCGCTCGCCTGCCGATTCCATCGCTAGTACTGTACTTCCCTGACGCTATAATACTACAGGCAGTGAGCGACAGCGCATCGGACATTTCGGTGGTTGTGCTCAACTGGAATCGCAAGGATCTGTTGAGATCCTGCCTGGAATCGCTGGAGCGCCAACGCGGCGTTCACTTTGAAGTCATTGTGGTAGACAACGGTTCGCGGGACGGCTCAGCGGAGATGGTGGAGGAGGTATTCATCCGCCCCGGGCGTCTCCGGTTGAGATTGATCCGCAATACTGTGAATCTTGGCTTCTGCGCCGCCAACAATCAGGGAATCGCGGAGGCGCGCGGTGCTTTCGTCGCCCTGCTCAACAACGACGCGGAGGCTGATCCGGAATGGCTCATGGCTCTGCGCGGCTGCTTTGATGAGCACCCGCGGGTAGGCATGGCGGCGTCCAAGATTCTCTCTTACGACGATCCCGGAAGGATCGACAAGGCGGGCCATCTGATATACCCCGATGGGCAAAATCGCGGCCGCGGGACCGGCGAGCCGGACGACGGCCGCTACGACCGCCGGGAAGAAGTCCTGTGGCCCGACGGTTGCGCTGCGATGTACCGCCGCGCGATGCTGGACGAGATTGGTGGCTTCGACGAGGATTTCTTTGCTTACGGCGACGATGCCGAATTGGGCCTGCGAGGAAGGATTGCGGGCTGGACGTGCATGTACGAGCCCACGGCCGTGGTCCGGCACCGGCGCGGATCGAGCTTGGGTATCGAATCGGCGCGCCGCATGGAATTGATCGAGCGCAACCGTGTGCTATTGGCCGCCAAGCTTTTCCCGTGGAGCCTGCTCTGGCTCAACGGTTTCTATTACACGGTGCGGTTGCTGGCCGGCCTTCGCGCCGCACTGGCGGGACGCGGCGACGCGGCGCGCTTCACTGGCGCAGCAGGCAAGGCGCGGCTGGCCGCCGCGTTTGTGCGGGGCGACTGGCAGGCGTTGCTCCTGCTGCCGAGGATCCTGGCCAAGCGCAGCCAGGTCAAGCGGTTCCGGCGGCTTGCTCCGGCCCAGGTACGACGCCTGGTATTGGAGAACTGCCCGCCGGTGCGGGCCTTCGTCGAATGAGGTGATCGAGTGAGTCAAGCGTTGAACAACACGCTCAAAGGGCCGGCGCCGGAGAAGGCGAGCGTTTGCCCGGCCTGCGGCGACGCCGAATCGCGGACGCTGTTCACCGCTACCGACCGTCTGTACCGCAGTACAACGAAGGTCTTTTCCATCGTCGAATGCCGCCGCTGCCGCCTGCTCCGGCTCCAGCCATGGCCCGATCCCACCGAACTGCGGCAATACTATCCGGACAACTACTGGTACGTTCCCGAGATGGAAGCCGCCGGACAATGGGTGGAGCGTTACCGCCGGACCGTGCTGTGCGATCACACGCGCTTTGTCGGACAGGCTCTGAGCGGATGTGGGGAGAAGGGCCCCATACTGGATGTCGGTTGCGGGGGCGGGCTGTTCTTGCGCCTCATGGCCGAGAAGGGCCTGCCAGTCTTCGGGTTGGACTTCTGTCTGCAAGCCGCCGCGGTCGCGTGGACAAACAATGGGGTACCGGCCGTGTGCTGTAGCCTTTCCCGCGCACCTTTCGCGCCGGGCAGTTTCGCCGTGGTCACCATGTTCCATGTGCTCGAGCACCTTTACGAACCCGCAGCCTACCTGCAATCGGCGCACGAACTGCTCAAGCCGGATGGGCGCCTCGTCGTGCAAGTCCCCAACGCGCAATGCTGGCAGTTCCTGCTGCTCGGTGAGAACTGGATCGGTTTGGATGTCCCGCGCCACCTGCTCACCTTCCGTCCCAGGGAGCTCGAAGTCTTGCTCGACCAATGCGGCTTCGAAGTGGTGCGGACCAAGTACTTCTCCTTGCGCGACAACCCCGCGGGAATGGCAACCAGCCTGGCGCCGTCGCTCGACCCCATGGCGCGCCGCATTCGCCGCGTTCCGGAAACCCCGAACTGGCGGCTGTTCAAGGACCTTGTGTACTGCGGCCTGACCGCGGCCTGCCTGCCGTTTGCGATGCTTGAAGCCGCCTGCCACGCCGGCTCTACCATAATGGTGGAAGCGCGCAAGAAATCATGATCTACCGCCGCATACAGCGCGTGCTGCCCGGCTTTCTGCGCCGGTACCTCTTCTATTTCGAGCAGGAAACCGAGGAGGCGGTGCGGAGCTTCGCTGCCGCGCTCTCCACAAGCGCGCGCGTGTTGGACGCGGGAGCAGGCGAAGGCGCCTACCGTAGTCACTTCTGCAGGCAGCAGTACGTGGGATTCGACCTGGGCATCGGGGACGCAAACTGGAATTATCGCGAACTCGACGTGATCGGAGATCTGTCCGCGCTTCCTTTTCACGAAGGCGTCTTCGACGCCTGTCTGAACATCGTCACCCTCGAGCACGTGCGCGAGCCGGCCCGCGTGCTGCGTGAAATCGCGCGCACCCTGGAACCGGGCGGCCGGCTGCTGCTCGTCGTTCCGCAGGAATGGGAAGTGCACCAGGCGCCCCACGACTACTTTCGCTACACCCGGTTCGGATGCGCCTGGCTGCTTGAGCAAGCCGGCTTCGAGCGGTGCGAAATCCGCCCTGTCGGGGGCTACTTCCGCCTGATCTCACGGCGGCTCCTGAACGGCTTGCAGTTCTTCCCCGGAATCCTGTTCCCTCTGGCGGCGCTGTTTCTGACGCCACCCGCTCTCCTCGCCCCACTGCTCGACCGACTCGACCCGCGGCGCGATTTCACTCTCGGTTACATATGTACGGCATACAAACGATCCTGACTCTTCTGGCCACGGCTGCGTTAGCCGCGGGCGGCGACTTCAGCGGCCAATCGGCGCTCGAATACACTCGCCGCGTGGTGGCGCTCGGCCCGCGCACTCCCGGTTCGCCCGCCATGCACAAACAGCAGGCATACCTGCGCGCGGAACTGGCTAAGCGCGGCTGCCAGGTGTGGGACGATACGTTTACGGCTTCGACGCCGCTCGGCCCCATCCGGATGTCCAACATCATCGCGCGGTTCCCGGGCCGTTCTGGCCAGGCCATCGTTTTCACGGGCCACTACGACACCAAGGTGATGCCGGGGATCAATTTCGTTGGCGCCAACGATGGGGGCGCCTCGACCGGATTCCTGTTGGAAATGGCTCGCGCGCTCGCCGGCCAGCCCCGCCAGCACGACGTGTATCTGGTGTGGTTTGACGGCGAGGAGGCCATCGCGCAATGGTCCGAGACCGACGGAGTTTACGGCAGCAAGCACCTGGCCGCGCGCTGGAACGCCGACGGCACGCTCGGCCGCATTAAGGCACTCATTAACGTAGACATGATCGGAGACCGGGATCTCGGCATCCTGAGAGAGGGGTACTCTTCACCCGGCCTGCGCGCGCGGGTGTGGAGCGCCGCCCGACGGAGAGGCTATGACAGGCACTTTCTGAACGAGGGTTCCCTGGTCGAGGACGACCACGCCGCCTTTGTGCGTCTGGGCGTGAATGCCCTAAACCTGATCGATTTTGACTACGGTCCGTCGAATTCTTACTGGCACACGGAGAAAGACACCATCGACAAGCTCAGCGCCGATAGCTTCCAGGTGGTAGGCACTGTCCTCCTCGATGTTTTGCGCGAACTTGAGCAGTAAACAGTTGCGCGGTGGGATTTAACTTGGCGGATGCTTTGCTGTAGCTTCCCCTCACGATCGGGATGGCATTTTGTCACGGGTCAAGCGGCCTCCGGGCGGGCGGTTACGGGGGGTTCGCCGGGTTCGGTCGCGGCGGGAATTTCGGGGTCAACCGGTTCGGATTCAACGGGTTGCGGCTGAGGCGCGGGGAGGGGCCAGTCCCTGCGAAGCTGGCGGAGCTGATTGAGGACGGCTTGGCGCTGGAAAGTGAGCTGCCTTTCGCGGGCGGCGAGGAACGCAGTGGTTTGGACATCGATTTTGACATCCAGGATGCGGGACTCGGCGGCCACGATGCGGGCGAGGCGCCAATCGATGGAGGCGAGGTCGAGGATGAGGTTCAGTTCGGCCTCGTCGGCGGGCTGGAAGCGGCGAATGAGGGATTGGAGAAGGTCGTCGAACGCGTCCTTGTTCTCGCTGCGGAGGACGCACGCGAGCTTGGCGTAACGGCCGTGCTTGAGGGCGTTCATGGAGGAACGGGCTTTGCCCTCGGGCGTCTTGGGGCCGCGGGAGCGTGCGCCATTGCGCCGGGCGGCTTCGAGTT
>CAYLLB010000027.1:0-73905 GCA_964384215.1 uncultured Solibacteraceae bacterium | reverse complement strand
CCGCCCCATAGCCCAACGCGATAGGAATCGCTCCCAGCAGCGCCGCCATAGTAGTCATCATGATGGGCCGGAAGCGAATCAGGCAGCCCTGGTAGATGGCCTCCATGGGCGGCATGCCGCTCCGCTCGGCCTCCAGCGCGAAGTCGATCTGCATGATGGCGTTCTTCTTCACAATGCCGATCAGCATGATCAGTCCCACGAAGGCGTAAATATTCAGGTCCATGTGGAACAGGTAGAGCGTGAACAGAGCGCCCACGCCGGCTGAGGGCAGGCCGGAGAGAATCGTCAGCGGGTGGATGTAGCTCTCGTACAAAATACCCAGTACGATGTAAACCACCATGATGGCGATAATGAGCAGCATCCACAGGTTGGTCAACGATCCTTCAAAGGCTTTCGCCGCCCCCTGGAAGGTCGTGCTGATCGTCGCGGGCAGGCTGTCGTCCGCGATCCGCCTTACCTTGGACACGGCACCGCCCAGCGAAGCGCCTGGCTTTACACCGAACGAGAGGGTGACCGCCGGCAACTGGCCGAAGTGGTTCACCGACTGTGGCCCGTTTTCGACCGCAACGCGCGAGAGCGTGTCGAGCGGAATCAGTTTCCCGCCGGTGGACTTGAAGTAGAGCTTCGAAAGCGCCGCAGGGTCCAACTGGTACTGCGGCAGCAGTTCGAGCAACACCCTGTACTCGTTCGTGGATGAGTAGATGGTGGAGACCCACCGCGGGCCGTAAGCGTCATAGAGGGCATTTTCAATGCCCTGGGCGCTCACCTGCATGGCGGCGGCTTTGTCACGGTCGATGGTCACGCGTACTTGCGGGCTCTCTACCATCAGGTTGGTAGTGACATCTTCCAACTCCGGCAATTGCGACAGCTTGCCCTCCAACATTCGCGAAGCCGCGTAAAGCTCCTCTTTGTCAGGCGACTGAAGCGAGAATTGATAGAAGCTCTTGGTAACCTGCCCGCCGATTCGTATGGTGGGCGGGTTCTGCAAGTAAGCTTTTACGCCCGGCAGTTTCGCGAGCTTCGGTTTCAGGCGCGCGATGATGTCGCCCACAAGCACGTCGCGATCCGCGCGAGGCCGCAAGTGCACGACGATCTGGCCGAAATTCTGGCCGCCCAAGGATGAAGACGCCGCCCCGCCCACCGTCGAGACCAAGGAATCCACGTCCGGATCCGCGTTGATGATCCCGGCAACCTGATGTTGCAGGGTGGCCATCTCGTCGAAAGACGCGCCCTGTACTCCCTCGGTGGTCACGGCGATCTGGTCGGTGTCCTGGTCCGGGATAAAGCCTTTCGGGATGATGACGAACAGCACGGCGGTGGCCACCAGCACCACGACGAAAATGGCCATGGTCAGGGGCCGGTACCGCAGCACCCACTGCAGGCTCGCGTCATAGGCGTGCAGCATACCGTCGAAGAAGCTTTCCGTGACGCGGTAGAACCAGAAGCGCCGCTGCTCGGCGGACGGTCTCAAGAAGCGGCTGCACAGCATGGGGGTCAACGTAATCGAAACGACGCCGCTGATGAGAATCGCCGCGCAAATGGTGACGGCAAACTCCTTGAACAATCGCCCCAGCACGCCACCCATGAACAGCACGGGGATGAATACGGCCGCGAGCGAGAGAGTCATGGAGACGATCGTGAAACCGATTTCCTTGGAGCCCGTGAGCGCCGCCTCGTAAGCCGGTTTGCCCATCTCGATGTGCCGGACGATGTTCTCGAGCATGACGATGGCGTCATCCACCACGAAGCCCACGGCCAGTATCAGGGCCATCATCGACAGGTTGTCCAGGCTGTAGTTGAGCAGGTACATCACGGCGAAGGTGCCGATAACGGAGAACGGCAACGCCAGGCTGGGAATGATGGTAGCCGAAGCGTTGCGCAGGAACAGGAAGATCACCATCACGATCAGGCCGAGCGTGAGCAGCATGGTGAACTTCACGTCGTTGTAAGAATCGCGGATGGTTTCCGAACGGTCGTAGAGCACGCCCATGTGCACCGATGGCGGCAGCTCGGCCTGGAAGACCGGAATCAGCTTTTTCACGCCATCGGTGACTTCAATCGTGTTGGTGCCCGGCTGGCGTTGGATGGCCAGAGTGACGGCGCGCTGAATGCCGCGCTTGTTCATGTGCCAGGAGGCGGTTCTTTCGTCTTCCACCCCATCGTGCACCTCGCCCAACTCCTCCAAGCGGATGGGCGAGTTGTTCCGGTAGCTCACGACCAGCGGCTTGTATGCGTCGGCAGTAGCGAGTTGCCCGCTGGCCTGCAGCGTGAAGGCGCGCTGCGGTCCGTTGATGGTTCCCGTCGGCAGGTTCACGTTCCAACTGCTCAGCGCAGTCTCGATCTCGTTGATGCCCACCTGGCGAGAGGCGAGCTTGTAAGGGTCCATCTGCACGTGTACGGCGTACTTCTGGGCGCCCAGGACCTGCACCTGGGCGACGCCGGTGACCATCGAGATGCGCTGCGCGACGCGCGTCTCGGCGTATTCGTCCAGCACCCACAATGGCAATGCGTCGCTGGTCAATACCAGGTAAAGGACCGGCTGATCCGCGGGATTCACCTTGGTGAAGGTCGGCGGCGTGGGCATGCTGGTGGGAAGCGTGCGCGTGGCTTGCGTGATGGCCGCCTGCACGTCGACGGCAGCCCCATCCAGGTTCCGGCTCAGGTCAAACTCGAGCGTCACCTGCGTGGAACCCAGTGAGTTCACCGACGTCATGGACTCCAGGCCGGCGATCATCGAGAACTGATTCTCGAGCGGCGTCGCCACGGCGGACGCCATGGTCTCGGGGCTCGCGCCAGGCAGGCTGGCTGTCACCAGGAGCGTGGGCAGGTCCACGTTGGGCAGGTCGCTCACCGGCAGCGCACGGTAAGCCACCGCGCCGAACAGGATGATGGCCAGCATCAGAAGCGTGGTGGCGATGGGCCTATGTATGAATGTCGAAGAAATGTTCACGGCTTGACGTCCAACAGGGGGCCGCCGGCTACGGCGGCAGGGGCATGGCGCCGGCGCCAGTAGTCCAGCAATCCGGCCATGTAAGTATAGACCACGGGCGTGAGATACAAAGTCAGTAATTGGGAAAAGGCCAGGCCTCCCACCACGGTCAAGCCCAACGGGCGCCGCGCTTCCCCGCCCGCACCGTAGCCCAGCGCGATGGGCAAGGAGCCGAACAGAGCCGCAAGGGTCGTCATCATGATGGGCCGGAACCTGGTCAGGCAGCCGGCGTAGATGGCTTCCTTCGCGGTCATGCCGCGTTTGCGTTCCGCTTCGAGCGCGAAGTCAATTTGCATGATCGCGTTCTTCTTCACGATGCCGATCAGCATGATCAGACCCACGAACGCATAGATGGTCAGCTCGACACGGAAGATCAGCAAAGTGAGCAACGCTCCGAAACCCGCCGAAGGCAATCCAGAAAGAATGGTCAGGGGATGGATGAAACTCTCGTACAACACGCCCAGTACGATGTAGACGATCAGGATGGCGATCAGCAACAACAGCCCCAAATCTTTCAAGAAGTCCTGGAAGACTTTCGCCGTCCCGGTAAAGCTGGTGCTCACCGAGGCCGGCAGATTGTGCGCCGCGACCTCTTCGACGTCGGCGACGGCGTCGCCGAGCGAGACCCCGGGGCGCAAATTGAAAGACACGGTAACCGACGGCAGCTGCCCGGAATGGTTGATGCTCTGCGGTCCAACATCTTCGCGGAGTGTGGTGATGGCCTCCAGCGGAACCAGCTTGCCGGATGAGGAGTGCATAAACAGCGATGTCACCATGTCGGCATGCTCTTGAAAGCCGGGCAACAACTCGAGCAGCACGCGGAACTGGTTGTTGGGAGTGTATATGGTGGATACCCAACTGGGGCCGTAAGCGTTGTAAAGAGAGCGTTCGATGGTGCGTGCGTCCACAGCCAGGGCCGCGGCCCGCTCGCGGTCGATGTCCACACGCACGCGCGGGGTTTTCATCTCCAGATCGCTTGAAACGTCCTGGATGCTCGACAACTTGCCCAGTTGCCGCGTGAGTTTGCTGGCCTCGATATACAGTTCATGGGTGTCGGCACTCTGCAACGTGAACTGGTACGTGCTCTTCGATGAGCGTCCCCCAACACGGATGGCCTGCGGCAGTGTCATGAAGACACGCACGCCGGGGAACCGCGCCAGTTTCGGCCGCAATGTCTCCAGGACCTGCGCGCTGGTCAGGGCGCGCTGGCGGCGGGGCTTGAGCTGCAGAAAGATGCGCCCTGTGTTAGAGGTGCTGCCGTAGCCGCCCCCGACATTCGACATCAGGCCGTCGATATTCGGATCGCGGCGCAGCACTTCGGCCACCTGCTGTTGATACTTGGACATGGTGGCGAACGACGTGCCCTGTGCCATTTCGGTAGTGACGTAGATTTGGTCGTTGTCGGTGTCCGGGATGAAGCCTTTGGGCACCTTGATGTAGAGCCAGGTGGTCAGCGCGAGCGTAGCCAGAAACGCGCCGGCCATTACGGGGCGGTGGTTGAGCACCCAGCGCAGGCTGCCCTCGTACAAGTGCGCCATGCCCTTCAATACGAAGTCCGCGGCCCGGTAAAAGGCTCCGTGGGGGCCCGTATCGCGCTTCAGGATGCGAGAACAGAGCATGGGCGTGAGGCTCACCGAAACGAAGCCTGAAATCAGGATAACCACGCAGATGGTGACGGCAAACTCGCGGAACAGGCGCCCCAATATGCCGCCCATGAAAAGGATGGGGATGAACACGGCGGCCAGCGACAGCGTCATGGACACGATGGTGAACCAGATTTCCCTGGATCCTGCCAGCGCCGCCTCCATCGGAGCCTCGCCGCGCTCCATGTGGCGCACGATGTTCTCCAGCATGACGATCGCATCATCCACCACGAAGCCGATGCAGAGGATCAGCGCCATCATCGACAGGTTGTCCAGGCTGAAGTCCAGCAGGTACATCACCGAGAACGCGCCTACGATGGAAAACGGCAGGGCCAGGGCCGGGATCAGCGTCGCGCTTACGTTGCGCAGGAAAGCAAAGATCACCGCGATCACCAGGACGAGCGTAAGCATCATCGTGAAGCGGACGTCGCCGAACGCTTGTCGAATATTGGCTGAGCGATCGGCCCGTATTTCGAGATGGATAGCCGGCGGCAATTGCGCCTGAATGGTAGGGAGCAGCCGCTTGATGCCGTCAGTCACTTCAATCACGTTGCTGCCCGGCTGCCGCATAATCATCAGGTTGATGGCCCGGCGGCCACCGTCCGGCGTGTAGATCCAGGCAGCGGTGCGCTCTTCTTCGACGCTGTCCGCGGTTTGTCCGATATCCCCCAAGCGAACCGGGGAGCCGTTGCGCCAGGCCACCACCAGGTCGCGATAGCCGGCGGCGTTCATCAATTGGCCGTTCGCCAAAACGTTGTATGCCGTATGGGGACCCCACAGCGTCCCAGTCGGCTGGTTGACGTTCCAACTGGTGACAGCTCGGGCCACCTCGTCGATGCCGATCTGCCGCGTCTGCAACTTAGTGGGGTCCAGGCGAACGTGCACTGCGTACTTTTGCGCGCCGAGTACCTGCACCTGCGCTACCCCGTCGACCATCGAGATGCGCTGCGCGATCTTGTTTTCCGCGTATTCATCCACCACCCACAAGGGCAGCGTTGGTGACGAAACCGTCAGGAAGATGATGGGTGAATCCGCCGGGTTCACCTTCCGGAAAGAAGGAGGACTGGTGAGCCCCGGCGGCAACAGCGGCATCGCCGCGGCGATGGCGGTCTGCACGTCCACCGCGGCGCCGTCAATCTTGCGGCTCAAGTCAAACTGCAGGGTGATCTGCGTAGACCCGAGCGAGTTCACCGACGTCATGGAATCGATGCCGGAGATGGTGGTGAATTGGCGCTCGAGCGGGGTGGCCACAGCCGAGGCCATGGTGGCGGGGTCCGCGCCGGGCAGGCTCGCCGAAACCATGATGGTCGGAAAATCCACACTGGGCAGGTCGCTCACCGGTAGCGCGCGGTAGGCGATCAGGCCGAACATGGCGATCCCCAGCATCAACAGGCTAGTCGCCACGGGGCGCCGGATAAAGGTGGCTGAGAAGTTCACCGCAGATTCCGCTTAGCTCTTGGAACGCCGCTTAGCCCCGCCCGGCAATTTGGACGGGTCGCGCACGGTGACTTTCATGCCCGGCGCCAGGCGAAGCTGGCCTTCGAGCACCACGGTCTCTCCAGGCGTCAAGCCTTGATCGACTACCAGGTCCTGATCCACTCTGACACTAGTGACCACACGGCGCGACTCCACGGTGTTATCCTGCTTCACGACGTAAACGTATGCGCCTTCCTGGCCGGTCTGCACTGCCTGGTTTGGCACCAGCGCGGCATTGGCGCGTGTCGCAAGCCGCACCGTCACACGCACGAATTGGCCGGGCCACAGACGGCGATCCGTGTTGGGCAGCGTGGCCTTTACCTTGATCGTGCCGGTGGTGGTATCGACACTGTTATCGACAAAGGTGACTACGCCCCGCTCGGGAGCAGGGTTGTCGTCCTGCCCGGTCACAAACACTTCGATGCGGCCGCCGGCCATGTGCTGCTTGATATCAGCCAGACGCGCTTCGGGCACCGCAAACGTCACGTAGATCGGTTGCACCTGGTTAATGGTCATCAACTCCGTGGTATTCGCTGTTACTAAGTTCCCCTGCTTCACATTCAGGTTGCCTGTGCGACCACCGATAGGCGAATGGATAGCGGTGTAGCTCAACTGGACCTTCAGGTTCTCGATATTGGCGCGCGTGGCCCCGGCATCGGCCCGGGCACTATCGATCGCGGCCCGGTCCGCCTCAATGGCTTGGTTGATCGCGCTGTAGTTGGCCTGAATCAGGTCGTTCTGGTCCTTGGAGATAATACCTTCCTGGGTCAGCTTCGAGTACCTGTCCGCCTGCGCGCGAAGGTAGATCTGTTGTGCCTGATCCTTGGCCAGGTTGGCTTCCGCCTGTTTGGCTTGGGCAAGGTTCCTGGACAGGGTGGCCTCGGCTTGCCGGATCTGCGCCTCCAGCGGCCTCCGGTCGATGGTAAACAACAGTTCGCCCGCCTTCACATAATCGCCTTCGCGAAATCTGGCCGAGAGAAGCTGGCCGGTGACCTGCGACTTCACCGTGATTGTGGAGTACGCTTCCACGTTGCCCACAACCTGGATCTCAATCGGGACGTCCCGCTGTACGACCGTCGCAACGGTGATCGGGACCGGACCGCCGCCTCCCTTCCCTTTTCCGCCGGGGAAGCCGTTGCCTGGATTCTTAGAAGTGCACCCTACCGCCAACAGAACCGGAATCAAGATTAAGAAAAAGTAATACAAATGGGACCGACCATCTTTGCGCATGACTAATATGGTAGGCGCTCGAGACAACCTTCAAGTTACGAACAGGCCGGGCGCCTGAAAGGCAAATCGCTATGCAAGGCTGACTGCGGCACCGCCGGAGGGCTCCACCTTGAACAAGTGGCCCGCCACCACGCCGGAGACCCCGCGTGGAGCATAGAAGAGACGGTCGAGCCGGCTGATCAGGGAATCGACATTCGCGGCATCGGTGAGCGCCACGACGAAGCCTCCGAATCCCGCTCCGGTCATGCGCGCCCCGATGGCGCCGCACGTCATGGCAGCCTCCACCAACTGGTCCACTTCCGGGCAACTGATGAGGTAATCGTCGCGCATGCTCCTGTGTGAGGCGAGCATCAAAGCGCCGAACCGTCTCGCATCGCCCGCCGCCATGGCATCGCGCGCCAGGTACACGCGCCGTCCTTCGGTGACCTGATGGCGAAAGCGGTGGAACAGCCTGTCATCGAGGCGCGCCCGTCCCTGCGCGAGCACTTCTTCCTCGCTCGCCGCGCAGACCAGCGCGCGGAAATCTCCCATGATCGCCGCCGCAGCGTGGCAATCCGCGACGCACTGGTTGTAATGCTCACGTGCGCCGGCTGATTTGTTCGCTTTCACCATGCTGTGCGCGACGAGGAAGCGCCAGTTGTCCGGCACCGCTACCGGCGTGATTCTCAGCGGAGCGAATTCGATCAACGCTGCGTGGCCGCGCTTGCCGCCCAGGCAGATGGCCTGGTCCATCCCGCCGCCGCGCGTGCCGACATAATGCTCGGCGGCAGCCATCAGTTCCGCCAGTTCCACCCGGTCGGCCTCGACCTGGTTCGCATCGAGCAACGCCAGCGCCGAGGCCACCACCATGGCGGAGGAGGAACTCAGCCCGGCGGACATCGGCAGATCGCCCCTCACCACCGCATCCATGCCGCGTCGCAGGTTCCAACGCTCCACGACGGCTTGTGCGGCGGCCTTGACGTAGTTGCCCCAATCGCCCGCGGCATAAGGCCGGATTTCAGCCTGAAGCTCAAACGAGCGGTCGCCAAAACCGGGCGCCATCGCCGCCAGCCTCACGGTCGCATCGCCGCGCGGCCGGAACAGAATCCGGATTCCGAACTGCAGCGCCACGGGGAAGACCGGCAGCAGGTTGTAGTCGGTGTGCTCGCCAATGAGGTTCACGCGGCCGGGCGCGGTGACCACACGCGCGCCCTGCAATGAACCGAAGCGGCTTTCAAAGAGTTCGCGCATCATTTCCCGGCTACCAGTCTCTCTAACAACCGCGCGGCGCGAGCATAATCGCCGGCGCCATAGGCGTCCCGGAAATCCTGGACCCCGCGGCTGAACTCCCACCACGCCGCCGAACGTTTCTGATTCTCCAGGTGCTGCGGCGAGCGTGAGTTCGACATGTTCGGATTCGCCTCCTGCGCCTTCGAACGGCGGTACAACTCGTTCAGCGCCTTGGCAAACAGCTTCTCGCGGGCAAGATCCAACAGATAGCGTTGGCGCTCGGGACTGTCGCAATCCTTGGCCAGTACCAGAAACACACCGGCTTGCTCGTCCTCAACCAGCGCTTTGAGACCGGCGATCAGCTTCTCGTTCTCGACGATGGCGGCGGGCAGCACCTCGCGGGTGTAGAAATCGTGCAACTCCTTCTGGTCGAGACGCAGCATGCGCGCTTTCTCGTCCCGAACTGTCGTTGTGCGCTCCGGCACACCGTCGTTGTCCAGGTCGTATTCCCAGGTGTCGAAGTAGCCGTTGCCGTCGGTATCCAGCATGCGCACTTCGCCGATCTTCGCCGATCCGCGGATCTGCCCGACTTCGATCCAGCCTTCTTCCGCGCCGAACAGATGAATGCGGCGGTCGACGCCCGAATAGTAAATCTTGCGATCGCTGCTGGGATCCTTGTCGTACTCGCGGCGTTTGTTCCACTTCAGGTTCGGGCCTCCGGTGTTGGGAATGATGCGGCGTTCCCACATCCAGAAGATGCCTTCCCAACGATCGTTGTCGTCGTACTCGTCCCAGGTGTAGCCGGTCTGCTTTGCCGGATACTTGAGAGCCACATCCACGGCCTTGTTCCACGCAATGCGCTGCACGGTCTTCGGCGCACGCCTCTTGGGATTCGTGTATGCCTGATCCGGATACTGATAGTGCACTTCACCGTTCATGGTGAAACCCATATCCGCGGCATACTGGCGTTTGGACGTGTCGGCGTTCTTGATCGAATAACTCAACCTCACGTTCACGTTGCCGATGTTGCGCATATAGTCCTCCATCGGCGCCCACATGAACTTGTAATTGTTCGCGTAATCGTGTTCCTTGTCCGAGCCGATAGGCGAAGCGCTCACACGCACCACGACCTCTGTACGGCCGTCGCCATCGGTGTCATAGAAGGCGAAAGGACACTCGGAGAACGGGATCCAGGCATCGCGCGGCGCATCGTACTTGTTCAGGTAGAAGAGGTTGTTTCCCAGCATGTCGCACTTGTACGGCTTGGCGCTGTACTGGTAGTTCTCGAGATCCCACATCTTGCCGTCCTTGTCGATGTCCTCCCACATCCAGGCGTAACGCAGTTCTCCGTTCTGGTAGTAGCGGATCTCCATCTCGTCCGCCAAGTTGTCGCCGTTGTTGTCGATGTAGTCGACCATGCGGTCCGCTGCGCCGTCGGCGTTGTAATCCACGACGTAGCAGTCGCTATCCTTGTCGCCGTCGGCGTCGGACATTTTCATGTCGTCATCGTCGTCGACGATCACGACGAGGTTCTTCTCCTCGCGGCGCACCAGGAGATCCGGGTCGCCGTCCTTGTCGAGATCCACGAAGAACTTCTCGCCCGGCTTCAGCTTTTGCGCCTTGGGCCACCATTTGAAGCCCGTGAGGACAAGCTTTCCGTTCGTAGGCGCGGTGACCTTTTCCCACCACTGCTGGGCGGCCAAAGGCATGGCGGCGCAAAGTAAGAGTGCGGCTGCAACGGTTCGCATGTGCATTGACACCAGCATAATAGATTGTGCGACAGTGGTTGTTGAAACACCATGCGACGCTTGTGTTTCGCTCTTCTTGCCATCACTTTCGCGCTCGCCGCGCAACCGGCCGGCGATTGGGCGCTCTCGAACTTTGCCCAGCGCCTGGAACTGGAAATCTCGAACCCGGCGGCGCATACGGTGCAAACTCTCGCCGTCGTTCCCGTACCGACCGCCGCACGTGTGGCGCCGGGATTTCCCGGCGCGGTGGCCATTGCGGTCCTCGTGAATCCCGCGGGCAGCCGTTACGCCGTCACCATCGTTCCTTCACAAGCGGATGACCTGGACGGCGACGGCAGCCCCGATGAATTTGTCTTCCCAGTGAGATTGAACGCCGGCGAAACGCGCACGGCTCACGTTTACTACTCGACGACGCTCCGCGACTCCATCGTTTATCCCAAGAAGGTCCACGCGCAGCACAGTTACGGTTACAACCACAACACGGTCGCGCTGGAAAGCGAGATGATCGGTTACCGCACTTACGGAGGCTTCTTTCTCGACATACAGGCGCGGGCCGAAGGACAGCCTGGACTGTACAACAACCTGGCCGGCTACTTCGGTGCGGGGCGTCCTTCGATGGTTGGCCGGGACGTCATCCACATCGGCGACACGCTGGGCCTGGGAGGAATCTTCCTTCGCTCGGGCGAAAGCCTCTACCGCCCGCCTTATAACATGCCGGATTACGCGCACAAGCCGCGTAACGCCGTCGAGCCGAAGTACCGCGTCATCGCCGACGGCCCCGTGCGGGCAGTGGTGGAGGCCCGCTTGGATGAGTGGACGATCGGTAAAGACGCCGTGCAACTCACCGCTCTCTATTCCATAGCCGCCGACAGCGAGTTCGTGAATTGCCGCTTCCGCGTCGCGCCGCTGCGGATGGCCCCGGATCGCGTTTACGAGGTCGGAGCCGGCATCCGCCACTTGCCGGAGATGAAGCTGGGACACGCCGAAGGCCGCCTCATGCTCTCCGGCTCGCAGACACCGGGAATCGGTCCTATTGCCCTGGCTTTGTTTTACGACTCGAAGCAAGCCGCTTCCATCGAACCGCTGGAAACCAAGGAGGACCGCAACGCAGCCATCGTCTTCACCGGACGCCTGGCCGCGGGCCGGTCGGTCGATGGGCAGTACTCCGTGGCGGCAGCCTGGAGTGGCTCCGGCATATCGGACCTGTTCGCCCACTTGGACGACGTGGAGGACCAGGTCCGCGCCGGGATAAAGATCTCCAATCTCAAATTCACACCGACGCCCGCGCCGGCGCACGTGGATGGCGAGGCTTACTGATGACCGTCGACGCGCACGTCCACACCGGCAAGTCCACACGCCTCCAGATCAACGTCGACGGCGAGTTTCTGGTGCGCACCGCCGACCGGCTCGGCTTCGATAAGATTTGCGTCACCGATCTCACGGCGTTGTTTTACGACATGCACGAGGGCAACTATCTCCTTTCTCAGGAGATGAAGAAGTTCCCGGACCGAATCTTGGGTTACGCCACCATCAGCTCCACCCGCTTCGGCCAGGAAGCGCTCGACGAACTCGAACGCTGCCGGAACGACTACGGGATGAGGGGACTCAAGATCTACTCCACGCCCGATATGTCCGTCGCCGAACCGGCCATCATCCCGATCCTCGAAAAGTGCGTGGAGCTGGGCTTCCCCATTCTGGGCCATCTGACGCCGCAAGAGTGTGAATACATGTTGACGGCCGTGCCCGCGGTGAGGATCATGATGGCGCATTCGGGCGGCCAGCCTTTCGCCAAAGGCGATTGGAGCCGCGCCATCATGGCCGCGCAGAGACACCCCAACCTCTACCTGGAGACGGCCAGCTCAACCATCGACGCCGCCTTTCTCCCGACGGCGGTGGCTGCTGTAGGCCCCGATCGCATCGTCTTTGGCACGGACACGCCGCTGCTCGATCCCTACACGCAGTTCGCCCGCATCAGGTCGAGCGGCCTCTCCAGCAAAAGCCTGGGCCGGATCATGGGCGCGAATATCCTGCGGCTCATGGGGGTGGAGCAATGATCTTCGACGTGAACGCCTTCATCGGCCGCTGGCCGTACTGGCCCATCGAGGCGACTACCGGCGCCGAGCTGTGCTCCCTGCTATCTGAGTGGGACATCCAGCAGGCGGCCGTTTGCTCCACGCGCAGCCTGTTCGTGAACTGGGAAGACGGCAACATCGAGACGGAGAGCGAAACCGCGTCGTGCGGTGGCGCGCTGGTTCCCATGGCGTGCCTTGGCCCGCGCGAACTGTCCCACAAGTTCTCCGACGAGCCTTACGATTTCGACGCTTACGCGGCGCGCGGTTTTCTCGGCGTGCGTTTGTACCCGCAGCACCACAGTTATCATCCGCTTTACGAGGCGTGCATCGAGCCCATTCTCGAAGACGCTGCCCGGCGCGGCTGGCCGGTGATGCTGCCTTTGCGTGTCGTCATGAATTGGGGCGTGCCGATGCTGGATGTCGGCGTGATGGCGGCTGTTATCGAGCGCCACCCCAAGGTCAATTGGATTCTGGCGGGCATTAACTATTTGTTTGAGCTCCAGATGGCCATTTCGATGATGCGCCGTTTCGAGCGCGTGCACCTGGAGACTTCCTGCATCATGGGTTTCGAGGCGATCTCGAAAATCGTCCAGCAGGTGGGCGCGGAGCGTCTGCTATTCGGCAGCGGATCTCCTCTCCAGAACGGCGCCGCCGTCGTCGCCAAGATCGCTCATGCCAATATCTCCGAAACCGCGCGCGAGGCAATCTTCCATAGCAACGCGCAGCGTCTGTTTAATCTGAAGAGTTGAAATATGCGAATCCTTCGATTTTTCTCAGCCGACGGCAGTGTGCACCTCGGCGTGCGGACAAAAGATGAGGTAGTCGACCTCGGCACGAAGAGTCCCATCGATTTGATGAGCGCACCGCCGGCGCTCGACGGGCCGCGTCTTCCGGCAGCCGGCATCCGCCTGGACGCGCCCATTCGCGACTCGCGCAAGCTGTTCGCCCTTGCGGGCAACTATCGCAAGCACATCGTCGAGAGTGGCTTCAAAGAGCCCACCGCCGAGGGCGTCCTCACACCGCAGGTATTCTGGAAACCGCCTACGACGATTAACGCGCCCGGCGGCACGATTCCCATCCGGGCGAACAACGTCTTCGTGGATTGGGAGATCGAACTGGCTGTCGTCATTGGCCAGCGCGCCAAGGACGTTCCGGCCGTCAACGCCATGGATTACGTCTTCGGCTACACCGTCATCAACGACATCAGCGAGCGCAAGTTCAACGCGCGCATCGAACATCGCAAAGTGCGCGAATTCGATCCGTTCTTCGACTGGCTCATGGGCAAGTGGTTCGACGGGCATGCGCCTCTCGGACCCGAAATCGTCACCAAGGACGAGATCGCCGATCCGCACAAACTCGATATCCGCCTGTGGGTGAACGGGGAGCTGATGCAGGATTCGAATACCTCTCACATGATCTTCGGCATCCCCGAGACGATCGCTTACATCAGCAGCGTGGCGACGCTGGAGCCCGGCGACATCATCGCCATGGGGACGCCCGAAGGCGTGGGCTTCGCGCGCGGCATCGCGCTCAAGCCGGGCGACCATCTGCGTGGTGAAATCGAAAAGATCGGAGTTCTCGAAAACACTCTCGTTGAGGAAAAGGCGTAATGAAGAACATTCGTTTAGGTATCATCGGCTCCGGGTTCATGGGCCGGACCAATGCGGAGGCATCCACAAAGTACCTGAAGAACGTGGAACTGGTGGCGATCGCCGGCGGTTCGCGCGCCCCGAAGCTGGCCGCGGAATACGGTGTCACGGCGGAACCCACCGTGGAAGCGCTGCTGGCGCGCCCGGACATCGACGCCGTTCTCATTTCGACGCCGCACGCCGAGCACACCTGGCAGGCCGTGGAAGCGGCCAACTACGGCAAGCACATTCTCCTCGACAAGCCCATGGCCACCACGGTCGCCGATTGCGACCGCATTCTCGCAGCCACGCGCAAGGCCGGCGTGAAGTTGATGATCATGTTCGGCCAGCGCTTCCGCATCTGCAACATCGAAGCGCGGCGGCTGGTGCGCGAAGGCGCCATCGGCAAAGTAAAAATGGTTCTGGAACTAATCCTGGCGAGCGGCGGGCTCAAGGCGCTGCCACCCTGGCAGAGCAAACCGGAGAACGTCGGCCCCTTCATCGGCCACGCCGTGCACAACATCGACCGCATCCGCTGGGTCACCGGCACGGAGATCACCAGCGTTACCGCGCACGTGCAGCGCGATCCGGAATCCGGCAACGAGGTTTCCACCATGGCGTTGCTCTCTCTTTCAAATGGCGCCATGGCCACGCTCTGGGAAAGCTGGGACATCCCCAAGCCTGTCTTCCCGCGCTCGGAGTCCGGCGCCCGGATCGTGGGTGAAACCGGAAACCTGGACCTGGACGCTTATGGCGAATTGCGCCTGGGCCAGAAGGGCGTCTGGAGCGTGGTCACCACGCAGCCGCCCATCGATTGGGCGGGCCAAGGTATGCTGTCGCCCGTGCGCATGGCGGCTTATCGCGCGCAGCACCAGGAATTCATCGACAGCATCCTCGAAGACCGCACGCCGTCTGTGACCGGCGAGGACGGCCGCGCGGCGGTGGCGGTGGCTGAAGCCGCATACCGCTCAGCAGCGGAAGGCCGTACCATCTATCTCGACAATCCGGAGGAAAAGAAGTGAGCGCGAAGTTGGCTATTCATGGCGGCGAGAAGGCGATCGGCACACGCCTGCCATCTTACTTGGAAAGTGCGGGCCGCACTTTTGGCGGCGAAGAAGAAGCCCTGGTTCTCGAAGCGCTGCACTCGGGTTGCCTGACGCGCAACGGGGGCAAGATGGTGCCGCGACTGGAAGCCGAATTCGCGGAACGTCTCGGCGTGAAACATGCCGCTGCCTGCTCGAGTGGTACGGCCAGCGTACACCTGGCCATCGCCGCGCTCGATCCGGCGCCCGGCGACGAAATCATCGTTCCGCCCATCACCGACATCGGCTCCATCGCGCCCATCCTCTGGCAGAATGCCGTACCGGTGTTCGCCGATCTCGACCCGGTGACCATCACGCTCGATCCGGCCGATGTAGAGCGCCGCATCACGCCGAAAACGCGCGCCATCGTGGCCGTGCACTTGGCCGGCCAGCCCTGCGCGCTCGACGAGTTGAGCGCCATCGCGCGCCGCCACAACCTGGTGCTTATCGAGGACTGCTCGCAAGCCTACTGGGCCGAGTACAAAGACAAACTCGTCGGCACCATCGGAGACATGGCCTGCTTCAGCCTGCAGCAGAGCAAGCACATCACGTGCGGGGAAGGCGGCCTGTTCGTCACGAATAACGACGAATGGGCGCGCCGCGCGACGCTGTTTGCCGACAAGGCCTGGCCGCGCGACACGAAAACCCTTGGCTCGTGCCGTTTCCTGTTCCTGGCGCAGAACTACCGCATGTCTGAACTGGAAGGCGCCGTTGCACTCGCTCAGTTGCGCAAGCTGCCAGCGCCGGTGGTGAAGCGCCGCGCGCTCGCCGCTCGTCTCGATGCTGCTATTAAAGACTTAGCCAGCGTGAGCGCACCGGCCGTACCCTCCAACACGAAGCATTCCTACTGGCTTTACATGCTACGCGTCCATCACGACGCTGCACGCGCCACTGCGCGCCAGTTCGGCGACGCGCTGGTGGCCGAGGGCGTTCCGGCCTGGGTCGAGTACATCATCGATCCGCTATATCTTTCACCGGTGTTCACCGGCCCCAATACCTACGCTGCTTCCGGCTATCCGTTCAGCGCTTATGGCTCGCAGAAGTTCGAACACGGCTTGTGTCCCGTGGCCGAGCGCGTGCTCCACGAAGTGATCGCCATTCTGTGGAACGAGAACTACACCGAAGCGCAGGTGGACCAGATCGCCACGGCCATTCACAAGGTGGCCGCGCACTTCGCCGGTAACTGATAACCCCAATGCACCACCGCCGCGCCGAAGTTGGCGCGCAAGCGGTCGATGGCGCTCGCCAGGCGATACTCCCGTTCCCGGATTTGCGCCTCCGCGAATAATTCCATTTGCGGGGACGGGCGATAGAGTGTGCCAGCTTCCAGGCACACCGCGCGCAAACGTACGCGCCGCTGCCATGCCGAGCGCAGCAGCCGTTCGAGTCCGGCGCGGAATTCGCTTTCCACGCCCGCCGGCTCGGCCAGTGTGAGCGAACGCTCGGATTCGTCGCGGTCCGTGTAGCGCAGTTTGAGCGTGATGCGCCGGATCTCCGCGCCTTCGCTGCGAACCCTCGCCATCAGCCGCTCCAGCATTTCCCGCAGCACCACCAGCAGCCGCGCCTCATCCCAGACGTCTTCCGGAAATTCGACCTGCTCGCGCAGCGCCGGAGACCATGTGCGCCGCGGTACCACGGGTTCCTCGTCGACCCCCTGCGCGCGACGCTGCAACGCCAGCGCCTGCCGGCCCAGCACCAATGCCAGCGCGTCCAGCGGCGCGCGCGCCAACTCGCCGATGCGCCTTATCCCGGCCACTTCCAACGTGGATCGCGAAACTTCCCCCACACCCGGCAGCCATTCCAAATCGAGCGGCGCGAGAAACTCCGCTTCCCCGCCCGGTGGCACCACTACCTGCGCCGCCGGCTTGTGTATCCGCGCCGCAATGCGCGCTACCGTTTTGTTAGCGCCCACGCCGGCCGAAATCGAAATGCGCAGCCATTCGCCCACAGTGCGCCGCAGCCGCTCGGTGGCGCCCTCGGCGCCTTCCCTACGCAACGCAGGCGCACCGGTCAGGTCCAGAAACGCCGCGCCCACCGCCACCGGCTCAACCAGCGGCGTCTCCTCCTGGCACAACCCCAGGATGTCATGAAAGAACTGTTCGTAAAGATCGAAGTGCCCGGGCAACACGATCAACGGCGGGCAGCGCCGCCGCGCCTTGCCCGTGGGCATGCCGGGATGGATGCCGTAACGCCGCGCTTCGCGGCTGGCCGAAACCACCACGCCACGCCGCGCCCCGCCGACGGCCACCGGCCTCCCGCGTAGACGGCGATCCGACGCCTGCTCGATAGAGGCGAAGAAGCTGTCGCCGTCCCAATGGACCACGTGCCGCATACATGTCTAATACTGTAAATTATTACACCTTCGCGCCGGGCTGGCAAACCCCTGTCTCGGAGGCGTCATTCCTTTGTAACGTCACGATCGACTTCGCCGTCGAACGAGCAGTGAATAAGGCTGCAAAAGTGGTGAAACTCCGGATAACTTCCGAACATCAAGGTGTCGTCATGAGTAGCATCGGCGGATTCTTTGACAAAACTAACATGCGCTTAACAAATCCACGGCTACGGACCTGTTTTGCGTTGTTGCTGGCAACCATTGTGGTGGGTACCGGACTCTGGGCCGCCGGGACCGTGACTTACTATGCAACCTACAAGTTGGATGGAGGCACGGCCACGCAAAACAACCAAACTTACACTGCTACGGCCACGGACACCTCCGCCGTTTGGGTGACCAATTCGGGCAGCCTGACCCTGACGAATCCAACTATTACGACCAGCGGCAACACATCCTCGCAGGAGAACAGCAGTTTCTATGGCCTCAACGCGGGGCTGCTGGCAACTGCCGCCGGCAAGGTGACGGTCACCGGCGGCACCATCACTACGACAGGTACGGGCGCCAACGGAGCTTTCGCCACCGGCGCCGGGTCTTCGGTAACCCTGACTGACGTCACCATCAAGGCCAGTGCCGATGGCGGGCACGCCGTGATGGCGACACAGGCCGGCACCGTGAACCTCACCAACGTGAACATGACCACGTTGGGAGGCAGTTCGAGCGCCGTCGCCACCGATCGCGGCGGCGGGACCATTACCGTTACGGGCGGCACTGTCAACACTGCGGGTGGGAACTCTGCCGGCATTTATTCAACGGGAGCCATCACGGCTACCGGTACTACGTTTAAAGCCACCGGCGCCGAGATGGCCGTCATCGAAGGTGCCAACTCAATCACTTTGAACGATTGCGGTTTGACCACCACGAAAGAAAAGTGGGGGGTGATGATCTACCAAAGCATGTCCGGTGACGCCCAAGGAGCCCAGGGGACCTACACAATGACGGGCGGTTCTCTTACTTACGCTCCGGCCAGCGGCCCGCTATTCTATGTCACCAATTCGACCGGCATCATTAAGCTGACCGGCGTCACGGTGACCACGAATTCGGGTGTCCTCGTGAAGGCGAGCGCGGGGAACTGGGGTAACAGCGGATCGAATGGCGGCACCGTGATTCTCACTGCCAGCGGCCAAACTATGCGTGGTGATATGACCGCCGACAACATCAGTTCCATCACCGCCACATTCAAGGACGGCTCCTATCTGACGGGTGCGATCAACACAGCCAACACCGCAAAAGCCGTGTCGCTGACCCTGGATTCCACCAGCGTCTGGTCTTTGACCGCGAACTCGTACCTCACCACCCTGGCCGATTCCGGCGCGATCTCGGGCACCGCCGTCAGCAACATCAAGGGCAACGGCTACAACGTGTTCTATGATTCCTCGGCCTCCGCCAACAGCTACCTGGGCGGCAAGACGTACACCCTGGTCGGCGGCGGCTACCTGAAGCCTGCCGGAAGCTCCAGTTCGAACGCCCCCGCCATTGCCACAGGCGGAGTCGTTAACGGCGCCAGTTATGTGGCCGGTGTGGCGCCCGCGGCATGGGTCTCCATCTTCGGCTCGAATCTGTCATCCACCACCGCCGCCGTGGGAGATTCGGATATGGTCAATGGTTACCTGCCCACCACATTCAAGGGCACCAGTGTGACCATCAACGGCAAAGCGGCCTATATGTACTACGTCAGTCCCGGACAGATCAACGTGCAGGCGCCCAGCGACACCTCGACCGGAACGGTGACCGCAACCGTCACGACGTCTGAAGGCAGCGCCAGTGCCACGGTCACGCTGCAGGCCGTGCAGCCCGGCCTTTTCACGACGTCCGACTATTATGTGCTGGCAGTGCGGCCCAGCGATTCCACCATCATCAACGGCAGCGGCGCCGCCACCCCGGGCTACAGCACGGCCGCCGCAGCCAGAACCGGCGACGTGTTGGAACTGTACGTCAACGCACTAGGCACCACGACCACGACGGTGCCCGCGGGGCTGGCTTTCTCCGGTGGGAACTACCCGACGACCAGCACACCCACGGTAACCTTCGGCGGCACGCAGGCCGAAGTCTTGTATTCGGGCCTGGTTGGTACCGGCCTGTATCAGGTCAACGTGAAGGTGCCGGCCAGTCTGACAGCGGGGACTTATTCGGTTGTGGTAACGCAAGATGGAGTCAGTTCTCCCCTCGCAGCGCTGATGAAAATCGTGACGAATTAGCGTCGCCGCTCTGACATCTATCTGCCGTCGGTCCCGTGGCGCGCAACAGCGTGGATGCGGCCGCGCTCTTCCGGCTCGAAGCGGTATTGCGTGAGTGTAGCGTCGCGCAACACGTAGAGGCCGTGCGAGGTGCCCAGGTAGAGCGCGCCGCCCACGCGATCGATGGTGTAAATCACGTCCTTGACCGGATACGTCCTTGCGCTGTGCGTCTTCCGGTTGTAACGCAGCAGGCCGCCGCCATACACGGCGCCTCCGGGACGGCGCGCCAGACCAACCCAGACATCGTCACCGTCCAGACGCAGCGCGGAGCCCGGCCAACACACAATCTCCGGAAAGAAGCGCATCTCGTATTTGCGCGTCCCGGCATCGAACGTGCCGATGGCGCCCAGGCCGCTCATTCCTTCCCCGTCATAGAACGTACTGGCGAACCACAGCCTCGAGCCTTCCATCTCGTAAGGGCCGATGCGGTTCTCGATCTCCAGCGGCCGCTGGCTCGGGTTGCGCCGCAGCAGCGGATCCAGCGGGGCGCGCACTTTCATGTAATAGTCCAGATCCACGACCGGGACGGGATACTGCATGGCACCCCGACGTGGCAACTTGATGGCTATGCCGTCAAGTTCCGGACCGGGGCCATGCTGTATCAGCGCAAGCGAGCGCCCACCGCCAAGGTCGAACTCCTTCACCGACTTTCGCCCCAGACCAGGGATGAGCGTTCCGGGCTCCTCGCCCTTGAGAGTCCGCGCGTCAAAAACCGGCGGGGCCTTTTCGTGGGGCTCCACGGTTACGATGGCCCGGAAGGTCCGAGGATAGACTTCCGTGCCGGCCGCATAGTAAAGCCTGCCGCCTCCCCGCGTGCTGGCATTCAAAGCCATTCGCTGGTACTCGACCTCGCCCGCTTTCCTTCGCGTGTAAAGGTCGTAGAGATACTTGGTGCTGCCGAGATAAATGCCGTAATCGGTGAAAGCGTGCAGATAGACGGTATTGGCGCTTGGCGGCTACATCAATGGCCACGGGTGGTTGACGTCGCTTGGATAGCGATCAAGCACCATGCAGATTTGATTCCGCGCCCCTGCAACAACAAAAAGTCCTATCTGGCCGCGCCTCTGAAGTCCGGCATGGAGCGCGTACGTTGCGGATTGCGCTCCAGCGGGGCGGCATTCACCAAGAGCATGGAATACACGCTGTCGATTGGACTCTTGTCGAGAGCCTGAAAGTATTCGAGCGTAGGATCCTGCTTGCGCAGCTCCGCTTTAACCTGCGCGAGGTCTTCGCTGGCCAAGCGCTCGCGCCGGTCCCAGACTGATTCTCCCTGGGCCAGCAACAACAGCGCCACGAGCGGCAGCAGCATGATGTACACTCACGCTTCGAGCAGCTTGTCGAAAGCGTCTTCCGCCAGTTCCTTGAACGAACGCACGACGAGATCGGCCGCCAGTTCGCCGCCTTCGCGCGACAAGCCGATGCACCGCATCCCGGCACGGCGTGCTGCTTCGACGCCCGCCTGGCCGTCTTCCACCACGATCGAACGCGACGGGGGGACGCCCAGCCGCTCGGCCGCAAGCCGAAACACCTGCGGGTCGGGCTTGCCGCGTTCCACGTCTTCGGCCGCTACCGAGGCTTCGAAACAATTCTGCAAATCGAGCACATCGAGGATGACTTCGATATTGGCTCGGGGCGCCGCGGAAGCGATGGCCTGGCACCACCTAGCGGCGTGCAAACGTTTCACCCACCCGACAGCGCCATCGATCGCCGCGATCCCACTTTCGCGCACCAAGCGCCGGTAAGCGGCCTCCTTGGCGTCGCTGATGCGCGCCACGGTGCCGGCCGCCGCGTCACTGCCGAGGAATAGAGGAATAATCGTGTCGTTGCGCTGCCCGAACGTGTCGCGAAACTGCTGGTAGGCGATGGCCACGCCCTCCGCGTCCATCACCTCTTTCCAAGCCAGCCAGTGCAGCCGCTCGGAGTCCACCAGCGTGCCGTCCATGTCCCACAAAACCGCTTTCAGCATGAAGGCACATCGTAGCAGAACCCGGCTTAGATCTTCAGCGCCGCACGCACGGCACCCCAGCGCGCCTCGTTCATGCCGCCATCGGAGAATAGCGACACGCCACCGGCGCCCGCCGCGAGCGCGATCTCGATGGTGCGTTGAAGCGTGGCCGGATCCATCGGTCCCACAAACAGCCCGCTGTAAACAGGCTTGCGGACGGCTGCGCACCCTTCGCGTGTCTGCTCGCCGACCCACTCCGGCCCGGCGTTGTAAAACGAGTGATAGAGCATCGGCAGGAAACCGTCGAGCTTCCAGCGGCCCCAGTCCTGGTACACCATGCGGCGCGCCATCGACGGTCCTGGGAACACCGCAGCAGTGACCTTCTTGTGCTTGGCGCGCGCGGCCGGCGCCAGGTAGCCGTTCACCAAACCGGTAACCATATCGAGACGGAACTGACGCCACTCGGCTTCGAGTTGGCCTGGCTTCAGCTTCATCGGATCGGCGCCATACTTCTTTTTGAACTGCTCGCGCTCGTACGGCGTATAGCCGTAATCGTAAGGCGGATAAACACGGTCCTGCACGATGTTGTATTTCTTCCACAGCGTTGTCGGCAGGATCGCGTCGGGGTGGCGGATGTAATCGAGATGTACACCGGCGAGGCCGGGAATCGAAGCCAACTCCTTCACCGTGCCCTGCACATACTCGCGCACCTCGGGCCGGCCCGGATCGAGGAATTTGTAATAAGGCACATAAGGCGGCTTGTCCGCCGCCGATTCGCCCAGCGCATTGACGTTGTACCAGTCCGGATGCGCCTTCAGGATCTCCGGATTCATGCAGGGCATCGCCCACATCCAGGCATGCACTTCAAGCCCTGCCTGTTTTGCCAGGGGAAGCAGCATCCCCAGCCAGTCGCTTCTCACCGGCAACCGCGTGGAGGCATAGAATGCTTCGCGGCCGGCATAGACTTCGGGAAGGACGGCCTGGATACCGGAAGCGCGCATCTCATCAAAACGGCGCTTCCAGTCATCCGCCGTGCGCCGCGTATTGGTCGGGATCCAAACCCAATTCTTCGGCTTCCTGGCGGCACCCAGCGCGGGCACGGCCATGGAAGCGGACAGGAATTCGCGACGGCCTATCGTGATCGGCATGCAATAATCTTATACCGTCGCCAGGCTCCCCTAGCGAACCACCTCCATCGCCTTGCGCGCATGGTCCGGAGTTCCGCGGTGCCAGAGACGGCCGAGCCATTCGCCCAGGTCGTCGAATAAGGTGTACACCACCGGTACGATCACCAGCGTCAGGACAGTTGACGTGATCAGACCACCGATAACCGCCCGCGCCATGGGGGCTCGCACCTCGGCGCCGCTCCCGATTTCGAACGCCAGCGGCAGCATGCCGAAGATCATCGCCAGCGTGGTCATCAGGATAGGCCGAAGGCGCACGCGGGCCGCACTGAGGATGGCCTCCTTTCGCGCAACGCCGTCGCGGCGCTGCACGTTCGTAAAGTCGATGAGCAGAATCGCGTTCTTGGTCACCAGTCCCATAAGCAGGATCAGGCCGATCAGCGACATGATGTTGAGCGTATCTTTGGCGAGATACAGCATCCCGGCCACTCCCACCAGCGACAGCGGCAGCGAGAGCATGATGGCGAACGGCTGTACGAAGCTGCGGAACTGGCTGGCCAGGATCGCATAGATCAGCACCACGGCCAGCATCAGCGACTGCCAGACGTAACCGAAGCTCTCCGCCATATCCTCACTTTCGCCGGTGAAATCGACTTGGTAACCGGCTGGCAGGTTCATGTCCGCCACACGCGCCTTGAGATCCGCGATAATCTCGCCGAGCGAGCGTCCTTCCGTGTTCGCGCTGATACGGATCTCGCGCATCAGGTCGCGCCGGCGGATCTTGGATGGCGCCACACCGTCTTCCAGGTGTGCCACCTGGTTCAGAGGCACCATGACCGTCCCGCCGCGGCCCGGAAGATCGAGACCCAAGATGTCGGCGCCCTGTACCCGCTGCACCGGGTCGATGCGCAAGCGCACGTCGTAGCTGTCGCCGTCGGGATCCTCGAACTGTGAAACCACGTTGCCGGCCACCAGCCCGGTCATGGTTGACGCCACCGTGCCCAGGTCCAGGCCTAGGTCACCTGCCGCGCGCCGGTCCACGTTGATGCGCACCTCGGGCCGGGGCTGCTCCAAACTAGTATCGATGTCTTTGGCGCCGGGCACCCCCATGGTCACCTGCATGAGCTTTTCGCTGATGGGTCCCATGCGAGCCAGATCTGGTCCGCGGAAGCTCATCTGGATCGGCTTGGTGTCGGCTCCCATTTCGTCCGCCCGGCCGATGGAGACTTTGATGGCGCGGAAGCGCGCCAGGCGCTGGCGCATGTCCACGCGCACCACATTCACGTGCCGCCGCCCTTCGCGCGGGGTCAGCTTCACGAAGATGTTGCCTTCATTTACCGGCTGTGTCCCGTTGGCCCCGATGCTCGTGTAGGTGTATGCAGTAGAGGGATCTTTGCGGATTTCCGACACCAGTTCGCGGGCGATGTCCGTGGAACGCTCCAGGCTGATGCTGGGATCGGCCTTATAGCGCACCATGTACTGTCCCTCGTCGGCCTCCGGCATGAAAGCCGAGCCGAGCTTGCCGAACAGAGCGAAGCTCACCAGGATCGCCGCTGTCGCGCCCAGAACCACCAGCCAGCGGTGTCCCAGCGACCAGCTCAGCGTGGCGCTCAGCACTGTCTGCAGCCGGTCGAGTTGCTCGTTGAGCCACTCCAGCTTCCTCGCAAACCACGTGCGGGGTACTTTGGGGTCGGCCGCCGGATCGTACCACCGCGAGCTGAGCATCGGATCGAGCGTGAAACTCACGTACAGCGAGAGGAGCACAGCCACGCCTACGGTGATGCCGAACTGGTAGAAAAACCGCCCCATGATGCCGCCCATGAACGCCACCGGGACGAATACCGCGATGATGGTGAATGTCGTCGCCATGACCGCCAGGCCGATCTCCGAAGTGGCCTCGCGTGCCGCCGTGAAGTGATCCTGTCCGCGATGAAGGTGGCGGACAATGTTCTCCCGCACCACGATGGCGTCGTCGATGAGCAGACCGATGGCGAGCGACAGGCCCATCAGGGTTAACACGTTCAACGTGAAGTTGAGGGCATACATCACCGTGAACGTGCTGATCACCGAAACCGGCAGCGCCAGACCTGTAATCACCGTGCTGCGCCAACTGTTCAGGAATAGAAAAACGATCATCACCGTGAACATACCGCCCAGAAGGATGGTGGTCTGCACATCTTCCACCGATTCGCGGATGTAGATGGAGTTGTCCACGATCTTGCGCAGGCGGATCTGCGGCGGAAGCTGCCGGTTCAGTTCGTCCATGGCCTTGATGACGCCGTCGGCCACCGCCACGGAATTGGCGCCGCTTTGCCGCACGACTTCGAGCGCCAGGCCCGGTTGGTCGTCGATCAACGAAGCGCTGCGCCTCTCCTCCACGCCGTCCACGACGCGGGCCACCTGCGGCAGGTAGATCGGCTGGCCCTTGCGATACGCCACGATCAGGTTGCGGAACTCTTCCACGTTCTTGTATTTGCCGGCCACACGGACTAGCGGTTCCAGCTTGCCCTGCTCCAGTTTTCCAGCAGGCACGTCCATGTTCTCGCGCGCCAGCGCTCCGGAAAGTTCGGCGTAGGTCACTCCGTAGGCCTTCAACTTGTCGCGGTCGGCGAAAACCTGAATCTCGCGCCGCGCCAATCCCACCAGGTTCACTTGCCCCACTCCGGACACCGTCTCGAGGCGCTTCTTGATGGTTTTCTCAGCCAGTGAACTGAGCGCCTTGATATCCGCCGTGGGGCTCTCTACCGCGATGGAGACGATGGGCATCGAACCGATGTCGAAGCGCTGGATCACCGGCTCTTTCATCTCGCGCGGGAACTCGGCCCGGACCGAGTTGATCTTGGACTGCGCATCCTGCTGCGCATTCGCCAGGCGCGTCCCCAGGTTGAATTCAATCACGATGCTCGAAAAGCCCTCCGTCGTGATCGAGGAGATGTGCTTGACCCCGGATACCGTGTTGACCACTTCCTCGATGCGCTTGGTCACTTCGCGTTCGACCGTCTCCGGCGAAGCCCCCGGATACTGGGTCTGCACCGTGAGCACCGGGATTTCCACATCCGGGTACAAATCAATGCTCAGGTGTTTGTAACTGAACAGCCCCAGCACCACCAGCGACGCGCTGATCATGGTCGCCAGAACGGGTTGTTTGATCGACAGATCGCTTAGTAACATCGCAGTACTCCGGGCCCCGCTAGTTCAGCTTCGCCTCGACGCCGTCGGCCAATTCAATGCTGCGCTCGGGAACCAGCATGTCGCCGGGTTTCAGCCCGTCGACGATCTCCAGCATCTGCGCCAACTCGCGGCCGATGCGCACCTGGCGCCGCCGCGCCTTGTTGCCCTCGATGACGTACACATAAGACACCTTCGCGGATGAATCGTCGCGGTAGACCGCCGCGAGCGGGATCAGGATCGCCTGCGAGGCCGCACCGGTGAGGATCTCACCCTGGGCGAACATCCCGGCCTTCAGACGGCCCCCAGGATTCGGGACTTGCACTCGTACTTTGGCGGTGCGCGAATCGACGTCTACAGCGGGGCTCACCTCCACCACCCGGCCCGTGAACTTTTCGCCCGGGTAACTATTGACCGTGAAGCGCACCGTCTGACCCGTGCGCACTCCGCCCAAATCCGATGCCGGGACCGGGCTCTCCAGTTCCAGGCGCTGGTTGTCCACAAGGGTGAACACCGGAGTGGCTGGCTCCACATAGGCCCCCTTGTTGACCAGCTTGCGATAGATTTCGCCCGTCACCGGCGCCTTCACCTGGCAATCGGCCAGGTGCTTCCGGGCAGTGGCCAGGGTCGCCTTGGCTTGTTCGAGTTGGGCATCTGCCAGCGCCACCTGTGCGCTGGAATCCTGGGCGGCGGTCTGCGCCGCCTTCAGGTCCTTGTCCGTGATTCCGCCCGACGCCACAAGGTTCTGTGCGCGCTCAAGTTCGCTCTTGTTGTGCGCGTCCGATACACGCGCGCGGGCGCAGGCAGCCTCCGCCACCTGAACCGCGCTCTCGGCTTCGCGCACCGACAGTCGAGCTTTTTCTTCGTCCACCCGGATGACGACCTCGCCTGCTTTCACCGGGTCGCCTTCTTCCTTGTCGAAACGCAATACCCGGCCTGTGGTCTCCGCCTTGACTTCGACAAGCGATCTCGAAACCAGGGAGCCGGTGACGGCCAGTGACGCCGTGAACGGCTTTGCCTCGACGCGGACGGCCCTCACGCGGGCTGGTGCCGGCGCGGCGGTCCCGGTGACCGCAACTTCGTGCTTTCCGCAACCGCTGAGCACGATGCCGGCAGTAAATACAAAAAGAAACTCCAGAAATCGGTTCATGTTCTATTCCCAGGGCGTCAGCCCCATTGCGTGGCGCATCGTCGCGCGCGCCACGGAGTGATCGTGCAGGCCTCGTAACAGGTTCGACCGTGCCACGGCCAGCGCCGTCTGTGCATCAACGATATCCAGCGTCGTCGCTGCGCCGTATTTATAGTTGTTCTGCATCATCGAGAGGACCTTCTCTGCCTGCTGCACGTTGGCGCGGGCGGCGATGACAGTCTCTTTGGCCGCCGCCAGGTCGTCCAGAGCCTGCCGCAGATCCAGCCTGACACGCTGCGCCACCTTTTCACGTTCCAACCGGGCCTGCCTACGGTAGGCTGTCGCCTGCCAGACCATCCCACTTCGCTTGAAGCCGTCAAACACTGGCAGCGTCATATTGACTCCGACGTTCCAGCGAACGAAATCCCGGTTGACCAGGTTCTCGGGAAGGCGCGACGTCACGCCGTATCCGCCGGTAAAATCCAGCTTGAGCCGGCTCTCCGCGCGCGCCAATTGCACTTGCGCCTCCGCGCTGCGCTCGGCGATGCGCAGGCGCATCAATTCCGGACGCCGGCGCTCCGCCTCCATGGCCAGCGCAGCCACATCCGTGGATTCAGGCGGCTTTTCGACGAATTCGCCTAGCGCCTTGGTAGGAAAGTCGATAGGCCGCAACAGGTAGTGATTCAGCAGCGCCCGCGCCTGCCTCACGGCGTTATTCGCCTGCACCACTTCGGCTTGTGAATTGGCCACCTGCACTTCGCTGCGCAGCGCGTCCACTTCCGTCGCCACGCCGTTCTTGAACCTGATCCGGGCCATCTCGGCATGGGCCTTTTTCTGTTCCAGCGTGCCGGTCACCACCTCCAGGTTCCGCTCCGCCCACAACAGCGCGTAAAAGGCTCGCACGACGGAAAGCGAGAGATCCTGTTCAGCACGGCTCACGTCAACCGAAGAACCCTCGGCCTCGATCTTGGCCAGGCGCAATGCGGTACCAACCTTACCGGCAGTGTAGAGAGGCTGCTTGACGCTGAGGCCGTAATCGAACAGGTTGACACCCACCGGAACCAGCGCCTTGCGCAATTCCTCGGGGAAGTTGTCCAGACCCGAAGCATTCAGCAGGCTGGGGTCGCGCAAGCGGGTGGCGAAACTTGTCAGGTTGACCTCCGGCATCGCCTGTGCGCGAACTTCGCGGATCTTTCCCCTCAGCTGGTCTTCCGCCGCCCGGGCTTTTTCGACGTCCGGATAGCGTTTCACGGCTATCTCCACAGCTTCCGGCAGCGTCAAGGCGGCCTTCTCCTCCTGCGCTGCGGCAGCTTGGAAGAGCACACCGGCGACGATTACAGAGATGCGTATAAGCTTCATAGAATCAAAGGCTAAGTGCTAGTTTTTCAGACTTCTCAGGAGCGCTTCGATGGTCTCGTTGATGAATCTGTCGCGATCTACCCAGTGAAATTCGGGGTCGAAAATCAAAACAGTTGTTAGGCCGTGAACACCTGCCCACAGCACATGTGTCGTGAGCAATGGATCCATTTCGCGGAACACTCCCTGCTCGGCTCCCTTGCGAAGAATCATCCCGAAACGGGTATGAATGGCAAGGGAAACCGAATCGGGCGGCAACTCATCATGCGTGCGGTAGGGATAGTGTCGCGCGTCGCTGAGGAACGCAATGCGGTAGTCGTGCGGGTGTGCTAACCCGAAATCGACATAGAGACGCAAGCCCCGGCGAACCAGATCCTCCGGATTCTCTTCGGAAAACTCCATGCCAGCAGTCAGCTGGTCGAGTTTACGGAATGCCTCTTCGCACAGATAATAAAGGATTTCCCCTTTGTTCTTGAAGTAAAGGTAGAGAGTCTTTGGTGAGTACTCGATGCGCTCGGCGATCCTCCTCATGGAGACATTGTCGATGCCCTCCGCAGCGAACAACTCGCGCGCGGCGACCAGGATCCGCTCCCTCAATTCCGATTTATGTCTGGCTCTACGTTCCTTCGCACCCATATGTCAACACCAAGCTATAAAGTCTACGGTGTTGACTATATCACCAACGTTGACGCTCGGCAAGCTTCTCTGCCTCTCCAACAGACGAGAGTTCGGGTACGGATGATCCGTCGCTTTGTTCGCAGCGAGTGCATCGCCAAGCTATAATCGGCATAGTTTGGGCACAACACTTTCGCTCGTGAGCGTGTTGCTGGCGTCGCTTGCGGCTTCTTACTACCCACACCTGGACGCCACAGCGGACCGCGAAGCCTTCCGCGGTTGGTTCACGTTCCTTGCCGAAGCCCAGTTCTATCGCCAGCCGGGAGAACTGCCGCGCGAGATCAGCGACTGCGCGGGCCTGATACGCTTCGCGTACCGGGAGACGCTGCGGTCACACGATGGAGCCTGGGCTGCGGAGATCGGCCTCGTTACAGCGCCGCCTTTCCCCTCCGTCCGGCAGTTTCAGTACCCACACTGGCCTTGGGGCGCGAACCTGTTTTCGACCGGCGGCGGATCCCTGCGGGCGTTTGCCGACGCCGAGACTCTGCGGCGTTACAACACTCGCCTGGTGGCCCGCCGGATCGAGGCGGCGCGCCCCGGCGACCTGCTCTTCTACCGGCAGCTCGGTCAGAACATGCCGTTCCACGCCATGATCTACGTCGGCCCGAGCCATTTCGAACCGGGGCGGCAGGCCTATCTGGTCTATCACACGGGCCCTGAGGGTAAGCAGAAGGGCGAAATCCGGCGTCCCACGGTCGCGGAGCTGCTCGCGCATCCGCAGCCGAGGTGGAGGCCGCTGGAAGGAAACTCGAATTTTCTGGGCGTGTACCGCTGGAATCTCTTACGGGACTCGGACTGAACATGCGCGCAAACGCTTTGACGACGGTACTGGCGGCCATCCTATTGACCGTTCCGACAGGAGGCCAACCCGACGACTCGCATCCGTATTTTTCGCTGAGCAGTTCCCGGACCTACGCGCCCGGCGAGAAGCCAACCATCCAACTCTGGGCACAGAACGTCGATCAACTGGACTTTCGAGTCTACCGGGTGAAAGACCCGGTGGCCTTCTTCAGTACGCTGGAGGATCAACACCGTTTTGGCGGGCAGGCACCGCCCGTGTCGCACACCGTCAGTCCCATCGAGAAATTCCACGCCTTCAAGGTCCGCTTCCGCAACCGGATACGCGACCTGTTTCGCGCGCAACTCAGCTCTGACGCCCGCGCTCGCATCCGGACGTGGTCGGCTGAACGCCGCCGCCAGAAAGTTTCCCCGGCGGCCACCACCTATGCCGAAGCGCCGCTGCTCAATCCGCAGCAGGTCGTCTCTGTATGGAAGCAAAGCGTATCCAAGGGCCGCCGGTGGGAGTCGCAGACCATTCCCATCGCCGTGCCCGGCAAGGGTGTCTATGTGGTGGAAGCGGTGAGCGGACAGTACCGGGCCTACACCATAGTGATGGTGAGCGACATCGCGCTGATCGTGAAGACGGCGCCGGGGCGCCTTCTCGCGCGCCTGGTCACGCGGCGCGAGGGAGCCCCCATCACCGGCGCTCCGGTCATGGTGATCGTGAACAAGAAGGTGCTCAGCGATCCGAAGACCAATGAGCAAGGCATCGTCGACGTCAAGGTAGAGGAGGCAAAGCCCGAGAACATCCTGGTCATGGCGCGCCACAACGGCGATTTCTCGATGAGCGCGCCTTACGGATGGAACTTGGGCAACGATCCGGACCGCTGGACGACGGCTTACATCTACACCGACCGCCCGGTCTACCGGCCCGGCCACACGGTCCACTTCAAAGCCCTGTTGCGTGCCCGTCCCACGACCGAGTACCGCATCCCTTCTCAACGCGAGGTATCGGTCGAAATCAAGGACAACGAAGGCCAAACCGTGTTCCAGAAGGCGCTGCCCGTCTCGCCGATGGGCTCGGTGCATGGTGAATTGCACCTGACCGAGGCGGCACCGCTCGGCTACTACTCCATCGAGCTTCGAGCGGGTGAGTCGCGTTCGCATGCCGGCTTCGAGGTCGAGGAGTACAAAAAGCCCGAATACGAAGTGCGCGTAACCGCGGATAAGCGTCGCATTCTGCAAGGCGAGACTGCGGAAGCGCTCATTGACGCACGGTACTTCTTCGGCGAACCGGTGGCGAACGCCAAAGTCACTTACACCGTGCATCGCTCGCCGTACTGGTTCCCGTACTGGGCCGGCGAGGACGATCTCGCAGAGCAGGAAGGCGAGGACGAAGATCTCTGGAGCCAAAACGAGCAACTACTGAAAGAAACCGCAAAGCTCGACGGGGAAGGCCGCCTGACCGTCCGTATCCCCACCCAAATCTGGAAGACCGACGCGCGACTGCGCATCGAAGCGCAGGTCGCCGACCAGGCCAACCGGGAGATCTCCGGAAGTGGCTCCATCATCGCGACGCGGGCGAGCTTCATGCTGATGGCCTGGCCCGAGCAGTACTTCTACCAACCGGGCGACGAGGCGCGCATCAAAGTGGAGGCGCGCAACTACGATGGAAAACCGGTTGAAACGGCGTTCCGCGCGGAGCTGAAAGCCTGGCGCGGGCACAAGGAAGGCCTGGGCTCCAGCGTGTACAGGACCGAAGCGCGGACGGACGCCCAAGGCGCGGCCACTATCCGGATCCCCCTCCAGCAGAGCGGTTCGTGGGGCTTGGTGGTGACCGCCGCGACACCAGAGGGCCGCCAGGTGGAGGAAACGGTGTACCTGTGGGTCGGCGGTGGCGCAGGTGGCTGGGTGAGCGAGCGGCGCGAGCAGATCGAGATTATCCCGGATAAGAAATCCTACAAGCCGGGCGAAACCGCTCGCGTGATGCTCATCACCGGCGTGCCGGACGCCGACATCCTGGTCGCCTCCGAAGGGCGCGAAATCCATAGCGTGCAAGTGGTCAAGACCAAGGGACCTACCGCCACGGTTTCCGTCCCTATCACGGCTGCGCAAGCGCCGAACTTCTACCTCTCCGCCTCGTTCCTGCGGGACAACGTGTTCCATCACGGCAGCAAGAGCATTCGCGTGCCGGCGAACGACAAGCGGCTGAAGGTGGAAATCAAGCCGTCGAAGAACGAATTCCGTCCCGGTGATCCGGCCGAGTACACTGTGCATTCGAGCGATGCGGAGGGGCGCCCGGTGTCCGCCGAGTTCAGCCTCGGGGTAGTGGACGAAGCCATTTACACGATCCGGCGCGATGCGACCCGGGACATCTTTGGCTTTTTCTACGGGCGCATCTGGAACGTCGTGAACACGGACAGTTCGCTCTCGTACTACTTCCAAGGTGAAGCCGGCAAACGGCGTATGATGCTCGCGGCTCTGCGCCCGCCCACCACGTTCGCGCAGCTGAAGCCCGAGCGGCTGGTGCAACCGAACGTGCGCAAGGCGTTCCCCGATACGGCGCTGTGGCTGGCGGACCTGAAGACCGACGCGAGCGGGCGCGGCACGGCACTGCTATCCTTCCCCGACGCGCTGACCACCTGGCGCGCCACGGCGCGCGGCATCACGGCCGACACGCGCGTGGGATCGGCCATCGAGAAGACCGTCGTGCGCAAGAACCTGATCCTGCGCTTGAGCGCACCGCGTTTCTTCACCGAAGGCGACGAGGCCGCCATTTCCGGCATCGTGCACAACTACCTGCACAGCGGGAAGACCGTGCGTATGTCGTTGGAGGCATCCGGGGCGCAGATCATCGAAGGCGCCACCCGTGACGTAACCGTGGCAAGCCGCGGCGAAGCGCGCGTCGAATGGCGCGTGCGCGCCGGCTCACCTGGAGAAGTGAAGCTGCTCGCCAAGGCTTTGACCGACGAGGAATCCGATGCCTTGGAACTCCCGCTGCCGGTCCATCCGCGAGGCGTGAAGCTCTCCGATGCGCGTTCGGGCACAATGGAGGGCGCTCAGCGGGAAGCCCGCGCAAACCTGACTTTCCCTGACGGGTCCGTTCCGGCATCGCGGATGATCGAACTTTCCGTGACGCCGTCGTTGGCGGGCGCCATTTTCGGTGCGCTCGAGTACCTCACCACCTTCCCGTACGGCTGCACCGAGCAAACCATGTCCAGCTTCCTGCCGAACGTAGTGGTGGCAGAGGCCTTGCAGCAACTGAACGTGAAGACCACCGTCAATCCCGCTGAGCTCAAGAAGAAAATCCAGGCTGGCCTGGATCGCCTTTATGAATACCAGCACGAGGACGGTGGTTGGGGATGGTGGCAGACCGACGAAAGCCAGTTCTTCATGACCGCCTATGTGGTGAGCGGCCTGGCGCAGGCGCGCACGGCCGGATACTTCGTGCGCGAGGATGTGCTGAAGCGCGCGGCGGCGTGGCTGATAGTCCAATGGCGCGAGAACCCGCGCGCGCTGCCCGACCTGCGCGCTTATGTGGCTTATGCGCTGGCGGAGGCGGGAGTGAAGGACGGCTCGATCATCGACGCCGTCTGGGCCGATCGCCACCGGATGACGGCTTACGGGCAAGCGCTTACGGGGCTGGCGCTCGTCAAGCTTAACGACGGGCGCGCCGGCGAACTCGCCGCTACCTTGGAAGCTTCGGCCAGGGTGGACCAGCAGGAAGCCAGTTGGCCGGTGGATCGCGACAACCTGATGGATTTTTATGGGGATGCAACCCCGGAAGCCACGGCTTACGCCGTGAAATTGCTCTCAAAGACCCGGCCTGCAAGCCCGCTGCTCGCCAAGGCGGCTTTCTGGCTGGTGGCGCACCGCAGCGAGGGTTACTACTGGACATCGACCAAGCAGACCGCCATGGTCATTTACGGGCTGACCGATTACCTCAAGGCGAGCGGCGAGTTGAAGCCCGACATGAACGTCACCGTGTCCGTGAACGGAAAACAGGTACTTGCCAGACGTTTCGGCGAGGCTGACGCGCTGGCGCTTGCCGCGCCCACCGTGCGCCTGCCGGCGGCGCAGCTTGCGGGTGCGAACGAGATCCGCATCACCAGAAGCGGCGCGGGCCGTCTGTACTGGTTGGCGCGGGCCGGGTACTTCTCCACTGCGGACAGGCTTGCGCGAAAGGGGAGCGTGAGTCTGAACCTGACGCGCGAGTACTTCCGGCTATCACAGGAGCGCGAAGGCCAGAAGATCGTCTACCGTTTCTCGAATTTCGATGGCGCCTTGAAACCAGGCGACGTGCTGGCCGTGCGCCTGACGGTGAACGGCGGCAACTGGCGGTATCTCATGACGGAAGATCCTATCCCAGCGGGCCTGGAGTTCATCGAACGCGACGATCTGATCGAGATCAAAGACAAGCCGCGGTGGTGGAACTGGTGGTTCAACCGCCGCGAGTTCCACGACAACCGCGCGGCCATCTTCCAGACCTATTTCGATCGCGGCCAGGCGCAGTACGTTTATCTTCTCAAAGCAGTGAATCCGGGGCGGTACAACGTCAACCCGGCGTACATTCAACCGATGTATCAGCCACAGTACCTGGCGACCACCGAAGCACGCATTGTGGAGGTGAAGTGATGACGGAGCGGGAAGCGCTCAAAGCGGCGTTCAGGCCGTGGAAGATCTGGCTGGCCAATGTGCTGGGCGGTGCGGGACTGCTGGCGGCCACTTACGGCTGGTTCTGGATTCCCGATCAGAAGATCTGGCACTTGGCGGTTTCGGCCGTTGTTTCGGTGGCGATCGTTTTCGCCTGCATTTATCTGACGGCGGCGACGGCCGCGGCTCGCGTCGGCGCCAAAGTGCGGTTGACACGATGCGCCGCCTGGCTCGCAGCGATTTCGTTGTGGGTCGGGATGATAGAGCTCGCGGGAGCCTCCGCGCCGCGACAGGCGCGCTGGCTGTCATCGTTCGTAACCATGACGTTTCGCAAGCCGGTAAGTCCGGCCTCCGTGACGCCGGTGGTCGATTTCCTGTGGACCGCAATCCTGTGGCTCGGAATAATCGCGCTCGTCCCGTGGCTGATCCGCTTGGCAGGCGGAGCGGCGGTATCGCTCCGTTCGAGGCGCTATTGGCTCCTTGCGATCGTAGGAGTGTTTGTAGGCTTCTGGCTTCCGTGGCGGCTTTTTCACTGGGCGCCGGGTTTCGAGGGGTTCAGCGTGCAGGTGGCGAGCGTGGTGATCCGCGCCGTCATCGCCTGGGTCGTCATGGTGACAGCGTGGCTATGGCTGATGGCGCTGGCGGCACAGAGCCCCGCTTGTGTAGTAACATCGTCCGACTGAGCGACAATGACCGCCCAACCAACCGTCACCACGAAGCGTCTTCTCTCGTTGGATGTCTGCCGGGGGTTCATCATGGCCTCGATGATCATGGTGAACAACCGGGGACCGGCCGAATCCTATGCTCCCATGAAACACGTGCCGTGGCACGGCTGGGCGTTCGCCGATGTCATCTTCCCGTCGTTTCTTTGGATGGTCGGCGTGGCCATGACGCTGTCGTTCGCGCGACGCGTCGAGCGGGGCGACGACCGCGGCAAGCTCCTGCTGCACACGTTGCGGCGAGCGGCGCTCATCTTTTTGATCGGCTTGGCGCTCAATGGATTCCCTTACTACAACTTCACGACGATCCGCATTCCCGGCGTGCTGCAGCGCATCGCCATCTGCTACCTGATCGCGGCGGCCATCTTCCTGTTCACGAAGCTTCGCGGCCAAGTGATCGCGCTGGTGGCGGTTTGCGCCGTGTATTGGATGTTGATGACGCTCTCGCCCGTGCCCGGTTGCGCGGCCGGGACGCTGGAAAAGGACTGCAACTTCGCGCGCTATGTCGACAGCCTGTTCCTGAGCGGCCACATGTGGTCGGCCACGAAGGTGTGGGACCCCGAAGGGTTGGTGAGCACGCTGCCGGCGATCGCCACCACGCTCTTCGGCATCCTTGCCGGGCACCTGCTGCGCGCGGCGATGGCGGCTGAAGCACGCGCCGCATGGATGTTCCTCGGCGGCAATGCGCTCCTTTTCGCCGGCGCGTTCCTAGGCCAGTGGATGCCCATCAACAAGAACCTCTGGACCGTGCCGTTCGCGCTCTTCATGGCGGGGATATCGCAGTTGATCTTCGCCGCCTGCTACTGGCTGCTCGACGTGGTGGGCTGGCGGCGCGGCATGCAACCCTTCGCTATTTACGGTAGGAATGCCATCACGGTGTATGTGTTGAGCGGCGTCATCGCGCGCCTGATGGGGCTGATCAAGCCCGGCGGCACGTCGCTCAACACCCACTTTTACAACAACGCTTTCGCCTGGTGGCTCAAGCCGGAGAACGCGTCGCTGGCATTCGGGTTGTCCTACGTGCTGGTGCTGTACGCGGTCGCCTGGTACATGAACCGGCGCCAGTGGTACGTGCGGCTGTGAGAGAACGCGCCTATCGCCGGCCGTCGTAAACTACTTCGCCGCCGACGACGGTGGCCAGCACCCGCGTTTTGAGTATCTCGGCCGGAGCGATCTTCATGATGTCGGCGGACAGCAGCACCAAGTCCGCCATCTTGCCGGGCGCGAGCGAGCCTTTGCGCTTCTCCTCGAAAGCGGCGTAGGCGCCGGTAATCGTCCAACTGCGCAGCGCTTCCTCCCGCGTCATGCGCTGGTCCGGGAACCAGCCGCCGGCCGGCTTGCCATCCCGATCCTGCCGCGTAACGGCCGCGTAGAATCCCCACAGCGGGTTCGGCTCTTCCACGGGGAAGTCGCTGCCGTTGGCGATGGGCACGCCAATCTCAAGAAACCTGCGCCAGGCATACGCGCCCTTCACGCGGACCGGACCCACGCGTTGTTCGGCCCAGCGCATGTCGCTGGTAGCGTGCGTGGCCTGCATGGAGGCGATCACCGAGTACTTGGCGAACAGCGCGAAGTCCGCGTCCGCCACCACCTGTGCGTGCTCGATGCGGAAGCGCTTGTCGTTGTGGCCCCCGAGTGCAGAGGCATAGGCGTCGAGCACCATGCGGTTGGCCTTGTCGCCGATCGCGTGCGTGGCCACCTGGAAACCGCCGCGCACAGCTTCCCGCGCCACGCGCGCCACGTCTTCCTGTGTCATAAGCAACAGGCCAGAATTGCCGGGATCATCCGAGTACGGCTGATAAAAGGCCGCGCCGCGTGAACCCATGGCGCCGTCGATCAGCAGCTTGATCGAGCGTACGGTGAGCCGGTCTCCGATTTCGGGACCTTTTTGGAGATACTCGCGCCACAGACGGCCCGCCCCGCCGATCATCGCGTTCACACGGATAGGCAGCCGGTGCTCCGCAATCAACTCGCGATAGGCGGCAAGTTCCGCCCTCCCCGCCCCCGCGTCATGGACGGACGTGAGCCCCTGACGGGCGCACTCCCGGGCGGCCTGCTCGATCCAGCGTTTCACGTCGGCGGGCGAGGCATCGGGAATCCGGCGCGCCACCAACGCCTGCGCCGCATCGATCAGCACACCAGTTGGCGTCCCATCGGCCGCACGCACGATCTTGCCCCCGGGCGGATCGGGCGTGGCCTTTCCGACTCCCGCCAGCGCCAGAGCTTTTGCGTTCACCCACGAAGCGTGCCCGTCGACGCGCGTCAGATAGACTGGGTGGTTTGGAGCGGCTTTCGTCAGCGGCTCCGCCGTCGGAAATGCGCCGCCCCAGTTCGTCTGATCCCAACTATTGCCGCGGATCCAGGCGCTGGCCGGCAGTTTTCGCGCTGCTTCGGCGACCATGGCCGCCACGGCGTCAATGCTCGTAACGCCTCGCAGATGCAGGCTCTCCAGAGTCCGGCCCAAGTGCTCCACGTGCGCGTGCGAGTCGATGAACCCAGGCACGATGGTCGCGCCCTTCGCGTCCAGGCGCCGTGTCGACGCCCCTGTGAGCCGGTCCGCGTCTTCGTCAAGCGCCAGGATGATTCCATCCTTGATCGCCAGGCGGGACGCATGCGGACGTGCCGCGTCCATGGTATAGATGTTCGCGTTCTCGACGACCAAATCCGCCATCTGGCTCCACAGAGGAGCTGCAATCAAGAATAGAATAAGGAACATGGATCAAAGTATGGCACAGGCGGGCGACGACACGGTTCCGCTGGAGCTGCCCATATGGCAGCGCAACATTTCCCACCTTGTAGCATTCCTTCTGGCCCTGGTTTATCTTATTAGCGGCATCTGGAAAGTAGTCGACCCGTTCGCCGCGGCCGTACGTATGACGCAGGCGCAATTTCCACAATCGATCAGCCTTCCCGTGGCGATCTTCGTCGGCACGTGTGAAACCTTCGCCGGGGTTCTGATCCTGGTGCCGCGCTTCCGCCGCTGGGGCGCGTGGCTGGTAGGTCTCTCGCTGATCGCGTTCATGGCTTACATCGGCTACTACTACGATGTGCTGAGCGGGGAAGAATGCAATTGCTTCCCGTGGATTCAGCGTCTGGTGGGGCCGATGTTTTTCGTCACTGACGCGCTGATGCTCGTGGGCGCCGCGCTCGCCGGCTGGTGGTCGCAGCCTTCGCGGGGGTTGCGCAACGCGGCCCTGATTTTCGGTGCCGTGGCCGTATTCGCCGGAATGTCTTACGGCATCAGCGCCGCCCGGCTCAAGGGCACGCGCGCGCCGGATTCCATCCTCGTGGAGGGCAAGCAGTTCCCGCTGAATCAGGGGCGCGTCTTCATTTACGTCTTCGATCCCGAGTGCCGGCACTGTGACGAAGCGGCGCGCGCGCTGGCCAAGCACAGTTGGGGAGCGACAAAGCTGATCGCCGTCCCCACGCGACAGCCCCAGTTCGCCGTGGAATTCGTCCAATCGACAGGCTTTAAGGCCGGCATTTCGAACGACGCCGAAAGGTTGCGGCGGACGTTCCAGTTCGTGGATCCGCCGTTCGCCATCGCGCTCGATAATGGATACCAGAAGGCCATGCTGACGCGGTTCGATGACGAGGAGCCGGCTGCGACGTTGCGGGAACTCGGGTTCATTCAATAAATCCGTAGGCGGGGGCCATATTTGCGACCCCTACCGTTTGATCAACCAAACCTCCGACAGACGTGAACGCTGGCGCCAGTTGAGATGCCCTTCGTCGTTGGGAATATCCCAGGTCAGCACAAGCTTACGGTCCATAAGGCACTTGGCCGGCACGGGAAATTCTTTGAATTCGCCCATCTTCTGGCCATCCAGCGTGGGCAGGACCCGCTCGCCATCGATGCGCAGCAGCGCTTTCCCGTAGCCGGTCGACCGCACGATGTAGGAAGCGTTCGCGTCCAGTCCTTCATACACAAGCTCGCGCGGCCACATCGTAACCTGCCAGGAGAGGCGCGCGCGGCTCTTACCCTGGTCCCACCACCAGAACAGCGGTTCGATGCGATCGTCTTCGAGTTCGATGGGATCCACGGCCGGGTTCACCAGATGCGGGGCCTTCGCGAAATTGCCCACATTGTCGTAGTAACTGCCAGGACCGGGGTCTTCCCAGCATGCGACGGTCTTAAGCCGGGCCACTTTTTCAGTTTCTGTTGGAAGTCTGCGAATGTTTGTAAACTGGTCTTCCAGCCACCAGCGGTTGTTGAGGGGCAGGTCTACAAAATCCAATACAGCACCACGTTCGGCACCGCTGGCCTGATACTTGGCGACACTGGACTGCAGTCCTATCGAGTGGTATAACTTCTCGCACAAATCGAAGATGCGCGCGCGCAGATCGGCGCTCACCGGTTCCAAGGACGCGCGATCCAGAATCCGCATGGCTTCGCCCATAGCCCGCTCGGAGCCGAACTCGCCGGCCCTTGCCAGTATGGCGTTGGCCTCCTTCTCCAGCGCGGAGTCCTGCATCAGGCGCCTCCGCACGTGAGCGTCGTAATAGGCCCTGAGCAGCAGCATCTGCCAACGCCAGTTACTTTCCAGCTTGGGAGCCTGGGCCTCCAGCCGCCGCCACTGGAGCAGCGTGCCCTCCACTCCACCGTTCCCGGCGAGCGGCCCGTGCCAGTTGCGCTCCAGAGCCAGGATCGCGTCCACCGCCCCGGCGGCCACCTCCGGGCCGAAGTGAAAACGCGCGTAATCGGCGAGAACGTCGTTCACCGTCCGCGACGGATCCCAGGCGAGCGCGCTCCAGAGGTTCTTGTTGACATCGTCATGGGCGCCGTCCGAATAGGAGATGAAGCCATCCGAATATGGCGCGAACCAGTTGTGGATGCGCGCGTATTCGACGGGCCGCGGATTCACCGCCTCGCGGCCCAGCGTCAACGCTATGGCCTGATCCAGCTCGGGGACCTGGAACTGGCAGATCTTGTTGTGCGTGATGTCCGGGTACAGCCGTAACTTGTACTTCGCCGGGAGGCGCAGGCGCGTTCCGGCGACGGGAGGACTGCTCGGTCCCGCCACCAGGCCGCCGAGCCAATCCGGCGATTCCCGCTCCAGGTACCGATACACGTACTCGGCCTTGCTCTTGTCGAAGCCTTGCATGGAAAGCCAGATGCGAGCCTTCGGGTGTAAGGGCCGCATCAGCTTGACCATCTCCGCCAGGTAAGGAATGAGAAGTTCCGGCGGGTTATTCCCCGGATCGCCGCCGGGAACGAAAACGCCCGTGATCTCGGGGGTGTCCCGCAGATAATCCTCGAACCACTTCAGCATCGCGGCGCGGCGCTTCCCGGCCGGGTCCCGCAGATCGAACTCGACAGGGAGCCAGATCCAGTAGTCCATGCCGTACCGACGGCAGATCAGGCTCATCGCGCGGTTCATCTCGCGGCGCGTGATTCTCATCACGGGACTCTGGCGTTCGTCCTGCGAGGGGATGTTCTCAATCGCGTTCGTCCCGAAAACGGCCAAGTCGCGGATGTATTGCTCATACTGGGCCGGCGTCCAGGCGTCGTAGGAGTTGGCCGTGGGGCGATAGCCGAGCTGGTGGCCACGTATCGGGTAAGCGGGCGAGGAGGTGATGTCGAGCGGCGCGGGTAACTCCAGCCTGTTTGGTCCCCAGTCGATCAGCCGCAGCAGATGCCCTATTCCGTAAAGTGCTCCGCGCGCGTCGACGCCGTCGATCTTGACAATGGTCCGGTCCGCCTGCTCGATGTGAATGCGGTAACCTTCCGGACGGCCCCCTGGAACCGCAACACCCGACGCAATGCTGACAGCCATCTTGGGCGAGGGCGCGTCCGCGGTTACCGGCAGCCGGATACCGCTGCGTTTCTCGATTTCCTCGACCAGTACTGTGACGGCCGTTTTCTCGACTTCCGGCACCCCACCTGCGCGTGTCACCACCACGGCGTTGCGCAGGTCGACGTTCGCGGCGAGTGCGCACGGCGCCGTCAGTAGAAGCCACAGCCACCGCGGCTTTCCAGCAGTTCTCATGACCCCATCTCCTTCACCAGATTGTCCCACGCGGGAAGCCCGCCGGGCGGGCGATAATGGTAACGTGCCGAAGGTACGGGATTTGGAAATGCGCCTTGAACGCGCGGAACAGCAGCTCCGCCTGTTCCAAAGAATCAGCCGGTTCATGGTGCGCGAAATGAATTTGCAGGAGGTCCTGCAGGGAATCGTGTCTCTGGTCACCGAATTCATGGAATGCGATTCCTGCTTCGTCTACCTGATAGACAACGACGAACTGGTGCTCTGCGCTTCGAACAAGCCGGGCCCGCCCAACCTTGGCAACGTTCGCCTGAAAGTCGGTGAGGGACTCACCGGATGGGTAGCCCGGGAACGGCGTCTCCTGTCCATCTCCAAAGAAGCCAACCAGGATCCGCGCTTCAGGTACTTCAGCAATCTGCCGGAGGATACCTTCGAAGCGTTCCTTTCCGCGCCGTTGATCGCCCGCAACCGCGTGGTGGGCGTCATCAACGTGCAGCACCGCATGCCGCACGCCCACACCGGAAGCGAGATGGAATTGCTCACCACGGTAGGCGAGCAACTCGGCTGCTTGCTTGCGCTGGCGCGCATGGACCCCACTTCCGTCGAGGGCGCAAACCACGCCGAACTCGTGCTGGCCAGCGGGCAGGGCCGGACGAGGAACTGACATTCCGATGAGTGAAAGTCGACTATTGACCCTCGCGGCCTTGGCGATGTTTGTCTGCACCCTCGCGGGCGCCGAGCCGCGCTGGCGCTTGCGGTACTTCCACGACGAGATCCGCTCCACGCTCGTCATCAGCGATCTCAAATTTCCGTCCCCGCGCCGCGGCCTGGCAGTGGGCGCGCTGCAGGAGGAGCAATCCACAAAGCCGGTCATGGTCTCGACCAACGACGGCGGCGCGACGTGGTCGATCCAGAAGCTCAGGGATCATCCCCTCTCGCTGTTCTTCCTCAACGACAGCCTGGGCTGGATGGTGACCGCGCGGGGAGTCTGGCGGACCGACGAAGGCGGCCTGCAATGGAACAAGGTGTCGGGACGGAGCGGAATCCTGCGCGTCTATTTTCTGAATGAGAATCGAGGCTTTGCCATCGGCCCGCGCAAGACAATCCTCGAAACCAGCGATGGGGGAAAGTCCTGGAGTGCTTTGAAAGCGGCCGAAAAAGTGTCCACCTCTACCGCGAACACGGTCTTCACGGCGATGGATTTCCTGGGCGGGCGATTCGGTATCATTGCGGGCTGGAGCCAGCCGCCGCGAAGGTACGCCTCCCGCCTGCCGGACTGGATGGACCCCGAATCGGCCTTGAAACGGCGCGAACTCCCCGCCAGCACCATCGTGTTGGAGACCCGCGACGGCGGCGCCAATTGGAATTCTCAAGTCACATCGATGTTCGGGCGTATCAACCTGCTTCGCATCAGCCCGGCCGCGTCCGCCCTCTCGGTATTCGAGTTCGACGACTCGTTCGAGTACCCCTCGGAGGTTTTCTGTGTGGATCTGCGCACCGGCAAGAGTTGGCGCGTCTTCCGCGAAAAAGACCGGATGGCGACCGACGCATACGAGGACGGCGAGGGGAACGCATACATCGCGGCCATTGAGTGCGCCGGGAAGTTGCGGCGCTCGCCCATTCCCGGCAAACTAATGATATTAAGATCCGTTGACCTCAAGGCCTGGCACGAGATGCCCGTCGACTATCGGGCGGTGGCGCATCGCGCCATCCTGGCGGCCGCCGGTCCGGCTCACATTTGGGCTGCTACCGACACTGGCATGATTCTGAAACTCGAACGCTGACCTTCGACGGGAACAAGTTGTGACCGGGTTGTTTTATCCACATCGAATCCACCGAGGGTCGTTCGCAAGTTACTGAAAGTAAACCAAATATAATCTGAGGAAAACAGCGCGAGAAGCGCACATTTTGTTTGACTTCGAAACGGACTTGGGGCATAGTGGAGGTGGTTCCAAGAGGTTCACGCAGCAGCGAGCCGGACGGAACGTAGCGGACCCGGAACGATGATCCGAAGGCAGACGTCATAAAAAGCGATGCCGACGGGGAGCGAGGGGAAATCGGGCGAGACGTCTCGGTAAGCTTCTGAGTTCGGAATCGGTTTGAGCGCTACGAGCCTGCGGGGCGAAAATCCCAAAGGGGAGCGAAAAGCCGAGGAAGGATTTGGACCGCCGGATCGGGCATTTGGCAACGGGTTTTCGCCAGTGACCCACCCCGGAGTGGGGAAGACTCACACGAGGTGGTGAGACGGAAGCCGAACGGGCCAGATGAAGCTTCGGCGGGGCGTTGAAGTGGCAGGCCAGGAACTTTGACCCCACCGTGGGGGTGCCTGGAAACGGGCACAATCGCTGTGGGAGAGCGAAAGGCCGTCACGAGACGCCGGCTTCTATCGGTGGAAAATAGCTGGCGAGCCTCCGAGCGGTGATCCGCAATTGCTTAAAGGCAGCGGCGGGGAGCAGAGAGGCAGGCGCCCGGTTCTACCGAATGACAAGCCCAAAGCCGAGCATGACGGTTGGGGGGGAGGCTGAAGCGCGGGTCACTTGGAACCATTTTTTTTGCCTTCTCATCAGTCCCGCAGTTAGACCTGACGCCGTTCGTCTACTTCAGGGCGCCTGCTCCTTGACCCGTAACTGACGAACCCGCACTGGCAACGCCGCCGGTGGTACGGCCAGGATCCCAGGCGAAGCCTGAACGTCTCTGTCCACGACGGCCGGTAGTCCCGCACGGACCGGATTCCGCTTCCGCATTTGGGGCAGTGAGGCCGCATCGGGCGTGCCGCTCGAAATCACCAAGGTATCAAGCAGCCGCGCTCCGGCGGGAGGCCGCATAATCGCGCACATAGGCGTCGAACGCATCCCGTAGACGCCGGCAGGCCGTACCCTGGTTCCGTATCGACAAGCCTTCGATCGAGGCCACGGGCAGCAGGTGCCGCGTTGTGCTCGTAATGAATACCTGATCGGCCCCCTCCAGGTCGGCCGGAAAGAGGGTTTGCTCCACGACGCGCAGGCCCGGAACGTGAATCTCCTGCAGGAGCACGTCCCGCGTCACGCCTGGCAGACATCCGGAATTGAGGGGTGGAGTTCTCACTTCGTCGCCATAGGCCGCGAACAGGTTTGCCGAGGTGCACTCGCTCACTTCACCGCGTTCGTTCAGCAGGAGCGCCTCGTCCCATCCTCGCGAACGCGCTTCCTCGTTCCACGTGAGGTTCTGCGCCCAGGAAAGAATCTTCGCCCCGGCGAACTCACACGCCGCGTGGCGCGCGTTTGCCTTCAGCGCCAGTTTCACATCAGCAGGCCACTGGTTCAACCCCGTGGTCAGGGCGATAACATCGTAATCCCTAGTGTTGGCAGGGCCTTCCCAAAGGCCGTGACGGTTGCGTACAACTACCAGGCGGAGGGAGGCGTTGACGGCCGAATTGGCCTGGATAAGCACTTGAAGATCGCGCTCGATCGCAGCCGGGTCCTCGGGCATCGGCACGTGCATCAGCGCGGCATCCTTGCTCATCCGCGCCCAGTGTCGCGCGAACGCGAAGGGGACCCCGTCATAGACACGGAGGGTGGTAAACACGCCCCACCCGCTGAGCAGGCCGAGTTGGCCGGGACAGAGCAGTTTTTCCCAGGCGGAGCACACTTGGCCGTTATAAAGAATCTGAGAGTGGATCACTCTTTCATTCTAACGAAGCGGCGCACAGCGTCTGTCAGTAAAGCGGCGGCGAGCCTGGCGGCCGCGTTTTCCAGCGGCGGTGAATCCACAGCCATTGGTCGGGATACTCACGGATCACCGACTCCAGTTGCGAATGCAGCCGTTGCGTGTCGGCCGCCAAATCGCCCGTGATCTCCACTGGCTCATAGAACTTAAGCACGTAGCGATTCTCCTCAGGCGACCACAAGGCGAAGCCTGGGATCACGGCGGCACCGGTCCGCGCGGCCAGCTTCGCAAAGCCCGCGTTGGCCGAGGCCGGCACGCCGAAGAAGTTCACAAAGACGCCTTCTTCGAGCGAGGTATTCTGATCGATCAAAATGCCCACCGCCTGGTTGGCGGCCAGGGCTTTGAGGATGCCGCGCGCGAAGTTCTTCTTCTGGATCATGTAGTTGCCGCTAGCGGTCCGGCGGGATTCTACCAGAGCGTCGATCAGAGGATTGTCGAGCGGCCGGACAACCACATGCATGGGACCCGACATCATGGCGTGCGCGTACGCGCTAAGTTCCCAGTTGCCCAGATGGGCTGTCGCGAAGAGCACTCCCCTGCCCTTGGCGAGCGCCGCCGTGAAATGATCGTAGCCGTCGTAGCGTATCCACTGCCCCACCTCATCGGGGCTGATCCGCGGCAGGCGCGCGAAGCACACCATCATGCGGGCGATGGAGCGGAAAACGCCGTCCGCGATGGCCCGGCGGTCCCCAGCGGAACGCTCGGGCATGGCAATTTCCAGATTGCGCATGGCTACCCGGCGCAGCCGCGGTACGGCTTTGTCGAGCAACCATATGTAAACACGGGCGATTCGTTCAGCCGCCGGGCGCGGCCCGTACGCGAGGCTCGCCAGCAGGACGCGAGCGATCGAGTACTCAAGGTAGTTGCGAATGGAAGATCTGGTGTGCAACGAACAATTCTAAACACAAATGAACCGAGGCGGCGGAATCACGGCCCCGGGACGCCCACCGCAGGACGCGATCCGGCCCGCAGTTTGCGATAGTTCGAGTAACTATACTCGTTCTCCCCGACAATCAGCTTGATCAGGCCGATGCGGGCGCGGTAGGAGGCAAAAACGTGGCTGGGGAACCAGGCTTCGCCGTTCACGCGAGTCTGACTGATGGTAAGCCTGGCGCCTTTGGAGACGCGCACCAGCAGCCAGCCGAACGCGAGCGTATCCATTGATTGCGCCTCCAGCCGGGCACAGTGCAGGTCGGCTTTGTCGATCCAAAACGTGCCAGCGAGTTTGCTCAGGATCCTTCCCTCCGTATTAGGTGGATGGTAGTCCCGTTTCGGCAAGGCGCGAATCACCCAAGTGTCGCGTCCCTCGAAACGTTCCTCGCGAAGAACTGTGAACTCGAAAGCCTCGGGCATCTCCCGCAGGAACTTGCGCTGGCGATCCTGCCGCTTCTCCCACTCCGCCAGGCGCTTGGCCCGCTGGGATGGAGTTTCACGGCGGCGCTGCTCGATGTCGTAATGGAACTTGGCCACCTCATTCGCGTTCTCAGAAACACTCAGGGGCTTTCCGTCCCGCCCCACCAGGCGCCGGTAGGGAGAGTCCTCCTGCATAGTGACGTCAAAAGTGCGCGAACGCTCTGACTTCAGCTTTCCTTCGTCGTCGAACTGCCGCTGCACTTCAAGTTCAAAGAATCCATATTGGCGGCCGACGGACGTGCTGTGGTTGAAACGTTCGATCGCCATACGCACAATCTGCCCGGCGTCCTGGCCGTAAACCGCTCCCGAAAGAACAATCCATGCGAACACGAAACGCTTGAAAGGCGGCATGTTCAGGTCTAGACTCAGACTAGACGAAGATAGCTTCCGACAGGTTGCAAGGAGGGATGTCGTGGCGAATCCGCGGAAGTATCCGAAAAGCCCAATCATAGAATGGCTGGAAGAAGAAGAAAGCCAAGCGCCTACCTGCTCGCGCAGTGCGCGAACATTGGGCGCCTATGTAAAGATCCAGAAGACGCCCGCCGGCAAGAGCCGCCGGCTGCCGCCTTCCGCCCCCCCCGTCAAGCCCGACCCGGCGCTAGCCCGGGAACCCGGCGGGGAGGCTAAGTTGCCGGGCAAGCAAAGCCAACCGGCTTCGTTCGATCATCTTCTGAAGCTCCAGCGGCTGCCCAAGCTGCGGGCTCCGTACGCTTACGCGCCCAAATCGTCGGCCCAGCCCGCGCCTTCCACGGGACCGAAGCCGCAGGCGCCGCGAAGGCCTCCCGTTTCCAAGGTCAAGCGATGATCTTCTTGCGAACGGCATAAAGCACAATCTCCGCCGTGTTGTGCAAGTTCAACTTCTGCATCAGATTGGTGCGGTGTGTCTCCACTGTGTACGGGCTGAGATTCAGCAGCGCCGCCACCTCCTTGTTGGACTTCCCTTCGGCCAATAATTGGAGCACCTCCTTCTCCCGGTCGGTGAGCAGGTCGTAGGTATCGGTCAAGCCCCGCTGGTGCAAGGTGCGGATATAATCCTCCAGAAGCGTCGCCGAGATGGCGGGGCTGAAGTAGGGGCGCCCCTGTGCCACAGTGCGGATGGCCTGCACAAGATCTTCCTCAGCGGAGTCCTTCAAAAGATACCCCCGCGCGCCGGCATCCAGGGCACGCACGACATAGCTTTCATCGGAATGCATGCTGAGAATGATTACGCGCACTTTATCACCGCGTTTGGCAAGCTGCGCGGCGGCGTCAATGCCGTTGAGGTTCGGCATGGCGATGTCCAGGATGGCGATTTCGGGCTTCAGCTCGCCGGCAAGTTTGAGGGCCTCGCGCCCGTCGCAGGCCTCGCCGACAACTTCCATTCCCTCTTGCGACTCTATCAACAAGCGCAGTCCCTTGCGCACCAGGCCGTGGTCGTCCGCTAACAGAATCCTGATCTTGCTCATGCTTTCGCCTCCTTATGAACCGGCAACTCCACATGGATGAGTGTGCCTTTGTGCGGCTGAGAGACAACCTCAAAGCGCCCGCCAAGCTCCCCCACGCGTTCTTCCATACCTATTAATCCCAATCCTTTGCCGCGCGAATCGTCGATGCCGAAACCGACGCCGTCGTCCTGAACCGCTAGCGACAGCAGGCCGTCCCTGCCGTGGAGGGAAATGAGGATCCTCCCAGCCTGGGCGTGCCGCGCACAGTTGGTCAGGGCCTCCTGCACCACGCGGAACACGCAGGTTCGGTGGGAATCCGGCAGCCCGTCGAGGTTGCCGTCTATCCGCACATCGACGGGCACACCGGAACGCCGCGAGAAATTCCGTGCCTGCCACTCGATGGCCGGCGCCAGCCCGAGGTCGTCCAGCATGGAAGGGCGTAGCCCCATGGCAATGTCGCGTACGGCGCGCAGGGCTTGCTCGACGACTTGCCGGGCCTCCTGCGCGCTAGCCCGAAACTGCTCCTCGTCAGCCCCCCGCAACTGCGCCAGGCCGCCGACTTCCATGCGGACCGCGGTGAGCATCTGTCCCACCTGGTCGTGTAATTCGCGCGCAATCAGCTTGCGCTCGTCCTCCTGGGCCTGGACCAGCTGCTGGCTGAGCCTGCGCAACTCATTCTCGGCCCGCTCGGTCAGCCTTTGATGCTCCAGGTTGCGCGCTTCCAAGCGAGTAATGCGAACGATGCTGGCCGCGGCCACCATCGTTCCGAGAAAGAGCACCAATACCGTCATCCGGTTCAGGTAAGTCTGGAACGACCGCTGCGCGCGCGCCAGATCCTCGCGCTGGCGAGCGAAGTGCGCCCGATTCAGTTCGCGCACTTCGAGCGCCATGGCCATCACCGAGTTGCGGCGCGTAAGCACTTCTTCCCGCAGGAACCGTGGGCTCAGCAGGACCTTCTGCTGCGGCGTCCATTCGAATACCGGCGCGAGCAGCGCAAAGTACGACTCCATCTCAGCCCGCAAAGCCTCGAACGCCAAAGTCTCCTCCGGTCGTGCGGGTTTGCGAAGCTGCTCCAGATACTGCACGGTGGAGGCATGCACTTCCGCAAATTGTGAGCGGTATCTCTCGGTGCTGAGGTGGGACGGATCCAACAGATAGTCACGTATACACAACCCGGTCAGGTAGATGCCGGACCGGATCTCGGTCAGTGCCTGCTGGCTCCGCCGGTGGCTGTCGTTCGCGGCCTGCATCTCGTCGTAGATGCGGCCTCCTCTCCTCACCGCGACGTAACCGTACACGCCCATCAGGATCATGAGCGCGCCGAAAGCCACAACCAGGACGGGCCAGCTCCGGGATCTCATCATGCACCTCGCAACCTATACACATTATGCGCAAGCGTGGGCGCGGATGAGGCTTTGATGAGCGTGCCGGACGCAGATCACGCGGCTAGAAGATCCAGCACGGCGTTGTTCCAGCCGTGCGGACCGGGCGCATCGGTCACCCGGCAGCGCGGCTCGGCGCGCTTGATGGCCGTATCGAAGCGAGAGCGCACCAACACGGGAACATCCACACTGGAAAGGAAGCGGACGTCGTTCCACCCGTCGCCGACGCCGATGGTCAAGATCTCCCCATGCGCCTTCCGGTAGAGTTCGACCAACCGTGCGACTGCGCTGGCTTTGTCGTTGCTTCCCATGATGTGGTAGAAGCGGTCGCCGCGGGTCCACTTCAGTCCTCTCCGCTCGATGGCTTCCAGCAACCGGTAGGAGCCCGAAGAGAGTATTTCGAAGGGCTCGTCATACTCCCTGCGTTTCGCTAGTTCGGCCTGCTGGATGGGCAAAAGTGAGCGCAAGGCCAGTTCAGCCACGGTCATATCGGAGAAGCCCAGCGTTTGGCAACCGCTCTCGTGGGACAACTGCTTGAGAGTGGCGACCAGTTTCTGGTACGGTGTGCCGAACTCCAACACAAAGCAGTTGTTGCGTTGGATCGCGTTCGGGATCTTGAAGGGGAAGTACCCTTTCGGGATGTATACCGCGCCGCCGTTTTCCACGATGAACGGGTGCTCGATTCCGAGCCGGGTACGCCACAATTCGACCTCGGCGCGCGTCTTACTCGTGCAAATCACAAGCGGGATGCCCTTGCTTCGAAGCAGGTCCAGGGCCGGCCGGGCCGCTTCGAACGAGTACGTCCGCGTATCCAGCAGAGTTCCGTCCAGGTCCGTAAAGAAAACCTTCATGGCACTTCCAGGATAAGCGTAACGCGGGTAACGGTTCGATCCCATGAACGTGGTAGCAGCGGTCGCGAAAACATGGTAGCGGCGCCCGGTCAAGCGGGAAGCACAATGGCGAACTCCGCCCCTCCGGTCCTGGCGCGGCCCGCCGTGACCTGGCCGCCGTTGAGCTCGACGATGGTGCGCACGATGTGCAGGCCGAGACCCCGCCGTTTGCCCTTGCTGCTCACCTCTTGATCGAAGATGCGCGGAAGCAGCTCGGGGGGGATTCCGGGGCCGTCGTCGCTGACGCGGATCAAGTTGCGGTCCGCCTCGCGCGCGGCCGCGATTTCAATCGTTCCCTTGGACGTCATCATTTCGGCTGCGTTGAGAAAGAGGTTCACGAAGACTCTTTCCCATAACACGGGAATGCCGTGCATCATGACGTCCTGGGCCACGTCTCGGTGAAACTCGACCCGCGGCCCGTGCACCAGGTCCAGGAAGTCCTGCGTCGCGCCGATGGCCGAATCCAGGAGCTCGTTCAACGCGGTGGCGCCGCCGGCCGACTCGCAGAACCCGTCTACCAGCCGTTTGCCGCGGTCCACGCTCCGATGCAGGGCGGCGGCGATCGAACTCCAGCGCGCATCGCCCGCCAGCAGGTCCGCAGCTTCATTTATGGTGGTGAACACGTTGTTCAGATCGTGCGCCAGGCAGCGGAAAGCCAGCGACGGGTCTTGTTCGACAGGCATAGGTCAGCAGGCCGCTTGACGCAGTGTAGCGAAAAACTCGGGGTAGGAGACAGCCGCCGCCTCGGCGCCTTGAATTACTGTCTCACCGTCGGCGGCCAGTCCGGCCACCGCAAAGGCCATGGCGATGCGGTGGTCGCCGAACGAATCCACCTCCGCGCCGTGGAAGCGCTGCCGCCCGGGCACCCGGAAACCGTCGGGCGCAAGCTCGACGTTCACGCCCATGCGCCGGAGATTCTCGCCCACCGTGGCGATACGGTCGGTTTCCTTCAGCCGCAACTCGGCGGCGTCGCGAACGACCAGGCCTTCTTCACTCATCGCTCCCAGCACCGCCAGGACGGGAATCTCGTCGATCAGCGCAGCCGTGAGGGCCTTTTCGATGGTTCCGCCGCGCATTAAAGAGTAGCAAACCTCGATATCTCCAATTACCTCTCCAGCCCGCCGCTCCCGGTTGAGCACCTTCACGTCCGCCCCCATGGAAAGCAGGAAGTCCAGCAACGCGGATCGCGTCGGGTTCAGTCCCACACGCTCGACGACCAGATTCGAGCCGGGCACCATCAGCGCGGCCGCCAGGAAGAACGCCGCCGAGCTGAGATCGCCCGGCACGTCCAGGTCCCGAGCCGCCAGAGGTGATCCTCCCCGTACGCTGATTGCGCCCGCGTCGACGCGAATGGCGGCGCCGAATTCCCGCAGCGCCACTTCGGTGTGGTCCCGCGTGGGAACGTTCTCCCGCACCACGGTTTCGCCTTCCGCGTTCAACCCGGCCAGCAGCAGACAGGTCTTCACCTGGGCGCTCGCCACCGGCAGCGTGTAGTCGATGCCGTGCAACCTGGCCGCGTGGATTGCGAGCGGGGGATAGCGACCGTCGCGGGCGTCGATGGATGCGCCCATTCCGGCGAGCGGCCTCATGATGCGGTCCATCGGCCTGCGCGCGAGCGATTCGTCGCCGGCGATGCGCGTGTCAAACGGCAGCCCCGCCAGAACGCCGCTCAGCATACGGATCGTGGAGCCGGAGTTGCCCGCGTTGAGCATCGCTTCCGGCGCGCGGAATCCTTCAACGCCCGATCCCTGGACGCGAACCTCGCTTCCCTGCTTCTCGACCGGCACGCCCAACGCGCTCAAGCAGCCCAGTGTGGAAGCGCAATCGGCGCCACTCGAATAGTGCCGTATGCGCGTTTCGCCGTGCGCCAAAGCACCCAGAATCGCGTACCGGTGCGAGATGGACTTATCGCCGGGAAGCCGGATGCGGCCCCGCAAAGGGCCCGGCCGGGTGATTCGTTCCTGCATGGGAGTTTTCCCATTCTAGCAAGGCCCGCCAGCAACGGGAATCTGAAGTAAATGCAGTACAATGAGGCTCGATTTCACCTTAATGCCCTAACGTGGCCGGACCGGTGAACTATAATCGAGGGCATGGTTCGACTCCCCGCCATCTTGGCCCTGGCCGCCTGCTTCGCGATGGCCGCCGGCCCGACCGTGGACGAAATCGCCGCGAAGCATACCGCTGCCAGGGGTGGGATCGAGCGCATGAAGGCCATCCGGAGCCTTAAAGTCACCGGCAAGATGATCATGATGCCGGCTCAGGCCGAGGCACCGCTTACGCTGCTTATCAAGCGCCCGAATTCGGTCCGGTTCGAGGTTGTGGTGAATGGCAACAAAGTGGTCCGCGCCTTCGACGGCACAACGGCATGGGACCTCAATACCGCCCGCGGCCCCAACGCCCGGAAGTCCGGTGACCAGGAAACGCGCCGCACCAGCGAGACGGCCGACTTCGACGGTCCACTGGTGAACGCCAATGAAAAAGGCATCACCCTGGAACTGCTGGGCAAGGAAGACATCGAAGGCTCGCCTGCCTATAAGGTCAAGGCCATCCGCCAGGGCGGCGATGTCGACTACCATTGGGTGGACGCCCGGAGCTACCTGGAAGTGAAAAGCGCAAGCCGCCGCACCGTCATGGGCCGCGAGACGGAAATCGAGGCGTTTCCGGGCAACTATAAATCCGTCCACGGCGTGCTGGTCCCTACCTCGATGGAACAGCGCGTGGAAGGACGGCCCCTGGCGCGCATCGTCTGGGAGACCATCGAAGCCAACGCCCCCATCGACGACGCGGTCTTCAAGATGCCGGGCAACTAGCGCTCTTGCGTCTTGAAACAAAGCTGGAATCCCGAGGACGGCACCCGGCTACTGCCAATGCGGGAACGGATTGACGCGGCCCTTGCGGCAGTCGCTCACTAAGTCCGCTACGTGCTTCCGGCGCTCCAATAACCGTTCGAGCAGCCGCTCCAGGTGTTCTTCGTCTCCTTCGAGCCAGGCCGGCGGGATTTGCCGCGCGGCTTCGTCAACAACTTCTTCGGGGAAGTACCGCACCTGGTCCAGCCACGGCTGGAAATCGTCCAATGACCGCACGCTTTCGTACACCAGTGGACGAAAATACAGACCCTGGATGGGCGAATCGGCGAACTCCCAATGCGGGCCGTCGAACAGGTACCCGTGGTCGATCATGAGGGCGGCGAAGCCCACCCGCAAGGGATGATCCGCCGCATTAGGGATCCACTCGCGCAAGCGGGCGCGAAGGAATACGGACTGGCGGGAATCCGCGTTTGAGGTCCACTTATCGAAGACGAGCATCCCAAGGAATTCCGCGAGGTTCGCCACCTTCGCCAGCAGGGCGTCCGGCAGGAAGTCGTAAACGGCCACCCGCTCCGGGTCGCCGGGGTACAGCGACCCGAAATGCCAGCCCGGTTCCACGGCCCTGCGGGTGGAACCCATCTGGATGTAGACTTCGGGATTCGCGTCGAGGAAGTCCTGGGAAAGATGGATGATGGCGGTCTCCGGAGCGGCGATGCGCAGATATTTCAGGAAGACGGAGGCAATCATTTCGTTGACCAGGATGCGCCGGTGCTGCGGGTTATTGCGGAACTTGACTACATAGAAACGGCCGTCCTCAGCCTCGACCAGATGCGCCTGCGCGCCACCGCGCATCTTGCGGACCAGTCTTCGGGCGTTTAGAGGCATTCGGCGGAATCGGTGGACCAGAGTGGAGAAGACATGCGGGGCGCCCCTTATCCGGACGCCCCGGAGAACCATTCTCGGGAGATGGTGGCTATTTCTTCTTTGCAGCCTTCTTGGCCGGCTTCTTGGCCGCCTTGACAGCCTTCTTCGGCTTGGCCTTCACAGCCGCCTTCGTGGCCGCTTTCTTGGGTTTCGCCTTCACAGCGGCCTTCTTGGCCGCTTTCTTGGGTTTCGCCTTCACAGCGGCCTTCTTGGCCGCCTTCGGCGCCGCTTTCTTCACAGCGGCCTTCTTCGCGGCAGCCTTTTTGGCGGCGGGCTTCGAAGCGGCCTTTTTCACCGGCTTCTTGACCGGAGCGGGAGCCTCAGGCACCGGTGCGGCTTCTTCAACGGGAGCGGGTACCGGCTCGGGAACAGGCTCCGGCACATTGACAGTCTCAGTGATAATGGTTTCCTCTATCAAGTCCTCTTCCTCCTCCGGGCCGTATTCTCCCAGCTCGGATGCTAACTCCACGTGCTCTTCATCAAAATCAATATCATCCATGTCTTCGTCGAGAGCGAACCAACGGCCATCGAGCATGTACATTGCCTCCTAACAGGCTTGGACACCAAATAGAATAACTCGTTTTTGATTGAAGGCAACCCCAGGCTACAAAAAATCCGCTCAGTTCGCAGAGGTGCGGCGCGAGCGGCGCGCCGAGGCTACCTGGGAGGTGGAAGAATTTGTGGCGCGCCTAGTCCTGGTCACGCCGCGCTTCGCTGCGGCTCCCCGCGCAACTTTGACAGTCTTTGCGTGCGCACTGCCTGCCGTGGCTTTGGCCTGGAGGGTCCGACGCCCCCCCTTTCGCGCCGAGTGGCGCGCGACGCTGGATTGTCTCTTCCTCAATTGCCGCGGTTCCCTGTAAACGGCCGGGATCACGAGGACCGTCCCAGGTTCCAGGCCGGTCAGCAGCTCGGGTGAGTTAGCGCCGGCGAGGGCTGCCGGCGTCACGGAATACCGCCGCGCGATGGTGGTGGGACTATCTCCCTCGACCACCTTGTGCAAGCGCCAGGACAGCCGGCTTGCCGCAGGCACCAGGTTCAGGGCGGAGACTACCTGCGAACCCGTACCCTTGGGCACGCGCATCGCGTAGCCGGCCGGCGCAACGCTCTTTAGAAGGGCCGGGTTCATCTCGCGAATCTCGGTGACCGGGCGTTCCGCCGCGTCGGCCACCAAGGCGATATTCGTGGGAGCGGCCATCTGCACCGTGTCATAGACCAGCGCCGGATCTTCGTCCAGGTCGCCAAGGCCGTAATCCTTGGCGTTCTTTGCCACGATGATCATGGCCAGGATGGCGGGCACGTAGTTATTCGTATCCCTCGGCAGGACGTTTCGCTTTCGAAGCTCCCAGAAGTCGGCGTAACCGGTGCGCTCTATGGCCCTGGCTACATTCAGCGGCCCGCAGTTATACGCCGCCATGGCCAGGTACCAGTCACCGAACTCGTTGTACAGATCCTTTAGATGCCGGGCGGCCGCGCGCGTGGCCTTTTCGGGATCCAGCCGGTCGTCGTGGTAGGCGCTGCGCATCAAGCCGTACTCGGCACCCCGGCTTGCCATGAACTGCCACATTCCCGTCGCGCTCGCCCGCGAGACGGCGCGCGGCATGAATCCCGACTCGGCTTGCGCCAGATGGATAAGCTCAAGGGGGACCCCTTCGGCCGACAGGATACGGTTGATCATGGGGCGGTAGCGAGCCGCGCGGCGCAATCCGTATGCCATAATGCGGCGACCACGTTCGCTGGAGAAGTAGTTTACATAGCTCACCACGGCGTCATTGAGTTCCAGGGGCAACTGGGAAACCGTGGCCGCAAGCTCTTCCTTAACCTTATCCTTGAGCTTGGGGTCGATCGGGAAGGTCATCTCGAGGATTTCCTCGAGCGGCGACTGGTCGAAGCCGGGATCGTCCGGATCCACCCCGGCGCCCAATCCCTCCACATCGTAGTGATGGATGGCCTCGACCATCTGCTCCAGACGGTGTTCCACGCTTGCCCGCGATTGCGGACAATCCAGGGCAGCCATCAGCTTGTCCACCGCCAGATCGAACTCCCGCCGGGCCGCATCCATCTCCCCGTTGTGATAGAAGCCTTTCCCTTTCTGGAAATGCGATTCGGCGAAGCTCACCGCCTCCTGGGCCTCCATCAGGGACCGCGTCGAATCCACACCTGCGGATTCGCGTACAGGCACAATCTTCCTGTCCTCGGGCGCCACAGGGGGAGGGACGGGGAGAGAGGGTTCCATGAGGAACCGGTCGGCGAGGGGGGCTCCGACGGCAAAGGCGACTGGCTGGCAGTTGCCGGGCACCGTCAAAATGGCCGCCAGCGCGACCACCCAGAGGCCAAACCTTGGATTCAGGCGGTTTCCGTGATCAGGCATTCAAACACGCTTACATTGGTGTTACAAGCTCACTTCCGAAACTCGACTTTATAACACAGATTGGGCGGCGGTCAAGCCAATGTTTTGACGGAAGTTGCGGGAGATCTCGCCCACCTTACCCGTAACCGGCTTCCTGTCCATGTCGTCTGAACACGTGACCGGTTGAGATCTCTAATTCTTGCTGCGACACTGGCTGCGTAGCTATGTGCCCAGACCGCCTACGTCCGCCCCGCGGCGGAGACTTCGTACCCAGCGCCAACGGTGGAGGGGAATAGCCCCGGCGTGTGGGTGGGCGGAAACCTCCGTGTCTACACCTCGACGGGGTCTCCCATGGCCATGTCTGGCGGCACCCTGTACAACCTGAACATGGACGCGGCACCGGTAGTGGAACCGCGCGATCACTTTCCCATCCGGATCGAAGCCGCCTGGACCGACGGCGACGGCACCGTCTACGCCTGGTATCACCATGAAACGCAAGGCGCTTGTCCCGGATCCGGCCTGACCGCACCCGTGATCGGCGCGCTGGTGAGCCAGGACGGCGGATTGACGTTCCGATACATGGGCGTCGTTCTGTCAAGCGGGTACGCGGTGAACTGCGCCGCCCAGAACAAGTACTTCGCCGGAGGGCACGGCGATTTCTCGGTCATCCTGGACCGGCACCGCCGGTATTTCTATTCGGCAACTATAGCGGTCCGGTTTCGGCGCAAGGCGTGGGCATAGCACGCATGGCCTTCGACGACAGGAATAATCCGGTAGGAGCCGTGCATAAGTACTTCAACGGGCAGTGGCCGCAACCGGGTTAGGAGGCCAGCTTACTCCCATCTTTCCGCTGGCGACGCCTTGGGAGCGATCCAATGCGGACGCGCTTTTGGGGTCCGGCCGTCCACTGGAACACGCATCTGAGACGGTATGTCGTCGTGATGAACCATTCCTGCTGTGAACCTGGTTGGCCGCAGGAGGGGGGTATATCACACGGCACGCGGACCTGGCTAATCCAAGGGGATGGGTACAACCCACCCGCCTGCTCACGAGCGAGCAACTGCGCGACACAGGCGGCGGTTACTATCCGCAACTGGTAGGCGTGAACTACGGCGAGTCGGACACGTTGGCCGGGCAGATCGCGCGCCTCTACGTCAAGGGCATCTCGAAGTGGAATGTCCTCTTCCTTACCAAGAAGGAACTCTCCAACGTTTCAACAACGGCGGATCCGGCAGAAGATACAGATCCTCACGTGCACGTTTTGAACGACGGGCGCTAGGACTCCGTTCGAAGGATCGCGATAGCCTCGATTTCCACCAGCAATTCCGGCCGGCAGAGCGTGGCCTGAATGCCGGTGGAGGCAGGCAGCGGATCGAGTTGCTCAGCCTTGTAAAAAGCCGTGCGTTCTTCATTGAACGCATCGTAGTCGCGTTCCATGTCTTTCAGGTAGCAGGTGGTCCGGACCACGTCTTTCCACGTGGCACCCTCGCTCTCGAGCAGCTTCTTGATGTTCTGGAAAGTGCGCCGCGTCTGGGCGCGGACATCGCCCGTATGGACGCTCCGGCCGCACTCGTCGATGCTGGCGGTGCCTGAGATCAGCAGGATGGCCAACCCGCAAAGGTCGACGCGCATTCCCCGCGAAAAAGAACTAGGGTGTGGGTAATGGTACGCCTCATTGATCGTCTCGGGACACGAGATAGGGCGCTTGGCGATCGGCAGTGCCGCGAGCCGTTTGAGCGTTTCAGGATCGATCATGACAGGTTCGCAAACAGCCCGCGGCCTCGCCGGCGGCTATTCTTCTTCCTCTTCCTCGCCGGCCTTGGCTGCCTTGGCGGCGGCGACGATCTTCTCCGCCTGGAGTTGCGGCACAAAATCGTAGTGGCTGAACTCCATGGTGAAGGTGGCGCGTCCTTGCGTCATCGAAATCAGGTCGTTCTGGTAATTCAGCATCTCCGACATGGGGACCTGCGCTTTGACGATTTGCGTGTTGCCGTGGGTGTCCATGCCTGAAATGCGGCCCCGGCGGCCATTCATGTCGCCCATGAGGTCGCCAGCGTACTCGACCGGGGCCTGCACTTCGACGTTCATGATGGGTTCGAGCAGGGCCGGCTTGGCCGTCTCCATGGCAGCCTTAAACGCCTTGCGGGCGGCCAGCTTGAACGACAGTTCCGAGGAATCGACGTCGTGGTAGGAACCGTCGTACAGGATCGCCTTGAAGTCCACCATCGGGTAACCCGCCAGATACCCTTTCGCGGCGGTTTCCACCAAGCCCTTTTCGACGGCCGGGATGAAGTTCTTCGGAATGGCGCCGCCGAAAATATCGTTCACGAACTCGAATCCACCGCCCCGCGGCAGGGGCTCAAACTTGACCCAGCAATCTCCGAACTGGCCATGGCCGCCGGTCTGTTTCTTGTGGCGCCCCTGCACATCCGCGGTGCCGCGGATGGTCTCGCGGTAGGGGATCTTGGGGGCCTTCAACGCGACGTCCACTCCGTAGCGCTTCTTCAGCCGGCTGACGATCACCTCCACGTGCTGCTGGCCGCTGCCGGCGAGCAGGAACTCCTTGGTCTGCGGGTCGCGGTAAAAGCGCAGCGACTGATCTTCCTCGAGGATACGCTGCACGGCATTACCCAGGCGATCCTCGTCCTGGCGGGACTTAGTTTCGATGGCGTAGGCGATGGAAGGTTCGGGCAGCTTTACGGACGCGTAACTGATCTGCGAGCCCTTCTCACCGAGCGTGTCACCAGTGAGAGTCTCCTTCAGTTTGGCCACGCCGCCGATATCGCCGGCGCAAAGCTCCGTCACCGGCGTGATCGTCTTCCCCATCAGGCAGCCGAGGTGCGCCAGGCGCTCGACGGCGCCGTTGCGCACGTTGCACAGATTCGCGTCGTTCTTGAGCACTCCGGACATCACCTTGAAGTACGACACGCGGCCGGCGAAGGGATCGGCGATGGTCTTGAACACGAACACGGACAAAGGACCGTCGGCCGAGATCGGACGCTCGACGTCCTGTTCGCCTTGCTTCGCCGCAACGGCAGGCCGTTCACAAGGAGCCGGAAAGTGATCGAGGATGAAGTCCAGAATCAGGTCCGTGCCGATGTTCTTGAGAGCCGAAGCGGCCATCACCGGGAACAGCTTCAGCTCCCGGATGCCGGTCTTTAGGCCCTCCAGGATGTGTTCCGGCGAGAGAGTGCCCTGCTCGAAGAACTCTTCCATGAGCGAGTCGTTGCCTTCGGCCACCATCTCCACCAGAGCATCGTGAGCTTTCTGGGCGGCGTCGGCGAGCGAATCCGGAATCGGCACTTCCTTGCCCTTGCCGTTGCCGTCGGCCTCGTACGTGAAGGCCTTCATGTGGATCAGGTCCACCACGCCGGAGAAATCTTTCTCCGCGCCGATGGGGAGTTCGACGGGGACGGCGGCGCGGCCGAAGTTCTCCTGCACGCTCTCCAGCGCGCGCTCGAAACTGGAGCGTTCGCGGTCCAACTTGTTGATGACGACGGCGCGCGGCAGCTTGAACGTGTCCGCGAACCCCCATACCTTTTCGGTTTGGACTTCGACACCGGCCACGCCGTCCACCACGACCAGCGCGGCGTCGGCCGCCGTCAGCGCTGCATGCGTGTCATTGATGAAGATGTTGAAACCGGGCGTATCCAGGAAGTTAATCTTTTGCTTCTTCCACTCGACGTAAGCCGCCGCAGTCGAAATACTGATCTTGCGCTGGACTTCTTCTTCGTCGAAGTCGGTGATGGTGTTACCCTCATCGACGCGGGTCAGGCGGTTGGTCGCCCCCGCGGTGAACAGGCTGGCGGCAGCCAGCGTGGTCTTGCCGCAATTGCCGTGTCCAACCAGCCCTACATTGCGAATCTCGTTGCTCTGGTAAACTCTCACGATTTATCACTCCGCTCGGGCTCACACGGTCCCCGCGCGAGCCATTCCGGCATCTGTGCCGGAACCTGAACCTTATGACAGTTTCCTATATTTTGGCGGGCTGTGCATCGTCCGCAACCTGGGGGGCCGGAGCGTTATTCTCTTCAGCCACAACCGGCGGGTTGTAATAGACGATACAGTGGCAGTACTCGCAGGTCATGACCTGGTCGCCCTTCTTGAGATCCTGATAGAACTGCGGCCTCATGGTCATGTTGCAGGCGCTGCAACGGTCCTCGACAGCCTCGGCCACCGCCGGGCCCCGGCGGCGCTTGCGCAAGCGCTCGTAGGTGGAGAAAACTTTCGGGCTCAGGCGCTCCACCATGGCGCGGCGCTGCCGTTTGAGATCCTCCAGCAACTTCTGGTTGACTTCCGTGCTGGCGCGGACGCGTTGCTTTTCCGCCTCGACGTGCTTGCGCTCTTCGGCCAGCGCGGCCTCCGCCTGCTTCACGTTGCGACTGAGAGGCTCTGACTCGGTCATCAACTCCAGGGTTCGGTCTTCGGCCTTGTGTATCTCCTTCTCGCAGAAGTCGATTTCGCCTTGAAAGGCTCGGTACTGTTCGTTGGTTTTGGCCTCCAACATCTGAGTCTTCAGTTTGGAAATCTTGGTCTCCTGGGCCTGAATGTCGCTCTCGACCTTCTTGCGCTCCTTTTGATTCGCGGTGAGTGCGGCACGATCGGCCTCCAGCTTGCGCACACGTGCTTCAAGCGCCTTTTCCGTGCGTGCGAGGTTCTTGGGGAGGGCCGATACTTCCTGCTGGGTGTGGGAGATCCGTTTGTCCAAACTCTGAAGTTGGATGACCAGTTGTAGGTCAGGGATCATCAATTAATTGATTCTAGCACGCCGCGCTGCCAGCCACCGGCCCAAAGGTCCGCCCGCAGCCTGCGAAGCGAGCTCGAGTTCGGGAATCCTCATCAGGCGGGCCGACACGTAGTAGACGGCGAGGCCCAAAGGTATGGATATGGCCAGGTCGGTCAACCGGGCCAGACGCCCGATTCCCAACCAGGTCGCGATCGAATGACTGGAGAAGAACACGGCCACGCCCATCACGGAACTGGCCGCCACGGTCTTAAGAAAACTGGAAAGCAGCTCCCGGCCGTAGATGCCGTAAACGCGCCGCCGCAAGATCCATAGCAAAGCGAGAAAATTGAACAAGGCAACCAGCGACGTGGAAAGCGCCAGCCCCGCATGCCGCAATCCGCCCAGTTGGATCATGCTGGACGCCGCCAGGTAGTTGATCAGAATCGAACATAAGCTGATGATCATCGGAGTGCGCGAATCCCGCAGCGCATAGAAGGCCGGAGTGAGTACCTTCAGCGCCGAATAACCAGCCAGGCCGATCGCGTAAAAAGAAAGTGCCAACGCGGTCTGCTGCGTGTCATAGAGTTGAAACTTACCGTGCTGATAGATGGCTCCGATGATGGATTGCCCCAAAACCACCAATCCCACCGAACTCGGCACGGTGAGCAAAAACACGGTTCCGAGCGAGCGGGACAGCGTGTGGCGGAATTCGTCCAGCTTCTCCGGCGCCGTGTTGCGCGAGATAGACGGCAGCGTGGCCGAAGCGATCGCCACGCCGAACAGGCCCAGCGGTAATTGCATCAGGCGGAAGGCGTAAGCCAGCCAGCTCACCGGCCCGTCGGCCCCACGCACGGGATCGGCGATCCCGGACGCGAAGTTCGTGTTCACCATGACGTTGATCTGCACTGCGGCGCCACCCAGGATGGCCGGTCCCATCATCTTGATGATGTGGCGCAATCCCGGGTCCGACCAATCGATCAGCGGACGGAACTTAAAGCCGCGGTGGTGCAGGCTGGGCACCTGGTAGAACAACTGCAACGCGCCGCCCAGCACCACGCCGTAAGCCATACCTTCGATCTGCGAAATCCCCAACCACGGCCCACACCAGAAGCCAAGCGTCAGACCAAAGCACAGCGACCCGATGTTGAAGAAGGTCGAAGCCATGGCCGGCACGCCGAACTGGTTCGACGCGTTCAACACGCCCATGGCCTGCGCCGCCAGCGCCACGAGCAGCAGGAACGGGAACATGATGCGCGTCATGGCGACGGCCAGGCCGAACTTACCCGGCACGACAGCGAATCCCGGCGCCAGAAGTTGTACCAGCGCCGGGCTGAAGACGACACCGAGCAGACAGAATGCGCCTACAAACAGGATCACTGCGGTTGCGACAAGGTTCGCCAGCCGCGCGGCATCCGCCTTTCCTCTTGTGGCGAGGTATTCGGTGAAGGTGGGAACGAACGCCGCACTCAGCGCACCTTCGGCAAACAGGTCGCGCGCAAGATTCGGGATGCGGAAGCCCAGAAGAAAAGCATCATAAGCCGCGCCGGCGCCGAACAACCGGGCCATGACCATCTCGCGGACAAGACCCGTTATCCGGCTCAGGAAGACCGCAGCTGAAACAATGCCGGCCGAGCGGACTACCCTGACGGACTCCGTCACGTCGGAGGCCCGTGCTGGCGAAGTCGCCACCATCGGCTCGAGATGATTTTCGTCTTGACTCAAGATATTGGACGCAGACCCAGACTCTAGTGTAAACGTTCGTGCGGCGGAAAATCCGAAGACAAAAGGTTTGTGGCACAATCAGCAACATGCATTCTCTTTCCCGCCGGTCTCTGGTCGCCGCCGGCATGGCGCCGGCTCTGGTTCGCGCGGGGGGTGGACCCGCCATGCGCCTTCCGAGGAAAGTCCGCGTCGGCCTGCTCGGCCTGGACGGACACATCGCCGAAATCCTGTCTCCCCTGCCCCAGTTGCCGGACGCCGAGCTCGTGGCGGTTTCCGACCCCGACGCCGCGGCCCGCGCGCACCTGGCGCGGAACCCTTTGCTCGCGAACACGCGCTTCTATGGCGGCCACCGCGAACTTCTCGACCACGAGAAGATCGACATCGCCGCCATCTGCAATACCAATGGCGAGCGAGCAGCTTTGATCCTCGAGTGCCTGGCCCGGAAGCTGCACGTGGTCGCCGAGAAGCCGCTGGCCATCGAGCGCGCCGACCTCGAGAAGATCAAACAGCTTACCGCGAAATCCGGCGTTCGCTTGTCCATGCTTCTTCCCATGCGCTTCGATCCGGTGTACCTGGCGCTCAAGCAAATCGTCGATTCAGGGGAGATCGGCGAGGTGGCGCTGATCGATGCCCAAAAATCCTATAAGGGCGGCTCGCGCGCGCCCTGGTACACCAAGCGTTCCACTTACGGTGGCACCATCCCATGGATCGGCATACACATGGTCGACCTGATGCGTTGGACCAGCGGGCGTGAATTCACCGACGCTATGTCCTTCCAGACTCATATCGCCTATCCCGAACTCGGTGACATGGAGAATGTCACGGCAACGCTTTTCAGAATGGACAACGGAGGCGCCGCCACGCTGCGTATGGATTACCTGCGCCCGGAATCCTGCCCTACCCACGGAGACGACCGGTTACGCCTGGCGGGAACCAAGGGCATAGCGGAGTACATGGCCGCAACGGGCGTCACGGTTCTCAGCGCGGGACGCAAACCGCGCGTGGTCACGCAACTCCCCCCGCGCCGCTGGCTTTTCGCCGAGTTTCTCGAATCGGTTTACAACGGCAAGCCGGAGTCCCTGACGCTGGCCGACATCTATCGGGTGAACGATATCGTCCTCGCCGCCCGCGAAGCGGCCGAGAAGCGGCAAATCATGTCACTCTGAGTAAGAAATCAGCATTCCCGCGTTTGCGAAAAATATATCGCGCTTTGTTTCAGCATATTAGAAATACTCCCGGTGCCTGAATCAATTCGTCCCTCTTATCCTTAGGCCGTGATAGTCAACCACCAGTTGACAGCACATCCAAATACATGGGATCTGATCCGATCATCATCATTATCGGCGAATTGTGGTAGGTTCTGTTTTCGAGTAGTGTAGCCAGATGCGCGCCACAGGCGCATATCCCGACATAAGAAGCCACAAAATGGCTTGCCGCATACAGCGGAATTTCTGGTATGATTCCTAGGAGTACTACTGGATAGAGTACTCCTAGGAACGCCAGCTCTGCCGTTCCTCATTTCTACTTAATCCAGGACTCATAAATGAATGGCAAGGCCATAACGGCCTTCGCAACCGCGCTCATTTTTCTTTCGCCGGCAGGCCCTCACCGGATGAACGGCGCGAATCCGCAGAGATTCGCAACACTGTCTTCACGGGGCGTACAGGATCGGGGTGCGCCCGATTCCGGCAGCAGGACCGCCGTTCGATTATTCCAGACCGGCCGCTACATGGAGGCGGCACGGTTGTTCCGCGCCGCTCATCGCGAAGCCTTGGCCAGGAAGGACTACGCCAAGGCTGTTTCGTCCATGAACGACCTGGCGGGCTGCTATTTCGCGACATTCCAATACCGCGAGGCGATGCGCTGCTACCTTGAGGGGAAGCGCCTGGCACAAGTGGGCGATACACGCGGGCACCTGCCGGGACTCCTGGCGAACATCTCTTCCTTGTACCTGCAACTGGGTGAGGTACGAGCGGCGGAGCACGCGGCGGAAGAGTCTCTCGGCAGCCTCGCCGTGGGAGCGGCACCGCAATATCGACCGCTGCTCTTGTTCCAGCTCGGCCAGGTATATTTTCGCGCGGGCAAACAGGACCGCGGCGCGCGAATGTACAGGGAGGGGATCGAAGAGGCCGCGCAACGCGGCGACGTCGAGGCACAGGCTCGCGGTTGGGACCGCTACGGTTGGGAGTTGCTGTTTGTCCGTGACCTTGACGGCGCCGAACGGGCCCTGTGCGAAGCATTCCGGCTGCGCCGGCTGCAGCATAGCTCGAGCATCGCGCTCAGCTATCCGAAGCTGGGCCTGCTGAGATTGGCACAGGGCGATCTGCCATCCGCCGAAGTTCTCCTGGAGCGGGCCGTCCAGGCGAGCCGCCTCGCGGCCAACACGATTCCGCCGTGGAGCGTGTATCACGCCCGCGGCCAACTGCGCATGGCGCAGGGGCGCACATCGGAAGCCTTGGACGATTTCCGCGCCGCGCTCGCTCTGGCCCGCCGTTGGAAACTGGAGGTGCTGCCCGCCAACGCCGTACGAATTGCCGCGGGCGTGGGCATGGAGCAGATCTGCTCGTCCCTGGTCTGCGCCGGGAATCGCATTCATGCCGCGCATCCCAGCCGCGCCCTGGCCGGGGAAACACTGGCCGCAGCCGAGGAGAACCGCGCTTGGGCGCTGCGCACGGTTCTCGCCATCGGCTCGCGGATGGAAACGGCCTTTCCGCAGGAGTACTGGGAGACACTCACCCGGCTACAGCGCGCCGACGCGGCATATCTAGCCACAGGCAGGCCGGAGGCCAACCGGCAGGCCGAGTACCTGCGAGCACGTCTGACCGAAATGGAGACGCACGCCGGACTTTCCGGTACAGCCAGCAAACAACCAGCAGCGGCCGCCGAGTCCTCTCTGCTTACCCGCCTGCAGCGGGCGCTCTCCGGCACCCATGCCTTGTTCATCTTCCATACGGATGAAACCGAGAGCTGGGCTTGGGGGGTTACCAACTCATGCTTCGGGCTGTACAAGGTCCCGGGCCGCGACGCACTACGGCCGTTGGTTTTGCAGTTGCGTGAGGGAGTGCTCCGCAACAGTCCCGACGCGCCCATCCTGGGCGGCAAGCTCTATCGCGCTTTGTTCGCGGGGGCTCCGAAGGTGGCGCTGGCTAAGCGCGACTGGATCGTGATAGCCGACGACGTCCTGCACCATGTACCGCTGGCCGCACTAGTGACAGGGCGCGATGAGCGGAATCCGAAATATCTCATTGAGAAGCACAGCTTGCGATCCGTACCTGCGGCCAGCTTGATTGGACAAGCATCGACGGCGAGGATCGGAAACCGGTTCGTGGGCCTCGGCGACGCGGTGTTCAACACGGCGGATCCGCGCTGGCATGGGACCTCGGAGGATTCGTCCGCCCACGGGTGGCGGTGGGCCTGGCTCTCTTGGCTACCGCATTTCCATGCCCGGGCGAACGACGCTGAGGCACTGGCGGAGCCGGCGCTTCAACTGGCCCGTCTGGCCGGCAGTCTGAACGAGATTCGCGCCTGCGCTTGCGCCTGGGGCAGGCCGTGCGAAGAAACCGTTCTGCTCACGGGGACCGACGCCTCCCCGGTCCGCCTACAGCATGAGCTGGCCCGGCGACCGGGAATCGTTCACATCGCTACACATGTCGTCCGCAGCCGCGAATCGCCGGACCGCGTAGGCTTGGCCCTGAGCCTCAATACCCAAGGACATGTAGAACTGCTCACGCCCGAGATAATTGCGGCGTGGCGGTACCCGGTGGGCCTGGTGGTATTGAGCGCGTGCAGTTCCGGCAGCCAACCGGGCGGTGAGGATGCCGCCCGTTTGGTGCGTGCCACGGAGTACTCGGTGCACACCGGCACGGGCGTGCGCCTGGCTCTGCCCGGCGAGGGAATCGCCGGCCTGTCGCGAGCTTGGCTCGCCGCCGGCGCCGAGGCGACCGCAACCAGCCTGTGGCCAACCCCGGACGACACAGGCCAACTCTTTCGTACGTTTTACCTGAGTTTGCGTGGGCCGGCCGGCCCCGGTGTCAGCGTGAAGGCCGCCCGCGCACTCAGGAAAGCCCAGCTCGAAATGCTTCATTCGGCGAGTTGGCGGTCCCAGCCGCGTTACTGGGCGGCGTTCGTCATCACCGGCAAGGAATGAACCGGCATGTTCAATCTCCACAAAGCGAAATCCCGCGAAGCCGAAGGTTCGAAAGCAGATTCCGACCAGATTTGGACTGATGAGACTACCCGGAAGTCCGAAGCCGATGTCCAGGATTGGGCCTCGCTGGTCAAACGCATTCAAACAGGCGATCCGAAGGGCATGGAAACGCTCTACCACGTTTTTGCGCACGGAGTGCGTTTCTACCTATGCCGCCAGTTGGGCCCTCAAGAACTGGACGACAAGGTTCATGATGTTTTCCTCATCGTGGTGAATGCGATCCGGCGTGGGGAAGTGCGTGAACCGGAACGCCTTATGGGCTTTGTGCGGACGGTAGCCCGGCGCCAGGTTGCGGCCCATATCGACCGCGCTGTCCAGAGGCGCAAGGACCAGGTGGACGTCGAGTCGGGCGTCGGTTTAGTGGACTGGCGTATGAATCCCGAGCAGGACGTCATCGCGAAACAAAGGGAGGAACTCATGGAGAGGATTCTCCGGAGCGTCTCCCGGCGCGACCGGGAGATCCTGACCCGGTTTTACCTTCAGGAGCAGCCCCAGGAACAGATTTGCCTGGAAATGCATCTGACGGAGACCCAGTTCCGGCTGCTGAAGTCGCGTGCCAAGAGCCGTTTCAGCGAGCTCGGAAGGAAAACATTGCTCAGAAAACCGATCCCTGCATTTTGTTTGAGAAAAGCTGCCGGCACGGGACACTAGATTGCTGTGGTGGTGTGGAGGCGTAGCAACACAGCATTCAGAAAATACATAATCGAGGAGACATCCGTACCATGCCTACCACATACGGTCAGCACGCTTCCGACGACGCGCTGGAAAGATACCTGCTCGGGGGATCGGACGAACCGGAGGTTGCCGCAGTGGAAGAGCACCTGCTGGTTTGCCGGACCTGCCAGGCGCGCCTGGAAGAGACAGAGGCTTTCATTACCGCCATGCGTTCCGCAGCAGGAAAACTGCGCGCGGAGCCTCCCACACTGGGAGAAGAATTTCGAAGCGGGTTTTCCAGGCTGATGGCTATGCCGACGCCGGTCTGGGCCACGATAGCGGCGGCAGCCCTGGTGGTTTGCGCGGTGGCGCTGGCGCCTTCACTCCTGACTCGTTCTTCGACGGCTCCCGCGTTTGCCATAACCTTGGAGACAGCACGGGGACTGGAGGGCCAGACTGAGAACCGCGTGCCGGCGAACGCTCCGCTGGCACTCATGATCGACTTGAGCGAACTGCCCGTGCGCGATTCTTACAGGGTGGAAATCGTGGACGCGGCCGGCAGACCCGAATTTCAACAGACTTTGGCCCCGGACAAGGGGCGACTGGTGGCCAAGATTGGCCGGACTCTGCCGGCCGGACGCCACTGGGTACGGTTGTATGCTTCAAACGAAGCGGACAACCTGCTGCGCGAATTCGGCGTTATGTCCCAGTGACGTGATCCCTCACTTCGGGAATTTCCAGATGCGCATGGCGTTGAGGCCGAGCAGCAGGTCGCGGTCGGCGTCTGAATAGAAGTCACAGATCTTCTCCACGAACTCGATCTCCTTGTCCATGGCCAACTCCCAACGCGGCCGGGGATAGCTGGTGCCCCAGATGAGTTGGCGGCCGCCGAACTCCTCGTAGATGGCTTTATAAAAGGGCAGCGTATCCTCGTAGGGCCAGCGCTTGAGCTCCGACATTTCGTAAGGCTCGCTCGAGCTGATCCAGACGTGCGGGAAGCGCTTCAACCGGAACATCTTGCGGAACTCCGGCCAGCAGTCCCGGGCCTTCAGGTCCGGCTTTCCGGCATGGTCGACGAGAATCTTGACGCCGGCGAAGCGTTCGGCCATGTCTTCGAGCATGGGCATCTGGTGAGGCAGGATGTAAAAGTTGAAAACCGCCCCGAGGCGCTCGGCTTCCCGCCACAGCGGGTAAGACTCGGGTGCGTTGAGCCAAGTCGATTGGGGATGGTAGATGGGGCTGAAGCGCATGCCCTGGAAGCCGTGCTCTTTCATCCAATAACGCAGCCGGGCCGGAGCGTCCGGCGCCACGGGATTAACCAGGCCGTGCGCCACGAACAGCTTCGGGTACTTATGGAGCGAATAGCTGATGTAAGAGTTGTCCCAGCCGTAGTAGCGTGGGTTGATGAGCACGGCGTAGCGGAGTCCGAACTCGCGCATCACCTGGACCTGGTTTTCGACCGGCGCGGAAATGGTGGGGCGCCTATCGGGGTGCTCGGGATGCCGGAAGGGATAGCGCATCTCGAGTTCGAGGCTCCAGACTTCCAGGTGAGTGTCTATCAGCAGGCGTCTTGGTGCGGCGCGGGCTGATCCACCGGCGGCCGCGACCCTGAAAAGGAATTCACGCCGCGAGGTCCCACCCAGAGGAACCGGTGAATGCACACTGTTCATTCCACCCATTTAACCACTTGGGACTGGCCGCAACTTCTTAATCTGTTCCCCGGCACGGAACTCAGGCCTTTCACGGATTGCCACCGGCAGCGAGTCGCCTTAGGCTAAAGGCATGGGACCCCGTGGGGCTATTGTCTTCGTGGTGGCGGCGGGTTGGCTGTTCGGGCAGCAGGAGTCCAAAGAGTCGACCAGGTACGTGTACGACGGCATGGGAAACAGGGCTGTGGCCACGAGGTCGTCCTCCACGCGTACAAGCACCGGTGCGCAAAGCATTGAACGCATAGAGTCGGTGAATGGACGTGAGATTCCTCGTGAAACGGTTGAGGAGCGCGTGTTGAGCGAGGGCGATGGCGCCAAAACCATAGAGCGTGTCGTGCGCCGCTACGATACCGATGGCCGTCCGGGGCCCCCCGAAAGAATAAGGATCGAAGAGAGCAAGTCCCCCGACGGCTCAACAAAGACCGTCACGAGCGTTTACCGCAGCGACCTGAACGGCAATTACCAGCTATCGGAAAAGGCCACCGAACGAACCAGCAAGTCCGGCAATGTGACAACGGTGGAGAGGTCCGTCGAGAAGCCGACAATCAACGCCTCGTTCGACGTCGTCGAGAAAAGTTCGCGCAGGACCACGGAAACGGACGGTGGTTCTCACAGCGAAAGCGTCACTTACCGGCGCGATGCGGGTGGGAGCTTTTACGCAGCCGCGCAGGAAGTGGCAGACCGGCAAGAGACGCAGGACGCAGCATCGGAGACCATCACGGTGTTTGAAGGCGCGCCCGGCGGCAAGATGCGATTCTCCCGTCAGACGGTGACGAATGCGCGGACAGCGGCGGACGGCTCCGTGCACGCCGAAACGGACGTTTACAACGTGGTGGTCCCGGGCCAGGTGAGTTCCGAAGAGGCCACGCCGCAGCTGCGGGAACGCCAGATTTTCGACCGCAAAGCCGGCCCGGGCGGCGAGGTGGTCGAGACGGTCAGCGTGCAACGACCTAGCCTAGCCGATCCAAACCGGCTGGGTGAAACGCGGAAGATATCCGAAGTGGTCTGCCGCGGCTGCGAACTGCAGAGGAAACCATAAGGCCGGGCGAAAGCGCCCGCGCCCCCTACGATTTCACTTCTGCGTTGACGCGATCGCGAAGCGCCTTCAGGTATCCCAGCGTGTATTGCCAAAGGCCGCCGGGCGAGTGATCCGGCACAATGGAACCGTTGAAGCCGCTTTCGCGGAGCGCCTTCATCACGGCGTACATATCCAAGTAGCCGTCTTCGATCAGCGTCTCCTTGAATTTGGGCAGGGGGCGGTCGACATTGCGGAAGTGGACCTTGAAGAGCCTGCCCTGTGGTCCGAACTCGCGGATCATCTCGACGGGAGTCGCGCCGGTGGCCGCGCCGCCCTCGGCCCAGGTGCCCACGCAGAGGCAGAGGCCGAGATTCCTGCTCTTCGCGATCCGGAGGGCCTTGCGGTAAGCCTCCACGTTGATGAAGAGCCGGGCGACCCCGCCGAGGGTTGGGAGCGGCGGATCGTCAGGATGCAACCCGATGCGAACGCCCGCTTCTTCGGCGACCGGCATCACCTCTCGTACGAAGTGCGCGAAGGTGTCCCACAACTCATCGGCAGTGTAAACGCGGCCATGCGACAGCGGCAGCCTGGCTCCGGCCTCAGCGTCGAACTCGCGAGTGGGCACATCGCCCCTTGTATAGGCGGCGCCGGTTTGGTAATAGGCCGGAATCGTGATGTTGGCATTGTGGGCGTACGTAATGTAATGGACTCCAGCGGCGCCGCAATTGCGCAGGTGCGTCTTGAACATCTCGACGTGCCGGTCGCGCTCGGGCGTCCCCAGAACGATGGGAACGCAGTTGTGGAGTTCCTCGACCCGGAAGTTGAACAGGCGGATACCGGCGGACTCGAACCTGCGCCGCACCTCGCGCAGGCGTTCGAACGAGGCATCCTGCAGACGGGCGGCGCCGGATGAAGCGTACTCGACGCCCAGCCGCGCCTGCACGCGCAACTGCTCATAGCTTGCATCGGTTCCAATGCCGTTCCCTATCCTTAGCCCGGACGGCATCAGCGGCGGCAGGGGGAACGATCCTGGCCCCGGAGGTTCAGCCTTAGCGGACAAACTTGACGTATGCAGCGCTCCGACCGCCGCGCCAAACTCGCGGCGGCTGAAATCATGTTGCCGGCTGGCGAATTCCCGTCGTGCCACGACGACCCTCCCTGCACTGTGGATCAGGAGATTCTATCGTTTCAGCCCCCGGCCAAGTCAAAACCCGAGCAAAGGCAATGCTGATACAATTCTGGAACCACTGGCCATCATGAACGTCCGAAGCAATATCATTGTCTGCGTCGTCGTTTCACTCCTGGGCGCCGCATCCTTGCCGGGAGCGGACTTGGCGTATTGGGAAGCGGGTGAGCCTCCGAAATCGCAGGGACTCAGGCTGCTCAAGTCCGCGGAGTCGGTCTGGCGGATCGAGCGCACGGGTGACGTCGCCGTCACGACGCTGAAGCCAAGCGACAACTACTTCACGCGCGCTCCATATGTGTTCGAAGTGTCCACACCCTTGCCGCCCGACGTCTGGCTGGTGATCGAATTCCTGGACCGGGGCTATGGCTTGATTGGCGTTTCGCCGGGACGGCCGGAGCGGGACCTGTGGGGCATCGCGCGAGTCAACAGCGGGCGTATCCGGCAGACCGTAGTGCGTTATGACAAAGCTGCTCTGCAGAAGTCCATTCGCATAGAAGGCTTGAATTACCTGCGCGCCGTGCGGTTGACCACAGATCAGCCCCGGATCGAACCGGTGCCGCTGGTCGAGCCGGCGCTCGATTTCAAGGCGCCGTCGCAGCGTGTGACCACGGCGGCGGGCGAGGAACTCAGTCCCGATCACGTGGCCGACGCTCCGGCGCACCTGCGCAACCGGTTGCCCCTGGTGCGCGCTCTCGGCTTCAACGGCGTCGAGAGCTATGTGAAGTGGGGCCTGGTCGAGAAGACGCCCGGCGTGTTCGACTGGAGCTTCTATGACTCGGTGGTGGCCGAACTCGAAAAGTACGATGTGAAATGGTTCCCGATGCTGGTGGTCGGGGCGGGCTACGCGCTTCCGAAATGGTTCTGGGACTCCAAGGACAACGTGCGGTTCAAGTGCCTGGAGCATGGTCTGGAGGATGACACCCAGTCGATCTTCTATCCGGAACAGGCGAAATACGCGCGCCGTTTCCTGATCGAGTTCGGCCGGCACTACGGCGGGCGCAAGGCCCTACTGGGGGTCCGGCTCGGACCCAGCGGCGACTACGGCGAAGCGCAATATCCAGCACTAGGGCCTGGTTTTGGATTCCGTCCGGCCCACAACCACAAAGGATACTGGGCTGGCGACGAATACGCCCAGAAGTCGTTCCGCAATCATCTCCGCAGTCAGTATGGCGACATCGGAAGACTGAATCAGGCATGGGATTCGAACTACGCCTCCTTCGATGAAATCCGCACGTTCCTGCCCGACAGCACACAGGTCCGCCGGAAACGGATCGACTTCGCCACCTGGTACATGGACGGGATGAGCCGGTGGTGCGAAGACTGGGCCATCTGGGCGCGTGAGGCGCTGCCGAACAACGTCATCCATCAGTCATCCGGGGGTTGGGGGCCGTTACAGATCGGCACGGACTATAGCTATCAGGCAAAGAGCATGGCGAAAGTTAAGGGCGGGATCCGGCTCACAAACGAAAGCGACAATTTCCCGGATAACTTCACCATCACGCGGATGGCTTCTTCGGCGGCCCGCTACTACGGCGCGGCGTTGGGCTACGAACCCGGAGGCTATGCCAGTAAGCGCGGAGTGATGGCACGCCTGTTCAACGCCGTCACTAACGGGGCCGAGCACCTGTTCTACTATCAGTTCAACCTTTATGAAAACGACCATGCCATCGATGCATGGCTGCGGTACGCGAACCTGCTGGATGCCAGGTCCAAGCCGGTTATCGACGTCGCTTCGTTCTATCCCGATACGGCCATCAAGCTGAGCGACGAAATATTGTTCTACCGCTGGGGCTCACCATACTTCACCATGGCGCGGGCGCTGCGCGCAGTGGTGGATTACGACTATTGCAGCGAGCAGATGATCCTGGACGGCGCGCTGGACCGCTACAAGGTGCTGGTGTTCCTTTTTGGGCACGTGACCGAGAAGGTGGTTCTGGAGCGCATCGACCGCTGGGTGCAGGACGGCGGCACGGTGATCATTCCGCGGCAGCCGCGCGGGTACATCGCGACCGTGGAAGGCGACACCTCGCTCGCGAGCAAGTGGCTCTCAGGCCAAACCGGAAAGGGCCGCGCCATCCTGTACCAGGGCGACGCAGTACCCGGAGAGTTCTATGCCGAGTTCGTCGGGGAGGAATTACGGAAGATGACGCACCTCAATCCCGCTATTCAGGCCGCCCTGCGCATGACCAGGCCGCTGGACGTGTACTGGTGCGTGCTGCAGAGCGGCAAGGTGGCGTTGCTGAACTTCAGCAATCACCCCGCAACGGTGACGCTGGCCGACGGTAGGACGGTCAACATTCCGCCGTACGAGATCGCCATGCGGTAGGCGGATTGGGGAAGAGAAATGAGCGTCAAGTTCCTATTCCCGATGTTGCTGGCGGCGCTGGTTGCCTGGCCGCAGCAGTTCGATCATCGATCTGCGTTTCTGCATGTGGCGCTCGCGCCCGACCAGCCGAAGATCCGCGAATTGTCGGTGGACTCACTGGGCAAGCACAAGCTAGTGGGCTGTCCCGGAGAGATCGCTACCACGACGGAATTCGCTTGCTGACATC
>CAYLLB010000026.1:0-78460 GCA_964384215.1 uncultured Solibacteraceae bacterium | reverse complement strand
CGCGCTCATCTGAGCGCGGCCCCATTGAAGCACCTGCGTGTCAGCGCCGGCCTACCAGTTGAGCCCGGCCGTCGCCCCCCGCGCGGGGGCGTGGATTGAAACCAAATGGTGAGCAATCCTTACAAGTTGCGAGGTGGTCGCTCTTCACGCGGTGCTCGTCACCGGGTTTCGCACCGCATTTCGCCAATCGGGACATCAGTCGCAAGCGCCGTTACGGGAACCAGAAGTACGGGATTATTTCGCGGAGATGGCGCCGGAAGGCTGCCGGCGTGGCCGCCTGCTCCACGGGGGCCTTTCGGAGAGAGTGGGGAGCCAGGGCGCTTGGCGGCGACAAGTGAGAGCATGAGAATGCCGGCGGTAATCTGTCATTGAACCAACAGGCTGCGGGGATTTTCGAAAGAGAGAGGCCATTCTATTCACTGCTGGGGGCGCAGGGCGAATAATGAGGAAACACGCGGGCTGTCCCCACCTTTTTGCTAGCCTGAGGGGATGCGAGCCATTCTGTTTCTTGTTCCGCTTGTGCTGATGGCGCAGGCTCAGACGCCGTCACCCAAGGCCGCTCCGAAGAAGGCCGCCGCGAGCAGGACTTCGGTCGTCAAGAAGAAGGCTGCGCCGGCTCCCGCTCCGCTGGCCACCGACAATGACAAGATCGTTTACTCGATCGGGCTGTCGATTCAGCGTTCGCTGGGGCGGTTCGATTTGAGCGAGGCGGAACTCGCGCTGGTCAAACGCGGCATGGACGACGGGGCGGCGGGCAAGCCGGCGATCAAGCTGGACGAATGGGGGCCCAAAATCGAGTCGCTGGCGCAGGCGCGGGCCGCGAAGCTGGCCGAACGCGAGAAAGCCGTCTCGCAAGCCTACCTCGACAAGGCCGCCGCCGAGCCGGGCGCCGTCAAAACGCCGTCGGGCATCATCTACCGGGAGGTGACGCCCGGCACGGGCGCGTCGCCCAAGGACACGGACACGGTGCGGGTACACTACCGCGGCACGCTGGTCAACGGCACCGAGTTCGACAGCTCCTACCAGCGCAAAGAGCCGGCTCAGTTCCGGCTGAAAGAGGTGATCCCGTGCTGGACGGAAGGGCTGCAGAAAATGAAGGTCGGCGGAAAGTCCACGCTGGTCTGCCCGGCCAACCTGGCGTACGGAGACAGGGGGCGTCCTCCGATTCCCGGCGGCGCGGCTTTGATCTTCGAGGTTGAACTCTTAGAGATCCCGGCGGTCGTGAATAAGTAGGGCCGGCGGCAAAACCTCAATCGACGCGGGACTCCCAGACGCGCACTCCGAAGCGGCTCAAGTGGAGCGGGATGTTCCGATAGGCCGGATTGGCGTCTTCGATGTCGCGCAGCATGGCGCGCTTCTCGGCACGGTCCGGCCCGCTCAGCAGTGTGACGGAGCCACCCGCTCCGCCCGCGCCGTTCACCTTCCACCCGATCGCGCCGGAGCGGCTGGCGATGTCGATGATTTCCTGGTGATGCGCGCCGATGAGCGCCGGGTGCAGGTTGCGCTGCGCCTCGTTGTTGTCGATCATGGCGCGGCCCAGGGCCTTGAAATCGCCGGCGATCAGCGCGTCCTTGCTGCGCGCGGCGGTGGCGCGGAGGGGCCGCAGCTTGGGCGCTTCCGGCCCGGCGTCCTCGAGTTCGCGAATCACCATCTGGTGCGTTTCCGAAGACGAGTGCGTCTGGCCGACGAAGATGAGCGAGAGGCGGCCTTCCAGGTCCCACCAGATGGAGTCCGGCACGCGGATGGGGCTGACGCTGGCGTGCGGGTACTCGTACATGTCGATGTAATTGATGCCGCCGTAGGCGGAGGCGATCTGGTCCTGGATGCCGCACTGCTGCTGCAAAAGCTGGGTCTCGATGATCTGGGCGGCGCTGGCGATTTCGTGCGCGGTCATGCGGCCCGGCGTCAGGCAGTCCAGCGCGCCGATGAGCGCCACGCTGACCGCGGCCGAGGTACCCGTCGAGCAGCCGCCGGGGGCCTCGCTGTGGATGGAGACTTCGATGGCCACGTCGGCGGGGACGTGCATGTAGTCGATGGCGGCTTCGAGCAGCGGGTGCTTGTCGTAGTTGCCCTTCGGCTCGGAGATGGTGTAGCGCATCCCGTAGTTTTCGGCGTTGATGGTGATGCGGGCGCGGCCGCTCGAGTTGGCGGACACGCGCATCTGCACCTCGGCATAAGGGTAGACGGCGATGTTGAACACGCGTCCGTAGCGCGCGAACCAGGTGTCGGACCAACCGCCGTTGTCGCAGATGCGAATGGGCGCAACGCTATTGACGATGCGCAGAAGCTTCCTCTCGTCGCTCATGGGAACTCCTTATCCTACTCCATCCGCGCCAGCGTGCGAATCTCGCCGGCGTCCAGAGCGCGGCCGTATAGCCGCACGTCGCGCAGGGAGCCGTCGAAGGAGCGGCGCTCTCCCCAACCCACGCGCAAGGGAGCCCTGGCATCGAGATCGTAATCTTTCGCCTGAAACGCACCGGAACGGGCGGCGAGTTTCCCGTCCACGAAGAGTTCCAGCCGGCCGCGGCGGCGGACCGCGGCCAGGTGGCGCCAGCCGGAGGCGAGTTCCGAATCGTGGGAAACGTTGCAGCCCGCTTCGAAAGACCAGACGCGGCCGCTGGGCAGAACGCCGCAGAACAACTTGCCGCGGTAAAGGGCCATGGTCCAGGCGCGGCGGTACTTCACGCCCGGCGTCATGTCGATGCGGCCGGAGCGGGTCCAGGCGCGTCCGCCATCGTAACGGTAGACTTCGGCCAGCGGCAGCGTGCCGGCGTAAAGCTTGCCGTTGTGGACGGCCATGCCCATGGTTTCGAGTTCGCCGCCCAGGCGTCCGCAATCGGTCCATTGGCCGTCCCCATCGAAGCGAAAAACAGTCGCTTGAGGCCACGTGGAGACGTGGAGCTTTCCGTTGTAAGTGGCGAAGCCGTAGCCCTGGGTGACGCCGGGGAGCTTCCCAACGCTGGCCCAGCCGGAATCGCCATCGTAGCGGAAGATTTCTCCGGCATCGTAACTGGTTCCGTAAAGATGCCCGTCGTGAACGACCAGGGTGTTGATGCGCCTGCCGTCCGCGTTGCCGCAGAAGCGCCACTCGCGCCCGCCCTCGTAACGGTAGACTCCGGCGGGCTTGTAGAACGAGGAAGCGTACAAGCGCCCTTTGAACACGGCCAAGCCGTGGATGGCCGCGATGCCGCCCGGGTTGCCGCAATCGGTCCACCGCGCTCCACCTTCGTAGCGAAGCACGCGGCCGCCGGGCGTCCGGTTGGCCGACTCCGCCAGGCTGGAGCCGCCAAGATTGTACCGGGCGGTGCCCGCGTAGAGAGCGCCTTGCCAGGCGGCCAGAGCGGAGACGGAGTTCGAGCGGTCCGGCGCGCCGCAGTCGGCCCACCTGGTTCCTCCCTCCCAGCGGAACACGCGTCCCGTGGCCCCGGCTTCCGGTTCGCAGGTGGAAGCGTACAGGCTGCCCTGGTGCGCAACAAGCGAGAACACCAGAACTGCGTTACCGGGCCGTCCGCAATCGGTCCAAGGCTGACTGATGCGGCCGTTGTCGATGCCGAAATGAACGTGCCGCCAATTCGGCTGCGCGCAATTGGAGCCGGCGCTGGTCACGACGCCGAAGTTGAAACCGCGACGCGAAGCCGGATCGTACATGGACAGGATATCGCCGCCCTCATCGCCAGCGTTCACCCAGGCGCCGATGGTGAAGTCCTTCGATCCAAGGTTCACCGGCGGCTCCTGGAAGAGCGCACCCGGGGTGGGGTCCCAACGCTTGAGCGGCTTGCCGGCGGCGGCCAACGGCAGCGCAGGCGCGGCAAGCAACGCACGGCGGGACAGGCGCGGGATCACGGCAGCACCAGTCCGATCTGTTCGGGCGAGGGCAGCGACTTGGTCAGGCTGAACTCGTTGCGCAGTTGGATAAAGAGGCGCTCCTTGGCCGTCCAGTAAAGAATCTCGTGGTCGTATCGGGCGAGCATACTGTCGAGGAAGTAGGGCCGGTTCTCGTCGAGCCAAAGGCGGCGGTACTCGGCTTTGCGCTGCACCATCGCGTCGCGGATATCCTGCACCAAGCCGTTGGGGGAACTCATGGAACCGAGCAGCGAAACGGCCCTCTTCGGCGTGGCCATAGCCTCGCGATAGCGTTGCGCAATCTCGCTCGCGAGTTCGACCTTCATGAGCGTGGTATCGGCGCGCCAGGCGGCGAAGCGCAGGTAATCCACCGTGCGTGGATGCAGGCGCGCCTTGGCGGAACTTGCCGCGAGTTGGATGGCGGTGCGCTCGGCGAGGGTGCGGATCTCGCTCGCCACGGGCAGCAGGCGGGGTACCCAATTCGCACCGAGGCGCGAGAAGGGATCGAACCAGAACAAGCCGTCGGCGGCGTCGGTGATCTTGGTCGAGCGGAACAAGGCGTGGATGCGCGCAAGGTTGTGAATCGAGTCCACGAATTCGCTGCCGTTATTGCGGTAGAAGGCCCAATCGAAGGCCGCGTCGAACTTCGCGGTGTCCACGGCGCCGGGCTGCCACGCCGCGGCGGCGGAGAATACGATGGGATACCAGGCCATGTTGAACAGGGCTTCGCCGTCGTCTCGCCAGTCCGTGTTGAGCATGCCCATGGCGCCGTGCTTCTTGCCGTCACGGACGAAGTTATTGATGTTGCCGACGGCGTCGTCGAAGTTCGGGAACATACGGTTCCAGTTGTTGACGCCGGGACACACGAAGAAATCCATGCCGGCATTGCGGAACGGGAGGATCTGGTTGGAAAAATCTTCGCGCGGGGAATAGCCCCAGGTCATGGCTACCAGTTCCTTCGGCAGCTTCTGAATCAGCTCCGGATGGTTGAGCGCGATGTCACCCCAGAACATGGGACGCCGCTTGAGAGGCTTCAACATCTCGATCACGCGGCGGATGCGCTCCATGTAGACCTCGCCGATGCCGGCGCGCGCGGCGTACTCCTTACTGCGCCCCTGCCCGAGCTCCCAGGTTTCGTCGCTGCCGATGTGAATGAACGTGCTGGGAAACGCTTCGGCGAGCTGTTTGGCGGCCTGCTCCACCCACGTGAAGGCGTTCTGGTCCTCGGCTGCGAGCACGTGGCCGTAAGGCAGTTCGGCCATGGGCGAATAAAGCTCGAACTTCAACATGTGATGCAGGTGGCCGAAAGTCTGCTGCTGCGGCACGATCTCGATGTGAAAGTCGCGCGCATATTCGACCAGGCGCTTGATGAGATCCGGACTGAGTTCCGCGCCCTCCGGCGCAACGCCGGGCGAGTGAGTGAACGGGAAGACGTGCTCCATGTAGAAGCTGGCCATGTTGAGCTTGTATTCGGCGAGCGTGCGGATGGCGGTGCGCATCTGCTCTTCGTTGAGGATGGGGCCGCGGCTGACGTCGATGGAAAGGCCGCGGTAGCGCAGGGCGGGCCAGTCGGCGATCTTGACGTAAGGAATGGTGGCGTGACCCCGTTTGCCGGCGGGGCGGATAAGCTGGCGAAGGGTCTGAACGCCGTAAAAAAGTCCGGCGGGCGTTCTGGAGGTGATGAGCGCGCCGTTCTCATCGACGCTCAGCAGGTAGGATTCCGGTTTGGAGAGCGTCCCGGCGTCCAGGCCGCGCTTCGAGATTTGCCGGGCGACGACCTCATTGTCCGCGTAACCGATCACTACGCCGTGGCCGGCGCGCGGGATGGTGCTGACGGTGGCGCGGAGACCAGCCGTGTTGTAGAACTCTTCCTGCAGCATCGTAGCGGAGAAACGGTCACCCTGCGTCTTGGAGAGCACGGAAATGGTAAAGGGCGCGCTCACCGCCAGTTCGCCGCCGGCAACTTCGACCGACTGCGGATACGGGATAAGCGGCAGATCGGCGGCAAGCAGCGCGACTGCCGCCAGAAACAGAATGGCAATCCTGGTTTTCATGAGATCCTCGTTTTGGTAGCGGACCGCGCCGGCGGCGTACCAGAACCGCCATTCAGCATACTGGTTCGCCGGGGAACGGGGCAAGATCCCGCGTGCTACAATGCGCGGCATGATCGTGGAGGTTGCCGGAGGGCTTCTTGCGGCAGGATGCGGCACGCTGGCCTATGCGGTGGGCGGGCGCTCGTCGCAACTGTTCGGGCCTTCCATCGCACACGGGCCGCGCGACCGGCGTTCGATCGCGCTCACGTTCGACGACGGCCCGAGCGAGGGGACGCCCGCGCTGCTCGAAGTGCTGGAGGGGCAAGGCGTGCGAGCGACGTTCTTCCAGTGCGGGATGTGTGTGCGGCGCCTGCCGGACATCGCCCGGCGCGTGGCGGCGGGCGGACATGAGATCGGCAGCCACGGATACTCGCACACGCGATTGTTTTTGCGGACACCGCGGTTCGTCGCCGGCCAGATGCGCGAGTCTCAACGTGCCATCGAGGAGGTTACCGGGACCAGCCCGCGTCTGTTCCGCCCGCCTTACGGCGGCCGTTGGTTCGGGATGCGCAAGGTGCAACGGGAACTGGGCCTCACCGGCGTAATGTGGACGTGCATCGGGATGGACTGGAAGTGGCCGGCCGGACGGGTGGCGGCCCGGTTGACCAAAGCCGCGGAGAACGGAGCCATCTTCTGCCTGCACGACGGCCGCAGCGCCAGTCCCAACGCCGACATCTCAAACACGATCGAAGCGGTGCGGTTGCTCGCCGGAGATCTGAAAAAACGGGGCTTCCGCTTCGAAACCGTCAGCGAGATGCTCGGCCGCGCCGGCGCATGAACTTCTCTTCACTTTACAGATAGACACCCCGCATCGGATATTGAAACTTAGGGGGCGTTTTGCCGAGATCGATTATTGCGCTTGTCGTGTGCTTGACGGCGGCCATGGCCGCAGGCGGACTTCCGCTCGGCATGATCGTCTTCGAAGCGCACCGTGCGCGGCCCAACCAGTTGCCGGACGGCTGGAAGGTGAAGGAACTGAAGGGGCAAGCCGACGTCGCCACGGTCACCGATGAGCCGGGCACTGTGCTGCGGTTCAGGAGCCAGGGCTCCTCTTTCTCGCTGGAACGCGCCGTATACGTCGACCTTGCGAAGTATCCCTACATGAGCTGGCAGTGGAAAGTGACCCAATTGCCGCGCGGCGGCGACTTTCGCCACCTCCGGACCGACGACCAGGCGGCACAGGTCCTGGTGGCGTTCTCGGACCGCCGCATTCTAACCTACATCTGGGACACATCGGCGCCGAAGGACCTGATGCAGAGCGCCAGCCCTATGCCGCTGTTGCGCCTGGTGGCGGTGGTCTGCCGCTCGGGACCGGCCGAGATGAATCGCTGGATCGTGGAGACGCGTAATCTCGCGGCGGACTACGAACGCGCCTATGGGCGGCGGATCTCGTATGTAAAAGGCCTGCGGCTACAGATCAATTCCCAGCACACCAACTCCTCGGCCGAAAGTTACTTCGGCGACGTGGTGTTCCACGCGGCGGCGCAATAAACTGAAACAATGCGTGAGAACAGCCCGGCGACGGTGCTCGTGACCGGCGGTACGGGTTTCATCGGTAGCCATCTCGTGGAACTTCTCGTGGCCGGCGCCGCCCGGGTACGCTGCCTTGTGCGCCGGAAGAGTTCTCTCGCCTATCTCCCCACGGACCGCATCGAACTCGCCTACGGCGATCTGGTTTCAGGTGAAGGCCTGGCGGAAGCGCTGGAGGGCGTCGGGACGGTCTATCACATTGCCGGCGTCACCAAGGCAACCGCAGCGGAGCGCTTTTACACCGGCAATGTGAAGGCTACGGAAAACCTTCTGGCGGCGATCGAAGCTGCGCAAGAGAAGCCGGCGCGACTGGTGCATGTCAGCTCGCTGGCGGCAGTGGGACCGAGCGCGGACGGTGTTCCTCTCATGGAGGACGCGAGGCCGCACCCGCTCACGCATTACGGCAAATCGAAGTTGGAGGCCGAGCGCATCGTGAGAAACTCGGCTTTCGCGAGCCGGACAGTGATCGTGCGCCCGCCGGTGGTGTACGGCCCGCGCGACACGGATGTCTACCTGGTCTTCCGCTCCGCGAGCCGTGGTGTGGCTCTGCGCATCGGAAGCGAAGAGAGTTACTTCAGTTACATTTACGTGGAAGATCTGGCGCGCATGCTGATGGCCGCGGCGACGGTGGAATCGGCAGCCGGCAGGACTTACTTCGCCGGCAACGCCGAGCCCGCCAGTTGGGGACAGTTCAATTCCGAGGTGGCAAAGCTGGCAGGGCGCAAAATCCACAACGTATCGGTCCCCCCGTTCGTGGCTCACACCCTGGCGTTTCTCTCCGAGGTGAGTTCGCGGCTGCGCGGAAGCCAGTCGATCCTATCCCGCGAGAAGGTGCGCGAAGCTCGGTGCCGTTACTGGCTGGCGAACACGTCCCGGGCCGAACGCGAGCTGGGCTTCCAGACGGAAACCTCCCTCGAGGACGGCATCGCCAAGACCTTCACATGGTACAAGAATTCGGGATGGTTGAGTTGAAGGGCGGGAGCCCGAACGAGGCGGGGCTGTGGGCGGCCGACCGCATCATGATCGCGTACCTTGCGGGGACGGCCTTGCTGATCGTGGCGTTCCGGCACCGCGTCCCCGGCGCGATGGAACTGCTCGGGTGGCACGCCGCGGGAATAGCCGTTCTGCTGGGAGTCCCACGCTTGTCACGCCGGTTCCCTTCCCTGGTCTGGTGGCGGCACGTCTACCCGATCCTGTATGTTGCCGCGTGTTACCGCGAGATGAGCGTACTGATCCGGTCCATCCGCGGCACGGATTATGACGCGGGGATGGCGCACCTGGATGTTCTGCTGTGGGGCGCCCACCCTATGGTCCTGCTGAGCGGCATACAGTCGCCGTGGCTGACCGAAGCGTTGCAGTTAGCGTATTCGCTTTTCATCCCTGCGGTCCTGTTAGCCTGCCCGCTGCTGTGGATAAAACGCGATTGGGAGGGCCTGCGCTACTACACTTTCCTGATAACCCTTGGATTCCTGGTCTCATACGTGGGGTACCTGCTGGTGCCTGTCCGGGGTCCGCGCTTCCATCTCCCGACCGCGAACCTGCCGCCGTTAGAGGGCCTGTGGCTGTTCGACCGCTTGCGCGGCGGACTGGATTGGCTGGAATCGGCGCACTATGACTGCTTCCCGAGCGGGCACGTGCAATTGACGATAATGGCATGCTGGTTCAGCAAACGCCGGTTTCCGGTACTTTTTTTAATCTTTTTGCCCTATACGTTTGCCGTCGCATTTGCTACAGTCTATCTTCGATACCATTACACGGTTGACGTGGCCGCGGGTGCGCTTATGGCGGGAGTGTTGCTTTGGGCGGGCCCGCGTTTGTACATCATGGCACGGAGAGCGTATTAATTGAGCGTCATAGAGGTTGTGGCGACGGAGTCCAGCGAGCACAGTCAGGCGTTCCTGGACTATCCCTACACGCTTTACCGCAACGACCCGCACTGGGTTGCACCACTGCGCATGGATCAGAAGTGCCTGTTCGATCCGGCCCGGCACCCCTTCCATCGGCACGCCGAGATGAGATGTTTCCTGGCGAAACGGAACGGGCGGGTGGTGGGCCGCGTCGCAGGCATATGGGATCGCAATTACAACGAGTTTCACGGGGAGAAGACGGGCTTCTTCGGGTTCTATGAGAGCGAAGATGATCCGGATACCGCGAAGGCTCTGCTCGAGACGGTTCGCGGCTGGCTTTCCGGGCGCGGAGCGGAGCGGATGCTTGGTCCCATGAATCCGTCCACGAATTATGAGTGCGGAATGTTAGTGGATGGCTTCGACTCGGATCCTTACGTGATGATGCCCTACAACCCGCCATACTATCCCCGCCTGATGGATAGCGCGGGGCTCCGGAAGGCAAAGGATCTGCTGGCATACATTGCGCGCCGCGGCGAGGTGCAGTGGGAAAAGGTCGCGCGAGTGGCACGCACCGCATCCGAGGCTGGACGTTTTTCCGTGCGCCCAATCCGGATGCCGGAGTTTTGGACCGAGGTCGAACGCATTTGGAACGTTTATAATGCAGCCTGGAGCAAAAACTGGGGATTTGTACCGGTGACCCGGGAGGAGTTCTGGTTCCTGGCGAAAGAAATGAAGCCGGTCGTGGAACCGGAACTGCTCCTGATCGGAGAAAAGGACGGCGAGCCTGTGGCGTTTGCGTTGGCGCTGCCGAATGTGAACATAGCCCTGAAATACGCGCGCGGCCGCTTGTTCCCATTAGGCTTGCTCAAGGTCCTGTACCACCGGCGCCAAATTCACAGCCTCCGCGTAATTACTTTGGGTGTCATAGAGAGCGGCCGCACGGCGGGTGTGGCCGCTGCGTTATACATGGGTCTCGCCACAGCGGCCCTGCGGCTTGGTTATGAAGAAGCCGAGTTGAGCTGGATTTTGGAAGATAATGTGTTGATGAACCGAACCCTCGGGGCGCTTGGGGCGAAGATTCGCAAAGTATATAGAATCTACGAATGGACGTGAGCACTATGTTGAATAACCGGCTCGTTGCGGACCGTAAGCGACATACTGAGGCGCGTGCAAATGACTTGTTTGAGAAGTGCCGGAACTTTATGCGCCCGGCCGAGTACAAGGCTGCGGGAATCTACCCTTACTTCGAAGTGTTCGGTAGCCACGAGGGCTGCGAGCCGTGTGAAGTCTGGATGGGAAACCGCAAAGTCTTGATGTTCGGCTCCAACGACTATCTGGCGCTCACCACCGATCCGCGCGTGAAGGATGCCGCGGCCGCGGCGGCCCGCAAGTACGGCAGCGGATGCAGCGGCTCACGCCTGTTGAACGGCACGCTCGATCTGCACGTGGAGGTGGAAGCACGCCTTGCCGCACTGGTGCGCAAGGAAGCGGCGATGATTTATGCCACCGGCTTTCAGAGCAATTACGCGGCGTTGTCGGCGCTCACCGAAAAGGGCGACTACCTGCTGTGCGACCATAACGTCCACGCCAGCCTTGTGGAAGGCGCACTGCGTTCGCCGGCCCACACGGTGCGCTTCCGTCACAACGACATGATCCACCTGGAGCGGTGCCTGGAGAACTGCGGGAAAAGCGACAAGGTCCTCATCGTCAACGAAGGCGTCTTCAGCATGGAAGGCGACATGGCGAACCTGGTGGGCACGGTGGAACTGGCCAAGCGGCATGGTGCGCGTACGTATGTGGACGAGGCGCACGGCATCGGCGTACTCGGCCGGACCGGCGCGGGCGCCGCGGAGCATCAGGGCGTCCTGGACGACGTAGACATCATAATGGGCACGTTCAGCAAATCGCTTGCTTCGGTGGGCGGCTTTGTGGCTTCCTGCCAGCCGGTGATCGACTACCTGCGGCACACGGCGCGGCCATTCGTCTTCTCGGCCAGCCTGCCGGCCGCCTCGGTGGCAGCCGCGGGCAAGGCGCTGGACATCATGCAGGAAGAACCGGAGCGCCGCGAGCGTCTCCTGGCTACGGCCGCCCGCCTGAGACGGGAACTACGAGCGCGCGGCTTCACGGTCCTGGATGGCGAGACGGCCATCGTACCGATCGTGGTGGAGAGCGACTTCGACCTCTGCCGGTTGTGCCGCGGTTTGTTGGCCGACGGGATTTACGTGAATCCTGTGCTTAAGCCGGCCGCCGTTTACAACCTGCTGCGCATCTCCTGCACGGCGGCGCACACCGATTCCCACGTGGACCGCCTGATTGAGGCGATCCAACGCGTGGCTGCCAAGCTTGACATCCCCTTGACGGGCACAACCTTGCGCCACGCCATGGTTCAGATCTGAACCTCCCTAGAGCGAGGCAAGTGGGTCCCGGCGGTCCGCCAGTGGGAATGTTACACGGCTGCCTTTAAGCTGCGACTGATAGATCCCCGCAGTCATTTCAACGGGCCATCTCCCGTCCCGCACAGCGCAGGCAGGCTCGCGGCCGCTTCGGATGGCATCCAACAGATCGAGCGCCATCGTGTTATTGGCGCGGTCCCAGTTCCCGATGATCTCGGGGCCCGGACCCGGAATCTCCTCCCACTGCGGGGCGTTCTTGCCCGGAATCCAGGAAGGCGAACGCAGGATGTACGCCTGCCCCGAGCGTGATGAGCCCAAGTTGATGAAGATGACGCCTCGGCTGCAGCAAAGCGTGAGCCCGCAACGGTCTCCGGCCAGGTAATCATTGGAACGCGAAGCAAAGTAGCCGTGAACGCCGCCATCGAACGAGAACATAGCTGCGACATTGTCGCCGGCCAGCAACCCGACAGCCTCGGTGCCCTGCCGGACGTGCCCGCGCGCGAGTTCCTGGTTCTGGTCAGTCACGTGCGCCGACACCCAGCGCGGGTCGCCCGCGAACAGCCGCATCAGGTCGAAAGCATGCGACCCCAGGATGATCAGGTCCTCGCCGCCGGCGCGCTTGTCTTCCTTGCCGCGGGCGCGCATCTCGAGCAGTTGTCCGATCTCTCCGTTCTTGATGATTTCAGCGACGCGCCGGGTGACAGCGGCCGCGCGCGCAGCGTGGCCCACCTGGACCTTGATCCTCTTCTTTTCAGCGAGCGCCACCATGGCGTCGGCTTCGGGCAGACTTCCCGCCATGGGCTTCTCGATAATGATGTGCGCGCCCGCTTCGGCCGCGGCCGTGAACATGGCCATGTGTTGGTCCGTACGGCGCGGCGCGATGACCACTATGTCGGGCTTCTCCTTGGCTAACATTTCGCCGTAGTCGGCGTACCCGCGGGCGGCGCCGCTGCGGCCCATCGCCTTGGCGCGGCCGGCGTCGACAGGATCGGCCACCGCAACCACTTCGACGGCCCCGATGCCGTTCCAGGTCAGGTCCCAGTTGTGGCCGTAACCGCCGCGCCCCGTGTGGCCTATCACTACCGCACGGAGCTTCTTCTGCTCGGGAAACGCGGCACCTGCCATGGCGGCCACGCCCAAACCGATCGATTCGCGTCTTGTCATGGTTCACCCCCAATATAGCCGAGCGCGGCCACGCGTGTGCCGATCAATCCAGACGCTTGTGGAATCGAAGTGCGCTGAAAACGAGAATCGCCAACCCGTACACGAACAGCGCCAGCATCTGCGGCCACAGCACGGCCACGCCAGTGCCCTTCAGGAAGAGTCCCCGCACGATCTCCATGAAGTACCGCAATGGGTCCAGATAGCTGATCCATTGCACCAGCAGCGGCATGTTGCGGATGGGGAACGCGAAGCCGCACAGCATGAAGGCGGGCATGAAGAAGCAGAACGACGCCATCATGGCCTGCTGCTGCGTGTGCGAAACCGTCGAAATCAACAGGCCCACCCCGAGGGTGCTCATCAGAAAGAAGACCGCGCAGAGGACCAGTACCAGCAGGTTGCCCCGTAAGGGAATGTGAAATACCAGCAGGGCCATCGAGGTGATGAAGAACAACTGCACCATGCCCACAAGGGCGAAAGGAACCGTCTTGCCAATCATGAGTTCCAGCGGTTGAATCGGGGTGACCATCAACTGTTCCATGGTGCCGATTTCTTTCTCCCGCACGATGGCCATGGCCGTGAGCATCAACGTGACGATGGTGATGATGTTCACGATCACGCCGGGAACGTAATAATTCCGGCTGCGCAGATCAGGGTTGAACCAGACGCGGGTCTGGGCGCGGAGGACCGGCGCGCGAGGCATGACGGCGGTCGCGGCGATACGCGGCGCGCGGGCGGCGGCCACACGGGCGGCGAACGCGGTGACCACCTTGACCGCGTGGTTGGCGACGATGGAGGCGGTGTTCGAGTTGGAACCGTCCACCAGGATCTGTACCTGCGCCGCCGCGCCGCGGTCGAGATCGCGCGCAAAGCCCGGCAGCACGCGCACCACCGCCTGCACATCGCCGCGGTCCAGCAAATTGCGGGCGTCGTCTTCGCTCACAGGCGCGGCAGCCATGCGAAAATTCGGCGACCCCTCGAAGCCGGCGCACAGTTCGCGGCTATGCGGCGTGGCGTCCTGATCCATCCAGGCGATGCGCGCATGCTCCACGTCCAGGTTCACGGCGTAGCCGAAAATGACCAGCTGAATCAGGGGCGGGAAAAGCAGAATGCCGCGCATCCTCGGTTCCCGCAACGTCTGCCTGAACTCCTTGCGAATGATCTCGCGAATTCTTCGCCTCATGCTTTCATGCCACCTTATCTCCCACCTTGCGCGTCGCGGCGACGAAAACCAAGAGAGCATAAACGGCCAAGAAGGCCACCTCACCCCATAGGATTTCGGGACCCACGCCCTTCAAGAACACGCCCTTGAGCAGCTTCACGAAATACCGCGCCGGCACGATGACCGTCACCACCTGCACGACCGCGGGCATGCTCTCGATGGCGTAAACAAAACCGGAGAGAAGAAACGCGGGCAGGAAGCTGGTCAGGATCCCTGCCTGGAACGCCAGCAGTTGCGAGCGCGTGACGGAGGAAAGGAAGACGCCCCAGCACAGGGCGCCGAACAGGAACAAGCAGCTCGAGAGGAACAGGAACAGCGCGCTGCCGCGCAGCGGCACGCCGAACACCGCGACGCCGGTCACGATCGCGATCAGCGTATCCACCAGACCAACGACGAAGAACGCCGACAACTTCCCCAGTACCAGTTCGGCAGGGCGAAGCGGCGTGGAGAGCAGTTGCTCCATGGTGCCCATCTCCCATTCGCGGGCGATGGTAAGGGAGGTGATCAGCGCGGCGATAATCATGAGGATCACGGCGATGAGACCCGGCACGATGAAGTTCTTGCTCTTCAGCTCGCTGTTGTACCAGACGCGCACGCGCGGCTCCACTGGCAGGGCCTTGCGGTGCTGCAACTCGAGCGCGTGCGTCATGGCCACCGTTTCGACATAGCCCAGCGCGATGGACGCCGTGTTGCTGTCGCTCCCGTCGAGCAGGGCCTGGATGGCCACTTCGCGGCCCGAGACGGCGTCGTGCGCGTAGCCGCGCGGGATGACCACACCCAGCAGGCACTCGGATGTATCGATCTTCGATTGAATCTCGGCGTAGCCGCCCGTGAAGCCAAGGATCTGAAAGTAGCGCGAGCCCTGCAATCGCGCGATCAGTTCGCGGCTCTCCGGCGTACGGTCCTGATCGTAAACGATGGTGGGAATACGATCGACGTCGAGCGACAGCGCGTAACCGAACAGCATCAGCAGAACGAAGGGCAGCGCCAGCGCCATGATCAGGCTGCGCGTGTCCCGCAGAATGTGCAGGAACTCCTTGCGCGCCACGGCGCGCGTGCGCCGGAAACTCATGTATTCCTCCGGTCTTCCCGTTCGATCACCGACACGAACACGTCCTCCATCGAACCGAGCCCCATCTCCGCCTTGAGCTGAGCGGGCGCGCCGAGCGCCGCGATGCGGCCCCGGTACATGAGCGCCAGGCGGTGGCAGTACTCGGCTTCATCCATGTAGTGCGTGGTGACGAAGACGGTCTGTCCCGCCGCCGAGAACTGGTAGATCAGGTCCCAGAATTTCCGGCGCGCAATCGGGTCGACGCCGGAGGTAGGCTCGTCCAGAAACAGCACCGGCGGCGAGTGCAGGATGGCGCAGGCCAGCGCCAGGCGCTGTTTGTACCCTCCGGCGAGCAGGCGCGTCATGGTGGTGCGCTGTTCCTCCAGATCCGCCATGCGCAGCGCGTAGGCTTTCCGGTCCGCCCGCAGTTCCTCGGCAACGCCGTAGATACCACTGAAAAAATCTATGTTCTCCTCCACCGTCAGGTCGTCGTAGAGCGAGAACTTCTGCGACATGTAGCCAATGTTGCGGCGGATGGACTCCGGATCAGTCGACACATCGAAGCCGCCTACATGTCCCGTGCCGGAGGTGGGCCGCAGCAACCCGCACAGGATGCGGATGGTAGTGGACTTGCCCGCCCCGTTGGGTCCGAGGAAGCCGAACACTTCGCCGCGGCGCACATTGAATGACACGTTGTCCACGGCCACGAAATCGCCGAAGCGTTTCACCAGATTGTCGACTTCGACGGCGTACCCGTTGGTTTCAACCGCCATGGCGCTGCTCCTCACTCGCTTTCTTGATCCAGGCGATGAAGGCGTCTTCAAGAGTGGCGGCATTCATCTCACGTTTGATCTCCGCGGGTGGCGCGCAGCGGATCAGGCGGCCTTTGTACATAAGGCCGACGCGATCGCACCGCTCGGCCTCGTCGAGGTACGCGGTCGAGACGAACACGGTGAGCCCTTCGTCCACCAGTTGCTTGAGAATGATCCAGAAGTCGCGGCGCGAGAGGGGATCGACGCCGTTGGTGGGTTCGTCCAGAAACAGCACCTCCGGATGATGGAGCAACGTGCACATGAGCGCCAGCTTCTGCTTCATGCCTCCCGACAGCTTTGCCGCGGGACGCGTGCGAAACCGCTCCATGCGGGTCATTTCGAGCAGGCGCGACGTGAGGATCTCGCACTCGGCCTGTTCGATCCCGAACAGGTCGGCGTAAAAGAGCATGTTCTCTTCGACGGTCAGATCGCCGTACAGACCGAAGCGCTGCGCCATGTACCCGATGCGGTCCTTCACTTGCTGTGTCTCGCGCACCGTGTCGTGACCGGCCACGACGGCTTCCCCCCCGGTCGGATCGACCAGCCCGCAGAGCATCCGCAGTGTGGTTGTCTTGCCGGCGCCGTCCGGGCCCACCAGTCCGAACACCTCGCCCTTGGCGACCTCGATCGAGAAGCCGTCCACGGCCGTAAGCGGGCCGAAGCGCCGCGTCAATTGTGTCGCGCGGATCATCACTTATCCAGTTCGATCTCCGCCACCACGGGCATGTTCGATTTCAGCTCGCGCCGCGGGTTGTCCACTTCGATCTTGATGCGGTACACCAGCTTGACGCGTTCTTCCTCGGTCTGAATCTGCTTGGGCGTGAACTCGGCATCGGATGAGATGAACGAGATGCGGCCATTGAAGACCTTGCCGGGATAAGAGTCCGTGGTCACCTTGGCCTTGCCGCCCAGCTTCACGCGGCCGAGGTCGGTTTCCTTCACGTAGGCGCGCACCCAAGGGTGGTCGATGTCGCCGATGGTAACGGCGGGCGTGCCGGCGGCCAGCACTTCGCCGGGATCGGCAGATTTCACCAACACCACACCGTCCACCGGAGAAGTGGCCGCGGTGTCGTCGATTTGGGAATCGATGACGGCGACCTGCGCTTTAGCGCGATCGATGTCGGCGCGCCGGGCGTCGAGTTCCTGTTCCTTGCGGCGCAATTCGAGGCGCGCGGATTCGCTCAGCCGCAAGGCGGCCTTGGCGCGCTCGAGTTGCGCACGGGCGGCCTCGATCTGTTCTTTGCGCGGGCCTTCCACCACCAAGGCCAGCCGCTCCTCGATCTGCTTCACCAGGGCCGCGCTGCGGTCGTACTGTGTGCGATACTGATCGCGCTGCGCGGCGGAGATATCCTCTTTGGCAAACAATTGCTGGGCGCGCTTCCAGTCGCGCTCGGCCTGCGCGTGCTGGGTGCGAGCATCGTCGAGCGCGGCGCGCGCCTGCGCGACTTCCTGCGCGCGCGAGCCTGCGAGCAGCTCGTCCAGGTGCGCCTTCGCCTGCCGGACTTCCGCCTCACGAAGCTGCGTGTCGGCGGCAAGCGTCTCTTTCTGCAACGCGATGGCCGTCATCAACTGCCGGTAGCCGCTCTCGGCAGCCAGAGCGGCGGCTTGATCGCGTTCGCGCTGCTTGCGAATTTGATCCGAGTCCAGACGCGCGATCAACATACCACGCTTCACGGGCGCGCCTTCGTCAACGTGCAGTTCGGCGAGCTTGCCGGGCACCTTGAACGACACGGCGATCTCGGTCAGCTCGATGTTTCCGCTGACGACGATCTTTGAAGTATCAGAACGGCGCAGCCAGCTGCAAGCCTGCCAGACTGCCAGCGCGACGGCGGCCACGGCCACAATAATCAGGATTCTCTTTCTCATGAGTGACGTACTCCTTTGCTACTGGATGGCGCTGCGCGTGGTGCCCATGGCCGCGTTCAGATCCAGCCACGCCAGGTTGTAATTGACCAGCGCGCGGATCCGGCTGTCCCGTGCTCGCTCCAGGCGCGTCTGCGCGTCAGTCACCTCGATGCTGTTGGTCACGCCGGCCGCATAGCGGCGCTCGGCCTGCGCCAGTTCGTTCTCCGCCAGCCCAAGGCCTTCCTCGGCCACTTTCACCTGCTGGTCCGCGGAGCGAAGATTCTCTTGCGCCAGACGCAATTCAAGCTCAATCTGTTGCTTCAGGTCGCGCGAACGGAGTTGCTCAGCCCGGTAGACGGAGTGCGCTTCCGCCCGCCGGGCGTCCCTACGGCCGCCGTCGAAGATCGACACTCGCGCCTGCACCCCGATGGTGCGCGTGGGCAGCGAGTTGTTGATGCTCGTACCACTCGAACCGTAGTCGCCGAACGCGCTGACGGTGGGCAGACGCTCGAACTTCGCCGCGCCGTAGCTGAGTCTCATGCTGTCTTCCCTGAGCTTTTGGGCTTTCCATTCCGGCCTTTTTTCGAGGGCCGTTTCAATGGCTTTCTCGATGGGCTGCGCCTCCACGGCTTTGTAGCTCAGGCGTTCAGCGAGTTGCAGGCGTGTGTGAAGGGCCAATCCCATGCTCTTGAGCAGCTTGAGGTGCGCCTGGTCGCGATCGCACTCGGCCACCAGCAGCTTCTGCCTTTCGTTGGCCAATTGCACACGGGCGCGGGTGACTTCGATGCCCGTGCCCGTGCCGGCGGACTTCATGTTTAGAGCGAGGTCGAGCAGCGATTCGGCCAGAGTAACGTTGGCACGCACCGCGTCCAGATGAGCCTCGGCGCTGGACGCCGCCAGGTAAGCCCGCGCCACCTGGTCGGCCACCTGATTCGAGGCAGCCTCGCTTTCGGCCGTCGCCGCCCTCTGGGCCGCGCGCGCAGCCTGCAAGCGTCGAATAGAGCTGAAATCGAACAACGTCTGCGTCACCGAGGCGCGTGCGTCGAAGACGTTGAAAGGCCCCACAAACGTCGGAAAGTGAAAGCCCGGAATGGGGACTTGCACCCGGATCCCCATGGCCTCGAGATTGCGCGTCAGGTTCTGCTGCCCCACGGCCGCCGAAAAGTCCGGCAGCAGGAAACCGCGCGCTTGCGCTGTGCGAGCCCTGGCCTGAACGGTGTACTCCCGCGCCAGCGCGACGCGCACGTTGCCGTCGGGGGCCAGCGCGATGTCCACCGCGCGCTTCATATCCAGGCGCAGCACAGGCGCGTTCTGCGCCATTGCAAAAGCACAAGCAACGAGGAGAACAGCGATTGCGCGCATCATGATTTCACCCTCCTGGCCGGCGCGGTTGTCTTCAGGGGAGGCGCATTGAGCCCGGCGAGCGCGAAGGCGATCATGTTCCTGTGCGCGCCCTCTGTGTCGTCCGCGCTGCATTCCCCACCGGAAATATACTCGAGAAGTTTTCCGGCCACCAATGTGTGGGCCAGCGCACCGATGACGAAGTGCATGCGCCAGGCCAATTCGGCGCGTGAAAGTTTGGGGAGCGCCCGGTGTAAAGCGGCCCCGAAACGCTGGCCGGCTTCGGCCATCTGTTCCTTGAGCATCTGGACCGCAATTCCGCCCGGTTCTGCGTACACGCGGCCCAGCAGGACTTGCACGCCCGCACCGGCGTCGCTGCCCTTGGCCTCCAACAGCGGATCCAGCAGCGCGTCAAGGATCTTCTCGAGCGGGGCGGGCTTGGGCGCGGCCTCGCGTTCCGCCTGGTCGAGCATTTCCAGACGCCGCTGGTTGATGGGCGCCAGCCGCCTCCTGTACATGGCGCGGATCAGCTCTTCTTTGGAACGGAAGTGGTAGTTCACCGAGGCCAGGTTCACCCCCGCCTCGGCGGTGATGGCGCGCAGCGAGGTGGCGGCCAGGCCGTGCTGGGCGAAGAGTTTTTCGGCGGCATTCAGGATTCGCAGCTTGGTATCGGAGGCCTGAAGAATTGTGTTCATACGTTCGTATTAATCAAACGTCTGTTTTAATTATACGTTTATTTCGACTGGCGTCAAGCCCCAAAGTGGCACCATGTCCAGAAGGTTTCCTTCTATGCACATTCGATTGCTGCTGCTTTCGCTTCTGACGCTGGCTTCCGCGCCCCTTCCCGCCCAGCAACCGGTGGATAATCCCGTGCGTGTGCTGCTCAAAGCCGGGCAACCCGCGGTGGGCGTAACCATCACCGTGGCGAGCCCCGAGGTGGCGGCGCAGGCGGCCGGCCTGGGCTTCGACTATCTGTGGATCGAGATGGAGCACTCGCCGGTGACGCTGGAGACCGCGCGCAACATGATCCTGGCCACCCGTGGCCTGAAGGCCATCCCGTTCATCCGCGTGCCGGTCAATGAGCTCTGGACCGCCAAGCGCGCGCTCGACATCGGCGCGCTGGGAGTAATCTTCCCGTTCACCTCCACGCCGGAGCTGGCGCGGCAGGCAGTAGCGGCCTGCAAGTATCCACCGCTCGGCAGGCGGGGAGCAGGCCCGGGCCTGGCAACTTTCCGCTGGCCCGCAACGGAGGGGTACAGCAACTTCGCGGACCGCAACGTAATGGTGATCGCCATCATCGAGGAGAAGTGCGCAGTGGAGAAGATCGACGAGATCGCCGCCGTCCCCGGTCTCGACGTCCTGTTTATCGGGGTGAACGATCTATCGTTTTCCTACGGCCACCGCGGACGCCAGGACGTAGCTGAGGTGCAGGAGGCCATTCGCAAGATCGTGGCCGCGGCGAAGCGAAACAACATTCCGGTGGGCCGTCCGGCGGCCAGCGCTGAGGCCATTGCTCGGTACCGGAGCGAAGGATTCAGCTTCTTCCAGGCATCGAGCGAGCTCGGCTTCATGGTGGCGGGGGCGCGTGAACTGCTCGCGCCTCTTGGCAAGACGGACGCGGCCGCACCTCGACGGCCGCTGTACTGACGACCCAGGAGCTTCCCCATGAAGAATCCGCTCCTACGCCCCCAAAGCCTGCTGCTGGCGATGCTGTCGTTGTCGATGGGCTGGGGCATCCGCGGCAACTTCGGCCATGAGTTCGGCGCCATGATGCCGGGCATGCTCTGCGCGGTAGCCGTGGCCTTGTTTTCCGAACGCCAGGACTGGCGCGAGCGGGTGCCCTTCTTCGCCTTCTTCGGCGCCATCGGCTGGGCTTTCGGCGGGTCGATGTCCTACATGCCGGCCGTCAGCTACACGCACAGCGGCCACCTGCCGACGCAGATCTACGGCATCTGCGCCGTCTTCGCGATCGGCTTCCTGTGGGCGTCGCTCGGGGGCGCCGGCACGGCCTACGCGGCGCTTGAAGAGCGGGAGCGAATAACCGCGTTGTTCCGCCCGGTGATCTGCGTTTTCGCCGTTTGGGCCCTCGACTACTTCTTCATGGATGATGTCGCCCGCTGGTATGTGCAGCAGCGGCAGGCAGCCGGATTCGACGCGGTTTGGGGACGCCAGCGCAACCCGTTCTACTGGCTCGACAGCGATTGGCTGGCGGTGTTGGAAGCCCTGTTCGCCTTGTGCCTGTTCGATCTCTGGGAGCGCCGATTCGAGAAAGCACACCTGCTGGCCGGCTTCGGTGCGTTGGGCGCGCTCGCCGGCGGCCTGGTCCACAACGGACTGGCCGCGGCCGGATGGCTGGCGCCGCTGCTTTCCCTCATCGTTCACCCGCAGGGAGACCTGACGGCTATCGACCCCGTCACGGGCAAACCCTTCGATCCCGCGCTATTGATGACCAACTGGCCGCAGGTCTTTTACGACCTCAGCAATCACATGGGCTGGATCCTGGGTCTGGCGGCCGGCATCACGCTGTATTTCATGAGATACGGCAAATTTCGCTCCGGCGCCTCACTGCCGTTGCACATGGCCGTGGGAGGACTGTTGACCTTTCTGGCCGGACCCGTGCTTTTGTCGAACTTGTTCCAGGGTGTCGGCGGCTTTCGCATGGTGCCGCCTCGCGGCGACAATTGGGCCATCGTGCTCGGGGCGCTGCTGGGCCTGGCCCGCTACATGAGCCGCAACAACCTGAAACCGGTCGTGGACGTGGCGCTGCTCGCCGGCCTGATCGGCGGCGTTGGATTCCAGATTGCGCAGACCTTGAAGATCCTCCTCTACATGCCTGGCAATCCCGCTCTGACAAGCGCTCCGGCCACGATCCAGGCTTGGGCGCATTGGCGCTCGGCGAACTGGCACAGCATCATGGCCGAGCAGGGCGTAGGACTCCTTTATGGCCTGGCCATCGTCCTTCCGATGAGCATGCTGGCCCGGCGTGCCCCTTTACGCGAGCAGGGGCCGCGCGTGCGCCGCTGGACGGAGGCGTTCTCGGTCTTCTTCATCCTGAACGTGCTCCTGTACGTCAACCTGGTGAAGAACGTGGGCGACTGGACCGCGGAACGAGCAGGCGGTTTCCGCTCGGTGCCGCTCATGATGAAGGCGCCGCTCATGAGCTTCTGGCAGATGTCCGCGCTCGCCTGGTTCAACCTGATTTTCGCGCTGATCGCCGCCTGCACGGTGACGCTGCTCGTCGCTCACATGCGCCGGCCGCTCGCCGTCATTCCGGGCGACTGGCTGGGAAAAGGCCAGCTCTTCTACCTGGCGTTTCTGTGGGCCATCGTGATCGGCAACTTCGAAAAGGCCCTGGTATCGTTCCATGAACAGCGTCTGGCCACGGAAGGAACCATCTTCGTGAATGCCCTGGTGGCAACGGTGCTGATCCTGGTTTGCGCGCGCCCGGCCTCAACGCCCCTGATGGCGGACGAAAGCTGCTGGCGGCCGCGCGTGCGGCGCTGGATGTGGAGCCTGGCCGCTGCGTCGCTCGCCTGCGCAGCGGTGTACCTCACTGTCACGCGCGCTGTTTACGGCGACGAGCCCGACGGTTTCGGCGGACGCAATCTCCGCTTCGGCGCCAAGGCGGATTGGCGTGTGAAGCCCATTCTGCGCGACCGCGCGCATCGCTGACGCTTCAGGCGGTGGCATTGAAGTAAGTGCAATCGGGGTGGTGGAAGACCAGGGCGCTGACGCTCGCCTCCGGGTCCATCATCATGCCGCTGGTGAGGTGCACGCCGATCTGATCGGCGTCGAGCAACTTCCAGATGCCCTTTTGATCGTCCAGGTTCGGACAAGCCCCGTAACCCAGGCTGTAGCGCTTCCCCCGGTAACGCGCCCTGAGGCGCTCGCGCATGGTCAGGGACGGCGGATCCGGAAAACCCCAGTCCTCGCGGATGCGCCTGTGCACCCATTCAGCGGCGGCCTCGGCCGTTTCGATGGCCAGGGCCTGCAGTGCGTGCGCGAAAAAGTAACGCCCTTCCGCCTTGGCGGCTTCCGCGCGCTCGCGCACGCCTTCGCCTGCCGTGACCACAAAGAGAGCAACATGGTCGAGCGGATCCAGCACGTAATCGCTCAGGCACAAGCCGTCCGGCGCCGCCTGGCGGGGGAAGTGGAACGTATACCCGGGCAGGTGCACGGAGTTTCCCTCGCGGCGCGCCTCGAAGAACTGCCACGCCGCGCGGACCTTGAGGAAACCGGCCGCCTCGCGTTTCACTTCTTCCACCTGATGAAAGAGATCGAGGGCCTTCGCATCGCGCACGGCCAGCAACTCCTCGAAATTGCCACGGAACCCGAGGTGGCGTCCATAAAGCATGGACGGGTTGACGTAGGCCCACAATTCGGCAAGCTGAGGCACGTCGCGCAGCTTCCGTTCCAGATAGGGGGCAGGCGGAATCGGGATATCCGTGCGCACTCGCGAACTGCGAACACTGCTCGGAGCCGCCGTGCTCTGCGGCGCGGTCTCCATGACCGCGGGATCCTCAGGCGCATGCGCGGCCAGCGCCGTCTCGCGTGTCGCCGGGTCCATGATCTGGTTGAGCAGCCGCAAGCCCGACATGGCGTCCTTGGCGTAAAAGGTAGATGCGCCATAGGCCGGAGCGATTTTGCCGCGCGTGAACTTCTCCGACAAGGCCGCGCCTCCCACCAGCAGGGGCACCTGGACGCCCGCCTCGCGCAGGTCGCCTGCGGTGACCGCCATCTGCTGCGCGCTCTTTACCAATAGGCCGGACAGCCCGATAGCGTCCGGAGAATGATCGGCGGCGGCCCGGATGAGATCCTCGGGCGGCACTTTGATGCCAAGATTGATGACCTTGTAGCCGTTGTTGGACAGGATGATGTCAACCAGATTCTTGCCGATGTCGTGCACGTCGCCTTTGACCGTCGCGAGCACGATCTTGCCGCGCGACGCCGCGGCGGATTTCTCCATGAACGGTTCCAGGTAGGCCACCGCGGCTTTCATGGCCTCGGCGGATTGGAGCACTTCGGCGACGATCAACTCGTTTGCATTGAACAAGCGGCCGACTTCGTCCATGCCCTTCATCAAGGGCCCATTGATAATCTCGAGTGCCGGCGTGCCTTCGGAGAGCTTGAGGTCGAGATCGGCGATGAGGCCGTCCTTGGTGCCTTCGACGATGTAGCGCCCCAGGCGTTCGTCCAGCGGCAACTCTGCCCCTTTGCGCGCGCTCTTCGGAGCGGCTTTGCGGAAGTGCTCCGTGATGGCGGCGATGTGAAACTGGTTGAGGGCGATGCGCTGGTCGCGAGTCTGCTCGCGCCAATCGGCCGGGGCACTGATCGACTCCACGGGAGCCTGGAAAAGCAAGTTCTCGGCCAGGCGCCGCGCCTCCGGCGGAAGCGAGGCGAAGCGCTCGATCTTTTCCGAATTGACAATCGCGAGATCCAACCCGGCGCGCGTAGCATGATAGAGGAACACGGAATTCACCGCTTCACGCGCCGCCGCCGGCAAACCGAACGAAACGTTCGAAATACCCAGCAGCGTTCTCACCTGCGGGAAACGCTCTTTGATGACCCGTACGGCCTCGACGGTTTCCACCGCGCCACCGATGTAGTTCTCGTCGCCGGTGGCGCAAGGGAAAACCAGCGGGTCGATGATGATGTCCTCGACCGGCACTCCGTACTTCCCGGTGAGCAACTCGATGGAGCGCTCGGCGACGGCCAGCTTGCGCTCGCGCGTGAAGGCTTGGGCCTGCCGGGGATCTTCGTCGATGCATCCAACCACCAGCGCGGCCCCGTATGCGCGGGCAAGCGGCGTCACGCGGGCGAACTTCTCCTCGCCGTCTTCCAGGTTCACCGAGTTAATGATGCTCTTGCCCTGGCAATAGGTGAGGGCCAATTCCAGCGCGCGCGCGTCGGTGGTATCGATCATCACAGGCGCCTTGATCTTGCGGATCAGGCGCTCATAAAAAGGCGGAATGTCCTGTAGTTCGTCGCGGTCGCTCGACTGCAGGCACACGTCGATGATCTGCGCGCCGTTGCGAGCCTGCCTGCGCGCAATCTCGCTCGCCTCGTCCCAGGCTTCGCGCGCTACCAGGTCCTTGAAGAGGCGGGAACCGATCACGTTGGTGCGCTCGCCAACCAGCAACGGCCGGGTGGAATCCTCGGCCTCGACCAGGTCGATGCCGCTGTAGAAGACACGGTGCGAGGGCGACGGTGCGCGCCGCGGCGCGCGGCCTTGCACCATGCGCGCGATGGCGCGGATGTGCTCGGGCGTGGTGCCGCAGCATCCGCCGACGATATTGAGCCAGCCGTTGGCTGCGAACCGGTCAAGCTGGCGCGAAAGCGATTCGGGTGTCTCTGGATAGCGGCCTTCCTCGTCCGGCAGTCCGGCGTTCGGGTAGCATGAAATGCGCGAAGTGGACAGTTCATGCAACGCGCGGATGTGGTCGGTCATGAATTCCGGCCCGGTGGCGCAGTTGAGTCCGATGCAAAGCGGCGCGGCGTGGGCCACGGAAACCCAGAACGCCTCCGCTGTCTGGCCGGCAAGCATGGTCCCCGTCGGTTCGATGGTGCAGGAGATCATGAGCGGGATCTGAACACCCAATTCGCGCTCGACCATGCGTATGCCGGCAATCGCCGCCTTCACGTTGCGCGTATCCTGGCAGGTTTCGAGCAGCAGCAGGTCCGCGCCGCCTTCAACAAGGGCGCGAGCCTGTACGCGGAAAGCATCGCGTAGCTGGCTGAACGTAACGCCGCCGGTAACCGTAATGGATTTCGTGGTCGGCCCCATGGAGCCGGCCACGAATCGGGGGCGCGCGTCGCTCGAGAATTCGCCGGCTGCCTGGCGCGCCAGGCGCGCGGCCTCGCGGTTCAACTCGGCAGCCGAACCGTCCAAGCCGTATTCGGCCAGCACGATGGGCGTGCCGCCGAAGGAGTCGGTTTCGATGATGTCGGCGCCCGCATCGAGGTACGCACGGTGCACATCCAGGATTACGTCGGGACGGGTGCGGACCAGGTTCTCGTTGCACCCTTCCAGTTCCGCGCCTCCGAAGTCGGCGGCCGAGAGTGCGCGGCGCTGCAGCATCGTGCCCATGGCGCCGTCCAGCACGAGGATACGCTCATCCAGGACGTCGTAAAGATGTGAGAGTCGATTATTGAAAGGGGTCACCTATGGTCGTTACCGACTATTTTACGACGGCGTCCGCATCCGTCACCGTTGCGGCTTCAGGTTGCGGCTGTTCGAAACTGTAGCCAAAACCTCGAACCGAGCGGATGAAAACGGGATTCGTGGGATCGCTTTCCACTTTTTGCCGCAGTCGAAGGATGTAAACATCCACCGTGCGATCGGTCACCGCGCGGTCATGCCCCCAGACCGCATCGAGCAACTGGAAGCGGCTGAAGACGATGCCGGGATGCGACATCAGGTATTCCAGCAGCCGGAATTCGGTGGCGGTAAGGGAGAGTTCCTGCCCTTCCAGCCAGACGCGGCAACTGGTCCGGTCCAACTCCAGGCTGCCCGCCTTCAGGTGGCTGGTTGGGGAAACCCGTTCGCGCAACTGGATCTTCACGCGCGCCACCAGCTCGCGGACAAAGAACGGCTTCACGATGTAGTCGCTGGCGCCGAGTTCGAGCCCGACAATGCGGTCCGTCTCGGAGGCTCGCGCCGTGAGGAAGATGATCGGAATGTGCCCCAGGTCCGGTTGTCCGCGCAAGCCTTTGCAGATTTCCAGGCCGTCGGAATCCGGCAGCATGATGTCCAGGATGATGAGGTCAGGGCGCTCCCGGCGGCAGAACTCCACCGCGCCACGGCCGGTTTGCATTCCCGTTAGCGCGAAGCCTTCTTTCTCAAGGTTGTACTTGAGCAGCGCGAACAGGTCGATGTCATCCTCGATCAAGACGATCTTTTTCATCGGGGTAGCTATCTCCAAAATAGCGCGGCCATTGTTACGAAACCATTACGAACCGGTTAATTGACTTTTAAGAGGCGGCGTTTCGCTCAGGCCGAGGTCGTGAACCGGCAAGGTGAACGAAAACGTCGAACCGCGGCCAAGTTCGCTTTCCACGGCCACATCGCCGCCTTGCGCGCGCGTCAGGTGTTTCACGATGGCGAGCCCGAGACCCGTGCCGCCGAGTTCCCGCGAGCGTGCTTTGTCGACGCGGTAGAAGCGCTCGAACAGGCGGGGCAGTTCATGCTTGGGAACGCCGATGCCAGTGTCGCGGACATAGAAGCGGATCTTCGATGCTTCGGCGGCTGCGCCCAACGCGACCGTGCCGCCCTCCGGAGTGTACTTGATGGCATTGTCGAGAAGATTCGCCAGGATTTGGTGCGTGGACTCGGCGTCGCAAAAGACCTCGGTGCCCGCGGGCGGACTCTCCAGGATCAGAGAGATCTCTTTCTTTTCAGCGGCCGGCCGCATGGTATCGAGCGATTCATCGAGCAGGTGCGCTACCGGGTAGGAGGCGAATTGGAACTTCTGCGTTTTCAGCTCGGCACGCGATAAAGTCATAATGTCCGCGACCAGGCGCGCCAGACGCGCGGCGTTTTGCTGGATGATGGTGAGGAAGCGTACGTTGTTCTCCTCGTCGTGCAAGGCGCCGTCGAGCAACGTCTCGGTGTAGCCCTGGATGGAGGCCAGCGGCGTACGCAGTTCGTGCGAGACGTTGATGACGAAGTCCTTCCGGATACGCTCGAGCCGTTCAAGGTTCTGCTGCTCGCGTTCGAGTTGTCCGATCATCTGCTGCAGCCTTTCCCCGGTCTCGTTCAATTTCTCCGCGAGCAGGCTCAACTCATTCCGCCCCCTGGTCGCGACACGCGCTTCAAAATTGCCGCGGGCGAGTTGGCCGGCTTGCTCGATGATCCGAGCCAGGGTGGCCGAAGCGGAGCGGGCGAACAGAGCGGCCAGGATGAGCACTGGGATCAGCGCCAGCAGCGAGGCGGTCAGCAGGCCGCGACGCAACACGGAAACCTGACGTTCCACGTCGGCCAGCGGCACGGCGAGGCGCATTGCTCCGCCAGGCATGGGCTTCGCCACATAGAGGAAATCAACGTCCATGGTGTGGCTATGCCGGATGGCGACGCCCGTCTTTCCGTGCAGGGCATCCTGGAATTCCGGCCGGCTGCGATGGTTTTCCATGAGGCCATGTTGCGTACCGGAATCGAAAGCCACGCGGCCGTCCGCCGCGATGATGGTGAGCCGCGCGGCCGAAGCTCTCGCCAGATCCCGAAGGCGCTCCTCGGAGATGTGTTCGACGCCAATCCCGGACGAGGCGAGCAGGATGTCGGCCTTCTCGGCCAGGTCGCGCGTGCGAGCCTCCACGTAACTCGATTCCGCCACTTGAGATACGAGTATCTCCACCACCACCATGCCAATGGCGGCCGCCGCAAGCACGGCGAGAACAATTTTGATGAAGATACGGCTGGCCATCTCCGCTGCACCCGGTCACTTCCATTCTACCCGCGGGATTGCTGGATCCAATCCTTCCGAGCCGGGCCTTACCGCCTTTTTATCGGATGTTCATCGAACTGAAACGCAGGCACCCTACATTCGGAATGTATGCGAAATATGCGAATTGTTTACCTGTTGCTCGCAGCGATTGGCATCCCCTTCGCCGCGTGGGCGCAAACCGACCAAGCCCGCATCGTGGGCACAGTCACGGACTCGACGGGGGCGATCGTTCCCGGCGCGGGGATCACGGTGCGGAACGAGAAAACCGGCGCGGAACGCAAACTGAAGGCCAGCGAACAGGGCGCTTATGTTGTCACCAACCTGGCGCCGGCGCCATACACGGTTGTGGGCGAAGCTTCGGGCCTCGGGCCCACGGCGTACCAGAACATCACGCTGACCGCCGGGCAGGAACGCACGGTCAACATCGTCCTGCAACCGGCGGCCATGACGCAGGAGATCAACGTTTCCGGGGGCGAGTTGGTGGTCATCGACACTTCGAGCGCGCGCGTGGGCGCAAACATCAACGAGCGCGAGGTGGCCACGCTGCCGCTCAACGGCCGCCAGCTTTCGCAGCTCTACCTGATGGCTCCCGGCGCGCAGACCGCCGGCGGCGGCTCTTACGACAACATCCGCTTCAGCGGCCGGGCCAATCAGCAGAACGCGGTGCGGTTCGACGGCGTTGAAGCATCGTCAATCATCGATGCGTCTCCGGGCAACCTGAACGGCGAAACCTCGACCGGTTTTCGCCTGCAGTCGAGCCTCGAAAACGTGCAGGAGTTTCGCGTCGAATCGAGCAACTACCCGGCCGAGTACGGCACGGGCACGGGCGGGCAGATCGGCGTGGTGACCAAGAGCGGTTCGAACGAACTGCACGGCGCGCTGTTTGAGTACATCCGCAACGACAAGCTGGATGCGCGCAACTTCTTCGACGGCTCCACCAAGACCCCGCTCCGGCTGAACCAGTTCGGAGGCTCCGTGGGCGGACCTATCAAAAAAGATAAGCTGTTCTTCTTCGCCAGCGTCGAAGCGCTCCGGCAACACGCCGGCTTGAACATCATCGAGACGGTTCCCAGTGCCGCCGCGAGGGCACGCGCGGTCAGTTCAATCAAACCTCTGGTGGACGCCTATCCGGCCGGCACGCAGTCCACCTCGAATCCCGACCTCGACTTGGCGCAGCTCGCCGCCGGTTCTTCGGTGACCGAAAACTACGGCAGCATCCGGCTCGATTACCGCGTCAATGACAAGTACACGCTTTACGCGCGCTATTTCCGCGATCAGGGCGATGCTGTCACTCCGTTGAGCGTCACGGGCAGCTACCAGGCCGTCACGGCCGTGCCCCAGAACGGGCTGCTCAACTTCCAGCAGGTACTTTCGTCGAACGTGATCAACGAAACCAAGGTCGGCTACAACGGCCAGAAAACCCGCATCAGCGGCGTGGCGCCTACGGTGAATGGCATCGACCTGAGCCAGATTGCCGTGGACTTCACCGGCTCGGTGGCTATTCCGGGCATCGGCGGACAGGGCGCCTCGGCGGGCGGCGCGCGTCTGGGCGGGCTAATCCGTTCCAACAGCACGCAGAATGGGCGCGGGCAGCCCTACACGAACTACACGCTCAGCTTCGTGGACCAGTTGAACTGGATGAAGGGTAGCCACAACTTCAAGTTTGGGGTGGAGGTACGCCCGGTACGCATCTATACGGACAGGTTGGGCGGAACCACCTACACATTTTCAAACATCAACGACCTGCTGAATAACAAGCCGTCGCAAGTGCAGTTCCTTGGAGATGTGAGCGCGGCCAGCCCGTTCAACAACGGCGCCACCGGCGAGCGCGAGGCGCGCCAAACCTACTATGTCGGTTACGCGCAGGATGAATGGAAGATCCGCCCCAACCTCACCATGAACTACGGCCTACGCTACGAGTACTACTCGGTTCTGCGCGAGGCGCGGAATCTGCAGGTGCTCTTCGACACCGAGCGCGGCGTGCTGCGGCCGTCGACCGACTCGCCGTACCAGAGTTCAAGACTGAACTTCGGCCCGCGTCTGGCGTTCACATGGGCGCCCGCTCGGCTCAAGGACAGGACCGTGTTCCGGATCGGAGCCGGCTACTACTACGGGCCGGGGCAGACGGAGGACCTCATCCAGCCCATCGAGAGCGACCGCGTGAGCCGTACGCTCACCGGCATCGCGTTCCCCATCGTTCCGGCGTCCATCATTGCCAACTACAACATCAACGATCCGAACCTGGCTTACCAGCCCCGGGCTTATTCGCCGGACTACCGTGTGCCGGAGCGTGTGCTCTCCTACACGGTGTCCATCCAGCAGCAGTTGCCGGCAGGCACGGTGCTGACCATGGCTTACGTGGGCAGCCAGGGTCGCAACCTGTTCCTGCGCTCCTGGACCAACCGGATTGTCTCAGTTGCGACCAATCCCGCCACCGGCGCCGCCATCGAAACACGCCAGTTCGGCAACCGCTTCGCGCAGATCGATTACAAGACCAGCGGCGGCACAGACCATTACGATTCGCTGCAGACCACGGTCAACCGGCGATTCTCGAAGGGCCTCACCATCGGCAGCCAGTGGACCTGGGGCCACTCGATCGGCAACACCGGCGGGTCGAACGAGGCACAAACTGCCAGCAACCCGACCGACTTCGGCGCCGACCGCGGCAACAACGCTTTCGACGTGCGCCACAACATGAATTTCACGGCGCTCTACGAACTACCCTTCGCCAGGAAGAACCGCTTCGCCGGAGGATGGGAAGTGGGCGGCGTGTTCAACGCGCGTACGGGCCTGCCGGTCGATGTGAAGATCACCCGGCCCGACATCGTCTACCTGGACAGCCGCAATGGCAAGTACGTGAACTCGCCCATCCTGGTCGATGGCAAGCCGGTGACCACGGCTGTTGTCAACGTGCCTGGCGGCGGGGCTTTCCGCAACACGCGCCGGCCCGATGTCGTGCCGGGCGTGGACCCCTTCATCGAAGGTGCGGATCGGCGCGTGTATCTGAACCCGGCCGCTTTCGCGATTCCCGCGCCGGGCACATACGGGAACCTGGGCCGCTATGCCCTGCACGGACCCGGACTGGCGCAGTTTGACCTGACCCTGCACAAACGCTTCACCGTGACCGAGCGCGTGAACATCGAGTTCCGTTCGGAGTTCTACAACCTGTTCAACCGGGCCAATTTCGCCAACCCGGTGGCCACGTTGAACAACTCGCTCGGGGCCGGCGCCAATCAATTGCAACCGGGGATGCCTTACACTTCAGCCGCCGCCGGAGGCACCTTCGGCGTGTCGACCTCAACGCTGGAACGCACGGTGGGTCTGGGCGCCAGCCGGCAAATCCAGCTCTCGCTCCGCCTGAATTTCTAGTCGCGGATCGCATCGAGAGAACGGGCGCGCCACGGCTCGCCCGTTCTTCTTTTTCCGGCCTCGCTTCACCCCTCCGGCTGCTGCTGCGAAAGGCAATGCAGCGTGCCGAATCCTAACACTAGGTCCACGGCGTGTATGCCGACCACGGGCCGGTCGCGAAATAGTTCGCCGAGTATGCCCAGCGCCACGCGATCGTTCGGATCGTTGAAAGTCGGGACGATTACGGCGGCGTTCGAGATGTAAAAGTTGGCGTAGCTCGCCGGCAGGCGTTCCCCATCGAAATAGAGCGGCCCCGGCATGGGCAGCTTTACCACTTCGGGACGCGAGCCGTCTTCCAGACGAAGGTCGGCAATGCGGTCCCAGTTCTCTTCCAGCGCGCGGTAGTTGATGTCGTACGGATTGTCTTCGCGGATGAGCACAATGGTCTTGCGATCGACGAAGCGGCAGATGTCGTCCACGTGGCCGTGCGTGTCGTCGCCCACTATCCCGCCGGCCAGCCAGAAGACGTTGGTCGCGCCGAGGTACTGCTTCAGCGTGGCCTCGAACTCCGTGCGCCCCAGTCCCGGATTGCGCACCTGCGTCTTTGGATCGAGGTAGCACTCCTCGGTGGTGAGCAGCGTGCCGCGGCCGTTCACATCAATGCCGCCGCCCTCGAGTACAAAAGGCTGCCCGCCGCATTCGGCCTCGAACAGCGGCTTGCCGAGATAGGCCGCGGCGGTTTCGGGCACCCGCCGATCCTTCGCCCAGTCCTTGTATTTGGCCCAGGCGTTGAAATGGAAGTGCACGACGGCGGTTTCCGTCTTGCGTGCGCGCTTCCGGCGCACGAAAACCGGTCCGCTGTCGCGCGTCCAACCACGGTTGGTCGGATGCACGACAAACTCGACCCGCTTGTCATCCGCGCCGGCGCGAGAGAGGTACCGCCGCGCGAGCTTTTCTTCCGCGCGCGAATTGACCAGCATGCGCACCGTCTCGCCCGGCGCGATCTTGCGCACTATCTCCCCGTACACCCAGCGGATGGTGTCGAGCTTATCGGGCCAGTCCGTGGGATTGTGCGGCCAACCGAGCCAGGTCGCCTCGTGCGGTTCCCACTCGGCCGGCATCGAGAAACCGAGCGAGGCCGGCGAGCGGCCGGGTCTCATGCGTGGTTCTGCCATAATCGTATTTTGAACCATGGCGAAACACGAAACCAAAAACCGGCGCTACCGTGAAGACCTGTCCGAAGTACCGGACTGGCTGAGAAAGAAGAAATGTCCCCAGAGGGACAAGATCCTCTCCGGCAAACGCATCCTGCCCAAGAATCTCACCGGCAAGGAAAAGCTGGCCGACGTTGTGGACAACGCCTTCCTGGCGTACAACTCCGCACGGCTCAGGGAAGGTTGCCGCTTGTTCACCGAGAAGATGCTTGAACCTGACGTGACGATCGGCATGACGCTGTCCGGCGCGCTCACGCCCGCTGGCCTCGGCTGCAGCTCCGTGGTTCCGCTCATCAAAGCGGGCTTCGTGGATTGGATCGTCGCCACCGGCGCGAACCTTTATCACGATCTGCACTTCGCGCTGAACTACCCGGTGCGCGTGGGCAGCTTCACGATGGACGACACCATGCTGCGCAACAACGACATCGTACGCATCTACGACGTCCTGCTCGGTTACAGCGATTGCCTGATGGCCACCGACGAAATCTTGCGCGAGATCCTGGTCCAGCCCGAATTCCAGAAAGAGATGGGCACGGCCGAGCTGCACTACCTGATCGGCCGCTACGCCGCCGAGTGGGAGCGCAAAGCCGGGGTCAAGGATGTGAGCGTGCTCGCGGCCGCCTATCGCGCCGGCGTGCCATGTTACACATCGTCGCCGGGCGATTCGACCATCGGCATGAACGTGGCAGGCGTGGAATTGCGCGGCAACAAGTTGCGCATCAATCCGTCCATCGACGTGAACGAAACCACTTCCTATGTGCTGGCCGCCAAGCGCGGCGGCGGCAAGAGCGCCGTGGTTCTGTGGGGCGGCGGCAGCCCGAAGAACTTCATGCTGCAGACCGAACCGCAGATCCAGGAAGTGCTGCGCATTAAGGAGTACGGGCAGGATTACTTCCTGCAGGTGACCGACGCGCGGCCCGACACGGGTGGCCTGAGCGGCGCCACGCCGAGCGAGGCGGTGAGCTGGGGCAAGGTTGATCCGGACCGCTTGCCGGACGCGGTGGTCTGCTACACCGATACGACCATCGCCATGCCTCTGCTCACGCACTATGCGCTCGCGCGCCATAAGCCGCGCAAGCTCAAGCGCCTTTACGACCAGCGCGGTAAAACCATGAAAGCACTGGTCAAGGAATACTTCCGCCACAACAAAGTGAAGATGGTCGACGGGAGCGATCCGGTGCTTGACTAGAGAGCAACTCCAAGCAATTGCCCAGGAACGCGGCACGCCCGTGGTGGTGATCGACCACGACATCATCCGGCGCAACTACGCCGCGTTCCGCAAAAACCTGCCACGCGTGCAGGCTTACTACGCCGTGAAGGCCAACCCGGCGCCCGAAATTGTCCGGACGCTCTACCGGGCCGGCGCGAGTTTCGACGTCGCCTCCATGCCGGAGTTCATGCTGGTGTATGAGAACATCCAGCATCTGGATGCGCGCGCGCAGCAGGATTTCATCTGGGACAAGATCGTCTACGCGAATCCCATCAAGCCCAAAGAGACGCTGGAAGCACTGAATCAGTACAAGCCGCTGGTGACTTTCGATAATCCAAGCGAGCTTGACAAGATCAAACAGCACGCGCCGGACGCGGGCCTGATCCTGCGCCTGCGCGTGCCGAATACCGGCTCGATGGTGGAACTGAGCTCGAAGTTCGGCTGCGATCCCGGCGACGCGGTGGGCCTTATCGAAGCCGCGTTCGGCATGGGCCTGGTAGTGGAGGGCGTGAGCTTCCACGTGGGCAGCCAGTGCACGAACTTCCACAACTTCGTCCAGGCGTTCGGCATCGCTTCGGCGGTGATGCGCGAAGCCGCTTCACGAGGGCACAAGCTGAAGATCCTGGATATCGGCGGCGGTTTCCCCGCCCCGTACAACCGCCACGTCAAGCCGTTCAGCGCTCTGGCGCGCACGATTAACGCGGAGATACGCCGGCTGTTCCCGAGCGACACCGAGTTCCTGGCCGAGCCGGGCCGCTTTCTGGTTGCGACCGCCGCCACGCTGGTGGCTCGCATCATCGGCAAGGCGGTGCGTGACGGCAAGACGTGTTATTACATCGACGACAGCGTCTATCACACTTACTCGGGAATTATCTTCGACCACTGCCACTACAGCGTGAAATCATTCAAGCGCGGCGCGGCGGAAGGGTCCGCTGTTTTCGGCCAAACGTGCGACGGCCTGGACACCATCTCGCACTCGGAGCCGCTGCCCGATCTGGACATCGGCGAGATGGTCTACTCCGAGAATATCGGCGCTTACTCGAACGCCTCCTCCACCTGGTTCAACGGCTTCCCCCCTGCGCAAGTGGTGCACATCAACGAGTAACGCACAAGTCCTAATGCAGCACGGGTTGTGTGACACGGTGGCAGATCCGAGACCGCCTACACCTGCACCGTCACCGTCGTTTCGCTGCGTTTGACGGGGTGATAAAGCGTATCCCGCTCGACGGGCTCGCGGCCGGCTTCGCGGATGAGACGCAGCAACTCGCCGCGGCGCATTGACTGGCTGGTTGTCGCGCCCGCGTCATGATAGATGCGCTCTTCGACGATGGTGCCGTCGACATCGTCCGCTCCAAAGCGCTGCGCGATCTGCGCGATGCGCGGTGTCATCATCACCCAATAGGCCTTGATATGGGGGATGTTGTCGAGCATCAGCCGCGGCACGGCAATGTTCTTTAAATCCTGGAAGCCCGTGGTCGGCGGCAGGTGCGAAAGCGCCGTGTTCGCCGGATGAAACGCCAGCGGAATGAAGGCCACAAAACCGTGCGTCTCGTCCTGCAGCGCGCGCAACTTCAGCAGGTGGTCGACGCGGTCTTCTTCCGTCTCGATGTGCCCGTAGAGCATCGTGCAGTTCGTGGACAGCCCGACCTGGTGCGCCGTGCGCGCCACTTCCAGCCACTGGTCGCCGGTGAGTTTGTGGTCGCAGATGATGCGCCGGACGCGCTCGCTGAAAATCTCCGCGCCGCCGCCGGGCATCGAATCGACTCCGGCCTCTTTCATCCGTTCGAGCGTCTCGCGCACCGTGATCTTCGCGCGGCGTGCCAGGTAAGCCACTTCGACCATAGTGAGCGCCTTCAGTTGCACCTTGGGAAAGCGCTGCTTCAAGCCGCGGAACGCCTCGCAGTACCAATCGAGCGTCAGTTGCGGGTGCAACCCGCCGACGACATGAAACTCCGTGACCGCCTCACTCCAACCGCGGCCGGCATTCTCCCACACCTGATCGAGCGACATGGTGTAGGCCTTGGGATCGTGGATCTTCTTGCCGAAAGCGCACAGGCGGCAACTGGCGACGCACACGTCGGTGGGATTGATGTGGCGGTTGACGTTGAAGTAGGTGACGTTTCCGTGCAGGCGCTCACGCACCAGGTTGGCCATGTAGCCGATCGCCAGCAGGTCGCGGCTCCGGTAAAGAGCCAGACCGTCGTCGTAACTCAGGCGCTCACCGGCACGCACCTTTTCGAGCACCGGCTTCAGACAATCGTCCTCTACAAAAATCTCCATTGTCAGCCCCCCCTGCGGATGAGGAAAATGTCGGCGCCCCAAAACAAGAAGAATAGCATGCTGACGTAACCGTTCACGGTAAAGAACGCTGCGTCGACGTGCGACAGATCGTTCGGCTTCACCAGGCTGTGCTCGTAAGCCAGCAGCAGCGCGACCAGCGCCACGCCTATCCAACTCACCAGCCCGATATGGAATTGCACCGCGAGCATTACCAGGCAAGCCAGCATGGCAAGGTGCAGGCCGCGCGCGATCACGAGCGCGCCGCCGATTCCGAATCGCCGCGGCAAGCTGAACAGGCCCTCGCGTCCGTCGAAGTCGTAGTCCTGGCAGCCGTAGATGATGTCGAAGCCCGCGGTCCACAGTGTAACCGCCGCTGTCAGCCAGAGGATGCGCGGATCGAGCGAACCGCGCACGGCGATCCAGGCGGCCGCCGGGGCGATGCCCAACGCAAATCCCAAAACCAAATGCGAGAACGAAGTGAAGCGCTTGGTGAAGGAATAAAAGAAGAGCACGAACAGGGCTATGGGCGCCAACTTGAAGCACAGCGGATTCAACATCCGCGCGGCCACCAGAAGGACAAACGTGCTGACAGCGGTGAAGCCCCAAGCGAAACCGCGGCTGAGCAACCCTGTGGGCAGGTGGCGGGAACGGGTGCGGGGGTTGCGCGAATCGATGTCTTCATCCAGCAGGCGATTGAACGTCATGGCCGCCGAACGCGCTCCCACCATCGCAATGACGATCCAGAGCAGCTTCCAAGCAAAGGCGGCGGTCGCGAACCCATCCTCGCGAAAGGCGAGCAGCGTCGCGGTAAGCGCGAACGGCAGGGCGAAAATGGAATGCTCGAACTTGATCATTTCGAGCGTGAGACGCAATCGTTTCCACCAACTCATGAGAATGGGCCCGGATGAAATGGAACGCGGATTCCGGTTACCATTTTAGTTCATGCGAAGCTTTGCGACTCTATTTGCGACGGTTGTTCTCGGCATGTTTCTGACCGGCTGCGGAGGTTCGACGGTCACCACCGAAGACGATCACACCCGGGTGGTGACGCTGCCGGACGGCGCCGAAATCCGCGTCGAGGTGATGTTGAGTCCTGAGGACATGGCGCGCGGCATGATGTTCCGCGAATCGCTCGCCCCGGACCGCGGCATGTTGTTCATACACGGCGCCGAGGGCAACAATCCCTACTGGATGTTCCAGGTAAAGATACCGCTGGACATCATATGGATGGACGCGTCGCGCACCATCGTCGAAATGAGCGAGAACACGCCGCCCTGTCCGGCCGGCTCCAAGAAGTGTCAAACTTACGGCGGAAGAGTCCCCGCGCAGTTCGTCCTGGAACTGGCGGGTGGCGTGGCGGCGAAGCATAATCTGCGCGTGGGCCAGAGGCTCACGTTCTGATATTCTGCGGGTGGGAAACCGCCAGTTCATGTCTTCATCGCACAACGATTTCCTCGAGCACGCCGTCGCTCTCGCGCTAGCCAACGTCGGGGCAGGCGGAGGACCGTTCGGAGCGGTGATTGTGCGCGAAGGACAGATCATCGCCGAAGGCGTCAACCGTGTCACGCAAGTGAACGATCCCACCGCGCACGCCGAAATCGTCGCCATCCGCGAGGCTTGCCGCGCGCTGAACCGTTTTCAATTGGACAACTGCGCGATTTACGCTTCCTGCGAACCATGTCCCATGTGCCTGGGCGCCATCTACTGGGCACGGCTCGGCGCGGTCTACTTCGCCGCCACGCGCGAAGACGCTGCCTCGGCGGGTTTCGACGACTCTCTCATCTACAGCGAGATGCCGCTCGAACCGGGCGAACGCAGAATCGCCATGCGCCGCGTCGCATTGCCGGATGCCGCAGCACCTTTCCGAACGTGGCTCAACAACACCAACCGCACCCCTTACTGAAACCCGGGGAACGCGAATCCCTGCGATATACTGGTGGCAGGAGCTTATCCCTCGCGTGAACACACTGAAGTTTTTCGGACTGTCGCTGCGCGCCCACCTGCTGCCGTTCATGGAAAACGGATCGGAGACGCTGGTAGGCGGGCAGGCCGTCATCGAAGGCGTCATGATGCGCGCACCGCACAGCTATTGCACCGCCGTGCGGAAGCCGGACGGCTCCATCGTCACCGAAGAGTTCCCGGTCAAGCGGCCCTCGGAAATTTACCCCGTGCTGCGCCACGCGTTCATCCGCGGCGTCGGCATTCTGGGGCAGGCCATGTGGCTGGGGATGAAAGCCCTACGCTTTTCGGCCAACGCGTCCCTCGACGAAGCCGGCCCTGAAGCCAAGAAGCAGGAGATTTCCGGCTGGGCCATGGCTCTGAACCTGGCATTCTCCTTTGTGTTTTTCATCTTCCTTTACAAGTTTGTCCCGCTTTACCTGGCCACGCTACTTGAAAAGCGCTTCCCGGCGCTGCACGGCAACATCGCCTTCAACTTGACCGATGGCATCATCCGCATGGCGATCTTTGTGGGCTTCCTTTACGGCATCTCTCTATGGAAGGACATCCGCCGCGTCTTCGAGTACCATGGCGCCGAACACAAAGTGGTGTTCAATTTCGAGTCCGGCAAACCGCTCACGGTGGAGAACGCGCAGAGGTTCCGGACATTTCATCCGCGATGCGGCACCAGTTTCCTGCTGGTCGTAATGTTGGTCGCCATCGTGGTCTACACACTGATCCCGTACCAGGGCTTCGCCGCAAAGTTCGCCTGGCGCGTGATATTGTTGCCGGTGATCATGGGCGTGAGCTACGAAGTAATCCGTTACGCAGCCAAGCGGCAGGGCAGCCTGATGGCCACCATCACGGCGCCGGGACTGTGGTTGCAAAGAATCACCACGCAGCAGCCTTCCGACGAGCAAACCGTAGTCGCCATCCGCGCCCTGGAAGGCGCGTTGAAGCTGGAAGCTGAACAGGGCGGAGAGCTCGTCATCGCCTGACCAACCCCGATGCAATATACGCAGAAACTGGACGACATCGAAGCGCGATTCGAGGCGCTGACCGGTCAAATGGCCGACCCGGCCGTGATCGCCGATTCCGAGCTTTACCGCAAGACGGCTAAGGCCCACAGCGAACTCGCCGAAATCGTGGGAAAGTACCGCGAGTGGAAAGAGACCCACGATAACCTCGAGCAGGCGCGTCAAATGCTGGACGAATCCGACGCCGAGTTGCGCGGCATGGCCACCGAGGAAGTGGAGCGGCTGGAGCCCGAACTGTCGCGGCTCGAAGAAGAGCTGAAGGTCCTTTTGCTGCCCAAGGACCCCAACGACGACAAGAACGTCGTGCTCGAAATCCGCGCCGGCACGGGCGGAGACGAGGCCACGCTGTTCGCCGCGGAGATTTTCCGCATGTACACGCGCTACGCGGAGACGCAGGGCTGGCGCGTTGAGATCACTTCGATGAGCGAGAGCGAAATCGGCGGCCTCAAGGAAGTCATCGCGCTCGTCAACGGCGACAAGGTTTACAGCAAGTTGAAGTACGAAAGCGGCGTGCATCGCGTGCAGCGCGTCCCGGTCACCGAGCAGCAAGGGCGCGTGCATACTTCCGCCATCACGGTGGCGGTGCTTCCGGAAGCCGACGAGGTCGAAATCGAGATCGACCCCAAGGACATCCGCATCGACACGTTCTGCTCCTCCGGGCCCGGCGGGCAGTCGGTCAACACCACGTACTCGGCTGTACGCATCACGCACCTACCGACCGGGCTGATTGTCTCCTGCCAGGATGAGAAATCGCAGATCAAGAACCGCGCCAAGGCGTTGCGCGTGCTCCGGTCGCGCCTCTATGAGATCGAACTTCAGAAGCAGCAGGAGCAGATCGGCGCCGAGCGCCGCAGCATGGTGGGTTCGGGCGACCGCAGCGAAAAAATCCGCACCTACAACTTCCCGCAGAACAGGGTGACGGACCACCGCATCGGCCTCACCATCCACCAGCTCGATATCATCATGGAAGGTCACCTCGACCAGATCATCGGCGCGCTCACCACCTACTACCAGGCCGAAAAGCTAAAGCAGCAGACCGAGGCCGCCGCTTCCCCCCATGACGGTTCAAACCGCGCTCCGGCAAGGATACCGGCTTCTTGAGGACGCCGCGGTTCCCGCGGCCCGTTTGACGGCGGAAGTGTTGCTTGCACGGGCGCTGGGCCGCGAGCGGGTTTACCTCTACGCCCACCCGGAAGATGAGCTGAGCGAGATCGTCTGGCTGCATTACGGACGCTACCTCAAAGAGCGCCTGGACGGCGTCCCGACGCAATACATCACCCGCAACCAGGAATTCTACGGGCGCGATTTCCTCGTCACTCCCGACGTGCTGATTCCCCGCCCCGAAACCGAGCACGTCATCGAGGAAGCAGTCGGGTTGGACCTCGGCCCGGCCGCGCGGGCGCTCGATGTCGGATGCGGTTCCGGCGCCATCGCGGTGACGCTCGCTCTCGAGCTGCGCTGCGCGGTCGCGGCCTGCGACATCTCGACGGCCGCGCTCAAGGTGGCTGAGGAGAACGCGCGCCGGCTCGGCGCTCGCGTCCAGTTTGTCGCGGGCGACGTCTCATCCTGTTTCGCGGCGCGCTCGTTCGACCTGGTCGCCTCGAATCCGCCTTATGTCGCGCAAACCGAAGCCGGGGGACTCCAACGCGAGGTGCGCGATCACGAGCCGCACGTGGCGCTGTTTGCCGGTCCCACGGGCAACGAGATCTATGCGAGACTGATTGCCGATGCCGGGCGCGTGTTGACCCCGGGCGGCTGGCTGGTCATGGAACTGGGCTACCGCTCGCTGGATGCGGTCGAGGCAATGCTGGGCGATGGGTGGGACAATGTCCGTACGCGAACGGACTTGGCCGGCTACCCGCGCGTGATCTCGGCACGGCTGCGCCAGCCCCAGCCGCGATCAGACACCGCGCTGCCGTAGCTTGTAGAAGATCACGGGCGTGATCAGCAGTGAAAGGACCATCGAAACCGCCACACCCCCGATGACGGCGATGGCCAACGGTTGCAGCAACTGCGCGCCGGAGCCCACGCCGAACGCCAGCGGAGCCAGGCCGAAAATAGTCGCCAGCGCGGTCATGGTAATCGGCCGCAGACGGCGCCGTCCCGCGTGGAAGATCGCCTCGCGCAACTCGTAGCCTTTCTCCGAGAAGTACTGTTGCGAATCCAGCATGAGAATTCCGTTCTTGTGAACGATGCCGACCACCATGATGACGCCCATGAACGAGGAGATGTTCAGCGTGTTGCCCGTGATCCACAATGCGGCGAGCGCGCCCGAACCACAGAGAATCGTCGCTGCCAGAATGGCGATCGGATGCGAGAACGAGCGGAATTCGAAGACCAGAATCACGAAGATCAGCAGGATCGATAGCAAGAGGACCTGGGTGAGCCCGAGGAATGACTCCCGCTGCATCTGGTACAACCCGCCGTACTCGATGTGCATCCCAGGCGGCAGCGCGATCTCCTTCGGCAGCCGCTGTTGGATCTCCTGCATCGCGGAACCGAGATCGCGCTTCTCCAGGCGCGCGGTCACCGACGAGAGGTTACGAAGGTTCTCGCGACGAATCTCCGTTGTCCCTTCATGCAACTCGACGCTGGCAATGCTTGACATCGGAACGGTCTGCCCCGTCGGCGAAGTGAGCAGCAGGGATTTCAGCGCTTCGGTCGAAGAACGGTATTCTGCCGGATACCGTACCCGGATGCCGGCCATGCGCTCGCCTCGGATCATTTCCGAGGCCACCTCGCCATCCAGCATGGCCGCCTGCAGATCCGCTACATCCTTCACGCCGAATCCGGCCAGCCGGGCCTTCACCGGATCGACTCGGAAGTTGTGGGAAGGACCGATGACGATCGTCTGATTGACGATATCCACCACACCTGGAACTCTGGGCAACCACGCTTCAATCTGCTTCGCGACCTGCTTATAAACAGCCTCGTCGTCGTGCCGCACCTTGATCTCGATCGGCTGAGGAGACCATGCCAGGTCGCCGATCAGGTCCTCCAGAATGTGCGGAAACTCCACCTCAATGGCCGGCTCTGAGGCAGTGATCTTGTGCCGCAGTTCCGCGGTCACTTCCTCTAGCGATCGCACCCGGTCTTTCTTGAGCTTGATCAGGAAATCGCCGGTATTTGGTTCCGCGATCGCCAAAGCCAGCCTCGCGCCAGTGCGGCGGGAGTAACTCTCGACTTCGGGCGTCTCCTTGACGAACTCTTCGATGTGGCGCAGAACGCGATCCGTTTCCAGCAGGGAAGTCCCTGGCAACATTTTGTAGTCGAGGACAAAAGCGCCTTCGTCCATTTCCGGCAGGAAACCGCTGCCGAGGTGGAAGTAAAGCCCGGCCATCCCCGCCAATAAGCCGGCGGAGACCAGCAGGATCAGCCGGGGATGATAGAGCGACCAGTGCAGCGCCGTCTCATAGCGAGCCGTCAGCCAGCGCAGAACGCGGCCTTCGCCGGCCTGCTCCGCCTTCTCGATGTCCGCTTCGGCGGCGCCGGTTGGGCGGCGAAAGAAGACGGCCGCAAGGACCGGAGTGAAGAAGATGGCAAGGAACAGGGAAGCCAGAAGCGCGGTCACCATGGTCAGCGCGAGCGCGCGGAAGAAGACGCCCGTCACGCCGCCCAGAAACACGAGCGGCGCGAAGACCATAATGGGAGTCAGTGTGGAGCCAATCAGTGCCGGCGTGAGCTCGGTAATGGCGCTACGGGCCGCTTCTCCGGAAGCCTGTCCGGTGGACAGGTGCACGATGATGTTCTCCACCATCACGATGGCGTCGTCGATCACCACGCCGATGCAAGCCGCCAATCCTCCCAGCGTCATCAGGTTGAAGCTCATGTTGAAGAACTTCATGAAGACGACCGCGGTCAGCACGGCAATCGGAATGACCACCGCCGCTACGATGGTTGTGCGCCAACTCTTCAGAAAAACCATCAGCACGAGCACCGACAGACCCAGGCCGATCAGGATGCTCTCCGCAACCCCGGAGATCGATTCCCGCACCAAGACGGACTGGTCATAAAAAGTGGACAGCTCGATGTCTTTCGGAAGCGACCGCTTGATGCTGGCCAGTTCCGCGTTGACGGAATCGGCGATGGTGACGGCGTTGCCATCCGGCTGCTGAAGGACATTGACCAGCACCGCGGGCCTGCCGTTCGCCGTCACGACGTTATAGACAGGCCGCTCACCAGGAACCACTCGGGCAAGGTTCTTCACCAGTACCGGCGTGCCGTGCACGACGTCGACGACGGTATTCTCGATCTGCTCGCGCGTTCGCATCAACCCGGTGACGGTGGTCAGGTAGAGGTGGTAATTCTCCTGAACCATCCCCGAAGGCGAAATGATGTTGCTGTTGCGGATCGCGTCGGTCACCTTGGTCAGAGGCATTCCGTAACTGTTGAGCTTGGGGGGATCGACCAGCACGTGGTACTCGGGAGGACGCCCGCCGACGATCCGGGTCTCCGCGACGCCGGGCAGCCGGTAGAGACGCGGCGCGATGTCGTAATAGGCCAGTTCCCACAGATCCGCCTGCGAGCGGCCCGGCGAGGTGATACTGAAACCGACCATGGGGAATACGGAGAATGTGAGGCGGTTGATGTAAAAGCGGCACTCCGGCGGTAGCGAAGGTGTGATCTGCGAGATGCGTCCCTGCACCAGGTGCAGTGCATTCAAGATATCTATGTCCCAGCGAAAGAAAACGCTGATTTCGCTGGAGCCCCGCGCGGTGACGGAACGGATGGTCGTGATTCCCGGAACGATGCGGATAGCTTCTTCGATCGGACGAGTCACGCGTAACATCTGGATATCAACCGGCGTGATGCCGTTATCCACCAGAATGACGATGCGAGGGAAATCCGTCTGCGGAAAGATCGCAATTGGAAGGCGGAACAGGAACGCCGCGCCGGCAAGGGCAAAACTGAAGACGATGATGACCATCGCCCGCGCGTGCGCCTGGACGAACCGGGCGAGGTGTTGAGTCACCGCCGCTTCTCCTCCGTCAGCCGGATGCGGGTCCCTTCCGCCAGTCCGTAAGCGCCTTGCACGATGACTGGTTCGCCGGCTTTCAGCCCGGCCTTCACCTGCACCTTCCCGTCGAAGCGCTCACCCACCTCGACCTCCCTCCTCACAGCGGTCCCCTTGTCATCCGCCACCATCACCACCGCGCGGTTCGTGCCTTCGATGAATTGGGCGGCAGCCACAGGGATGACGACGCTTGCCGGCGCGACACCGCTCACGACAACGACCTCGCCGAACATTCCGCCGCGCAATCCGTGCTTGCCATTGGGAATCTCGCACCAAGCCTCCACGGTCCGCCGGGCCGGATCGACGGCTTGGTTAACCACCGTGATGCGGCCGGCGTAAGAAGCGCCGCCGCTGTCCACTGGCGTAAAACTGCACACGGCGCCCGCGCGCACCGCTGCCGCTTCGTTTTCCGGCACCTGCGCGCGAGCAACCGCCACGCTCAAGTCCATGACGGTGAAGATCGGAGCATCGGGCTTTGCCATGTCGCCGGAGAACATGAATTGCTCGGTGATAGTTCCGGAAAACGGGCTGCGGATCTCCGAGAAATCCAGTAGCGCCCGGACCAGCGTCAACCGCGCCCGCGCCTGCGCCGCCTTGCTCCTGGCCATCTGGATTTCTTTATCGCGGGATTGATTCTGGAGCAGATCCAGGCTCCGCCGCGCCACCTCGAAGTTGGCTTTCGCCTGCGCTAGTTCGGTCTGGCTCAGCTGAAGGTCACGCTGAGGGATGGCGCCCTGCTCGAAGAGTTGCTTCCGCCGCTCGTAAAACTTCTGCGCCTGGTTCAACGCCGCTTCCGTGCCGACAGCTTGCCCGCGCGCACGCTCGATGTCGGTGGGCAGCGTACCCGACTCCACCTTCTGTAAATTCGCCTCGGCATCGGCAACTGCCGCCGCGGCTTCGTCGCGCTGAGCCGCGAGGTCCCGATTGTCCAATTGCGCGAGCGCTTGCCCCGCCGCTACGTTGTCTCCCTTTCGCACCAGGAGCTTCCGGATCGGCGCCGTGATCCGGGCGCTGATGTTGGCTTGCTCACGCGCGAACACGGAAGCAGGGGCGCGTACGGTCAGCTTCACGTCGGCGGTTTCGGCCCTGGCGACCTTGACGTCCACGACGGGGTCCGCGGTTTTTTCCTCTCGCGAGCCGCAGCCGGCCAGAAAAAGCAACGGAATCGCCAATATGCTGTATCGTTTCATCGTCCCGACGCCACCTCCAGGTCCGCTCTTGCATTCAAATAATTGGCGATGGCCGTGTAATAGTTGTTGCGCGCCTGCGTCATTTGATTCTGCGCGGCCACGACGTCGAGCGCCGAGCCTTCGCCTCCTTCGTAACGGATCCGGCTGAGCCGCAAATCCTCCTGGGTAAGCTCCGCCTGACGGCGCGTCAGGGCGATCTGCTCGTAGAGCCGCTTCACCCGCGCCAGCGCGCCCTGGTACTCTTTCGAGAACATCCGTTCTGAAATCACCCGGGTGGATTCGATCTGCCGTGCCCTGATACGAGCCTGCGCCATGGCCGCGCGAGACTTGTTCCAGTCGAACAGTGGAATGTTCAGGTTGATGAAAGCGGCGTATCCGCGGTCGCCGATGCGAATCGCCGTCGAGTCGATACCGTACTGAAAGACAGCGCTCAACTGGGGCAGCAGGCCCGACCGCGCGCGCCGGACGTCGGCCTTGAAGCCCCGCTGCTGCGCGTCCAGCAGGTTGAATTCCAGCCGTTTCATGTAAGGAGCGGCTTGAGCCGTCTCCGGCTCCGGAGCGGGAGGAGTCGCCTCCAGCGAATCCTCGAGTTCGAGAGGCGCGTCGACATCGCGCGTCCAAAACGAAGCCAATTCCTGCCCGGCAAGCTTGGCCTCCAGTTCGGCGGCGTTCAACGCCTGTTCGAGGAACGCCGCTTGAGCCGAAGCCTTCACGGCATCGGCTTGCGCGGCTTCCCCGCCTTCGAGCATCAGCCGCGTACGCCTCTCAAAACTCCGGCTCTCGGCAAGCGCATCCTGCGCCGTCTTTACTATGCGCCGCGTAAGCACGGCCCGGTAGAACGCCGTCGTGACGGCCCGTCTCAGATCGCGTTGCGCAAGGGCCACGCTAGTAGCCGCGATCTCCCCTGCCACACGTGCGCGGGTCATATCCGCCCGCAAGCGCCCCGAAGTGTCGAATTCCTGGTTCACGGTGACCAGCGACGCGTACTCCCGGATTCCGTTCAAGGGGATAAAACTGAACGTTTCTCTGTTATTGAGCAAGGGGCTGTTATAGGTAAAGCCGTTCACCAAACGGGACTGGGGAAGGAAGTCGGCCCGGGCCTGCGTGACCTCACGCGCCGCGACGTCACGTTCCTGCCGGGCGACACTCACGGCCGACGGCGCGGATTCCGCCAACCGGATGCAGTCTTTGAGGCCCAACGCCGGAGCCGGTTGCTGCGCCGCGGCGCATACAGCGCCCGCCGCCCACAAACCAGCCGTTATCCAACAAGCCTTGTGCACCGGTGCGAGTTCCCTATCGCGGTCCGACCTGCGTCCAAAATCATGAAGGGGTCAAACGGTATTCTAGTACAGGGTGGTGGCTGCATTGAAGCGGCCGGGGCGCCCAGCGCAGGCGGATAAAGTGACGACTATCTTCCACGTCGACATGGACGCGTTCTTCGTATCGGTGGAGGAGTTGTTCGACCCGTCGCTCAAGGGCAAGCCCGTGGTGGTAGGCGGACGGCCGGATCAGCGCGGCGTTGTCTCGGCAGCGTCTTACGCGGCGCGCAAATTCGGCCTGCATTCGGCCATGCCCTTGCGCACGGCGTATCAGAAGTGCCCGCAGGCCATCTTCGTCGACGGCCATCCCGAACGCTACCGCGAGTACTCGCACCGCGTCTTCGAGATCCTCCAGGAGTTTTCCCCGCTAGTGGAAATGGCTTCCGTCGACGAGGCGTATCTCGACATGACCGGCACGGAGCGCTTGTTCGGAGCGCCGTTTGAAGCCGCGCACAAGCTTCACCAGCGCGTTAAGCACGCGACACAACTCAACTGTTCCATCGGGATCGCCACCTCGCGGATGGTCGCCAAGGTGTCCAGCGATCAGGCCAAACCCAACGGGATTCTCTGGGTGCTGCCCGGCCAGGAGGCGCGGTTCCTGGCGCCGCTCGACGTGCGGCGTCTGCCGGGCGTCGGCAAGGTCACCGAAAAGCAACTGCACGATTGCGGCATTCGTAAAGTAGGCGACCTGGCGAAGTTGGACGAGCGCTTTCTTGAGGAACGATTCGGCCAATGGGGGCTGGCGCTGGCCGGCAAGGCGAAGGGCCTGGACGCGGGCGGCTGGTACGATTCCGAGATCGGCGCCGAGGAGGACCCCAAGTCGGTCAGCCACGAACACACGTTTCTGGAGGATACAACCGACCGGGAAACCATCCTCGCAACGCTCGCCCGTTTGTGCGAAATGGTAGCGCGCCGCTTGCGCGAACATGGCTTCCGGGCACGCACGGTGCAGTTGAAGCTCCGCTACAAGGATTTCAAGACGATTACCCGCGCCGAGACCCTGGCGCACGCGACGATGGTCGACACCGAGATCATCAACGCCATCCGGGCGCTGTTCCTCCGCAACTGGGACGGGAAACCGGTGCGCCTGCTGGGAGTGCATACATCGTCTTTCGAGACCGGCGAAGGGCAGTTGCACTTGCTCGACCAGGGCCCCTCGGAGCGTTGGAAGAAAGCCCTCGGCGCGATGGACGCTCTCCGTGATCGTTTCGGCGAAGATAGCGTTTCGCTGGCATCCGGCCTGGGTGGCCGTTTTCGCGAACGTACACACGAGAATCCGGTAGGGCTCCCGGGCAAGCACAAGCGTTGACCGTCCGCATTTCCGGCAGTGCCAGCGCGTCGTGAGATACAATACTGTTTTCGTCAAACCCAACTGGGAGGGGCCACGAAATGGGCGCGACCGCGTTCGACGTGAAGCTGGGCCGCGAGGTCGGCTTCTATCGATCCATGGTGGGCCGCAAGGCCATCGTCGCCGTGACCGGCGCAATGCTGTTTGCGTATCTGGTCGCCCACCTGATCGGAAATCTTCAGATCCTTGCCGGGCCGGACCGCATCAACGCGTACGCCCATCTGCTGCATTCGCAACCCGCCTTGCTCTGGGCGGCGCGCCTGGTGCTGCTTGCGGCCGTCGGTCTGCACGCCGTGGCCACCGTGCAACTGTGGTTCGAGAACCGCGCGGCGCGGCCCATCCGCTATCAGAAACCGGACACCGTGCAGGCGACTCTCGCCTCGCGAACCATGATTGTAAGCGGTCCGCTGATCGCGGTCTTCGTGGTCTACCACATCCTGCACTTCACCACCGGCACGGTGCATCCGAGGTTCGTGGAGCTGAACGTTTATAACAACGTGGTGGTAGGCTTCCAGAACCCCGCCGCGAGCGGCTTCTACATCATCATCATGGCCCTGATCGGCCTCCACCTCTACCACGGCATCGCGAGCATGTTCCAATCGCTCGGGCTGAACCACCCGCGCTACACTCCCCTGATCAAACGTGCCGCCGCCGTGCTGGCGGTGGCCATCGCGGGAGGTAACATTTTCATCCCTGTGGCGGTTCTCGCCGGAATCATCCGGCCGGTGTAGGAGGACAACATGAATCTCGACGCGCGCATCCCATCCGGCCCGATTCAGGAGAAGTGGGACAAAGCCCGCTTCGACATGAAGCTGGTGAATCCGGCCAACAAGCGCAAGTACTCGGTCATCGTGGTTGGAACCGGCCTGGCCGGAGCCGCCGGCGCCGCTTCGCTCGGCGAACTCGGTTACAACGTCAAGGCCTTCTGCTTCCAGGATTCGCCGCGCCGCGCCCACAGCATCGCCGCGCAGGGCGGCATCAACGCGGCCAAGAACTACCAGAACGACGGCGACAGCATCTACCGCCTTTTTTACGACACGCTGAAAGGCGGCGACTATCGCGCCCGCGAGGCCAACGTATACCGCCTCGCCCAGGTAAGTGTGAACATCATCGACCAGTGCGTCGCCCAGGGCGTGCCGTTCGCGCGCGAGTACGGTGGTACGCTGGCCAACCGCAGTTTCGGCGGTGCGCAGGTTTCGCGAACGTTTTACGCCCGCGGGCAGACCGGCCAGCAGCTTCTGCTCGGCGCCTATCAGGCTTTGATGCGTCAGGCGGCCGCGGGAACCGTGAAGTTGTTCCCGCGCACCGAGATGTTGGAACTGATCGTGATCGGCGGGCGCGCCCGCGGCATCGTCACGCGCAACCTCGTCACCGGCGCCATCGACATACACCTTGCCGACGCCGTGGTGCTCGCCACGGGCGGTTACGGCAACGCGTTCTACCTGGCCACCTACGCCAAAGGCTCCAATGCCACCGCCATCTGGCGCGCGTACAAGAAAGGCGCGCTGTTCGCCAATCCGTGCTTCACGCAGATCCACCCCACCTGCATCCCGGTGAGTGGCGAATATCAATCCAAGCTCACCTTGATGAGCGAATCCCTGCGCAACGACGGCCGCATCTGGGTTCCCCTGAAGAAAGGCGACAAGCGCGCGCCCGGCGACATTCCGGAAGCCGAACGCGATTACTACTTGGAGCGCCGTTATCCAAGTTACGGCAATCTCGCCCCGCGCGACATCGCCTCGCGCGCGGCGAAGGTGGTGTGCGATGAGGGCCGCGGCGTCGGCGATACCGGTCTCGGAGTCTATCTCGATGTCTCCGAGGCCATCGGCCGCCTGGGCCGCCATGTGATCGAGGAGCGCTACGGCAACCTGTTCGAAATGTATGAGCGCATCACCGGCGAGGACCCGTACACAGTGCCCATGCGCATCTACCCAGCCATCCACTACACCATGGGCGGCCTGTGGGTGGATTATCACCTGATGAGCACCATCCCCGGCCTGTTTGTGGCCGGCGAAGCCAACTTCTCCGACCACGGCGCCAACCGTCTCGGCGCCAGCGCTCTGATGCAGGGCTTGGCCGACGGCTATTTCGTCTTGCCTTACACGCTCGGCCACTACCTGGGATCCAACAAATTCGAGAAAGTCGCCGAGGACCACGCCGAGTGCCGTGCCGCGCGCGCCAATGTCGAAGAGCGCATCAAACGGTTGCTCTCGATTCGCGGCAGCCGTACCGTGGACGACCTGCACCGCGCGCTCGGCAAGATCCTCTGGGAGTACTGCGGCATGGCCCGCAATGAGGCGGGCCTGCAAAAGGCCCTCGCCATGATCCCGGAACTGCGCGAGGAGTTCTGGCGGACGGCCATCGTGCCGGGCTCCAACGAGGAGTTCAACCAGTCTCTTGAACGCGCCGGACGCGTGGCGGACTTTTTCGAGATTGCCGAACTGATGTGCCTGGACGCGCTCGACCGTAACGAGAGCTGCGGCGCACATTTCCGGGAGGAACATCAGACTTCGGACGCAGAAGCCCAGCGCGACGACGCCAATTACAGCTATGTCGCCGCGTGGCAGTACGGGGGCGAGAACGCGCGGCCTTCACTGCATAAAGAGCCGTTGAATTTCGAATACTGCATCCCCACCCAGCGGAGCTACAAATGAGAATCATCCTTCATGTGTGGCGCCAGAAGAACGCCTCGAGCCCTGGCAAGCTGATGCGCTACGAGATTCCCAACGTCAATCCCGAAATGAGTTTCCTCGAGATGTTGGACGTCCTCAACGAGGATCTGATCCTGAAGGGAGACGATCCGGTGGCCTTCGATCACGACTGCCGCGAAGGCATCTGCGGCATGTGCGGCATGATGATCAACGGCATCGCACACGGCGGCAGGCGCGGCACCACCGTTTGCCAGCTCCACATGCGCCACTTCAAGGATGGCGACGAAATCTACCTGGAACCGTGGCGCGCCCGCGCTTTCCCGCTCATTCGGGATCTGGCGGTAGATCGCAGCGCGTTTGACCGCATCATCGCCGCCGGAGGCTTTGTGAGCGTGCCCACGGGCAGCGCCCCGGACGGCAACGCCATCCCCATCCCCAAGGAAGACGCCGACCTCGCCATGGACGCCGCGGCTTGCATCGGCTGCGGAGCCTGCGTGGCCGCCTGCCCCAACGCCGCCGCCGCGCTGTTTACGGCTGCCAAGGTGTCGCAGTTCGCGCTGCTTCCTCAGGGCCAGCCCGAGCGCTACGATCGCGTCCGCGCCATGGTGGCGCAAGCCGGAGCGGAAGGCTTCGGAGGCTGCACCAACGTCGGCGAATGCGAAGCGGTCTGCCCCAAGCAGATCCGGCTGGAGTTCATCGCTCGCATGAACCGCGACTTCCTGAAAGCCGCCCTGACCCGCCGCGGAGAAACTCCGTCAGCCTGAACTGCGCGATTTTTTTGCGCCAATGAAAACTCACGCAGTTCAGGCTGACGAGGTTTTCGCTGTCCGGCTCTACCAGACCTTCAGGGCGGCTGGGCCGGGTTGTTCGAAGGGGCCCGGAGTGGGCCGGCCCCCGGCGCGCTTCTTGCCGAAATAGTCGTAGTCGATCACTACGGACGTACCATCGGCGTTCTCATATGCAAGCTGCGGGACCATGGCCTTCCCCAGCAGCACGGTGGTCACGAGCTTCGTCTCCGCATTGCGCACCTCCGGAGGCAGCGTCAGGTGGAGATACACGCCACCGTTGCGTTCTTCGACGCGGAGCTTTGGGTCGACATTCGAAAGCACCAGCGCGCCACTTTCCTCGGCATAAGGACGCGCGCCGTTCAGATAGACGTTGCCTCCGGTCTGCAGCGGCAGTTCCCTGGCGTCGTAAACCCAAAGGCCGAAGCCGGTCGCCCGCTTGGACTTCGGGTCCTGTGCGGCAGCCGCCAAGTCGGCCCCTCCACCGATCAGGATGTTGTTGTAGTAACGATCGTCGCCGCCTCGTGTCGCACTCAGTCCGGCAACCGCCGTGGAGTGCGCGTGATGGTAAGGCGTCGCGCGGCTCGGTTCCGGCCGGCTAAGGATCTTGCCTGCCATCAGGTTGTGCACGTAGGCCCCGCCCTCGGACATATCGTTGAGGCTGATACCGGACAGGAGCAAGTTATTGTCCACCACGAACGGCCCGTGGTCCACTTCAACGAACAGATCCTCCGTGCTGTTGTCGTAGAGGAGATTACCCGTGATGCGCGTTCCCTGCGCCATCCAGTCCATCCACAGGCCCCGGCCGGTGTTGTGCACTCGGTTCCCCTTGATCAGCACGTCGATGGCGGCGTGCAGCTTGATGCCTGCCATCTCCGCACCGGTGAATTGCCGCTTGGTCCAGATGTTGTAGATGTGGTTGTTCGTGATCTGGCTGAAGACGGCGCCCAGGCTGCCGATGACGCCTCCCTGCTCACAATTGAAGATGGTATTGTTCCTGACGATATGGCCGCCGATGTTCGCCTTCGACCAGCCGATGGCCAGGGCGCGCGTAATCACCTCGTTGTAATGCGTCGCACCGTCCTTGGCCGGATTCCGCACCCAGACGTTGTGGCCGGTGGCGCGGTCCTTGCCCAGGGTGATGCCGGAGCACTTCGAGTCGCTGATCACGTTGTTCTCGATGATCCAGCCCTTGCTCCAGTGAGTGCCGATCAGCCCGATCTGTTCGGCGGTGGGTGCGGCCCATTGCGTAGCTGCCTGGCTCAAGGTGAAGCCGCGAACTGTAATGTAATTCCGGCCTGGCTGATCCGGATAGAAACAACTGTCGCGCACGTTGATCTCGACCAGTTCCCGGTTGGGGTCCTTGTCGTGGAAGTTGGCGTAAATGTAAGTGAACTTGTCGTCGCTTTCGCAGAACCAGGTCCAGGTGGAGCCTTCGCGGTCCCTGGCGCCCTCAAACGGTTGCGGATCCAGGACGCGTTCCAGCAAATGGGTCTCCCATAGGCTCTTGCCGTTCAAGTAGACCTCGCCTGTGTGGTGCGGCCGTCCCTTGTCGGTGAACCAGTCTCCCCAAATCAGGTCCTTGTAAGGGTTGTAGCCGCCGAAGAACGAATTCGGAATCGTAACCTTCCACACGCCGGGCTGGAAAGGCTTCCACCCGCGAATCACTTCGGATCCTTTGATGAAGACCTTCTCGCCCGCTGCCGCCTGGTAGACGATGCGCTTGGCGTCCGACTCCCCGCCGCGAGGAGGTGTAATCCGCTCGCGATACGTACCCTCATGCACGGTGATCATGTCGCCTGGTCGCGCAATACGTGCGGCGGCGGAAATGGTACGGAAGGGTCTGGACACCGAGCCGTCATACGCGTCGTTCCCTTTGACGGAGACATGGAACTCGGCGGCGGAGGCAGGGAGCATCAGCAGCCCGAGCGGAATCATCGCGAGCGGGAATTTCATACTGACAGTGTAGTCGTTTCCCGCCGCGGCTCCGTTACTCGCAGCGCAAGGCCGCCGTGGAATCCAGCCGCGTAGCCTTCCGCGCCGGCACATAACCGGCCACCAGCGCCACCAGGCCGAGGAATGCGGCCGCCCCGGCGAAGATCGTAGGATCCATGGCGCTCATGTTCACCAACATATTGGAAACGAGATGTGAAACCGCCAGAGAAGCGCCGATCCCCGCGATCAGGCCCGGGAGCGTCCAGGCGAGCGTCTGCCGTCCCACCAGCCACAGCACGTCGGTTGGCTGTGCGCCCAGGGCCATGCGAATTCCGAGCTCGTGCGTGCGCTGGCTCACTGCGTAACTCATCACGCTATATAGCCCGACCGCCGCCAGCAGAAGTGAAACCACACCCACCACGCACATCAGGCTGGCGGCTACCTTCTGCGGGTAGAGCGATGTGGTGACGGCTTCCGTGAGCGGCATAGTGGTAAAGACCGCGTCCTGGTTGAGCGCGAGCGCTTCACGCCTGAGCGTTGGGGCCAGACGCATGGGATCGCCTGCGCTCTTGATCAGGAATGCGAAGTTCAACCCGGGCGCGAACCACTGCTGGAAAGGGACATAGAAGAAGGGGGTTGGCGCTTCCATCGGAGTGTGATACTTGCTGTCACTGACCACCCCAACCACCGTTGTAAGGGTGCTTCCCACACGCACTTTACGTCCGATCGGGTTGGCACCCCGGAAGAAACGCCGGGCGAAAGTTTCATTGATAATGATGACTCCCGGCTTGCCCGCCTCGTCACGCTCGGTGAAGTCGCGGCCGTCCCGGAACGGGATTCCCATCAGGTTGAAGTAGCCGGGCGGCGCGGTGGAGTAATGAACTCTCATTTGTTCGCTGGGTGCAGGAACGTATCCTTCGACCTGCAGTTCGTGCGTAGTGGTTGATCCAAGCAACTCCGATAGGGGTACCGCGTCGGAGTAACTCACCGCGGTCACACCAGGAACGGCTTCCAACCGCTCGCGCAGTTTGCGGCAGAATTGCCGCTGCTCTTGCGCTGAGTAGCCGGCGCAGGAAAGATAGAATCGTGAAACCGAGATATTGTGGGTTTCAAAGCCGGGTTGAATGCCGCTCGCGTTTCTGAAACTGCGGAAGAACAGACCCGCGCCGACCAGCGCGACCGTTGCCAGAGCCACCTCGGCGGTGACCAGCAGCCCCCGCATGCGGTGCGATTGTGCACCAGCGCTTCCGCCGCGCCCGCCTTCTTTGAGGACCTCGTTCAGGTCCGCCCGGGCCGACAGAAGCGACGGCGCCGTGCCGGAGATCACCGTCGCCACCAGCGAAACAAGCAGGGTGAAAGCCAGCGTCGGGATGCTCAGTTCCCGGCTGATGGCGATCGGTAAGTTCGTGTTCGGCGGCAATAGAAAAGTCAGTGCTCGTCCCATCCACAGGGTAAGGGCCACGCCCAGCGCCCCTCCCGCTAAGGCGAGCAATAGGGTTTCAGTCAACAACTGCCGGACCAGCCGGCTGCGATGAGCTCCTAACGCCAGACGGACTCCGAATTCCCGTTGACGCGACACCGCCCTGGCCAAAAGTAGGTTGGCGACGTTCGCGCACACGATCAATAGAAGTAGCAGGGACACCGCCATCAGGATTTGCAGAGGCTTGAGTAGCAAGCTCTGGGCACCAAGTTTGCCCGCCCACACCGGAACCAAGTCGGCGTCAACGCCCCGGTTCGTTGCCGGGTACATTCCGGCGAGCCGCCTGGCCAGCGCCGCCGCTTCCGCTCGCGCCTGCTCGATGGTGGCGCCCGGCTTCAGCCGCACCAGCGTTGAGGTAAGGTCCCGGCATCCGCGAAAACTCAAAGTCGAGCCACCGGTCCCCATGGCGGGCGCCATCGTGATCGGCATCCAGACGTCATATCGCAGCCCCACCGTGCTCCCGTTGAACTCCCGGGGCGCCACGCCGACGATGGTCAACTCGTTGCGGTTGAGGCGAATCTTCCGGCCATGCACGCTTGGATCGCCACCGAACCGCTCTTGCCACATCTTGTAACTGATGACCGCCACCGGGAACGCGCCCGGCTTGTCGCCGGATTCTTCGGGCAGGAATCCGCGTCCCAGAACCGGCTTCACCCGCAGCAGGTCAAAGTAATTCGCGGACACCAGTTCCGCCCAGGCGCGATCGGTCCGCCCGTCGGCGCCGACGCTCAGCGGTGTGAATCGCGCCACGGCGATTTCCGAAATCAGCTTCAAGTTGTCGCGGTAGTCGCGATAGTCCAGGTAGGATGTGGCAGCCAGGCGTTCTCCGGACGAGGTCACCGTTTCTAATAGCGCCAGATCACTGGCGTTCTTTACACCAGCGTACGGGTGCAGCAGGGTACTATCGATCCAACTGAACACCGTCGTGTTCACCGCAATGCCCAGCGCCAGCGTCAGGATCGCCACCAGCGTTACACCGGGGCTGCCCTTCAGCACGCGGAAACCGAACACAATGTCTTGCCGGAGAGTCTTCATCGTCTCTACTTCGAGCAAGTTGCACGCCAGGGCCAACCTGTTCATTCCACAGCGCCGGCCATAAGCGGGATGTGCATTTCCGGTATCCGGCTGTCCGGAAGTGGACAGCCGGCGGCCGCGCTTATTCGGCGTCCACCTTGAAGACGAAGTACGTGAACTTACCGCCCGGTTCGATCAGAAGCTGGTGCGGCGTCTTGGCCGGGATGTGAACGATGTCGCCGGGTTCGAGCGTCTTCTTCACTCCTCCGCGGATGGAGGTGCCGAGCGTCTCCGGCCCGGTCTTCTTCGCGCCCACAACCGTGCCTCCGCATTCGAGCGTGGCCTTGCCGTCCACCACGATGAAAATGTCCACCTTCGTGTCATGGATTTCGGCCTCGCCGCTTGCCTCGCGGTGGGTGATCATTGCGGCGTGATTGGCGAACGTCGCGAGGCTCTTCCCGGCGGCTTTCTTGTCATTCAGCTTCGAGGCGAGTTCCTTCGCAACGGCCTTCATGTCCGCGGCCTTCCACAGGTCCACGCCGGACGGATCGGCGGCCAGCGCAACGCCGGCCGCCAGGGTAACGGGAACGGTAATTACTTTCTTCATGAGGGTATCTTCAAACGCGGCGTGCGCTCGGCAACCGGGGGCAGCGCCGGGAAATCCGTGTACGGCTCGGTCTGGTACCAGTAGCAGGCCGAGTAGAAATTGTCGTGCCGGTCGTTGGCGTGGCCGTGTTCCATCGTGTGCTTCATGTAACGCGTGAAGGTGACGGGGTTGTCTCCGTGCCAGCGGTAGCAGCAATAACGGCCGCCGGTGCGCTCCGGCATGATGATGATGGGCGCGCCGTAATAACGATGGCTGAAAGGCACGGCGCCGTCTCGCCCGCCGAAATTCCAGCTTCCCAGGAAATAGTCTTCGCTGCCGGTGCCGATGATGAGAGGTTTGGACTCGTCGTCGATGAAGATCATGTCGTCGCCTTCGCCCATCCATCCATCGGCGTTGATCAGCACGCCGAGTGTGACGCCCATCAGGTGGCCGCGGCCTCGCGTCTCGGCGTAGACGTAGTTCAGCTTGCCGTCCGGGTTCAGCTTCCTGGCCTCTCCTTCCGTGGCCACGCAGGGCGCCGCCTGGCGGTACTGCGCGTGAAAGTACAGCATATCGGCGGGCTGGCTGCCAACAGTGATGTAGTCGATGTTCGAGTAGAAGGCACGAACCTCCTGCGATCCTTCGTTCGTCACCGTCATGCGCGCGTTGCGCCGCCAGGGCATGTAGAAATAGCAATTCAGGGAGCGGCCCGGCGAGCAGGCCAGGTAAGCCGATTCGTAGATCTGATATTGCCCCAGGTTGAGTCCGAAGAAATCACCCACCGGCACTTCCACGCTGGGTTTCGAGTTACCGTCCCAGTAAGCGCGCAGCACAATTTCCTTCAGGTGCATCTGGCTCTGGGCGGCGATGGTGAACCAGATGTGCGTGATCGCGCCGGGCTCATTGGATTCGAGCAGCATCTGCGTCGCGCCGGCCGGGATGGTGAAGAAATCGCGATTGCCGCCACTCCGGTCGTGGCTGGATTGCTTGAGCGAGCGGTAGTCCTGTGCCCGGGCGTAGCTGGGAATGAGGCCATCGCCGGCGGGCCGCGCCTGGGCGAGGCTGGCAGCCGGGGCTGCCGCCGTCAACCCCGCCGCTCCCATCAGCCTGCCGAGAAAGCCTCGGCGCCCGCCCTTCAGGGAATCCATCATCGTCGTAGTCTCCTTCGAGTTCGATTGTTCGCGCGGGCCCCTATCGGGGAAACTCGCGGCATACCGCCCTACAATTCTACGACGTACACCTGCGTTGTGCCCGTGCGGTCGCTGGCGAATGCGGCCTTCGATTCGTCGCTCGACCAGGAAGGGTGCGGGTGCGTCCATTGCGGCCCGTACACGGTGTCGGTGGGAGCCTCCATCCAACTGAGCACGCCCTCACCTGCACCGGCCCTACTGTGTGCGGCGGCAAAGTCTTCGGCGAGCGCATAGCGGCTTCGGCTCCACTGCGATCCCTGGCTGCTCGCCTCGGTGAGGCATACCGGGCGCCGCGCGCCGGTCGCCGCATCAACGATGTGCAGGCCACGGTCGGGATGGTTGGTGTCGCACAGGATTCGCGCCCCGGCGCGGTCGGGTGCAACGTGCCAGGCATTGAATTCGGCGATGGTCCAGATCTCCCGCGTGGTCCAGTCCATGCGTGCGAGCAGGCGTGGCCAGACGGTGAAGACGAGGTCGCCGGTGCGGCCGAGGAACGTCTCGTGCACAGCGAACTCATCGTTCGAATGCTCGTACAGGCACTCCAAACCCGTGCCGTTACGGCGCACGCGATGCATGCGAGGCGCGGGATCGCCGGCGAACTCGATCCACTCCGGTTCCAGCGGATGAAACTGCGGGTGAATTACGGTGCGGGGAAACGGAATCTCGCGCCACAGCGTGCCGTCCGTTCGTCCCACCGCCAGGCCGCGCCGGCCGCCGGATTGAAAGGCTGAGGTCAGCCACTCACCGTCATTCGAGATGGAACACTCGCCCAACTGGCCTTCGCTCAACGTGAAGATGCGCCGCTCATCCAGTGCCTTGAGCCGCAGCGCCCAGATTTCGCAGCCGCGCGTGAAAACCAGATCCTCGCCACCGGGTGCGAGCAACGCGGAGAACGGATGCACAGCCGCGCCGCCGGTCAACTGCAAGATGTCGCCTTCGGGGTAGTCCGCCAGAAACAATTGCGGCGGGCCGGAACGGTAAGAGGTGAAAAAGATCTGCCGGTCGCCGGGCAGAAACGCGCTTTGCAGAAAATAGGTGGGGTGGCTGATGGCGCCTGCCGAGGTCACCTGCCGCACGCGAGCGCCGGTCTCCCGGTCGGTGTGCCATAGACCTTCCGCGGCGAAGCGTGAGCCCTTTCTCATCGAATGCCCAGGTAGAGATTGCGGCCCTTCACCAGCGCAGCCATCTTGCGGTCCGCGATGCTGCGCTTCAACATCCAGAAACCGCAGTCGGGGTGGACCCAGCCGACGCGGCCCGGCCCGAGCGTCTTCTCCGCCGTCTCAATACGCTGGGCGACCTCATCCGGCGTCTCGATGTGGTTCACCTTGATGTCGACGACGCCCAGGCCAAGGGCGAGGTCCGGCCGCACCTCGCGCAGGGCCTGCAAGTCTTCCGCGGGGCGGTGAGCCATTTCGAGCACAACGTGGTCGGCGTGCAAGGCATTCAGGAAGCCGGCCAGCTTCTGCCAGGTACCGCTCTGGATCGTCTGCCCGCCATAGTTGCCGAAACACAGGTGTACGGCGCGCATTACCTCGATCTTATCGAGGACGCGGTTGATCGCGGCGGCGGCCAGCGGAGCGTCGTCCGGGTTTCCGGGGATGTTGGCTTCGTCCACCTGTACGCACGCGCAGCCGAGCCCGCGCACCTGCGCCGCGAGCACGCCGGCAATGGCCATGGTCAATGCCTCGAAGTCGCCGTAATGGTTGTCCAGCAGTGTGCGCGCCAGCATATAGGGACTGGTCACAGTGAACTTGAACGGACCGCCCGCCACTACGGCCGCAAGCTCGCAGTCGGCCGGCAGGTTCAGTCCGCCTTCCCCGATGGGCCCTGTGACCACGCCGGCAGCCTTCTTGCGAAAGCGCATGGCGTCCTTGCGGGCGAAGGCCTCGTGATCGCTGCGCCCCAGCGTGGTGCGCACGCCCGCCATCGGCCGGATGAAATAGTCGATCATCCCGTTGGTATCGGGGTGGTTCACGTCGAAGCGATAGAGTTCGCCGTCAGTGGGGAGATCTATCCCCGCTTGCCGCTGGATGTCGAAAACTACCCGGGTGGCGTCGAGCCGGGCCTGCTCGCTGGGGAGCGCCGCGAGCCAGTCCGGAACCGGGTACGAACCGACGGTGGTAGTGAGGATGCGAGGTTGTGTGCTCATGAAGTTCCGATGCTGTCTGGATGAGGGTTCGCGGGTGGTGGGTTCGCTTTCCCTGCGATAATCATGAGGTGAGCCGTATTCTGAGGTACGTGATCATCGCCGCGGCGTTGGGCGCCGCATTGTGGTTTTATCATCCGACGAGGCTGGGCATGCTGGTGCTCGCGGGCCGCAGTCAGGGGTGCCCCTGGCGGCAGGCTTTGCAAAGCGCCGGTAACGCCGCCCGGCAGATTGAACTGAAGGACCGCATCCTCAAGGAAATCAGCGAGATCGAGAAGGACCCCGCCGGATTCCATCTCTGGCGGACACCCAAAGGAAGCTACTGGATGCCGGCGGGCAGCGATTACGTGCTGCCTTGGAACCTGGCCGAGCAGGAGCGCAAGATCTACGGCACCGGGGAACTGGCCGTGCGGGCGGGTGACGTGGTGCTGGATTGCGGGGCCAACGTCGGCGTCTACGTGCGCGAGGCTCTGAACGCCGGAGCGAAACAGGTGGTGGCCATCGAGCCGGGCCCGGAGAACATCGAGTGCCTGCGCAGGAATTTCCCCGAGGAAATCGCTGCCGGACGGGTGATCGTCTACGGCAAGGGCGTGTGGGACCGGGAAGACTGGCTGGTTCTGAATGTCGATCCGAAAAACTCTGCGGCTGACAGCTTCGTAATGCGCCCGGAAGGCGCTTCCGGCGGATTGCGGCTACCGCTCACCACCATAGACAAACTGGTGGACGAACTGAAGTTGGAGCGCGTCGATTACATTAAGATGGACATCGAAGGCGCCGAGCAGCGTGCCCTGGCGGGAGCCATGAAGACGCTGGCCGCCTATCACCCAAGGCTGGCGATTTCGGCTTACCACCGGCCCGACGATCCGGCGAAGATCCCGGGAATCGTACGCGCGGTCTGGCCGGGATACCGGACAGTATGCGGGGTCTGTTCCGAGGTCGGCAACGGCACGATCCGTCCGGACGTGCTTTTCTTCCTGCCATAGAAGCTCATTGTCCCCCTGCGGTGGTCCAAGTAAAGCAGGCCGCGGGCTGCTAGTTTTCAGCCTTGCTGTAAATCGCCGAGTCGCTGGACTCTGGCGCCGGCTCGATCCGCGGCAGATAGATCTCCAGGCGCGTGCCGCTGCCCGGGCGGCTGGCGGCGTGCACATCCGCGCCGCTTTGCCGCAGGAAGCCGTGTACGGCCGCCATCGCGAGGCCGGTTTCGTCTCCAGCGAAAGGCTCCGTCGCGAACGGTTGAAAGACTCGCTCGCAGATTTCGGGGAGCATCTCGAGATCCGGTGCGAGAATCGCCACCATGACGCAGACTGCTGCCGGCCCGCCCTGCACTTCGAGCGTCCGGAACACGATGCGCCCTGTGCCGCCCATCCGCTCCGCCATGAAGCCTGCCAGCCGCTCGATCGCCCGCGCCAGGCCCTCCGGATCGATGCGTACCCTCCCTATAGCGGGCGCCAGCACGAACTCCAGCCCGATGCCGCCTCCAAGCATACGGCGCAGGCTGCCCTCCATGCCCCTGAGCACCGCGTTCACATCGACCAGCCGCGGCACGAGAATCTGCCCGCGTCCGTATGCTTGCAGGTCGCGCGCCAGGGCCGCCGCTTTGGCGGTGGCTTGCTGAATCTCGGCGATGTCTTTGCGCGCCGCGTCGTCTTTGGCCATGCACGCAAGCACGAGTTCGGCGTAGCCGGAGGCGGCCGTCAGGTGCTCGGTCAACCGCAGGGCCACCGCATCGGCGAAGGCCTCCAGCGCGGCCGTCATGCTGGCAGCCGCCGCCTGCCCGGATCGCCGCACGTGGTCGGTGATGTCGGCCCCGGCGATGACCAGCCGCCGCCCCGGGCCTTCCCCTCCGGGCAGCCATGCCAAGCGCCAAACCACGCGCCGGATACGGCGGTCTTTGGTCAACCAATCGCTTTCAAAGCTGCGCGGCACGTCGTGATCAGCGGCCCTCTCGATGGTCTCCCGGGTTTTCGCCGCATCGGCCTGCACCGGCAACAGATCCCAGAAAAAGGAACCTTGCACTTCCTCGGGGCTGTAGCCGGTTGCCTGCCTGCCGGCCTGGTTGATGTGCCGCACCTTGCCGTCCGCGTCTAGCAACAGGACGATTGCACCAACGGAATCGAGCACGGCTTCGGCCTGCACCGTGTCTTCGCGAGCCGCTTCTTCGGCCTTTTTCCGCGCCGTGAGATCCTGCACTACACCGACTAGAATGCTGCGGTGCCCCACCCGCCCTTCGCTTACGAACAACTCCGCCGGAAACGTCGTGCCGTTCCTTCTGCAACCCAACGCCTGCACGCCTACGCCGCCGTTCGCCGTCGACGAGATCGCCGATCCGAACGGATCGGCGTTCTCGCCGCCATTACCCGCGCGCGCGGCGAAAAGTTTGTATGTGCTGATCTTGCGGCCGACGATCTCGAAAGCGCCGTAACCGAACATGCGTTCCGCGGCCAGGTTGAACGCGTCAACCACCCCATCTTGAGTCACCACAATGATGCCCGGCACGGCCGCGTCGAGAATGGCCTCCAGGTAAGACTCCGAGCGATCCATGGCCCGCTCGGCGCGCACTCGCGCGGAACGATGCCGCAGGTAGGCCGCCATCAGCACCAGCACCAGAATTGTCAGCACCAGCGAGACAAATAGCGCCAGATCGAGCAACTCTTGCGGATTGAGGTCGGACTGCATTCGCGATCTAACCTCATCCTAATTCAGCCCAACCCGTCAAATCCCCTCGGCGAGCGGCTCTGGTACTAGAGCTTTTGGCCAAATCGTACCAGGCCCGGGCGGGCGAAACCGGATCTGGTATCCTGGGGATTCTCCGAAACGCCATGGCTAGCATTTTCCCCTTCCAGCCTTATCGTTACACGGCGCGCGCCGGCGAGCTTCGGCGCCTGGTGACTCAACCCTACGACAAGATCTCACGCGACATGCGGCAGCGTTACCTCGCTGCCAGTCCGCACAACCTTGTCCGCGTCATACTCGGCGAGCGTTTCCCCGCCGATAGCGAATCGGACAATGTTTATACGCGCGCGGCCGCCTGCCTGGACACTTGGATCGACGCCGGAATCCTTGCTCGCGACCCCGCGCCTTCCGTCTACCCCTACTATCAGGAGTTCATCTCGCCGGATTCGGGCGAGCGCATTGTACGCAAGGGCTTCATCGCGCTGGGCGAGGTCGAGGACTATTCGGCGGGCGTGGTGCACCGGCATGAGCAGACGCTCACCGGACCGAAGCAGGACCGGCTGGAACTGCTGCGCCACACCCGCGCGCAGTGCGAACAGATTTTCATGCTCTATCCGGACCCGGAGGGCGCCGTGGACCGTCTGATCGAGGAGGCCGCATCCACCCCGCCACTCGCTGAGGTGGACGACGAGTACGGCACCACGCATCGTATCTGGCGGATCGATGACCCCGATCGCGTCTCTGGGATTCAGCGCCTGATGGCGCCGCGCAAGCTCGTCATCGCCGACGGGCACCACCGTTACGAAACCGCCGTGGCCTTCCGCAACGAAAATCCCGCGCTCGCCGCGGCCGCGCGCGTGCCCGTCGCCTACTTCAATATGCACTCGCCAGGCCTCCGCATCCTAGGCACACACCGCACGATCCACGGCATCGAGGGCTTCGCGCCCGATGCATTTCTCGCCAGCCTGGGCAAGATCTTCCGTCTCACCCCGATCGAGTCGCTCGATGCGCTGCGAGCGGCTTGGGCCGAACCGCACGCCGGCCTCATGCGCATGGGCGTGGCTCTGGGGACACCGCAGGGACTATACCTGGCCGAGTGCGCGCGGGGCGAAGACGCTCTCGACGTCGCCGTTTTGCATTCTCAGGTGATCGAAGGCGTTCTGGGTGTCTCGCCGGAAGCCGTGCGCACCGAGCGGTACATTCATTACATCCGCGGTATCGACGTTGCCTGGGCGGAAGTCGCCTCCGGCGCGGCGCAACTCGCTTTCCTGCTCGAACCCGCCTCGGTGGAACAGGTGGCCCGCATCGCTTTCTCCGGCGGAGTCATGCCGCAAAAATCGACCGACTTCTATCCCAAACTGCTAAGCGGACTCGCGATTTACAGGATGTAGGAGAGAGAGGAGACAGAAGCACGGAGAGCCCGTGCTCCTGTCTTCTGTCTTCTTGGCTTCTGCCTTCTACTTCAACGGCAGTGCCACGGCCTTCCCCGTCCTGATCGACGTCTTGGCTGCTTCAATGATCTCCACCACCCCGACGTTGATATCCAATGCCACCAAGCCTTCAACCGGCTTCTTGTTCTTGATGCAGTACGTGAGGTACTGCGTGGGGCCGGCCATCTCGGGGCCTAGCGCCGGTACGTCGATCTTCGCTTCCGGATCCTTCCCCTTGCGCAGCGTCACGTCGCTCCCGGTCATATAGACGCTGCCCGTGCGTCCAAACACTTCCAGGTCCTGGAAACCGCGTGGCAGGTCCCAGCTTCCCTCGAAGATGCCCATGCCGTCCTTATAGGAAAGCACCATCACGCTGGCGTCCTCGACTTTGGGGAACTCGTCCGGGCGCAGTTGATTCGCAGCGGCGTAGACGGTCTCGGGCCGGCCCTTGTACCACAGTGACCACAGTGCGTTGTAGCAGCCGAAGTCCATCAATGCCCCGGCGCCGTTCTGTACCGGATCGGTCAGCCACAGGAAGAAATGGCGGTTGAGGCCCTCAGGCTTGCCGGGGCCGCCGTGGCCCACGATGCCGCGCAGGCGCCATACTTTGCCGATCTCGCCCGAGTCCGCCTTCGCCTTGGCGGCGTAATTGGTTGGCCACCATGCCATCTGGTAGTTAGTCATCACCTGAATGCCGTTCTTCTGGGCCAGCGCGCGGATGGCCAGCGCATCCTTGTACGTGGACGCGAGCGGCTTCTCGAAAATCACGTGGATCTTGCGCGGCGCGCACGCCTGGACCACTTCGAGGTGACGGTTATTTTCGACGAAGCCCCACACGATGTCGGGCTTCACTTCGTCGAGCATCTTCTTGTAATCGGCATAGTAAGGGACATCCGTCGCGCCGCGGCGCTTGGCTTCGGCGATCAATTCGGGCGCGGTCTCGGCGATACCCGCCAGTTTCACTGGCGCGCCTTGCAGGATGCGGGTCAAGTGCCCCCAGGTGTGCGAGTGCCCCAGCCCGATAAAAGCGATCTTGTACTCTTGCGCCGCTAGCGGCAGCGCGGCCAGACACAACATGAGAGCAATGGTCTTTCTCATCAACGTATTCTCCTTGACTTGATTCTATGCCAAGCCTCGAGGCTGGTTGTCGATCTTCTGCGACGGCCGTGGAATCATCTCCCCGCCGCGCGATCCGGATTGGCAGTCCTGCAGAGCCAGCCAGGCCAGCAGTCGCTCGGTCATGCGCAGGCGCGCATCTCTCGCATTCGGATCGCTCCACAGGTCGTTTTGCTCGCGCGGGTCCTTCACCAGATCGAAAAGCTGCCCGGCCGGCTCGCCCGGCGTGTGGTAGAGGTTCAGCTTGTAACGCCGGTCTGTGAACATGGTGGCGTGAATCTCGGGATTCGCGTAACCGCCGCCCAGGAAGGTTCCCGAGTTGCGATAGCAGCATACCGCGTAATCACGCGCCCCGGCGGTTCTTCCGGCGCTGAGCGGCACAAGGTCTTGCGATTCCGGTATCAGTTTACGCGCGTCCTCGGTCAGGCATCCGGCGGCCGACAATACCGTCGCCGCTATATCGTGCGGTTGCACCGGCCAGGAGCAGCGGCCGCCGGCGCGAATGTGCCCAGGCCATCGCATCAGAAACGGAACCCGCACGCCGCCCTCATGGAAATGCGCGCCCTTTACCATCAAACCGTGATCGCCCAACATATCGCCGTGATCGCTGACGAAAACAACCAGCGTGTTGTCTGCGATCCCTTTCTCTTCAAGCGCCTGAAGAATGCGCCCGAATTCCAAATCCATCAGGGCGATGGAGGCGAAGTAGCCGGCACGCATCTTCATCAGGTCGGCGCGCGAAAACTTCGAGAAAGCGCCCAGATAGCCACGTTCGTGCTCGCAGCGTACCCCGTAGGGCTTGCGCGCCATGTCCCCCGAGACGGGCAGCGGTTCGGGAAGCAGATCCGTTCGCACCTTGCCGCGCATCTCCTCCGGGTAGCCGTCGTAAGGATTGTGCGGATCGAAGATGCTGGTGAGGCAGAAGAACGGCTGATCGCGCCGCGCTTCGCGGATGAACTGGATCGTGCGCTCGGCCGCCCAGTGCGTCATGTGCACTTCGCGCGGAGTGTGCGTCAGTTTGCGGCCGAGTTTGCGCAACCTCTCCAGATGCTGGGGCGATACCTTCTCCAACCACTGCCGGTAGCCGTTGAACGGCGATTCCAGGTGAAGCGATGGCTCCATGCACCACTCGTAGCTGTCGAACCCGTCGCCGGGATGCCGGCGCGTGGCCTCGTAAAGGCGTCCACTGACGTGCAGTTTGCCGATGAGCGCAGTGCGATAGCCGTGCGATTGGAGCCGCTTGGTGAACAGTTGCTCGCTTTCCGGCAGGTTATCGTAAAGCCGGTAGACGCCGTGACCCGGCACGCTCTTGCCGGTCAGCATGCTGGCGCGGCTTGGCGTGCAGATGGGGTTGTTTACATAACAACGCTCGAACAACACTCCGTCCGCCGCCAACCGGTCCAGGTTCGGCGTCTCAATGGCGCGCGCCCCGTAACAGCCCAGCGTGTCGAAACGCTGTTGATCCGTCATCAGCACCAACACGTTCGGCCGGCCATCATCCGCCCGCGCGACAGCGGGCGCCCCGGCCGCCGTGGCCAGAAACTCGCGGCGCCCCATCGCCCCGGTGTGCCTCATCAGACCTCTCCGGTTGTCCGATTTGCGGCCAGCACATCCCGCAGCAGTTCACAGTTCTCCCGCACCTGGTCGGCACGCTTGGGGAACATCCCCACCACGATGGCGTCCTGCGGCTTGGCGTAGCGGAACACAAGTTCCAGGGCCTCGCGCTTGCTCTCCGTGCTCCCGCAATTCCGGCCCGCCGCATACACCTTGAAGATGAGACACGTGCGCGACGTCTGTTTCACCCGTTCTAACATGGGGACGCGGTCCTGGTGGCGGAAGAACTCGCCCGTGAACGGCCCGCCGTTGAGGCGCTCGCACTCCTCGCGCGAGCGGCTCAGGTTGTAGACGCACGTCATGTAGAAATCCACGTCCCAGCCGTTTTCTTCGACGTAATCGATGACTTCCGGGATGTGCGTGCCTAGCCCCACGCGCACGCCCGCGTCGCGCATCACTTTCAGGCGCTCCCGTACCTCCCCCATCTTGCCCGCTTTCCAGAAACGGTCCGTCGCGGTGCCGTGATGGTAGATGCCGATGGCGCCGGCTTCCGCGATGCCGCGGATGTTGGCCGGAATGTCGGCCAGCTCCGAGGCAGTCTGGGCGATCCACTGCAGCCGCCCGCCTCCCAGCCGGTGCTCGTTCAGCATGCGCAGGATGTAACGGTCGCCGCGGGACTGCCAGGTGTTGATCCCGGCCCGCTCGCTGTCGCTGAGCAGCCGCTGGACACGCGCCGTCGTGAAGTAATCGCGCATCTCGGCATCCAGCTCAGCGGAAACGTGCGAATTGCCGGAGATAGGATTCCCGCCCACAATCAGCCTGCTGATTTTGTGGGGCCCGAAAGGCACAAGCGGCATCCCGGCAGCCGGAACGGCCGCCGCGCTGGTCGAGGCCATGAGCATCTCTCGTCGCGACATTCGCATGGGTCCTGTCTTGGGGACCATCTTACCTCATAGTTTGCGACTTTCCTCGCAACCGGACATCTAATGCTATTGCCTGGAGCCTGCCGCCGGGATAAAATCGGCGGATCGCAACCCCGGGAAAGATGGTAGATTTAGATCACGAAGAACCGGAGAGCATGCCATGAAACTTCTTGTGCCGCTCGCGTTTCTCCCCTGCACCTTCCTGCTGTTCGCCGCGCAGAGCCCCGTTGAAGAAGCCTTCAGGCTGGAGCGTTCCGGAGACTTTGCCGCCGCACGGACCGAACTGCTGCGCGCCGTGGAAACCAGCCCTGGCGACGCGTCCCTGCTGCGAACCTACGCCGAGTTTCTGGACCGGCACAACAGTCAGGAATGCCGCGCCGCTTATGAGAAGGCCCTGGCGGCCGGCGCGTCGGATACCGCTACCCGGGCGCGTTTGCTGCGCCGCATGGTTGCGCTCGACCTGAAGGCCGGCGACCGTGCTGCCGCGAACCGCCACCTGGCGGACTATCGCGCCGCCGGGGGAGCCGGGCTGGCCGACAGCATTCCTTCTGCACAGCCGGCCGTGCCCGACACATCCCCGCACCTGGAAATTCCCGGCCCCTTGCGGTCGTTCGCGCGAATGGCGGCGCTCTCGCCGGACCTGCGCCTGGAAGACGTCATGCCCGCTCTGGCGCGCAATGTGGTTACCAATGGTTACCAGGCCCTGGCCAGCAACGAAGCGCTGGACCAGACCGAATACCTGAAGCTTGTCGTGCGCTACCTTTCCCAGGCGCGCGAGCTCGACCGGCTTTCCGGCGATGCAAAGCAGATCCACATCGCGGCCTGCGAATCCACCCAGACTGCAGAGTTGCTGCGTATCCTCGGCTACCGGATGCGCGGCGGTTGCGGCAGCGACGTGGTACTGGAAACGGTGAACGCCACGCGCGCCTTCCTCACCGTCGACTCAGGATTCCCGCTAGCCGAGCTTGAACAGGCCCTGCGCACCAACCGGCCTTTCACGTACGATTTCAAGCCCGCGCACATCCCGCTGCTTTACCCCGCCGAGTATTGGCTGGGCGCCAAGCCGAAGGCGCCCGGTGAGGTCATTGACGCGTTCTTGGGGGATCCCTCCCTTTGCCGCCTCTACCTCAGTCTTGCCAAACTGGACAAGCCCACGGCCGACCGGCTGCGTGAGAGCGTGCCCGTACAACGCATCAAGGCATTTGCGCATGTGTTGGATTTCTATGGCGGGATGTTCGAACTCCGCGACGGCAAGGCTGTCACCCCCGGCGGCGAGCGTGCCCGCAAGATGTGGGCGGAATTGGTCGGCGTTGACCCCGACAAAGGTGCCGCGTTCTTCGAGCGCCTCATCTCGAAAGACGACGGATGGATGGCCAGCTTCTTCGATTCTCTCGCGCGCATCCATGGACCCGTCGCACAATACCTCACCGAGCCTGAGCGGATGAAGCGCTTTTACATGGCCGTGCGCGGCCGCGTGACCAGCCCGGGCCCCGCGCGTCCCGTGTTCCGCGCCAACGCCGACATGATGTTGCTCACCACCCGGCTGTGGATGGATGCGGACTCGCGCCCGCATATCCCTGGTTCCGTCGAGGTATGGAAGAATCTGTTCATCAAGCACCCGCACGGAAAGTACGACGGGAAGCTGACCCGCTTGGCTTCGTCCTGGAACGATGCCGATGACGTCGTCGAAGCGCTCTTCGCTTTGTGCCGCAAGGCGGTCGAGAACGAGCCGCTGAAGATCTTCATGGCCCTGACCGACGTGGAGCGCCGGCGCGCGCAGCCGCTTGCGGCTGCCACCGTCGACCGCCTGGCGCGCGAGTACCGCTTCTATGGCTCGCAATACCAGCTGTTCAGCGAAGCGCCCCAGCTGAGCGACCAGAGCATTTTGCTTTACTTGGACACTGCCAGGAACGTCAGCCAGATCAAGGATCAGTTGGACCGTGCGGATGCGGCCGGCGTCCTGCAGTCGCTGGTGGGAATCTGGCAGATCCTCACCCGCCAGCAGCTATTGCCCGCTGGCGAGGTGGATGCCGCGTTTGCCGGCATTGTCACGCCGTTTGGCCAGGCGCGCAATGCCCGTGAGTTGTTCGACGCCGGCCGCGCCGGCGTGAACCTGCTGTTGAAAGCCGCCGGCTCGCCGGCGGATGCGCGCCCCCAGGAGAAACTGCTCGGCCTGCTCGCGGGAGCGCCGTCTGGGGCGGGCTCCGAGGCGCACACGCTCCTCGTCCAGGACATGATGCGCACGTTCGAGGCGCAGCGCCTGGTGAGCCTCAACACACTGTTTGAACTGGCCGACAACCTCGAACGTGTTTCCAAGGGCGAGAAGCTCGACGCGGCGCTGCTCGCGCGCCTGGCTAACCGCATCGCGGAGGTGCAGCCGCCTCGCGCCTCGCTGTCCGGCGCCGAAAAGAATGCCCTCTCCTTTGGATATTGGACCGAGAAACACCTCGACACGCAGCGCAAGCTCAACCTGCGGCTGGCTGTGGAGAAGGCCGGAAACGACGCCGGGAAGCTTCTCGATTTGCGCGGCGCGCTCACGCCGTTCCTGCGCGACACGCTTGTGGGCATGAACTACGCGCACTATGCGCCCCCCGGCGCGCAGATCCTCTACACGAACCCGTTGTTCGTGCGCAGCCACGACTTTCTGGGCATGCAACCATCCCCGCAAACCTGGAAGCAGACCGAGGTGTACGGCACTGGCTGGCCAACCAGCGCCGGAGGCCGGCTTGTGGGCTCCCTTTCCGGCCTCGCCTATGCGCTGGCCGAAGCCGAGCAGAACTTCCTGATTCCGTCCCGCGAACAGGCGCTCATCTGGGGAGACCTGGTCCCGCAAATGATCCTAAGCGTGAAGGTCCCGCGCTGGTGGAGGGTGGAGCCGGTGCAGTTGCGCTGGGTGGGACTGCATATGAATTACGCCGAGTCGCTGGTGGCGGAAGGCGTTTTCGACCCCGGGACCCGCCGAGACCTGCTGGCGGCGCTGTCGATGCAGGCCTCGCCGGCGCGAGTCGGTAAAGTCGCCGGGCTGCTGGAAGCCGGCGACGTGAACGCGGCGCTGGATCAAATCACTCCGTCGGAAATGTACTTCATCTCCCGCCGGGTTCTTCAGCAGAATCCGGCCGCGGGCGGAGTTCTCGCCGACGAGATCCGGCGCCTGGCGGCCTCGGTCCCGGACCGCGTGAGCGACCGGGAGATCTCACGGCTGTTCGGCACCCCCAAACCCGTGCTCACGAATTCCTATCAACCAGAATTGCTGCATCTGCGCACTTTCCCGACCCTGATGGGCTACTCCAGCCGGATTATGGCGGAGAGCTGGGAGTCCACCGTGCTCTACTGGGCCGCGGTGGCCGACGCCGTCAAAGTGGCGCCGGCGCAGTTGAATATTCTGATCCCGGAGTGGACGCAGCAGACCGTGGAGCGGATTTTCGCCACCCATCTGGAGGACTGGCCCGCCCTGCTGCGTTCCATGCGCACGGTAGCGGCAAGCGCACGCGCCAGGTTCTCCCAAGGCGCGGGCGGTGAGCAGAAGGCTTCGCTGGAATAGAATCTGCCCCAACAGGAGGATAGCCATGAAACACTCACGAAGATTCGCAATGCTGGCGCTGATCGCGGGAGCACTCGCCGCCCCGCCGCGGACTGGCGCCCAGGAGCAGCAGCCCATCTTTCGCGTCAAGGTGGACATGGTTGTGCTCAGCTTCACCGTCACCGACAGCAAGGGGCGCTATGTCAACGGACTGAAACCCAGCGATTTCCGGATTCTCGAGGACGGCATCCTCCAGAAGGTTTCCACCTTCGCCGAGGGAAACCGTCCCGCTGTGCAAGTGCTTGAAGGCGGGCAGACCCGCCCCATTATCCCCCCCGCGGTTACCGAGACCGTTCCCGCGGTGGGCGAGCCGCGTAGCGACACCTTGGCGGGCACCAATGTCTTCGTGCTCTTCGACACCAGCAACTACATGTACCGCGGCTTCGTCTACGCTTCGGACGCCATCGCGGATTTCGTGCGCGGCCTGGACCGCGCCGATTCCGTCGCCGTCTACACGTTCAGCCGCAATCTCTCGCGCGTGGCTATGCTCACGCGCAGCCGGACCGATGCCATTACCGGACTCCGCAAGGCCGTCGCCGGCGACGACGCGGCGCTTTACAACTGCCTGCTTCTCACCTTGCGCGACGCCGCCAAAGTCCCCGGCCGCAAAGTCGTGATCGTCTTCTCCAATGGCCCCGACAACGCCAGCATGCTCGCCCCCGACGACGTGCGCGCCGTGGCCGAGGACGAAGGTATTCCCATCTACGTCATTTCCACGCTGGAAGCCAACCGTGACGCGATATCGAGCAACGTCTTCCGCCGCATCGCTGCCCGTACCGGCGGCAAAGCCTACTTCGCCAAAACCTGGCAGAAGCAAGTGGAGGCCTTCGAGAGCATCCGCGAGGACCTGGGCAACTCCTACACCATCACGTACTACCCGCAACCCAATCCCAACGAGGGCTTCCGCAAGATTTCCGTGGAAATCCCCAGCGACGTGGGCAGGAAGTACCGCGTCCGCGCACGCCCTGGCTATCGTCCCCGCGCGGGATTCTAATAATTATTGATGACCTCCGAACTGATTGACCGGCTGGGCGCGGCTCAGGTCTATGATCTGGAGCAGCCGCGCTACTTCGGAATGCCCGTCTACCCATCGCACAAGCCGGGCTACCACTACGCGCTCCACCGACGGCATCGAGACGCTTACAAGCCGGATCTAAACGGCCAGCGCAGCGGGTCGAGCGGCATGCTGACCATGATGGAGCACACCGGCACGCACATAGACGCGCTCTGCCACCAGGCCTGCGATCTCAAACTTTTCGGCGGCGTGCCGGCCGAAAGCGTGGAGACCGCCGCCGGCTTCACCGAGCTGGGAGTGGAACAGATCGCTCCCATCGCCGCCCGAGGCGTGCTGCTCGACGTCGCTGGTTGGAAGGGCGTCTCGATCCTGCCGGGTCTCTACAGCATCCCGGCCGATGAACTAGTTGCGTGCGCCCAGGCGCAACAGGTGGAAGTCCGCGCCGGCGACGTGCTGCTAGTACGCACCGGCTACGGCGCCTTGTGGAACGACGAGGCTGCGTACCTGAATTCGGCCGGCGTCGCGAAGTCCGGCACGCTATGGGCTGCCGAACGCGGAGTGAAGGCCGTCGGCTGCGACAACATGAGCTGGGACACGCCCGGTGAGCGAGACCCCGAAAGCGGGTCCCTGCTGTTCGCGCACGTGTATCTACTGCCCAAGAAAGGCATTTACATCATAGAGAATCTCAACCTGGAAGCCCTGGCCCACGACCGCCGCTACGAGTTCGCCTTCCTGGCCGCCCCCCTCAAACTCACGGGCGCCACCGGCTCGCCCATCCGTCCCCTGGCCCTTGTCTGACCGGGCAGGCCGCGGAAAGACCAGTGGACAGGAAGCCGCGCAGCGATCCCAGACTGTTGAAGTCAGCTGTACGTGGCTGCAAAGACGTCTGTCACCTTTTCCGCGACAGCCTCTCAGGGTGACGCATTTCGACCGACGCAGTTCGACACTGCAATGGCATCCAGCATTCGGTGACGCGGCAATGCGCAACGGAACGCGCACGTGTTGCCTTTTGCTATGATCGTTTCCTTCCGATGCCGATCCCAACCATCTTCTTAATCAACAAAGCGGGCGAAATTGTTGAGATGAGCGATCAACGCTACGACTCCGAACGATTGCTCCAGGAGTTATTGGCCAAGTATCCAAATGTGCTGGCAGGAGACCAGATGAGTGGCACCACGCCTGTCAAATGGCTGTTGGTGGCGCGGGAGGCTGGAGTCCCCGATGAAGAGAATGGTGCGGAGCGTTGGTCGTTGGATCATGTTTTCATCGACCAAAACGGAATACCAACATTCGTGGAAGTGAAACGCAGTACGGACACTCGCATCCGGCGTGAAGTCGTCGGCCAGATGCTTGACTACGCCGCCAATGCTGTCCTCTACTGGCCGGTGGAGAGTATCCGACAACAGTTCGAAGAGACTTGTCGAGAACGAGGGTCTGAACCGGACGTGGTTGTCGCTGAGTTCATCGGCTGCGGTGGAATGAGAGAAGGCGCCGGTGCGGTCACCCGATTCTGGGACACCGTGGAAACGAACCTACGCGCCGGTAAGGTCCGCCTCATCTTCGCGGCGGATGAAGTGCCGCCCGAACTTCGCCGGGTAGTCGAGTTCCTTAACGAGCAGATGAAACCCGCGGAGGTTCTCGCCATTGAAATCCGGCAGTACGTTGGGACAGGCGTTCGCACACTCGTGCCAAGCGTAATCTGCTCCACGAAGAGAGGTGCCACAAAGGATGCCGGCACGTCGATTCAGTGGGATCGCGAGTCTTTTCTGAACGCATTGCTTGAACGTCGGGGCGCTGAAGAGGTTTCCGTTGCGACGAGAATACTGGAATGGGCCCCATCACACTGCCCGAATCTCTGGTGGGGGCAAGGTCGAAGAGATGGTTCATGTTTCCCTGGTTTCACATCCGGCGGCACGAGATACTTCCCATTTGCGATGTGGACATATGGTCGCATCGAAATACAGTTCCAGTGGCTTCGGCAACGCTCCGTGTCGCAGGAACTGATGGAATCCCTGGCGTCACGAATGAACATGATCCCAGGTGTTGTGATTCCACCTGATGCATTCACCCGACGGCCCTCCTTTGAGATGTCGTTACTCAATGCGCAGCAATCCATGTCGCAGTTCCTCGACGCGATAGAATGGTTCGCAGAGCAGATCAGGAACCCTTCGACTCCGCTTTGATGGCAGATGTCAGGCCATGAATTTCTCACAAAAACTGACTACTTGGTAACTGCGTCCCGGTTTGCGATCACGCTACATCTGTCAATCCGCCCGGAGTTGTTATCATTTGACGTGAGAAAGCCATGCGACCGGTTGCTCTGCTGGAGCGAATCAGACAGTGCGCGATGCCAGCGGGCGCAGTCGAGTGCCGCGGCACGTGGTTGCGGCAAGAGGGCGAGATGCGTTTCGCTCCCGGCCGCCCATGGATGCCTTTCAAGGCGGAGGAGTGGTTCCTCGGCGGCGGCATTGAGTTCCGCTGGCAGGCGTGGGTGCGCATGGCGCCTCTCGTACGGGCTCGTGTCGTCGATTCTTTTGAGGCCGGCAAAGGAAAGCTCACGGCCCTGGTTTACGGCGTCGTGCCGGTGGCAAGCTCGCGTGGCCCGGCCACGGACAAGGGCGAGGCAATGCGTGGCTTGGCCGAGCTTCCCTGGTGCCCGTCCGCGTTCCGCGAGGCGCCGCAAATCAAATGGGATGTAACGGAAACCGGCAAACTGCGTGCCACATTCGATGACGGAAGGACCCAGGCGGCGGTCGAGTTTGAGGTGGATGACGACGGAACAGTGCGCGGCGCCGCCACGTCCAGGCGTCCCCGCATGGTTGGCAAGTCGCTGGTGGAAACCGCTTGGTCGGGGACCTTTCGCGAGCACAAGGTGTTCGACGGCGTTCGTGTGCCGGCCATCGCTGAGGTAGCCTGGCATCTTCCCGAAGGGCCGTTTACGTACTGGCGAGCCCGCATTACTGATTTTCACGTTCTCCGCTGACACGGATCCGCTTGAGCGGAAGAATCGTGCGTCCCATCTTTCCGCAACCCGGCAGTCGCCGCCTCGGTAGAATATAGTTGTATGCGCATTCTGGCTGTCCCCTCTCTCCTGGTCTTTGCGATTTCCGTCTGCCCGGCCGGCGATGGTGGGTCAACCCAGCGCCAGAAAGCGCTGGCGCAACTCGACCGCATGGTCGCGAGCCAGCGCGGCATGATGAACATTGCCCCCGCCGAGGGTGAATATCTCTCCAACCTGGTGGTCAAGCTGAACGCCAGGCGCGTTCTCGAAATCGGCACCTCACACGGATATTCGGGCATCTGGCTCGCCCTGGGCCTGAGCCAGACGGGCGGCAAGCTCATTTCGCTCGATATCGACAGGGGCCGTTACGGCGAGGCCGTGGAAAATTTCCGCCTCGCCGGCCTCTCCTCTTACGCTGACCTGCGGTTGGTTGACGCCCTCAAAGAGGTCCCCAAAATCGACGGACCGTTCGACCTCGTCTTCATCGACGCCTGGAAACCCGACTACGTCCGCTATCTGAAGATGGTGCTGTCCAAGATGCGCCCCGGCGGAGCGATCGCCGCTCACAACGTAAAATCTCAAGCGTCCGAAATGGAAGATTTCCTCGAGGAAATACGGACAAATCCTGCACTTAAAACTGAATTCATCACTGTAGGCCCGTCCGGACTATCCATCAGCTACGTCCGGTAGTGGTACTTGACAAAAAAACGGGGGCGGCACGCGCCGGAGGGTGAAAACCTCGTCCGGGCCGCCCGCAAAGTGATGCACTGTATATAGATAAAGTTCTTGACGAGCCCCTATATATTGGGGTATCTCTGACAGTGCGGCTTTTTTCTCTGGACAAGGATTTCAACATGGGTCAGCTAAGCGTCAACCTCAGCCCCAGAGCTCAACAGCTCCAGGGCACTTCTCCTAAACCGGCGCGTACCGGTGTCTCGTTCCCCCGCCACTTCACTGCCGGGCTTGAAGCCGGCAGGACTCCCTACGATGAAATTCAGTGGGATTTGCGCACCGCTTCTATTGGAAACGAGAAGGGCGCGGTAATTTTCGAGCAGCGCGATATCGAGATCCCCGCCGACTGGTCGCAGACCGCCACCAACATCGTGGCCAGCAAGTACTTCCACGGCAAGCTCGGGTCGCCCGAGCGCGAGCACAGCGTTGCGCAACTGGTCCATCGCGTGGTGGATACCATCGCCGATTGGGGTGCGCACGGCCAGTACTTCGCCGCGCCGGAGGACGCCGAGAACTTCCGCCTGGAACTGACCCACCTCATGCTGACGCAGAAGGCCTGCTTCAACTCCCCGGTTTGGTTCAACGTTGGCGTGAAGGAGGCGCGTGGTTACGGCTGGTACTACGACGAGACCACGGACACCATCTGCCAGCTGGAGAGCGGCCAGCCGCGGCCGCAATGTTCGGCCTGCTTTATCGTCTCGGTGAAAGACTCGCTTACGTCGATCCTGGACCTGGCCAAAACCGAAGGCATGCTGTTCAAATGGGGTTCCGGCACGGGCACCAACCTGTCCACGCTCCGCGAGGAGAATGCCATCCTTTCCGGCGGAGGCCGCGCTTCCGGCCCCCTCAGTTTCATGAAGGGCTTTGACGCCTTCGCCGGCGTCATCAAGAGCGGTGGCAAAACGCGCCGCGCGGCCAAGATGGTCATCCTGAATGCCGACCATCCCGACATCGAAAAGTTCATCTGGTGCAAGGCCAAGGAAGAAAAGAAGGCCCACACGCTGATCGACGCCGGCTACGACCCTTCGCTGGACGGCGACGCTTACAGCTCCATCTTTTTCCAGAACGCCAATAACAGCGTGCGCGCCACCGACGAGTTCATGCTCGCGGTGGTCGAGGACCGCGAGTGGTGGACCCGCGCCGTGCTGGGCGGCCAGCCGGTGAAGCGCTACAAGGCCCGCGACCTGATGCACATGATCGCCGAAGCCACCCACCAGTGCGGCGACCCCGGTATGCAGTTCGACACCACCGTAAACCGCTGGAATCCCTGCAAAACCACCGGCCGCATCAACGCTTCCAATCCTTGCTCGGAGTATATGTTCGTGGACGACTCCGCCTGCAACCTGGCCAGCATCAACCTGATGAAGTTCGTGGGTCCGGACGGCCAATTCGACGTCGAGGCCTTCCGCCATGCCGTGGACACCATCATCATGGCGCAGGAAATCATCGTCGATAACGCCAGCTACCCCACCGAGAAGATCGCCGCTAACTCGCACAAGTTCCGCCCGCTGGGGCTGGGATTCGCCAACCTGGGCGCGCTGCTGATGTCGCAGGGCCTCGCCTATGACAGCGACCGTGGGCGAGATTTTGCCGCCGTCATCACGGCCGTCATGTGCGGGCAGGCCTACCTCACCAGCGCCCGCATCAGCGAAGCCGGCGGCCCGTTCGCCGAGTATCGCAAGAACGAGGATTCGTTCCTCGAAGTGATCCGAATGCACCGGGAGGCGGTGAACCGCATCGACCCGAAGCACGTGCCCGCGTCCCTGCTCGCCGGCGCCAGGGAATGCTGGAATGCAGCTTACGATTTGGGCCGGCGGGCCGGCTTCCGCAACGCGCAGGTCACGGTGATCGCTCCCACCGGCACCATCGGTTTCATGATGGACTGCGACACCACCGGCATCGAGCCGGACCTGGCGCTGGTGAAATACAAGAAACTGGTCGGCGGCGGCGTGATCAAGATCGTCAACAACACCGTGCCGCAGGCGCTCATCCGCCTGGGCTATACGCCCGAAGAGGTGGAGGAGATCGTCAGCCACATCGACTCCACCGGCACCATCGAAGGCGCTCCGCACCTCAAGGAAGAGCACCTGCCCGTGTTCGACTGCAGCTTGCGGCCGTCCAACGGCGTGCGCTTCATCCACCACATGGGCCACGTCAAGATGATGGCCGCCGT
>CAYLLB010000025.1:0-78470 GCA_964384215.1 uncultured Solibacteraceae bacterium | reverse complement strand
CGTAGCTCAGTTGGTTAGAGCGCTACCTTGACACGGTAGAGGTCACAGATTCGAGTTCTGTCGGGCCCACCATCTCAAAACGGTGATTGTACGCGCTGTACGGGCGCTACGCCATTAATGGGGGCAGGTCCCGCCCGAGACTGAGTTCACGGACACGTAATCTTAACCCTCAACCGGTAGTTGTTGAAATTGCGAAGCCGTAAGCTTGCCGTTGTCTGCCGTGGCCACCTTCCCGACATCTAAGGACGCGGCCGATGGGGCGATCGTCCGCGCGACCCATTAGACTAGCGGTATGAGAGCGACGGACTGAGAGTTCAGGAACAGGGCGCTGATCTTCGGACTAGTCTTCAGCGTGACGTTTCCGCTTTACGTGCTTGATCGCCACAATGCCGGGGTGGCCATTGCCAATTGGATTGGCTCCGCGCTGCGGATCAACTCACATCTCGTGTCTCGCTTCGTGTTCTTTATCGGCGCTGCTTTGCTTGCTACTGCGGCGTTGCTTCGCACGTGGGCTTCTTCATACCTGCGCGCGGAGGTCGTGTACGCAGCCGGCGTGAGAACGGAGTCGCTGGTGGCCGATGGGCCCTACCGGAGGGTCCGGAATCCTCTATATCTGGGCAACACGATGATAGCCGCCGGCTTGGGCCTCATGATGAACCGAATCGGGTTTCCGGTGGCAATGCTGGCGACGGTGGTCTTCTGTTACCGGCTCATCCTGCGAGAGGAGGTCGAGTTCAGCAAGATCCAAGGCAAGCCGTACCAGGCCTACCGTCAATCGGTGCCGCGTCTTTGGCCCTCACCGTGGCCGCGCATCCCTTCGTCCGGCCGGCGGCCCAAGTGGGCCGAGGGATTCAAAGCGGAATCCTGGTGCTGGGGCTTCGCCGCAGCGGCGCTGTCTTTCGCCGTGACGTTGAGCCTCGCGGCGTTTTACGCAATCCTCGCGGCCAGCGTTGTTTGGCTCTGGATTTCGTCGGCCATCCGTGGGAGGGCTGGCGGAGCCAGTTAAGCCAGATGCCGCATCTGAGTGACATCGCTTTTGCTGTAACCGAACTTGCGGCGCGCTGTCGCGCTCATTGATTCTTTCGGGCTGCGTTATCGAAATACCCTTCCGGCAGTCTTCCGGCCACGGCCCATCCGCCGTCGACGAGAAAGACTTGGCCGGTCATGTAACTGGAATCATCCGATGCCAGGAAGACGGCCGGCCCGATCATCTCATCAGGCTCGGCAGCGCGCCCCAAGGGAACCAGCGGCCCCCAGGTAGATGCGTAGCCAGGGTCGTCCCGGAGATTGCGCGCGACGAGCGTCGGCCCAGGTGCAAACGTATTAACGCGGATCCCGAATGGCGCCAGTTCCACGGCCATCTGCCTGGTCATGGAATGAATGCCGCCTTTGCTCGATGCGTACGCCACCAGGTTCTTCACTCCCCTGTCGGCACAATTGGTCGAGACGTTGACGATGCTGCCGCCGCCCGTCTCCCGCATCCATCGCGCCGCTTCAAGCGAACAGAAGAACGTGCCGCGCAAGTTGGTCTCAACCACGGCGTCCCACATTTCGACGGTGGTGTCGAACAGCGTAGTCCAGCCCGTCACGGCGGCGTTGTTGATAAGGGCATCGAGCGCGCGAACTTCGCTGCGCGCGTAATCGAACATGCGCCGGATATCGCCCGGCTTACGGATGTCGGCCTGCACGGACCATGCGTGGCGCCCCATCCGTCCGATCTCACCGCACACTTCGCCCGCGCCATCGCCGTCCGTGTTGTAGTTCACGAAGACGTCCGCTCCTTCCCGCGCCATACCCAGGGCGATGGACCTTCCGATCCCCTTGCTCGCACCTGTAACCAGCACGACCTTGCCGTTAAGCCTCGTCATGGTAAAGGATCACCCCCGCTCCCCGCTTACTTTCGCAAATCCTGTTTCCTCGCGCCAGCGGTATGGCTTGCTGAAACCGGCTGAACTCCTGCGCCGGTTCCCCGCTCTGGGATCACGGCATCGTTGGTTACTTGTGTGGTGGTCTCGCTTCTGTCCGTGAAAGTACAATGAGTGCTACGGTCATGCCAAAGAGATACTTGAGAATTCTGCTGTTGTGCGCCCTTCTCACTTCCCTCCTCTGCGCAAACGCGCAGGAGAAAAAAGGCTACATCTCATCGCCTCGCCGGGCACTGACTGCGCCGGAGTTGCTCGATGCAACCGACGAGTGGATCGGGCGTTCGCTCGGCTGGGTCAACGATATCCTTGACCGTTTCGCGCCGCAGGCCGTGGAGCATCCCGTCCGGCGCGCAGCGCTCATTCGCCTGGATGACGTGTTGCACATTGAATCGGCACCAAGCAAGCCTCTTGTGCAACAGTTCTACCGGACTCGCATGGGAAAGGCCGTCCGCGAAATCGAGGCCACGCGCGTGGCAACCGGCATTCAGATCTGGAAACTTTACAACCACGGCTTTTTTGTCCGTACTCCCTCCGTTTCCCTTGGTTTCGATATCGTTCCAGGCACGCCGGTGCAGGGTTTCACCGTCGAGGCCGCCTTGATCGAACGCCTCGCGAAGCAGGCTGACGTTCTGTTCATCAGCCACCGGCATGGCGATCACGCGAACAGTGCGGTCGCGAAGCTCTTCTTAGATCGGAACAAGCCCGTGATCGTGCCTCCCGGCCTGTGGGCGGAGCAGGACATGGCCTCCAGGCTCATCTGCCTGAAACGGAGCACCGAACAGGTTCACTCAGTACCAATCCAGAACGGTAGACAAACGCTGAAGGTCGTGGTCTACCCGGGACACCAAGGCGAACGGATTGCCAATAACGTTTACTTGGTCACCACACCCGAAGGTTCGACTGTCGTCCACACGGGTGACCAGTCGGGCGCGGAGGGGCCGGGCAGCGATTTCGACTGGATCGCCCAGATCGGGCGGGACCATCAGGTGGACGTCCTGATGCCAAACTGCTGGACGACGGATATCAAACGCATGGCTCGGGGCGTCAACCCGAAGCTGATCCTCACGGGCCACGAAAACGAGATGGGCCACACCGTCGATCATCGCGAAGACTACACGCAAACCCACAACCGCCTGTTTGGCAGCCCGTATCCGTACATTGTCATGGCGTGGGGTGAGGCGTACCACTACTACGGCAGTCCCTCGCAAAAACAATAATCACCGCGAACCGCGCCCGCATTACACGGCAGAGGCGCCATACCGCGTGGCGTAGTAAGCGTTTTCCTTCAGTTCATCCTTGAGCCTCGGGAATGTGCCAACGCAGACCAGATCGGTGGGCTTTATGCTCCGAAAGGCACGCCGGAATGCCTCTTCCACGTTGGCGACCCTGCCAGCCGCAAGAATCTTGAAGGCGACGCAGGGCTTCTTACATGCCCTCATGAACCTGAACATTCGCGGAGGATCGTCTTGCAGGTATATATCACCGGGCATTTCAGGGATTTCGCCGCCCAGCAGCTTACGGAACTCTTCAGGCGAGCGCCTGATGTTATACACGCAGCCAGCATAGAAATCCACGTCCCACCCTTGGTCTTCGATCGTCATCAGCACCTCGGGCCGATGGCTGGCCACGCCCACGGCTGCTACACCCAGGTCACGCAACTTCTTTGCGTAATCGCGCGTAGAGGCTAATGCGCCAGCCCGATAGGAACTGTCCGTGATTTCACCCTGAACCCAGGCGGCCCAAGGCTTGACCGCACTCACGATTTCGGCCGGATCCTTGGTGGTGGCCTGTGCGATCATCCGCATTTTGCCGCCTTCGGCTACATAACGTTCCCAATCGTCCTTCGCCCGCCCGATGTGGACGTAATTGACTGCATTGATGCCCAAAGTCTCGGCCCGCCGGAGTACTTCCACTACCTTGGCCTGGGTATACCACTCCCGCATCGAGGCACTGAAATTGCTGTTGAAATGTGAGAAGCCATAGAACGGGTTCACACCCAGGATGACGCGGCTGATGTCTGCACCACAAAATTTCACCTTTGGCATTCTTATTTCAGAAGCAGCCACCGACACCAGCCAATCCGCTGGCCTTTGGTTCTGGGCCGACGCCGCAGCAGCGGTTGCGGCAGCCGTCGACATCAAAAAACTTCTACGTGTCTTGCACATCCTGGCATTCCTCGGTTCCGCGAACTCAACGACCGCGGATAGCCGGCACGGATTGTCCCACGCAAAACGGCCGCGTCCGAGCCGGCTGTCGGATTCACAATAATACCCCAGGTCCATCGGGACGTTCTTTGCTATTCTTGCACTTCCTCTTTGTCTTCCAGTCTCTCTTTTCGACTGATGGAGAAATCCCCAGCCAGGCCACGGATTCTCAGGCACAATGGGTTCAGATAGAGACCATGAGTCGGAAGGATCTGCCAGCTGACCTGCGAGCGCATGTCCAACGGCTCGCAGGAGCGATAGGAGAGCGCAATGCCGCTCGGTATGCGAGCCTGGAGGAGGCACGGTTTTATATTGAGCAGAGTCTCACTCACGCCGGTTACGAGATTCAGCACGACGCGTTCGACATCTCGGGACGCACATACCGGAACGTGATTGTTGAGCGCCAGGGGAGCGAGGGGAACGTTCTCATCATCGGCGCTCACTACGACACGGCACGAGGAACTCCGGGAGCCGATGATAACGCCAGCGGAAGAAGTACGGTTTATCCCTCCGACTAGCGCGCAGCGTCGTGCCGCCATCGGCCCTACGGTCGGTTTGACTCAAACGCTCCGGAGGGCGCCGGAGCCAGGAGGGTATTTCCAACGCATGCCCGTGCCCGGGCCCAGCGACAGGCTCGCGAATCAGCGGGAACCCAGGCAGACTTTCAAGGCGTTCGTGAATTCACGACCGTGCCGTCCGGATGCTCGCCGAAGGGTGCTGTATCTCCAGCCGCTTGGCACTTGGGAGCCAGACGATGGCCCGTCGCTAGGCCAACTCCGTCAGTTCACGGCGGCCTTCTTTGAGATGGATGTAGCCATCCTGCCTGTGCTAGACCTGGTGCACGCTGGCATCACAAGCCGCCGAAATCCGTGGAGTCGCCAGGTGCAATTGCTGACGAGTGATATCTTGAACTTGCTCAAACGCCGTCTCCCTGAAGACGCCTTTGCTCTGCTGGGGATAACCATGAGTTTCTCCCGGGGGGCGCCCTGCGCAGCGCCTTCATCACGTTGGATTCTCCGCCACGACTCCCGACATCCAGAAACCGAGGTGACGACGGCGAGATGGCAGCGATTCCGGAGCGGACGGTTCCGAGTACCACGATGGAGTGAAGGATCTCAGCGTGGGAAGTCCGGTTTGATAGTATGTCGCAATCCGTCTGCCGCCCTTAAGACTTCGGAGGAATCTCATGACTAGACGCTTCCTGATGTTCCTGGTTCTTGCGGTCATCCTGTGCCCCGCCTGGGGCCAACAAGCTGGTGAACTGTTTCCGCCGTGGAGCCCCGGGATACTCGATATCCACCAGATCAGTACCGGAAGAGGCAACTCTGCCTTGATCATCTTTCCCGACGGTACAACGGCCTTGATCGACGCCGGTGCTCTACCCGCGACCAACAACCCACACAGCGCTCCACCACGGCCGGATGCGTCGCGTACAGCGGGAGAATGGATCGCGCGCTACGTCAGGCACATGTTGGCGCATGAGCAAACTCCCGCTCTGGATTATGTGATTCTCACGCACCTGCACAACGACCACATTGGAAGCCTGGCCGGAGTCAAGAAGTTGTCACGCAACGGGGCGTACAGGTTGACGGGTATCACCGAGGTCGCAGAATACGTTCCCATCCGGATGGTCATCGACCAAGCCTGGCCGGACTACAACTACCCTAATCCGCTCGCCACCGAGGCGATCAAGAATTACAGGGCGTTCCTCGACTGGCAAGCCCAACATAACGGCTTACGCGTGGAACGGATTGTTCCGGGGCGGTCCGACCAGATTGTCCTGCGCCGTTCCGCCGCCAAGTATCCGAGTTTCCAGGTGCGCAATATCGCCGCCAACGGGGAGGTGTGGACGGGGGTCGGGACAACTACCCGTAAACATTTTCCGCCGATCGAGGATCTCAAGAAATCGGAATTGCCCTCCGAGAACATGTGCAGCCTGGCCTTGCGCATCAGTTACGGTAAGTTCGACTACTTCTCCGGCGGAGACATGACGGCGTACAAGGACGAAGGGGAGCCGCCTTGGCGCAACATCGAGCGTCCGGTAGCGCAAGCCACGGGACCCGTGGATGTGTATCTGCTGAACCACCATGGGCACTACGATTCCAATAGCGCGTACTTTATCTCCATGTTGCGCCCGCGAGTCGCCATCATGCCGATCTGGAGCGCGGCGCAACCTGACCGTCATGTTCTCCGCCGTCTGGTCTTCCAGGATTGCTATCCAGGCCCCAGGGACGTTTTTGCCACCTCCATGACGGAGGCCAACCACGCGGTTCTGGCCGACTGGATGGACCGCCTCAAGGCACTCGAAGGACATGTCGTGGTGCGCGTCGCGCCGGAGGGCGATACATACAAAGTCTTCGTCTTGGATAACTCGACCGAGAGCTATAGGATCAAGTCCGTACACGGGCCCTATGAGTCGCGGTAATCAAGTGACAGTGCCGAGATCTGCGGCCGTCCTGTGAGGACAAGTGACCTCCTGTAATGAATGAGACTTGCGATAATCCGGTAGATGGTCTCACAGTGAGGCCCACCCGAGTGCTAACCATGAGTGAAACCGTTGCTTTCTTCCCGTCTCGATCTTTCCGGAGCGGCATCCTTCTGATCGCCGCCATGCTTGGCCCAACTGCCGCCATCGGGACGCCCGCGCCGCCATACTTGCATGCGCCCGCGGTGGACGCCTACGCGAGACACGATCCGAATGGGGTGACAATCCTGCCGAACGGGCGCCATTTGAAGCCGGTAGGAAAGCACCTGCCCCTCGCCCGCTGGCCTCACGGCCTGGTCATGAACCGCGATGGGAGCAAGCTGTTCGTCGCCAGCGACGGTGTCGGGCAGATTCTGTCCGGTTGGCAGACGGATTCTCCGCAAGTCACCGAACTGCGTCCCCCCAAACCTGACGCAAAGAAGAAGAGCCGCCTGAACGCCGGCGGGGCCGACTTCTCCCCGGATGGAAGAACGCTGTATTGGAGCAGCGGCGAAAGAGGGACCGTTTTCGTTTTCGACACCGAGTCGCGTGAGATGCTGGCGGAAATCTCACTCAATGTCGAAGTTGACGGGAAGAAGTTCGATGATAGCTATGCCGCCGACATCAAGGTATCCGGCGACGGCCGGCATGTTTATTGTGCCGACGTCACCAATTTTCGTTTGGCGGTCATCGACACAAACGGGCGCCGTGTGGTGGGCTCGACGGGAGTCGGGCGATACCCTTATGCGCTCGCCGTGAGCGGAGACCGGGTTCTCGTGGCGAACATCGGCCTGTTCGAATACAGTCCCGTGCCTCTGCCGAGCGACGGGAAATCCGATCCACGCGGGCTGACCCGGCCTGCGTTTGGATACCCAAGTAAAGAGGCGCGCGACGGGGTGGAGTTCGAAGGACGGAAGATACCCGGATTGGGTGATGCAAACGTGCCGCAGTCGTTCTCCGTTTGGAGTGTCGACGTCTCGAATCCGGCCGCACCCCGGGTGGTCGATCGCTGGAAGACGGGTCTACTGATCGATTCGCCGTCGGACAATGGCAAGACCGTGGGCGGGAGCGCTCCCAATTTTCTGGCCGTATGGGGCGAGGCATTGTTTGTGTCGAACGGTAACAACGACATGATCGAGCGGATCGATCTCCGGCACGGCGGAATCCAGGCCAAGCAGCGGATTGTTCCGTCGCCCCTGGTATCAAGTTTGAGGGGTGTCGGCCCATCGGGAATGGTGGTCTCTCCCGATGGCGCCAGACTCTACGTTGCGGAAAGCGGAATCAACGCCATTGCTGTCATGGATGCCAGGACCTTGAAAGTGCAGGGCCACATCCCAACCGCCTGGTATCCTTACCGGCTGGCCATATCGCCCGACGGCCGTCGCCTCGCCTGTATCTCTTTTAAAGGATTCGGCAATGGCCCGAATGCGGGGAAGAATATTCCAAAGAGCGACTTCCTTCAGATGCAGGGGGTGATGAGCTTACTGGATGTCCCCTCTGGCGAGGCGCTCCGGCAGATGACCCAACAAGTCTTGGAGTGCAACGGAATCGTCGACCGCGCCTCCGACCGGGCGGCCATGTCCAGCCCGATCATACCAGCCGTCGCCGGACAGGTGTCCAAACAAATCAAGTATGTGGTGTTCATCACCAAAGAGAACCACACGTACGACACGATTTTTGACCGCATCCCCGGAGCAAAGCACGATCCCTCTTTGTTGCGATGGGGGCTGCACCAAACGATCAAGGCGGACGGCGAACCCACACTGGAGGATGTGGGCGTGATGGTGAATCACAACGCTCTGGCCCGTCAGTTCACCGTCAGTGACAATTTCTATATGGAGCCGGAGGCCTCGGGCGTGGGGCATCGCTGGCTGGTGGGCGTGCAGCCGAACAACCTCATGCAGATGACCTATACCTTGGGGTGGTCGTTCAAGAAGGACAGCACGGCTCCAGGACGACGCTACTCCATGGGATCGGCGGGTTCGTTGATTCCTGAGGATTATCCCGAGGCTGGGTCGATGTGGGAACACCTCGCCCGTCATCGGGTAGCATTCCGCAATTATGGCGAGGGGTTTGAATTTCCCGGAGTTCGAGAGGAGGAAAACGAACATCCCACCGGCGCCAGGGAGGTTGTAAACATTCCCATGCCGAAAGTGCTCTTCGACAACACGTGCTTCGAGTTTCCTATCTTCAACACCAACATTCCGGATCAATACCGGGCGCACTGGTTCATGAAGGATGTCGAGAAACGATTCTTGCGAGGCGGCCGGAGATTTCCGTCCTTCGTCAACATTGCCATCTGCAACGATCACGGTGCTTCCCGCAAGCCAGATAAGGGATATCCGTATCTCGCCTCATTTATGGCGGATAACGATCTCGCGCTCGGCCGGATCGTTGAGTTTCTTACGCACACGCCCTACTGGAAAAACATGGCAATCTTTGTAACCGAGGACGACGCCGGCGGCGAACCAGATCATGTGGACGCCCAGCGCAGTGTCCTGCTAGTCATCAGTCCATGGGCGAAGAAGGGCTATGTCTCTCACCGCCACACGACCATCCTGAGCATGCATCGAACGCTTTACGAAATCTTCGGTCTGCCGCCCCTCAATATGTTCGACGCGCTGGCTAACGATTTCTCGGACTGCTTCACCACGCAACCGGATTTCCGTCCGTACAAATGTGTCCGCGTCGATCCGCGGATTTTCGATCCGGAGAAAGCCAAGGATCCGAAGGACCCGGACTACGGTCAGGCGCGCAAATTGGGCTCCGTCCCGATGGATGACGATGACGAAATGGAGAAGATTCTGCGGCGAGGGGAAAAGGAAGCTTCGCCGCACCGGTAAAGGGAATCTCGTTCACTTACACCCAGCGATGGGAGACGAGCCGTATGGCCGTCTTCGCGAAGCGCGCCGTGCCGTACCGCTCCCGGTAAATCCTGGCATAGAGAGCCTCCATGCTCGACGGTGGCACAGTAGGACATGGCTTCTCTTCGAGCATCATGGCGCCGGATGGGCAAGTTGTCACGCATAGGCCGCATCCGATGCAGCGTTCCGGGTTCACCTCGGCATTGGATTCCCGCATATGGACAGCATCCATCTGGCACCGGTTGATGCATGCGCCGCATGCCTGGCACTCTCCCTCGTTCACGACGGCCAGATAATTGCTGCTGAAGAAGTCAACGGGGCGCGGAAACTTCTTCGCCGTCTTCAATGCAACACAGCAACACCCGCAACAGCAGCAGACGAACTGCGGATCCCGTATGTTCTGGGGCTGCAAGACCAAGCCCTCACGATCAGCCTCGTCGAGCAGTTCAAGCATTCGTTCCCGCGTGATCGGGCGCGCGCGTCCGTGGTCGAGCATTACGGCCGCAGCCCCACTCATGGTCAGACAGTTCTCCCGCACGGCCGTCTGCCGGCAAGGACTCCCTGCGAGATCGCCCGCCTGGCGGCAGATGCAGTTCATAACCGCGAACGGTCCCTCGGAGTTCCGGACCGACGCTCGAATGTCGTTGTACTGAGCCACCTGGCGCTCGACGGTGAGAGGCTTGTGAATGGGGACGGTTCTCAACTGTGGCGTGGCCTTTGGACGGATGGCTTGTCCGAGCCCTTGGTCGAAATATTCGAGAAGATCGCGCGCCAACTCTGTAGACAAACGGTCGACCTGACCCTCATAGATGCCGATTACGAAGGGCAGCTTTCCGTAACGGGGTTCGCCTGCGCGGGTGTCGCTCCGAATAAGCCCCCTATAAGTCATCTGGTCGAGAAGCCCCTTGAGAGACTCCCGGCTGATCTCGCCTTTGAACCGCCGGTGGATGACCGAGACCGGTTCGAGCAGCATGCTGAGGCTCATCGTGACCCGGGCTTCCAGTGGAGTGAAGAGTTGCTTCAGAATGCGGATCTCAACGCCCGACCCCGTCCGTGGAAAACCCACCGGCATCCGATCCAGATCCTGCTGCAGTTGACGATAGATGTCGTCGTCAGACATTCATCTTCCAATAGCCCGATTGTATACTGACCAGCCGGTAAGTTGGAGGTCTTCTCTTCCATGTGCACAGTCTGTGCGATGGATGCCCTAGCGATGCGAGCCAGGATCGATAGTCACCACTTTTGCCGGGCAAATACCTACGCATGCGCCGCATCCGTTGCACTTATCCGGCAAGACCTTCACGGTCACGGTATAGGTGTCGTAAGCGAATCCTTCCACGATCGCCCCGCGTGGACACCTTGGCACACAGACGCCGCATTCTTTTTCGAGGGTCAACAGGCATTTTGAAAGATCGATGCGGGCGATCCCAATCACGTGCCGGTTCTTCTCCTCCAGGGACAATTGTCGGATTACCTTGGTCGGACAGGCCTTGCCGCAACGATTGCAGTCCTGGAGACAGTAGTCCGCACCGCTGAAGCGAAGCGTGGGGGCCAGAAACCCTGATACATCGCTCGGATCGACAACCGGCTGTATGATTCCGGTCGGACACGCCCTCACGCAACTTCCGCAGCGTATGCACCCGCCCTTGAAAGCGGTCTCGTCCACATTTCCAGGCGGGCGGAGGTAACGCTGTTTCCCCGCCCAAGCCTTCGGGACAAGCGCGGAGAAAGCCGCGCCAACCCCGACTGTAAGAACTGCACGCCTTGCCGGGAGGGCTGCGCCGGGAAACCCGGCATTGAGTCTACGCGCCACCAGCGCCAACAGATCCTGCGTAGCACCCAAGGGGCATATCCGGGAACACCAAATTCCCGGAAAGAGAACGCTGATGAACATGACAACGGCAAGCCCCGCCACGGACAGCAGGGTCACCCCGTGGACAGCGGCTCGGGACAAATTGAACGCTCCGCTGAACAAGGCCAGGGGATCCAGCCAGAGAAGGAACGGATATCCGGCCAGCGCTCCGCCAAGCGTTGCGAAGACTATGACGCGGCTTACGGGCAAGGCCGGCGCGAAGGACTGAGGCGTGTTGCGCTGGATGCTTCCGGCCCGTACTCTGCCGCAGTATTCGGATATCAGCCCCACCGGACAAAGCCGCCGGCACCAGAACCTGCGGCGAAAGACTGCCACCAGCAGCATGGGCACGGAAGCGATCGATGCCAGCGACACGGAGCGTAAAGCGATAGTCGAACCAACCGCAACATAGGGGCTCAACGCCGGCAGAATCAGGCCCCAGACCGGAGGCCACAGCCATGCTGCCAGGCCAAGCAGGAGCCCTGTAGCTAATTTTGTGGGCAGAGGTGAACCCAGGCGCCTCAAGAGTTCGGTCATGACTTCAGCCAGTGCCTTTACGATCCCAGGTAGGCTCCCTGCTTTCTCAACAATGCCTGCAAACGAGAGATCTCCACGTCCCTGGGGCGGCACTTACTGCTGATTGCCAGGGCGGCGGCCGCGCCGGCAGCCTGGCCGGTGATCAGACACGGTCCGATCAGCCTCATGTAGTTCATCATCAGATTGTCTGCGGCGACGCACCGTCCCGCGGCGAGCAGGTTGTCCACCTTCACAGGGACCAGCGCGCCGTAAGGGATCCAGCAGGACCGTTCGCCCAGAAAGTCAGCGCCTCCCACGCCGACCACATCGCGGTACCTTTTGCCCGCCATCGCATCGTTGTATGTGGGCTCCGTAAGTCCCTTTAACGTACGGGACGCCCGGATGCCCAACTGCGAAGCCGTATCGAGCACGAACACCTGCTCGTAGCCGGGCCGCTGCTGCAAGGCTTTAACCCGCTGCCACACCGCGCGGCGCCCATCCAGTTCGGTCTGGGTCAGTGTCCTCACATTCAGGCAGTCGCCCTGGGGCCCTTGCATATTGACCCAAACCACGCCGGGGATGGGAGTCACGCTCCCCAGACTTGGCACTTTGCTTCCAACTGCAACTTTCGTTTGGTCGATCCTGTCTACGTTACCGAGCCGGTGCACCAATCCGATGCGATGCAGGTGCCGCACGTGTTCCGCACCGGCGGCGCCGTAAACGTCGCCGTCGCCGGTGGCGTCTACGACCACTTTCGCCGTGATAGCGAAACAACCGGCCTTGCTCTCGAAAACCACGCCCCTCACAGACCTGCCATTCATGATGGCGTTGGTGGCCCAACTGTGGAGCAGAATCTCCACCTGGGCCTCGCGCAGCATCTCAGCCATCACATATTTTGTGGCCTCCGGGTCGCTGGTTGGGTTGCGCTTTCCAGGAGCCTGGTTGACGATGCCTCCCTTGATCTTTGTGAGGCGCTCTAGGAGTTCATCGCCGATTCCCCTTACACACTTGGTGAGCCCCTGGGCCGTTTTGACGTGCGTGGCGAGCACAATCAGCACCATTCCGGCGGACCACAACCCGCCGAAGCACCCATACCGCTCGACCAGCGTCACCTTCTGACCGGCTCGGGCGGCCGCCAAAGCCGCCATCACACCGGCAGAACCTCCGCCCACCACCAACACACCCGTGTCGCTGAGAACTGGAATCTCATGCCGCGGTTGGACCACCTTCCCGTTCTCAATGATGGCCGGCCCACCGTGATAAACGCCGGGCAAGTCAACAACTTTGCTGCCCAGATGAATGGGTTCCTCGGCCCGAAGAACGCTACTACCGGAAACCACGGCGCTCCCCAACGCAAGACCCCTTAGGAAATCACGTCGGTTATTGGTCGCCATTCCTCAGCTCCTTGAACATGACTGTATTGGAATCTGATACAGGGAACTGCGGGACGCCGCAGGGCGTCCCGCGTCAAGTCACTTCTCGGGTTTTCGTCCCAAGAAGCCGCTGGTATCGGCGTCCGCAGCGGCACCGGTAGGCGCCGGCCACTTCTTGGTGTACTCCGGCGCGGGTCCGTTGGCGTTCAGAACCCGCAACGCCGCCAGGCGCACCGGTTCGGGCATGGAGTGCGAGATCAATCCGTTGTATATCTCCAGCGCCCGCGCGCGGTGGCTCGTCATCAAGCTCTCGGCGCACAGCAGGCAGGCCCGGGCGACCACGGCGAACACCGGAGCCTTCGTGCTCTTCAACGCTGCTTCAAGCACCTTAGCTGCTTGAAGGCCGCCGATCATCCCTACGGATGCGGCTGCCGCCCCGGCCACCTCGGGGTCGCTGTTGTAAATCAGTTTGCCGAGGGCGCTCACGGCTTTGGGATCCTTGCGGAACCCGATGGAGTGAATGACACCCACCTGAAGCCTGCCTTTCAGCTTGGGGAGCGCAGCACGGAAGGCTTCGTCCACCGATGGGTCGGGATTCGGTTCCATGCCGAATCTCGCGTAGCAGGCCAGATGCGGGTCGCTCAGCAGGGCAGCCATCGGCTGGACAGCTTCCCTGCCCCCTACGATGGAAAGTCTCTTGCACGCTATCGCCTTCTGAAACACCGTGGAATTCGGGTCCTTTACCATCGCGACGAGCTTCGGCGCATCCATCTTCCAGATGGGCAGCGCATCGAACTCGGGAGGAACCTTGGGAGCCGGTGGACGCGCTGGTTTCGGAGTTGCCGCGCCGCTCTGAGCCGGCACTTGCTGGGTCTGTGCTGGTGGTTGCATTTTCGTAATCTCCTCGTCCTTGACTCCTCTTACATGCTGGTGGCCAACGCTTCGAGCCGCCACGGCTCGCGATACGCGCGGCTGCGCATCCGGTTGGCTTCCTCGTCGCCGATGAACATGCGTTTCGCGGGGTCCCACGTCAACTTGCGATTCAGCTGGGCCGCGATCGAAGCCGCGTGAGAGGCCACATGAGTGTGCGCGGTCACTTCGGCGTTCGCGCGCGGTGCGGTTCGCGACCGGATGCACTGCAGGAACTCGCGGATGTGCTCTCCCGTCGGGTCATACCTTCTGCCCAAGCGTGTGGGAACCAGCGACTTCAGGTTGGGCGAAACCTCAATCCTGCCGCTGTCGCCGGTCTCGACCCATCCTTCGGTACCTTCGAACCGGTTGCTGCACGAACCCATCCCCATCCAGCTATGGTTGCGCAGGATAAGCTTTACGCCATTGGCGTACCGGCAGGTTATGGTGTACCGCTGAATCAGGCCGTCGCCACGAAATTCCCCGCCCTCCGGCACATACTCGACGGGCTCGGTGTACTCCATGTCGGCAGCCCACTGAGCCATGGCCACGGTGTGCGACGCCCACTCCAGAAGGCCGGCATGGAAATCCCAGAACTGCCCGCGGCCGCCGCTGGGATACCGCGAGTTATAGGGACGCCACAGACAAGGGCCGAGCCACTTGTCCCAATCAACCACTCGCGGATCGGGCTCCGGTTCCTCAGGCCACCAACTGTGCCCGCCTTCATCCACGGTTCCCAGCCCTATGGCTGTGTCCGCATGCACGGCGAGCAGCCTGCCAAGCTTGCCGCTACGCGCCAGGCCCACCGCAAATTCGAAAGCATATTGATTCTTGCGCTGGCAGCCGGACTGGTAGACGATGCCGTAGCGACGGACGTTATCGGCGAGGGCATAGCTTTCCATGATGGACATGGTGGCGGGTTTTTCGATGTACATGTCCTTGCCGGCCTGAGCTGCCCAAATCGCCATGGGGCCGTGCCAGCGGTCGCTGGTAGCGATGAGGAGAGCGTCGATGTCCTTGCGCGCCAGCAGATCCGCTGGGTCTCGGTACATCTGGCAGGCATTGTTGCCGTAATACCGATCCACCAAACTCTTGACGTTTTCCCGGGCGCTCTCCTTCACATCGGCAATAGCGACGAACTGGACGCGCTCATCGCCGAGCAATTGCTTCAGGTCATGTATTCCACGGCCACCGAGGCCAATGCCGCCGAAGCGAAGCCGGTCGACCATTCCGTAGTTCGCGACTACCGTGGGTCCTACGACAGGTCGTGTCGCGCCTTGGTCGGCAGCTTGGCTGGCGGCAAGCATGGGCGCGGCGGCGGCAAGGCCGCTTGCCTGCGCGATCGTCTTGCCGAATCCGCGCCGGGAAACTCTTTTCTTCTCTTCTGCCATGATTTCTCCTGGATACCTCGAAGATCTTCAAAACCAGCGAAAGGGTTACGTTTTCCGCTCGTTCTGGCCGCAGCCCCGTGCATCCATGTCCGGCAATCTGGCCGCAGTGACGCTATTGTATCAGCGCGGAGCCTGTGATGCGTTGTGCACTCCGCTGAGTTCAGTCAGCTCTTCTTTCCGGACCGGCTTTCGGGAAGACCGAGGTTGTCCTTGATAATCGCGGGCTGTTTCATTTCCGAGCGGATATCGACCGGCCAGTGCATGACGTTGTTGGCGATGATGGCCCCACGAAGATTCGGGCCGAGATAGATTTGTGGTTTATGGTCGCGGAACTGGCAACCCTGAACCGTGAGGGTTCCGCCCAGTGCGGCGATGCAGGGATCGCGCTTCGGCTTCAGTTCACGTGGCATTTTGCGGTTTTCGGGCCATTCCGCGAATGTACAGTTAGCGAAAGAGACGAACCCGATATCAGAACTCTCAACGATGGCGCAACGGTCGGTCGGCCCCCAGAACGCACAGTTGTTGAAACGGACGGTGCCGCGATTGTTGGGCCCAACGCGCACCATCATGGAGCGCGGAGGGTCCAGCAGTGCGTAGCCGCCGTTGCTGATAAGGATTCCCCATGTGCAGCAACCCTCGACGTACACGCACACATGGCATAGCTCGGCATTGAAGCCCGAGAAGTTCCCGTAAGCATTTCCCTTGGCGGTGGTGATGAACTTGTAGCCGATGTTGTAGTTGAAACAGAAAGTGTTCAAGGCGTATTGCCCGTCGCTTCGTCCGAAAATGAACCCGGTGCCGTTGTCGAGTTGCCAGCGCGCCATGGGAGACTCGTAAGTCCACCAGGGGTTCCAATGCACGTTTTCAAGCCGGCAGCAATCATACGCCTCGTCGACAAAGAGGCCGATATGCAGCGGCTGGCCGCACACGTTGCGAACGAATTGGCGGCCGCCTTTCCCGACTTTGACGCCGTTGTAAGGATTGAGTAACTCGACATCCAATAATGCCGGGTTATTGCCGTGCATACATACCGTATAGGGATAGGGCGTGGGAGGTGGATCGAGTTTCTGATTGGGGTAGAAGATGCAGACACCCTGGAGCACCGCGTTGCTGTCCAGATCGATGAACGCAGGGCCTTCTTCCGATCCCGCACCTGCCTTGGGCAACAGCACCGTTCCGTACTCCGGTTTCTGCCCGGTCTGCGCGAGGGAATGCGACGTGGGGGTGTTGAAGAGTCCACGAAGGATGACATCCTTCGGCACGCGAAGCGATCCGGAGAAGCTGTATCGTCCACCGGGAATGCGGACGACCCCGCCGCGTGCCTCTCCAGCGGCGTTCAACGCCCGCTGGAAAGCTTGGGTGTTGTCGGTCACGCTGTCGGCCGTCGCCCCGAAATCCAAAACATTCCACTCGGACCCGAGTATCCGTGGATCTGTCTGCCGTTGCATACTTTCTGCTGCCGCGGGCCCCACAAGCCCGAAACAAAGAGCACGCCGCGGGACGCGATATCGGTCATTTCGCATGCTAGACTCCTCAAGACGAATCTTCGACCGCGCGAGGCAAAGGGGATGCCCCTCACTCACCGCGGAGGCGGCACCCGAAGTGGCGTCTTTGCCTCGAAGAGCCTGGCAATCATGTCCAGGCCGTTCGCAAGCTGTTCATTCCTCTGCTCTTCGGCAATCTGTCTCGTCCGCCGCACGATTTCCATGGCGTCACTGAACCGCCCGGCCTCGGCGTACGCGGCAGCCAGCGTAACGAGGATCTTTGGCTCCCGGCCGCCAGACAGGTTCATCGCTTTTTCCGCCAGATCAACCGCCTCCGAACCGTTCCGCAACGGCGCATCCATGCTGGTTGCGAGCATCCAGGAGATCTGGTTCATGGCAGGCCAGTGCTTCGGCTCCGATAAAAGCGCCTTGCGCCACTGCGCAAGCGCCTCAGCGGTCCTGCCCTGCAGCGAAAGGGTATCACCCATGTAGTAGTGAGCCTCCGCGTATCCGGGCCTCAGCGTCAGCGCCTTTTCCAGTGCTGCCGCCGCCGCCTCCAGCCTGCCCGCTCGAAGCAGCGTGCTACCAAGGACGCAATGAATCTCGGCACGCTCGGGCTTCAGGGACGCCGCCTGCTCAAGGTGCGTGATCGCTTCGTCGAGATTGCCTGCGCGAGCCAGCGCGATGCCCAGATTGGCATGAGCGTCGGCGTAGTCGGGCTTCACCTCCAGAGCCTTCCGGTGACGCTCGATCGCCTCGTCCGGCTTTCCCGCCGCGGACAGGGCAAGCCCCAGGTTCGTCATCGCCTCCGCATAATTGGGAGTCAACTCCAACGCCTTCCGATAGTGGGCAACCGCTTCGTCCAATTTCCCCGTCATTGCCAGGACAACCCCGACGTTATTGTGGGCTTCCGCGTATTCCGGCTTTAGCTTCAATGCTCTTTCCAGGTGGAGGATGGCCTCGCCCGGCAAACCTTTCTGAGCCAGCGCCATCCCAAGATTACACTCGGCCTCAGGGTACTCCGGCTCGATCTCCAAAGCGCGTCTGTATTGCTCGATCGCTTTGTCCAATCTCCTCGCCCTGGCAAGGGAGAAACCGAAGCTGTTACGGCCGCGGGCATCTTTGGGGCTGAGGGCAATCGCTTTCGGCCACTCGGCAATGGCGGCTTCGTACTCGCCCTTGGCGGCGAGTCCCGCTGCGACGTCAAACAAACGGTAGAACTCGGTAGCAGGGGCGTCGATCTTCTGTAAGCCATCCGGCGGGATATTCACAAATTCCGGGATGTTCACCGCGCGGTTGGCGGCGGTGGCATTTTCGATCAGAATCGGCGGGCTGTCGTCGCCGTTCTCGTCGATGTGGGTGAGAAACATCTGCGTGTATGGCGAGCGGCTCTTTGATGAGAAGACCATCCAGCAGCCGTTGGGCGAAAAGCTGTGCCAGGAGTTCATCAGCGGCGTGTTGCAGCGCATCCGCCGCGCCGTGCCTCCGGCGGCCGCGACAATGTAGAGCTGACCATCGGGACGCATCAGCATTCCGTTTCGGGCCTGCACGAACACGATCCAGCGCCCATCCGGAGTGATCTTGGGGAAGCTGTTGCTCATCCCATTCCGGGAGGCGCCGGCAATCGGTTCAGCACGGCCTCCCCTGCCGCCGTTGAAGGGGATTCTGTAAAGGTCGTACTGGATTGGGGGTTCGTTCGGATCGTTGGCGTATTCCGCCGCCTTCCGGCCGCTCGGATACGGTTCCCGCGCTGCCGCCCGGACGAACACCAGGTAACTTCCGTCGGGACTCCAGACAGCGTTTGCCTGCACGTAGCGAGGGTCGTCCGCGCCCGGCAACGGCATTAGCTGGCCGGTTCGCCGGCTGTACCAGAACAGGATGCCACGCGTAGGATAGAACACCTGCAGGAAGCGGTAGTCCTTGAAATTGGCCACATAATACAAGCGCAGCTTGTCTGTTCCGCGCGGTTTGATGGTGGTCATCACGTGCTGCCCGTCCGGCGACACCTGCGACATGAAGCCCTCCCGGGCTTCGGAGGGAACCTTGTCCCGGAAGGTGCTCCACGCTATGACGTTCTCATTCCGGATGGACATCTGCGGCCGGACGGGAGCGATGGTATACAAGCCTTTATCGTTCTGTGGGCCATCCAGGTCCATGCCTAGCGTTTTGCCGTCGCGGGAGAAGGAATGGCAGTTGGCGCAAGTGTGGAGTCCCTGCATCAGAAGCCGGCTTCGAGGCTCGCTCACGTTGCGCAGACGCCACGCAATCAGGGGCACGGCTTTCGAGGCCAGCGGCTTGATCACTCCCTTTTCCGCCTCTGATGGCATCAGCGGAACGTCGCGAAAGAAGATCGGGGCCCCAACCGGCTCCGTCGCGGTCCGGATCTTCACGCGTCCCCGGCTTATGACTTCCCCGGAGTCGGCAGATCGGAATCCTGTGATGGTGATCGTAGCGGGATGCTGGACCGACCGTCGCTTAATGATCTCCCAAATCGAGAGCTCAGGCCGCCAGGTTCGCGTGCCGGCCTGTTGCGGCGTCAATTGAGGTAGTTCATTCGTGCTTGCCACGCAACGTTGGTCGATCTCCCCAATTCGCAAGGGCTCTCCCGCAGGCCCAACCTTAAGGGAAGACGAGCCATCTCCGAACGCAACCTCGATCTGCCACACGGCGGCAGCCTTGCTTGCGTCGCGCCACAGAAAAGTTGGTGCTGTGAAGTCTGGTGGAAAGATTGAACCGTCAGCCGGGTAATCCACTGTGATAGGCGCGATCTGAACCGCGGCCGGCGCGCTGGTTGCGGGTGGAGTCAAGGCTAACATCGCCCAAGGGGACAGCCTCTCGCTGGTGCCTGGAGTGGGCGCAAACTCAGTACGTCTTCGATCTGCAACGTTGTGGTTGTTCAGATCCGCAACAACGAGACACCACATCACCGCCACAAAAGACAGGATCCGCAACTTCCTCCCTCCAACGCGTGTGAGTATAGCACCAGCAACCCGTCCTCTGGCCTTCGCACCCAGCGGTCTGCGTCGAAGCGATGTTCTTCTCTTTTTATGGTGTTATTGCTCCAGTGGCGCCCCGCAGGCGAAATTCGAGGCGTCGTCGATGCTGCCGTTCCCCTTGTACCTCGCCACCTGAGGATAGGGACACAAAGGACGCGTGCGCACCACCTTTCCGTCGATTCTGCGGGAAGCGAGTATGCTGTCCGGCGCGGCACCTTGCTCCACCCACTGCATCAGCGGGGTGAGCATGTCGGAAGGACTGGCGCCGATGCCTCCGCCGCAGTGGCACACGCCGGGCGCCATGAAGAAGCGGAAGAACTCCGGTGTGGACGGACCCATGCGGTTGAGCACGCTCTCGTAGTAATCGATTCCGCTCAAGGGATTCAGCGCCTCGTCGGACCATCCGTACCACATCAGCAGCTTGCCGCCATGGCTCTTGAACCGTGACAGGTCCGGGTTGGTGGCATCGACAACGTTCCGGATCCACTCCAGGCGGGCGGGATCCCTGGCAACGTCGAAATTCGCCAGCTTGTAATTGGGGTCTTTCTCGGGGAACGCCATATAGCGGAAGAAGCTCTCCGCGAAAGCCGCGGAAATGCTCTGGCCCTCATCCCTGATGATCCAGTTCTGCCAGCCGCGGTGGCCCTTGGCATCCGCCGCCTCGCCGCCCACCGGCCAGCCCCGCACGACGCGCTTCCCGTCCACCACCACATCCCCGTAAATTCTCTCCAGTGCACCGATCTGTGCAGCCGTGAAGCAGTTCGAGGAGTCCGTGCCCTCCGCGCACTTCGGCAGGTCGCGCGAGGGCCTGAAATCACATCGGCGCGGGTCGTCGATGAGCCCGTCTTTTAAGCCGTCCTTCGAGTCGCAGAGATCGTAGATGCGGTCGGCCAGAACGGAGAGCTTCTGGGATGGAATCGGCGCGGCGGCAAGCGCCTGCGCCGTGCAGGCGAAACGGATCATCATGTCGGTGAAAGCCAGTACGGGCGCGCCGGAGATGATCCCGTCGAAGTCTTCCGGGAAGCGTTGTGCCAGCATCAGCGCCTGCCGGCCGCCGTTGGAGCAGCTTTCAAAGTACGACCGCGTGGGTTTCACACCGTAGTACGCAGCGATCAGCCGCTTGGCCGTCACGGCGGTGACGTGGAGCGAACGGAACGCGTAGTCGAGCAGTTTCTGCCGGTTTATGGCGAACGACGCCCAAGGTTCCGCGGATGCCTCGTGGCCGGCGTTGCTGACTGCGGTGGCGAAGCCTCGGTTCACCTGCGTATTCCTGGCGCCGGGCTTCAACGGGCCGTCTACCGTGTTGCCCGCGTAGCCGCCGTTGCCGGCCATGAAGAAACGGCGGTTCCACGCGGTGGGCAGATTCACCTCGAAGCGGATCTCGGGAAGAACCTGGCCCGTGACGCGGCAGTATTCCCGCGTGTTTTCACCCGCGGGGATGACCGTAGCTGTGGCTACCGTGAACTCGTACCCCGAGAGACTGTAAAGATCTGTGCAGGCGAGCTTGGGCGCCAGCGTAACTTCTCCCGCGGGCGGACCCAGAGGTTCGGGCAAGGACGGCTGACACCAGGCGCCGGAAGCGCCGAGCGTGAACACTGCGAAGGCGGCTGCGAAGATTCGGTAAGAAGTCATGGTGGCATTCTCTCCAGTTACTGCTCAGTTTACTTCCCTACAGGTTTCCACGACTCGTTACACCTGTTCTCTCACCTTGCGCCACCCGCGACCTTTATCCAACATCGCCGACAACTCCCGCACTCGCGCAGCCTGCTCCGGCAAATCCGCCAGATTCGCGCTCGGCACGTCGCTCGTCAAGTGGTCGTACAACTCCCTTGCGGTCACCTCGCCTGTCTCCCGCGAAATCCACTCCGTGTAACGCCACCGCTCCGTCCGCATGGTGTAGCCCATAATGCCGCCGCGCGGATACTGGCTGAAGGCCGCGGCCTTCCACCTGCGCTGCGGATTGTCGAGCAGCGGCATCATGCTCTTGCCCTCGCACTGCGCCGGAACCTCAAGGCCGCACGCCTCGGCCAGCGTTGGGTAGATATCGACAAACTCCACGAGTGCGCTGGTCGAGCTTCCGGCGTGCTGTTGGCCGGGCACCGACAAAATCATCGGAACATGCGTGTCAAGCTCGAAATTGGTGTGCTTGCACCAGGCGCCGTAATCGCCTAACTTCCAACCGTGGTCGCCCCACAGGATGACGATGGTGTTTTCCCGCAGGCCCAGATGGTCCAGTTCTTCGACCAGGCGTCCCACCTGGGCATCCAGGAAACTCACGCACGCGTAATAGCCGTGGATCAGCATCCGCATGGTGCCCTCGCTCACTGGACCCTTCGGCGGAATCCCTATGTAGCTTCTCAGTTCGCCCCAATCGGAACCCGCCAGCGGCGGCATGTTTTCCGGCCACTCATTGCGCGAGGGCAGTTCAATGTCCTCCGGCGAATACAGGTCCCAATATTTCTTCGGCGCGTTGAACGGCAAGTGCGGCTTGAAGAATCCGGCCGCGAGGAAGAACGGCCTGTCCCGCAACCGCCGCAATTCGTCGATCGCTTTGTCGCAGGTCTTGCCGTCCGGGTAATCGTTGTCAGCCACTTCCGGACCTTCGAAGGCCGGGCCCCGGCCATAGAGCGGCGGAGCAACTTTCTTTCCGGACTTCAAATTCCGCTCATAGGCCGCGCGAAGAACCGCGTCGTTTTGCCGCACCCCGATGAGCGAGATGGGATCCAGATATCTCCAATAGTCGTCACCCCGGCCGCCCCTTGTGCGCCATGGCGCCACACTCCAGCCTTGCGGATCCTCATTCTCATGGTGGTAGATCTTGCCCAACGAAATCGTCTCATAGCCATGCTTGCGGAAGTGATGCGGCAGGCTCACCAGGTCTGGCCGGACAGTGTTGAGCGGCGTCTGCAAATCGTACACGCGCGTGGTGTCTGGCCGGGTTCCCGTCAGAAGGCTCGCCCGTGTGGGCGCGCACACAGCTTGCTGGCAATAGGCGCGATCGAAGCGCAGGCCTTGCGATGCCAGCTTGTCGATGTTGGGGGACTTGACCCGCGCGTGGCCGTAGCAGCCCAACTGCGGCCGCAAGTCATCCGAGGCGATGAAAAGCACATTCCGTCTTCCAGTAGCAGCGCTCGCCCCCCAAGTGCGCGCCGCCAATGCCATTGATGAAGCTGCAAGGAATTCACGCCGTCGCATGCCGAAAGTCTATCACGCAATCCGATCGGCGGAAGGACCCGGGAACGGGAAACTGGGAGAAGTCTGCGGAGTTTAGGATGTGATTCGACGTAGTGCTGGACACAATACAGCACTGGCGCAACACGCGGGCTGTCTCCGCCCTCAAACCTGCAACTCGTGCAGGTACGTATAGCTCTCTTTGAGAGCGTCCATCCCCATTTCGACGAAGTAGTTCTTCACCCCGCCCTTCTTCGCCGCGGCGAACAGAGCCTTCCAGTCGACCACTCCCTGCCCCACCGGCACCAGGCGTTTCTCGGCCGCAGACCAATCCATCAGGTGCAGCGAAATGAATCGCCCTGCATATTTCTCGAACAACGGCGGGGCCGCGAAACCGAGCCTGATCACCGACACCTGGAACTGATTCTTGACCAGTTGTGGATCGAACGCCTTCATGAGCGCGTCAAAAATCAGGACACCGTCGACCTCCTCGAACTCCCCGTCGTGGTTGTGGAAGCCGAGCTGGATTCCCGCTTTCTTCGTTTTCTCGCCGAGCAGGTTCATCTCCTCGGCGGCCCGGGTCCACTCGGCGATCGTCGCGCCCTTCGGCATGCCGAGACTCGCGATGATCATCTGTTTCAGTCCCAGTGCCTTGGCGAAGTCAATCCGCCCCTGGGTGTTTTCCTTTACTTCCGAAAACTGGAAGTGCGAACTCACGCAGCGCAGACCCGCCGACTCGATTACATCGCGCAGCTTCCCGGGCTTCATTCCAACCAGGGAACCGAAACCCGAGTTGGCGTAGCCCGAAGGCGAGCACATCTCCACCGTCTTGTACCCTATGGCGGCGATTTGCTTCAACGTGCCCGCGAAATCCTTCGCAATCAAATCCCTGACCGGATAAACTTGAAAGCCTACCGGCAGGTTCAGAGGATCTGCTTCTAGTTTGAGCGGCAGGCATGCGGCGGCTGCCGCCCCGGTACATACAAAATTGCGTCTCGTCATGATTTTCCTCATCACAATTCGGGCTCCCATCCCTTCCGGTATTCGCGCGCCAGGTACTGGTTCGCTTCCGGCAGATTCGTGATCTTCACGGCATCGGCATCATACTTCAACCGGCGGCCTGTGCGCAGGGCGACGGCATAAAGGTTAACAGCCTCCGAAATCGGACCCGCATTGAGGAAGCACCCGGGCGACTGCTTCCCGCCCTTGCATGCGGCGATCCATTGGCGCATCCCAGGCGACATCTCGCCCGGCTCCCGTCGGCGCTTGGGAGGCGGCAGTGGAACCTGATATCCGCGCATCCGGCTGGCCGGAATCAGTTGCGGTTCCTCCACGCGAAATCCCGCCAGGATCTTGCCTTTGTCCCCGACGAACATCATCCCTTCGGGCGGTAGCTCCTTGCCGTCCTCATCGAGTTCCTCCGGCACCGGCGGCCTCATCCCGCCGTCGTACCAGATCAGGTCCACGGCCGGGCGCTCCCCGCGCGCCGGGTACTTGAAGCGTACCGTGCTGGCGATCGGGAACGAATAATCGTTCTTGATCTTCATCGACGTGTTGCCGTTCATGCGGCACTGGTGGCTCAGCATCGGTTCAATGCTTGTGGGCCCGGAGAGTTCCAGCGCGTTGAAGACCGTCCACAGGCTGTAGTGGCCCATGTCCGCCATTGAACCGCCGCCGAAATCGTACCAGCCTCGAAACACCATATGGGTGTAGTTGGGGTGGTAGGGCCGGTCCGCCTCCGGTCCCAACCAGAGGTCCCAATCGAATCCACGAGGCACGGGAGGCCTGTCGTCAGGAATCGTCGCGTATTGCGGCCACACGGGGCGGTTCGACCAGTTGTGCACCTCCCGCAGCTTGCCGATCGCACCGTCCTTGATCCAACCCATCACCGGCCCCATCGAGCCGTTGGCGTCCCATGGCAGGAAATACGTCGCCACACCCGTCCGGCGGGCCGTCTCGATCACCAAGCGCGCTTCCTTCAGCCGGTTCGCCAGCGGCTTGTGCACCATCACGTGCTTGCCCTTCTTCATGGCTGCGATGCTGATGACCCCGTGCAGGTGATCCGGCGTCATGATCCTGACAGCGTTCAGGTCCTTCTCCTTGTCCAGCATCTCGCGGTAGTCCGCGTAGGCGGAGCAGCCCCGGTATCCGCTGCCCGGCCGTTCTTTTGCGTAATAGGCCTCGACGACTTCCTTGCCGACGTCCCGGCCGCCCGGAATCACGCCCTCGCCGGCGCTCCAGCTTGGATTCCCGATGGCGCGGCGGATCGAGTCGCGCAGCGACGTCTCCGACCAGTCCCGGTACCCGACGGCCTCCTTGCTTGGATCGCATACGGAGACGATCTGGATTTCCGGCAGCGTCAGCAGAGGCAGCATCTCGCGCAGGCCCTCCGTTCCGGTGCCGATGTAGCCCAGGGTAATCTTGTCGCTGGGCGCTACGGTGCCCTGCCCTCCGAGCACGTGTCTCGGAACAATGGTGAACGCAGCCGTCGTGGCTGCGGCGCTCACGAACTCGCGGCGGTTGTGATTGGTGCTCATCTGTCTCCCTTGCGAACGGTAAAGGTCACTAGGCAATATACACCTAATCGCCTCCGATGTGATCATTTCGCCAGCGGAGATTTGGCGTAAGATGATCCAGAGTCGTAGAGAGGAGGAGTGAGGGATGGAGAATATCCAGAGATCGTTTCGACCGGTAGCCGCGTTGCCATGCGCCCGGCGGCGCTCCTTCATCGGTTCGCTGGTCAAAGCCTTGGGGCTCGGTTCGCTGTGCGGGGCTGCGGCCCGGACTACGCCGGCCCCGGTCCACAGGTGGGACGAGATGTCGGCCTCGGACCTCAAGGCCGCGCTTGAGTTGAAATCGCTGGTGTACTTGCCCATTGGCACGCTCGAATTCCACGGCGTGCATCTACCCCTGGCCACAGACGCCATCCACGCGCACGAGTTCTGTCTCGCCGCGGCTGCTCGAACCGGCGGCGTGGTGCTTCCGCCGAGCCATTGGAGCCCCCACGGCCATGAGAAGTGGCCTGGAAGCATACTGGTGCGTGAGGAAACCTTCCGGGCGCTGATGACCGATGTGTTCACGCGCCTGGCCGAACAGGAAATCCGGTGGGTTGTCGCCTGTGCGGGCCACTGGCCGTCCAAGTTGGAGCCCATTCTCCGCGAGATCGCCGCCGGAGTCATGGAGCGGTTCCCGAAGACGCGCATTCTCGCGCTCGGCCCCTGGTGTCACCCCGCTGACACCTCGGTAGACCACGGCGGCAAGAAGGAAACCGCCCTGATGCTGGCTTTGCGGCCCGGCCTAGTCCACGTAGGACGTCTGGACCGTCCCGAGGCATTCCGCGGCGTCGGCAGGGACGCGTTGGAAGGCACGGCGCGCTTCGGAAAGGACTTCTTCGAGGCGGAAGTGAAAAAATTCGTCGAACTGCTGGAAAAGGCCATGCAGGAGACCCGATAGCGGGAGGTGGACCGGTATGAACGAGACACGGGCATTTACGGCATTCGGGCGCCCGCGGATATCCCGCCGGCGTTTTGTGAATTCGGCCGCCGCGGCCGGCTGTATTGTTCAGGCCTCTGACGCAGCGGGTCAGACGAAGCCGGTTAAACCGGACTTGTCCCCTGCATTGCAGATGCAATTCATGCGGCCTGGGCAATTGGAAAAAGCGCTGCGCGGTTTTCCCGTGGTCTATGTGCCGTTCGGATTGATTGAATGGCACGGATTGCATCTGCCCCTCGGGAACGACGCGCTGAAGGCTCACGCGATTCTGGTGAAGACGGCGGAACAGTTCGGCGGAGCTGTCTATCCGCCCGTTTACTTCCATGACGGTTTCCCCAAGGAGTCCCTGATACCCGTTCTCACTCACCTGTTTCAGCGCCTGAAGAGGATGGGAGTGCGCGTAATTATGGGCGTCTCCGGCCATAACGTGCAGGGACAAATCGACATGATCAATCAGGCGCTGGCGCCGGTGGTGGCCGACGGCACCGTCGCGGGAATCGGACTCTGGGAAATCACCTTAAGCAAGTCCGCCGAATCCGGCACGGACCACGCCGCCAAATGGGAGACGTCCAACATGATGTTCTTCTATCCCGACCTGGTCGAGCTTTCCGCCCTGGGGGATGGCCCCCTGGCTCCAAATATGAAGCCGCCAGACGGCATCGGGGGACTGGATCCGCGCAAATACGCTTCCGCGGAAACCGGCCTGCGCAACGTGGAACTCGCTTCGCGGTCTATTGGGTTGAAAGCAAAGGAGTTGCTCTTGTCGCTACCCGAAGGTCAGAGGACTTTCAAGCTTCCGGCGCTTCGTCCCGGCCAATGGTGGTCCATTTGATGAAGACGAATTCCTCGGTCCCCTGAACGCAAAAACGCTGCGCGCCGGACGTGGCCTTGCGTCCAAGCGCGCAGCGCGAGAAGAACACAGCGGAGAAGGCTGGCTCAGATTTTCCGGAATCGCCGGACCAAAGACAGCGCCGCCAGCGCGCCAAACATCAGAAACGCAGTCGCCGGTTCGGGGATAGGCTCCGCGTCGAAGCTTGCAGAGAAGGTAGTGCTCACAGACCCACCGGTTTCGAGCGCGGCGAGAACCTGCTGGTAACTCATGCCGACAAACTGCGCAGTATATACGCCAGTGAAACTTGAGACCGGAATTCCCGACTGGTAGATAATTCCACCTAAGGTCATGGACACTTGCGACGAACTGGCCGTCAGGTTCGTCAGGTTGAAGGGAGATTTCGGCGGCGGAAAAGCTGGCGTGCAGTTCTGCCCCGCTACTGCAGGAAGAGTGGCGCAGTCGGCTGAGCTCCAGATCCCCTGGCTAATGTACTGCAACTCGAAACTGAGAGTCGGATCGGCCGACAGAACCAGAAAATTCGATATGGGGGGCCAAGCTACACCGGCAGGATTCGTAGCGGAATTCAGGTCCAACATCACTCCGGTCCCGCCAAGTCCCGCAAAATAGCCTGTAGACGACGGTCCCGCCAAGTCGACCGTTATATTGCCAAATCCACCACCCGTTGGCAGCCAGTCGATCATTGTGGCAGTAACTGTCACTGAACCACCGAAGTCCAGCGTCCCCACTACCGGTCCAGCCTTGGCCAGTGAAGCCAGAAAGAGAACAATCGCCGCAGATACAACAAGACACTTCCCAGTCAGAAGTCTCATTGTGTGGCTCCTCGCAGATTAGAGTGTAACCGGAGTCCTGGTAAGGGTCAAGGCTAATCTTATGCTTGCACTAGAGGTTTAGTACTACGATTGTTCAGCTCACCGGTGGCCGCCGTCATGGCGGTTGCCTTTTCGCGGGGCTTCTCCAGCACCAGAGTGGGGCGGTTCGCAGCCGGCTGGTAGCGGCCCGGAGCCAGAATTCCTGCCGGATCCAGGGTGCGCTTGAGCATTCCTACAAAGTTTCCATAGCCGGTATGGCTGTCCATCTCCGACATGCCCTGTACGCCGAGGCGATAGGGAGGATAGCCGTGTTCACCCAGACTGTGCACCAATTGTTTGTAGCATGCCATGGCGCGTTCGTCCTCGCCCGGAACGTCGCGGTCGTAGCTGATGCTGACGACGCAACAGATGCTCCGTTCGGTCAGCATCGTGATGGAGACGATGGGCTCGAAGCCGTGAGAGAGCGTCGTGCGGTTGACCAGGTCCATAAGCCGGGTGGCGTGTCCGCCTTCCGCGGGCGCCGTGGGCGAGCACCACAGCAGGCCGCAGCCGTCCCTGTCAGGATCGCGGTCCTCGGGAGGCGCTGTTTTCTTTCTCCAGTACGAACTCTTGATGGGGGCATTCGTGGGAATGCCTTTCATGAGGTCGTAGACCGGATATAGCAGTTCCAGCGTTTTGCTCAGATCCCACCCCGTAAAGAAACGGAAAGGTCCCGCCACACGTCCCGCCCAGCGCAGTTTCCAATCGTCCAGGAACTCCAGGCGGCTCACTTTGCCCGCCAGCGCTCGCTTCACCAGGCGCCGGGCCTCGGCCACTTGGGCGCGCGTGCCGTACAGACCGCCCGAACCATTCCAGCAGCCAAAATTCAGTTCGCGCCTGAAGCGGGCCATTTGTTCGGGCATCAGGGGCGTTCGCCCCCCCGTCTCCTCCCAAGGGTACTGGCGGATGCCGGAGAGAACTTTGTAATCGTTCCCGATGTGAGAGGCACTGCGCAGCACCCCACTCAGCCGTAAGGGGCGAAGCGCATCGATGAGCGGCGCCAACCCATCCTCCCGGTCGCACCGGAAAAAGAAGGCCTGGAAGTATTCCGGCGCGGGCATCAGCCAGACGGTCATGCGCGTGACGATGCCCAGGCTGGACTGCGAAAACAGTCCGTCGATGCTGGGGCCGAAACCCCAACGGTGTACGGCGGCCGTGGCGGCGCCGGGGAACCTGGAGAAGCCGGTGTCCACCACCTCCCCGTTGGGCAGAACCACCTCCAGGCCGCACACGTACGAGAAATGGTCGCCATAGGGCGTGTGGCCGAACCCCCGCTCCATCACATTGCCGATGAGGCTGCATTCGGTGCTGGCGCCGGTGGCGTCCAGCCAGAGTCCGGACTTGCGCTCTCGCAGGAATTCGAGAAGCTGGCGCTGCGTGACGCCGGGTTCCACCGTGACATAGGCCAGTTCTTCGCTGAAATCCAGAATACGGTTCATGCGGCTGAGGTCCATGAGCACACACCCGTCGCTCGCCGGGACGCGCGAACCGTACCCCCAGTTCTTCCCGCTGCTAACGGGATGCACGGGGACCCCATGCCGGGCCGCGATCCTCAGGCATTCCCGAACCTGTTCGCGGTCCCCGGGAAGGATCACTGCGGGGACGCTCTGCGTGGTCAGGAATGTAGCTGTGGCGGCGCTGTGAAGAGTGGCCGCGTCCCGCACCACGAACTCCTCTCCAATGGCGGCGGTCCAGTCCGAGCAGGCCGCGTTCAGGCGGCTGTCAACCTGGGTTTCATGGTTCGTTGTAAGGGCCTGCGCTAGGGCGGCCAGATCCGGCGTGGGACGACTCATGGGATAAACCTCTGTGTGCCTATATCTGGGGGTACTAACGATAGGAACGGAAGAGAACGACGCTTCGAGTGCCGCGACACATTCCCGGTAACGCTCGTCCGGGAAGCGCGAATCGAAGCCCAGGATTTCCATCATGCAGCCGTAGGCCGGGTCGTAGTAAGCGGGCAGTTCGCAGCCGGCACCCCTCAGCGACGCGCCGCCGATTCTCCGCAGAATGGTGGATGAGAAGTGCCGCTGGGTGACGGTGCCAATGCCTATGCAGCCGCCAAGCACCCTGGCCAAGGCGTAAGTGGACAGGGCGATGTGCAGGGCCGCCGTGGTGTTGCGCAATTCATGCCCGAGGGCCCATCCGCCCACTTCGACATAGGGCACGCCCAAGTGTCGCGCCAGCGCCATCTCCGCGTTTACCGCCTCCCGCAACGCGTCCCCCCAGACCGGGTCACGAGCCAGCGCGCTCTTGGCCACAGCCAGTTCCTGGAAGGGGATGCCGTTGCCGTGAGGAAGATAACGGGCGCAGCCGCCCACCCGGCCGTCCCCATCGACCGCCAGAATGTGCCAGCTCTCGAGATCCGCCGGTGCCTCGTGCCTACCATCCGGCGTGAGTTGCTCACTACCCACGGCCCCGTCTTCGACGTAGATTCGACCGCGCAGCCGCTGCAATTCTCCGAGGTAACGGCCGTAGTGCTCCGCCTCGCACCGGTGCAATCGCGCTTCGGTGGGTACGCTCTGGACGGAGGGCGCCAGGAGCAGAATGCTCCACTTGGTTCCCACTTTCGACCAGGACAGGCGTCGCAATTCGCCGTTACTCCTTTCGGCGCGGCTCTGATTGCTTAGGCCGCAGAGTCCTCGAAGGTTTACAATCAAGCCGGGATCTCTGGTGAACCGATTCACACGTTCTATCGGCTAATTCAGGGATTCCCTTTAGCGAGGTCTACAGTGAAGGTCTCGTCCACTTAGCCCTCGATTCTGCGGATCGGCCCGGTAGGGAAAACCGCAACCCAGGAACACTCCCGGCCCTCTCTGTAAAGCTGGGCCGGATATTGTCGCCCCGAGTGGCGGTCAACAAGATGAGTGCGGAAGACCTGCCCGCCGTGGACGTGGCCGGAAGAATGGTCTGAGGGAGGAATAGCGCAGGAACGGGCAAACAGCCAGCATCCAACCCAAGTTGCAGGATACCACGAATGCTGCGGCGTATCCGGGGGCCGCCCTCGCTAACGTTTCAAAAGGATGAGGACGATCTATCCATTAGCACTCACATGGCTGAGCGACCCGGCTGCGAGGAGATGTTGGCCCAGTTCAACCACCTGATGGAAGAACTGCTGGGGGAAGGCCTGCGTCGCAGCACATTCGAACGCTGGGAAATGGATATCCTGCTGGACATCGAGAGTTGTCACCTGAGCCGTTCAAACTGGGAAAGAGTCCTGCGCCGGTATCAGCGCGCGGTGCAGCGCGGCTTGAGGAAAGGGGCGCTCGCCCCGCTGAAGCTCTCCGAGTACCTGGGGCTATCCAAAGAACGAAGGTTCAAAAGAAAGCCCGCCGCCGCGGAGCGCTCCAACGGTCTTGACCTCAAGACGGGCACACATTGAAACACCCGCCGTCCGGCGCGGGCAAAGCCGTTAGCGAACAGCCGCCACTGGCCGAAATGCACCACCAGCAAGCGACCCACAACCAGCCAGCTTGACCGATAATCCCCATAAGATCAACAAACTGGCGCCTGGCATAAAACCTGCTCGACAAGTCAAGTGAGGAGGGATGAAATGAGATCCCCAAGTGTGTACTTCCTGGCCTTGGCCTTAGCTTCTTGCCTGACCGGGGCCATTCCGGCATTCGCCCAGGAGCCGGACCCCGAACAGCCATCCCAATCCGGATGGCGTAAGGTGGGCGAGTCCTCGCCAGATAGACGGGCGACCGAGCCCGCGCGTGAGACGGTACCAGCCCTGCCGTCACAACTGGTTCTGCCTGCGGGCACCTTTGTGATGGTGCGCGTGGACCAGCCCCTTTCGTCGGACCATAACTATGCCGGTGATGTCTTTTCGGCGACGCTCGCCCAGCCTCTTGTGGCGAACGGCTACGTCGTTGCACGGCGAGGCCAGACTGTCGCCGGGCGCGTCGCTGAGGCACAAAAGGCCGGTCGCGTGAGGGGCCAGTCGCGCCTGGGTGTTGAGTTGACCGAACTCACGCTCGTGGATGGACAGCAGATGCCGATCCAGACCCAGCTAATCCAGTATTCCGGCGGCACTACGCGCGGACGCGACGCCACCGCGATTGCCACGACATCGGGCACGGGAGCGGCCATCGGCGCCATCGCCCAAGGCGGGGCGGAAGCAGGCATAGGTGCCGCAGCCGGCGCCGCGGCTGCCGCCATCGGCGTGTTGGTTACGCGCGGCCGGGCCACTGAGATCTATCCCGAAGCGACGCTCACGTTCCGGATCATGCAACCGTTGACGATAGACACGGAGCGCTCCGCGCTGGCGTTCCGTCCAGTGACGCAGCAGGACTACGAATCGAGGCTGGTTGAGCGCCGTCCCACACTGTACCGGCGGGCGCCTGGATATTACACGGGTTGGGGTTATCCTTACCTTTATCCGTACCCCTATTTCTACTCGCCGTTTTACTACGGCTACGGTTGGGGCCCGAGCTTTTACTATTACTCCGGTCCGCGCTTTCACGGCCACCGGCGCCGGTAGGCCAGCGCCGGGACTACTTCAGGACAGCCCTCCGCTCCTCTCCGTAAACGGCGAGCAGCGGATGCCTCACGACAGCCCGGTACTCGTACGCTTCGCCGGCTTCCAGACCTTGAACCGTGGCGGAGAACCGCCCAGGCGCGCTGCGGCGAACGAAGGGTGCGGACACCCAGGGCAGAGTCCTTTCATTGACGTCCTGACCCTTCAACGAGCGGTATTCCAAGCCCACTTCGAGCGAGACCGATCCGGCCGGATCCACCAGCTCGCCTTCGAAGGTAGCAGCCCTGGCAGTGGCATCCCACTTCCACCCGCCGGTCGCGACTTTCGGCGGCTGGAGCGCAGGCTTTACATTCGTGATTTTCAGGACGGCGGGATTGGGCCAAAAGCCACTGGTGTACAAGCGCTGCGCTCGCACCGCGCTTATATGCAGTCCATCGGCTTCCTGCTTCCATGTGGTCCGGGCGTCGACCTGAGGGCGGTATTCGATCAACTGCCCGCTCTGCCCCAGCACGCTGACCTCGGTAGCCGCTGTTGCGCGCACGGATGACAGGCGAATCTCCTTCCTTTCCGTGTACTTCCAGGGTTCGCGCACCGCCACGTAAACGGTGCCGGCGTCCTTCTTCTTCGTGAACCAATAGTTGCCCTCATTGGTCACTACCCACGGCCGCACCCCGTAGATGGCCTCGCCATTGATGAAGTTCCATAGCGCAATCTCGCGGAGGCGGTTCTCCTGCTCCATGGGAATCTCGCCGTCCGGCGTGGGCCCGACATTCAGCAGTAGGTTGCCACCCCGGGCGCGCGTTTCAATGAGCATGCCGATCATCTGGGCGCCGGTTTTATAAGGATCGTTGGTCGGACGGTAATTCCATTCCTGGCCCATGGTGAAACAGGCTTCAAACGGCTCGGCGGAAGGCGTCCCGGCGATGTGCTGTTCGGTGGTCTTCATGCCTCCGCTGGTGATCACCAGGTCCGGCCTCAATCCACACACGTAATCGGTAAGCCCTTTGGCCTGCCCGTCGAAGAACATGAGGTCCACGCGCCCGTAGTTGGACATCAGTTCCTTCAGTTGGGTTCTGGCATAGGTGAGGAGTTCCGGTTGCCCGAGCGGCATCAGTTCAGGGCGACGGTCGACCATCTTGCCGTGCCTGTGTAGCCAGTAGAAGTCGTCGGCTGAGAAGTAGAATCCGACCGCAATGCCCTCATCGCGAAACGCCTTCGCAACCTCCGCTACTATGTCCCGCTTGAACGGCGTGTTCATCACGCTGAAGTTGGTGGTGGCGGTATGGAACATACAGAAGCCGGAGTGATGCTTGGTCGTGAACATGACGTACTTCATGCCCGCAACCTTCGCGAGCCTTGCCCAGGCTCCGGGATTGAACTTTTCGGGGTAGAAAGTCCGTGGGAGCACCTCAATGTAACGCTTCAAGTAATCGTCGGAAGCTCCTGCCATCGAATGACTTATTACGGCTCCAATCTGGCCGTCCATGCTCCAGTGAATGAACATCCCAAAGCCCTGATCCTGGAACCAATCGAGCCGCTCGGGCAGGTTCGCGGGGGTTAGCTCCGCCGGTAAGGCCACGGCGCAGAAAAACAAACAGATGACTCTGCATGCGTTCGATTTCAAAGTGTCGCTCCTGATGGCTGGCGATAAGACACTCCACCATTGTATGTGCTGGAGAGACACCACACCCTCAAATCTGACGCGCCGACGGGCGATTGCGATCACGTGGCGCTACCAAGCTCCGGCTTTCGCGTGGATCAGTTCTTTTTCAAGGTGCGAACATAGGCGATTACACTGTCCACCTGTTGTTCTGTGAGTTTTGCCCGGTGAGGCGCACTAGGCGCATCCATGCGAACCGGTTCCATCTTGCGGATGCCGCCGGTGATAATCTTCCTCAACTCGGCGTCCGCTTTCTGCTGCACGTACTGCGAATCCAGCCGGGGGATCTTCATCTTCCAGAAGCTGTCTACGGTGGGGTTTCCCTTCCCCTCAGGCCCGTGGCAATTCTTGCAGGTTCTCTCAAAGACCGCTTTGCCGGTCAGCTCCTCGGCGCAAGCAGGATACAACAATCCCACGACCGCCAAGGCGGCCACAACAACAGGTTTCATGTGTCTTCCTTATCCCAGAGGAGATACTGTACTTGTAAGTCAAGAATGCCATGGACAGTGCGGCCTGTCAACATCGAAAACCATGACTATTGCTACAAGACGGATTAAAGTGCTACGAAGCGCGTTACAATCCCATACTTATAGGTATCGATTCAGAAGTTCCGCGAGCCGTGCCATGTTATACTTGCAATGGATGATGTTGTATCCTCCGCGGCAGCGGAGCCCACTCCATAGAGCCCAGCGCTCAGCGGCACCCTCTTTTGTGCCATCTTGCCTGGAGGTAAGCACCCAAGCTAAAGGATGAAAGCCACTGTCGAAATAAGCCGAGGAATAGAATCGCTGTTCGGAACCCGGGATGAGAATATTCGCCTGCTCGAAGAGAACCTCGGCATCGTGACGCGATTGCACGACACCTGCCTGGAGATCGAAGGCGAGGAAGCCGGCGTGGCTCGCGCCGAGAGTATCCTGGCGGACTATGTGGCCCTGGTCGCCGAAGGCCACACGTTTTCGAACGGTGACCTCAACAGCTACCTGCGAGTGGTCACGCAGGATCCCGAAGTCACTCTGCGGCGTCTGGTCATCAGCAGCAAGCAGCGCAGTTTCGGCAAGAAGCTGCTGGCTCCCAAGACGGTCAACCAGCGCCGGTACGTCGAGGCCATCGAGCGCAACGACCTGGTGTTCGGCATCGGCCCAGCGGGTACCGGAAAGACTTACCTGGCGGTAGCCATGGGCGTGGCCGCGTTGATCGGCAAGAAAGTCAGCCGCATCATCCTGACCCGTCCGGCGGTGGAAGCCGGCGAGCGGCTGGGCTTCCTGCCGGGCACGCTACAGGAAAAAGTGGATCCCTACCTCCGGCCGCTTTATGACGCGCTGTTCGACATGCTCGAAAGCGAGAAGGTGGAGCGGCTTCTGGAGCGCGGCACCATCGAGATCGCGCCTATCGCCTTCATGCGGGGACGCACTCTCAACGACAGCTTCATCATCGCCGACGAGGCGCAGAACGCCACCTGCGAGCAGATGAAGATGATCCTCACGCGGCAAGGCTTCAACTCGAAGATGGTGGTGACCGGCGACGTCACGCAGATCGACCTTCCGCTCGGCAAGCGCAGCGGCCTGCTCGAAGCCGCCGACGTCCTCAAGGACGTGGAGGGCATCAGCTTCGTCCAGTTCGACGAACGCGACGTGGTGCGCCACGCTTTGGTACAACGCATCGTGAAGGCTTACGAGAAGTACCAGGACGCCAACGGAGCGGGCCGCCAGTTGAGCCTGCGCCTGGGCGAACCCGCCGAGCCGCTCCGCGAAGAGACCGAAGAAGCTTAGAGAGCCGCCATGCCCGTCTCCGACGATTCACTGCTGTTTCTCCGCGCGCCGCGCGTGGTTCACCGCGCGGCGATCCGCAATTTCCGAAAACGCCTTCAAGACGAGGTTTGCCAAGGGTCGGGGTTCACCGTCCTCATCACCGGCGACGAAGAACTGCGGCGCCTGAACCGCCAGTTCCTCGGCAGAGATTACGCCACCGACGTTCTCTCGTTCCCCTCCCGGGACGGCGACCGCATAGGCGACATGGCCATCAGCGTCGATCGCGCCCGGGAGCAGGCCGCCGAGCGGGGCCACTCGCTCGAGGCGGAGATTTCCATCCTGATGCTCCATGGAGCGCTGCACCTGATGGGGATGGATCATGAAAAGGACCGCGGCCGGATGGCGCGGGCCGAGACCCTGTGGCGTAAGCGGTTGGGCCTACCCGCGGGGCTGATCGAACGGGTCCGACAGTGACCACCGCTCTGATCCTGCTGGTCCTGGTGTTGTCGCTGACGCTGGCGCTCGCCACGCTGGTGCAGATGCTCTACCTGGAATCGGTGCGGCTGCGCGCCCGCGAATACGCCGCCCTCGAATTCTTCAAGGACACGCTCGAGGACGCCATCGGGCTGGACGAAGCCAGCGGTGCGCTGGCCTTCTCGATGGTAAAGCACACCACCCTTTCCTTCATGGGCATCGTGTACCTGGTGGCGGCCATGCTGGGCGGAGAGAAGATCTGGTACGCGGTCATCGAGGCTTCCCTGTTCACCCTGTTCACCATGACGGTGGCCGCTTACGCCGTCCCGCACATCGTCTACCGCCGCAGCGCCTGCCGGTGGCTGCTGCCACTGGTTCCGCTTCTCAAGGCGATGGCGCTGCCGGCCCGCCCGCTCGGAGCGTTGCTGCAATTCCTGCAATCGCTGGCCGAGCTGAGCGGCCCCAGCGAAGCCGAGCACGAACAGGTCGATCCGGCCGAGCACATCGACGCGCTGATCGACGCCGGCGCCGAGGAAGGCATCATCGAGGAGGACGACCGCAAACTCATCCAGTCCGTTGTGGCCTTTGGGGGCAAGACAGTGCGGGCGGTCATGACGCCGCGCCCAAGCATCGTCGCCTTTCCCGCCAATCGCACCCTGGAGGAGTTGCGCCAGTTGGTCATCAACGAACAGTATTCCCGCATTCCGGTTTATCAGGACACCATCGACAACATCACCGGCTTCGTGCACGTGCGCGATATGTTCGAGCTCGACCAGCAAGAGCGGGAAACGCGCCAGGTGATAGAGCTGGCGCGCCCCATCAGTCTCGTCCCGGAGAGCAAACCGGTGGACGAGCTGCTGCGCGAGATGCAGCAGAACGGCGCGCACATGGCCGTGGTGGTCGACGAGTACGGCAACACGGCTGGCCTGGTCACGCTCGAAGACCTGGTCGAGGAGATTCTCGGCGAGATCCGCGACGAGCACGAGCCGGGAATGGATCTCAAGCCCGATGAGCGCGGCGGCTACGTAGTAAGCGGCAGCTTCGAACTGGCGCGCCTGGAGGATCTCGTCGGCCTGCGGACCAACGGCGAGGCCGAGTCCACGACCATCGGCGGGCTGGTTTCAGAGTGGCTGGGCCACGTGCCGAAGACCGGGGAGATGGTCGAGCGCGACGGGATTCGTGTGGAGGTTCTGGCGAGCAACGAGCTGCGCGTCGAGCAGGTCCGTGTATCCCGACTATCGGAAGAAACGCATGTATAAATCCGGATTCGTATCCATCATAGGGCGTCCCAACGCCGGCAAGTCGACTTTGCTTAACCGCCTGGTCGGCAGCAAGGTCGCCATCGTGGCCGACAAGCCCCAAACCACGCGCACTGCCATCCAGGGGGTGTCGACGCTGGACGGCGCGCAGATTGTTTTCGTCGACACGCCGGGCATTCACAAACCCGACACGACCTTCAACCGCCGCATGATGGACACTGTGCGCAAGGCGCTCGAGGACCGCGATCTACTGCTTTACCTGGTGGACGCCACGCTCCCGTTCCAGTCCGCCGAAGAACAAGCGCTCGAACTGATCGGCAAGACGGCCGCGCCGGTGCTGCTGCTGCTCAACAAAGTGGATGCGGTCAAGGAGAAGGCGCAGTTGCTGCCGCTCATCGAGCGGTATAGCGCCACGGGACGCTTCGAGGAGATTTTCCCCATCTCGGCGCTGCGGGGCGTGGGCCTGGAAGAGTTGAAGTCCGCCATCGTGAAGAGACTCCCCGAGGGGCCGCAGTATTTCCCGGACGACTATCTTACGGACCAGCCGGAACGATACCTGGCCGCGGAACTGATCCGCGAGAAGATCCTGCACCTGACCCGGCAGGAAGTGCCGCACTCCGTGGCGGTGCTGGTCGACAGGTTCGAGGAAACGCCGCGCATCACGAATATCGCGGCCACAGTCTACGTGGAGCGGGAAGGACAGAAAGCGATCGTGATCGGCGCCAAGGGCGGCATGCTGAAGCGCGTCGGAACATCGGCGCGCCTGGAGATGGAGTCGCTGCTCGGCCGCAAGATCTTCCTCCAACTCTTCGTGAAAGTGCAGCCCGGGTGGCGGGAAAACCCCGAGTTTCTGAATGCGATAGACTGGCGTTCTATGGCAGGTTTGGAGGAAAACTAACATGCGCACCCTTTCGATCTTTCTTGCTCTTCTTCTGCTGGGTTTCACCTGCGCCACGGTCTGGGCCGATCAGCCTTCCGACAACGAGATCTACGACAAGGTCCGCATCCGGCTGGCGGGCGACCCGGACGTAAAGGGGAACCAGTTGACCGTCGAGGTGAAGAATGGTGAAGTGACTCTGCGAGGCAAGGTCGAAAGCGAGCGCGCCAAGAACAAAGCCTCGAAACTCGCCCGCAAAGTGAAGGGTGTGAAGAACGTCACGAACGAACTGACGATCTCGCGCCACTGAAGCAGGGCGAGTTCCGACATGGCGCATACGACCGGTAACTCCTACGCCGTCATAGGGGGCGGCATCATTGGCCTGGCGCTCGCGCACAAGCTGACCCGGGCCTTCCCCGGCGCCCGCGTCATCGTCTTCGAGAAGGAATCCGAAGTTTGCCGCCACCAGAGCGGCCACAACAGCGGAGTACTGCACTCAGGCCTGTATTACCGGCCCGGCTCGCTGAAAGCCAAGCTGGCAGTGGACGGCATCCGCCAGATGAAGGACTTCTGCCAGGAGCACGGCGTGCCCCACGAGGAGTGCGGGAAGCTGGTAGTGGCCTGTTCCGAGGACGAACTTCCGCGCCTGCGCGACCTGTTGGACCGGGGAACGCAGAACGGCTTGCAAGGCTTGCGGTGGTTGGGGCCTGAAGAGACGCGCGAAATCGAGCCTAACGTGGCGGGGATCGCGTCGGTCCGTGTACCCCAGGAAGGAATCGTCGACTACGAGCAGGTCTGCAAGGCCTTGCAGCGCCTGATTGAAGCCGCCGGCGGGTCTGTGCTCACATCGTCCCCGGTCCACGCCCTGAAGCCGGACGGCGCAGGATGGAGGATATGCGCCGGGCACCGCGAGGAGCGCGTCGATTTCTTCTTCAACTGCGCCGGGCTGCACTGCGACCGCGTGCTGGTCATGGCGGGGGAGAAGCGCCGCACGCGCATTGTCCCGTTTCGCGGCGAGTATTACCTGTTGAGCGAGGAGGGCCGCAAGCTCGTCCGGAACCTCATCTATCCGGTTCCCGACCCGCGCTTCCCGTTCCTTGGAGTCCACTTCACCCGCATGATCCACGGCGGCGTCGAGGCGGGCCCGAACGCTGTGCTGGCGATGGCGCGCGAGGGCTACCGCAAGACGGACTTCCGTCTGGCTGACGTGGCCGATGTGTTCACCTTCGGCGGGTTCTGGCGTTTCCTCATCCGCTACCCCTCGATGTGCACCTACGAGTTCTACCGCTCACTCAGCATGTCCGAGTTTTGCCGCTCCCTGCAACGCTTGGTACCAGCCGTCGAGAAGCGCCATCTCAGCCCCGGCGGCGCGGGCATCCGGGCCCAGGCGCTCACGCCGGAAGGCACGCCGGTGCAGGACTTCGAGTTCGTGCTGCGCCCCAACGCCCTGCACCTGATCAACGCGCCCAGCCCGGGAGCAACCGCGGCGCTCGCTATTGCTGACTACCTGATCGCAAGAACATCGGCTCTGTAACCGGAACCTGCAGCGAGCCTGTAGTACTGAAAGGCCGGATGGCGCGGTGTTGCATGGAACCTCCGATTATGATATTCAGAAGCCCCAGGAGGATTGAATGCATCTTGATCGAAGCAAGTCGTTAGTGCTGTTGGCTCTCATCTCTTTGAGCTTAGTGCTGGTGTCCTGTTCCACAGGCCCGCGGCCGCCAGAGAAAGGCACGCCGGAGTTCTACTGGCAGGCGGCGCGGGAGACATACGCCGCGGCCGACTACCTGAAGCCCGCCGCACACCTCGATGCACTCGGCAAGACTGACAACCAATTTACCAGCAAGGCGCAGTCCTGGCGCCTAGTCCTGACGTCGGGCATGACCAAGGCCTTCATGGAGCTGGCCGACAACTACGAGTACGGCGCCCGCGCCAACAAGGCGAATCCCACGCCGTTCCGCAAGCGCGTGAGCACCTATCGCAACATGGCGGGCCAGTTGTCCCTGCAGTTCGCCGAGACGTTCCGCGCGTTCCGGCAGAGTCACAAGGAAGCCGAGATCGTTCTCAGCTTCCCGTTCCCCACGGGCAGCGCCGGCCAGGTTGCGCTGATGAGCAAGTTGGGCAATGGCATTTTTCTCTCCGACGCGGAACAGGAAACCGCGCAGAAGAGAATGATGGAGCGCTGCATTTTGATCGGAGTTGCTAAAGCCGTGGGTGCCGGCGAGGATACCGCCAAGGCACGGGCGATGTTCCAGGGGGGCGATGTCAAGGTGCCCCGCGCGGTATTCATGACAGCCATGGCCAACGCGCTGTATGATCAGTCGCAATTGTTCGGCCGGATGAAACTCGACAAGCCGGACCAGATGAAGCTGTTCGCCAATGAAGCTTTGGAAGCCTTGAAGGATGTCCCTGAGAGCAAGGAGACCAAAGCGCTGGCGGCGAAGATCCAGGCCTCTCTGAAGAAGCAATAGACGCAGTCCGGAAACTTCAGCGGACCGGTCCCAGGAACCGCGGCGGTGTGCCCGGCTCCTGCACCACCCGGTATGGTTGTGGAGACGCGGCGCAATCGGCGAGCGGCGTGATGCTGTAGTAGTTCAACCCGTAGCGCCAGTTCCGATGCATTTGGTCGACGCAGGTTTCAGCGCGGTGCGGCTCGATTTCGCGCCACAGCGGGCGCGCCGAGGCGGCTTGATCGATGGCGGGATAGGTGACGATCTTCAGCGCCACGACACCGATGGTCAGCGCCCCGCCGATCATGACCAGGGCCGCCGCGCGACGGCCGCGATTTTCTAGCCACCAACAGAGCGCCGCGAAGAACAGGGCCGTCGCGAGCACCCGGGGTGACACGTGCAATCCCCCGGCCCGTGAAAGGCCCACGGCGAGCGCCTCCGGCAGCACCCGGGCGGCCACAGGCAGCACGCCAAGAAGAACACCCACAGAGGCGATGCACCAGCGGGCATTCGGGAGGCGCGCCAGCGCCAAACCTGCCAGCGCCGTCACCGCCGGCACGAGCGGCAGCAGATAACCGGGCAGCTTGTTCGTCGAAGCCGAAAAGAAGACGAAGCCGAACAACACCCAGGCGGCGAGGAAACGCGCCCGCCGGTCGCTGAAGAGCCGGCGGTCGAAAACAGGGACCAGCATCGGGATCCAGGGAAACAAACCGGCAAGCAGCACGGGAACGTAAAACCAGAAGGGCTGCTGGTGCATCAGCACATCTTCCGAGAAACGCTGAAAATGATGGCGGCCGAAGAAGTCGTTCAAGAACAGCCAGCCGTGGCGCCAGGTCACCGCCGCGTACCACGGCACGGCCACCAGCAGTCCGGCCGCCACGGGCCACAGCAGGTCTCGCCAGCGGCGCCGCCCCATCCAAGCCATCGGCACGGCCAGCAGCAGCGGCACCAAGCCCTTGGCGAGGACCGCGATGCCCATCAGGATGCCCGTGACCAGTAACCCGCGCCTCTCCCCGCGATCGATCCAACCGAGCGCCAGCAATTGTGCCGCCGCGAAGGCCGCCGACATGGGTAGGTCCGTCGCGGCGATCTGGCTGTAGGCCAGCCAGCCGGCCGAGGTGGCGAGCATCAGGGACGCGTACGCGGCCACCTTCTCATCGAACTCACGCCGCAGGAGGCGGTAGTAGAAGATGATGAAGGCGAGACTGGCAAGCGCCACCGGCAGGCGCGGCGCCACGTCTTCACTCAAGCCGAGGCGGAAGGCGACACCGGTCATCCAGTAAAGCAGCGCGGGCTTTTCGAACCACGGCGCGCCCCACAACCGGGGAGAGATCCAGTCTCCAGACCTCGCCATCTCACGGCCAATGGATGCGTAACGCGGCTCGTCCGGCCCCACCAGCCCCATCCCGGAGAGCCCGAAAAATAAGAGAAAATAGAACGCGAGCGCTACCAGCACCCATTTCCACATACCGGAGGACACCATTTGAGTATAATGAGCGCCACATCAACACTGGGAATCGCGCTGTTGTGCGCCGTGCCGCTCGTCGCGGGCGTGGACGGCTGCGCTTGCGACCCCGCCAAGCCCGAAACCATGGCGGCGCGCGAGTGCGCTTTGTGCCGCCTCGCCGAGCAGCAACCGCCCGAGCCCGCCATCTTTTTCGTGAAAGACAACAACCCGCGCAAGCCGAACCGCTGGCTGGTGCTGCCGAGAAGGCACGGCGAGCGCGGCCACCACTTGCAGGATATGACGCCCGCCGAACGCACGGCCTTGTGGAAGGCTGCCATCCAGAAGGGCAAAGAACTTTGGGGCGACCAGTGGGGCCTCGCCTACAACGGCCCCAAAGTGCGTACGCAGTGTCACGCGCACATTCACATCGGTAAGCTGCTCAAGGGCGTCGAAACGCGGCGGTTCGTCGTCGTGTCAAAACCCGAGCAAATTCCGGTGCCTCGCGGAGAAGGTGTTTGGATTCACCCGGTGGGCAAGAAACTGCACGTGCACTTGGGCGAGCAAACCTGTGAGACAGTTTTATTCAGGTGACAAGAAGTGGACTTGTACGAGATAACTAAGCCCGGCTCGCCGGAGAACAAACTTGTCCTAATGAGCGCACGCGACAACGTCGCGGTGACGAGGACCTTTCTGGGGGCGGGTGAAACGCTGCGGGCCGGAGGAGCGGAACTCACCATGATCGAGGACATCCCGGCCGGGCACAAAGTGGCCATTGCACCCATCGCTGCGGGCGAAAAAGTGTTGCGTTACGGCGAGGCCATTGGCCTGGCGAGTGTCGCGATTCCCGCGGGCGCGCACGTGCACACGGGGAATATTTCCTACCAGGAGCTATCACCGCCTTACGAGTATCCGCCCGAACCGCTTCCCTTCCCCGCGCCGCCCTCGTCTATGCCCTCGTTTCTCGGCTATGCCCGCCGGGATGGACGCGCAGGGACGCGCAACTACATCGCGGTGATGGCAGCCAGCAACTGTGCGGCGCACGCGGCAAATCTCGTGGCGCGCAGTTATGAAGGCCAGCCCCTTCCGGAGAACGTCGACGGCGTGGTGGCGTTTCCGCACGGTGACGGTTGCGGAGAAATCATTGGCCCGGACACCGAAATGCTCGAGCGCATCATCAACGGCGTGCTGGATCATCCCAACGTCAGCGGCGCGCTGATCGTCGGTCTGGGCTGCGAGGTAAACCAGCTCGGCGCTTACATGGATGGCACGATGGCTCGCGAGGGGCGGCTGATCGGACTCTCGATGCAGACCAGCGGAGGAACGCCGGGCACGGTCGACGCGGCCAGGCGTGAGATCCAGCATCTGATCGAGCGCGCCGCGGCGGAGCGTCGCGTGGAGTTACCGGCCTCGAAATTGTGCCTGGGGCTGAATTGCGGTGGATCGGATTCTTTCTCCGGAATCACGGCGAACCCGGCGCTGGGAGCTTGCGCGGATGTCCTCGCAGGATTCGGCGCCACCGTGGTGCTGGCCGAGACGCCGGAGGTCTTCGGCGCCGAGCATCTGCTGGCGCGCCGCGCCAGGAGCCGCGAGGTGGCGGAGAAGTTTCTGGGCCTTGTCCAGGCGTACAAGGCCTACCTGGCGCAGTTCGGCGGCACGTTTAACGACAACCCGTCGCCAGGGAACAAGGAAGGCGGTCTTAGCACCATCCTCGAAAAATCCCTGGGCGCGGCGGCCAAAGGGGGAACCGGCACCTTGATGGATGCCTACCGGTATGCTGAGCGCGTCCGTACGCCGGGCCTGGTGTTCATGTCCACCCCGGGCTACGATCCCGTGTCGCTTGCCGGCCTCGCCGCGGGCGGCGTCAACCTGATCGCCTTCACTACCGGCCGCGGCAGCGCCATCGGCTTCCCCACCGTCCCGGTCCTGAAGATCTCCAGCAACACGCACACCTGGCGCGCCATGCGCGACAACATCGACCTCAACGCCGGACGCATCGCGGACGGTGAGATCTCCATCGAGGAGGCGGGCCGCGAAATCTTCGACCGGCTACTCGAAACCGCGTCCGGATGCAAGACCGCCAGCGAGCGCTGGGGCCACGGTGAATTCGTGCCGTGGCGCATCGGGCCCTTCACGTGAGGATAATAGGATATATGCGTGCTCTTGTTTCCCGATTCGCGGTCGTCATTGCCGTAGGCGCCGCGCTTGTTCTGGTAGCGCAGAATCGGCCCGGCGTGGGGGCGTCCAAGAAGAAGGCCCCGCCGGCGGCCACAAGCGTGAAAAGCGCCCTGGACAAAGCCACCCTGGAAGCCTACGTGCGCCACCTCTTCCTATGGGGATCGCCCGTGAAGATTGAAGTCCGCGATCCGAAGCCCGCGCCGTTCCCGGGCTTCCTTGAGGTTCAGGTGCACGCCTCAGCCGGCGGCGCCGTGCAGGACGAAGTGTTTTACGTCTCCCAGGATGGGCAGAAGATGTTGCGCGGCCAGGTCTATGACGTCAAGGACAACCCTTTCCGCCAGGATCTGGACAAGTTGAAGACGGAATTCCAGCCCAGCCTGGGCACACCGGGCGCGCCTGTTGTTGTGGTGATGTTCAGCGATTTCGAATGCCCGTTCTGCAAGGAAGAAGCCAAGATGCTCCGCCAGAATCTGCTCAGCGCCTATCCGAAAGAGGTGAGGCTCTACTTCAAGGACTTCCCGCTAGATCAGATTCATCCTTGGGCGAGAACAGCCGCCATCGCGGGCCGCTGCATCTTCCGTCAGAATCCGGCTGCGTTCTGGGACTTCTATGATTGGGCCTTCGAGCATCAGGCCGAAATCACCCCACAAAACGTGAAGGAGAAACTGGTCCAGTACGTTTCGAGCAAAGGCTCGCAGATCGAACCGCTGCAGTTTGGCCGGTGCCTGGAGACTCGCGCCACCCTGGCCGAAGTCGAGAAGAACATAGACGAAGCCAAGGCTTTGCAGATCAATTCCATTCCTACGCTGTTCATCAACGGCCGCCGGCTGGTTGGCAACCACGGTTGGAGCGTAATACGGCAAGCCATCGACTACGAAATCGATTACCAGAAGACCGCCAGGAACGCCGGGGAGCAGGCCTGCTGCGAGTTGAAGATCCCTTCCCCGCTGAACCCCTAGGCGCGAACCCTCAGTGAAATCGCCTCGTATCCTCGCTTGTGTCGCCGTACTTCTACTCGGTGCTTCCGTGCCTGCCGCGGAGCCGCGGATCGATCCGGGTCTGTACCTGGCGCACATCAAGTACCTCGCTGGCGAGCGTCTCAATGGTCGCGGCAACGGCACGCCGGAACTGCAAGCCGCCGCCCGTTACATCGCCGAGGAGTTCCGTGCACGGGGCCTTGCGCCTGCAGCCGGGAACGGAACGTACTGCCAGCAGTTCAGCGTGACGGTCAACCCACACCGGGGTGGGGCGAACCGCCTCCGCTGGTCGGATGGAGTTCAAACCCACGAACTGCGGCCGGACACTGATTTCCAGCCCCTGAGTTTTTCGGCCACGGCCAGGGTTTCGGCCGGTGTGGTCTTCGCCGGCTATGGCATCACGGCCCGGGAATACGGTTACGACGACTACGCCGGCATCGACGCGCGCGGCAAAGTGGTGATCGTGCTCCGCCACGAACCGCGGGAATTTGATGCGAAGGCTCCCTTCGCGGGCCGCGCCTACACCATCCATTCGCAGTTGCCATGGAAAGCGGAGAATGCGCGCGCCCACGGCGCTGCCGCTATGCTTTACGTCAACGACATCGCCAATCACAGCGGCGAGAGCGACGAGTTCGAGCCATTCAGCCGCATCGTGGGCCCCGGCAATGCGGGAATCCCAGCCGTCCAGGTCAAAGCCCGCGCCGTGGACCGGCTGCTGGCCGTCGCGGGGAAGAACCTGAAGGGCTTGGCCGCTGCCATGGATAAGGGCCCACATCCACAGAGCTTTTACTTGCCCGGCGCGCTGCACGTGGAACTGGAAACAGAGGTCTACGGCGAGCCGCGCGCGGTCTGCAACGTGGCGGGTTATCTGGAGGGTTCAACTTCGGAGTATGTGGTTTTCGGGGCCCACTACGATCACATCGGAACCGGCGAGCAGTACTCCATGGACCCCTCCGCCGCGGGCAAGACGCACTACGGCGCCGACGACAACGCCTCCGGCGTCGCGGGCATCATCGAGCTTGCCCGCGTCCTGGCGGCGCGGCCGAAACACCGGCGCGGCTACCTGTTCGTGGCGTTTGCCGGCGAGGAATTAGGCCTGCTCGGCTCCAGCTACTGGGTGAAACAGCCCGGCCTCCCTCTAGACAAAGCGGTGGCCATGATCGACCTGGACATGATTGGCCGCATCCGTGGGCGGCGCATCCAGATTGGCGGTGAGCCATCGGCCAAAATGCGTAAGTTTCTGAATACGTTGAGCGCGCGAAACAAGCTGGAACCGGAGTACGCAGAGCCGCCCGGCTGCAGCGCGAGTGATCATTCAGCCTTCGCTGCCCGTCCCATGCCGGCGCTATTTTTCTTCTCGGGATTGCATCCCGACTACCATACGCCCAGGGACACCTGGGATAAGATCAATGCGGCGGGCAGCGCCGACCTCCTTCGGCTGGTGATGGAACTGGGCGAACACCTGGCGGATGCCGCCCGTCCAGGCGAAGTTGACTAATCTTCGGCTGAATTCACGCCGATAAGCCCAATGGAAGAGAAATAAACATCGTGGTGTATCACCACGCGGTCTTATGTGTGCGAAAATGGCCAATCCGGTGCCAAATATCGAAACATCGACTTTGCCGGCCGATCGGGTCTGGACCTTACCCCCTCTGATTCTGCACCCGTTCGCCGACGCGTCGGGACCCGGCAAACTGGTCGAAAGTTCCCGCGCCAGCCTGATGCTCGATGGGTTGCTTCCCGCCGAGCATACGCAGGAAGAGCTTTCGCGCAGGGTGTTGGAAGGCCGATATTACGAGATCCGGATGTTATACTACGTTGGCAAGGACGTATCGCGCTGGATCGACCAGTGCGCCGACTTCGCCGCCCGGGACCCCGTCTTGCGCAGCTGCGGACTCCGCCGCCAGAGCTTCGCGGCCCTGTTGGTCGAGGCGCCCCCGCAGCACGTGCAGGACAAACTGAAGCAGTGGGGCGTGGTGGATTACCGAGCCATCTTCACGCGTGCGTTGGGGTTGAACGCGGTTTTCTCCCAGGTCCCCGAACGTGACGCTCTCAACGAGAACTTTCTGCGCCATTACTATCGTTTTGCGGACCACTTTTTCGCCTGCACTCAAAGCCTGACGCCGTTCACCGCGGCGTCTCCCGCGAATTTCCATTTTGAGCTTTACGCCTCCGGAGAGTACTCCAAAATGCTCGAGCGCGAGTGGGAAGAGGACAATATCCGCTAACCGGCGCGCAGCGTTCGCTTCGAGGCTCGATGATATAATCGGGCATGCCGTTTTGTCCTGCCCTTTTGGTCCGTCAGAACTTTCCGGACCGGACCCTCCAAGACATTCCAGGCACCGCGCGCCGCGAACTGGAACAGGCTGGTTTCGCCTCGCGCCTCCAGCCCGGAAGCCGCATCGCCATTGGGGTTGGAAGCCGAGGCATCTCCAATCTCGCCGTGATTGTGCGCGCGGTGGTGGACTACTGGAAGTCGGCCAGCATGCGTCCGTTCATCTTTCCGGCCATGGGGAGCCATGGCGGGGCGACGGCCGAAGGGCAGGCAGGCGTCCTGGCTCACTTCGGTATTACGGAATCCAGTATGGGTTGCCCTATCGTGAGCAGTTTGGAAGTGGTCCGGCTCGCCAAGACGCCCGAAGGAATCGCTACATCCATGGATCGCGCGGCCTTCGAGAGCGACGGGGTGATGCTGATTGGCCGCGTCAAATGGCACACGGACTTTTCGGGCAGGATTGAGAGCGGCCTCTACAAGATGATGGCCATCGGGCTGGGCAAGCTGGACGGCGCCCAGCGCTATCACGCTTACGGCCACAAGATAGGCCTCGAACGCGTGATCCGCAGCGTGGGACGCCAAGTGCTTGCTTCCGGAAAGATCCTCGGCGGTTTGGCCATTCTTGAGGACGCCTACCACCACACGGCCCAACTCACGGCCGTGCCGGTGGAGGTGATGGAGCAGAAGGAAGAGGAACTGCTCGAGCTGGTGAAATCGTGGATGGCGCGCATTCCCGTTCCCGAAATCGACATCCTCATCATGGACGAGGTGGGCAAAAACATCAGCGGCGCCGGCATGGACACCAAAGTCGTGAACCGCAGCATGTACGGGAACTACAACGCCTGGGACACTGGTCCGAACATTGAGCGCATCTTCGTGCGCGACCTGAGCGAGATGACATACGGCAATGCCGTGGGCTTCGGCCTTTCTGACGTGGTTACGGACCGTCTCATCAGCAAGATCGATTGGAAAGTCACTCTGATCAATTCACTGACCGCTTCCACGCCGAACTCGATCCGCACGCCGATCCACTTCCCCTCCGACCGCGAGTGCCTGGAGACCATCTGGGTGACCGTGGGCAAGTTCGAGCAGGAAACGGTGAGTTACGTCTGGATCCGCAACACGCTGGAACTGACGCCGCTGGTGATCAGCGAGAACCTGCGGGATGTTGTGGAGCGCAATCCCCTGCTTGAAATCGTCGGGCAGGCCCGCGAATTGGAGTATGACGCATCCGGCAACCTGAAGAACTGGTGGTAGTAAGTTTGCCGGTGAGTCTTCAGGTCCAGAAAGAGTAAAGGTCCCCCGCGCGGAGGTGGAAGCGGAAGCGCACTTCGCGGTTGGAGAGGGCAGCAATGTTCGCGGCCTTCTTCCAGCGGACTTCCATGCTCGTTGCGTCCCCTCGGACCGCAACGCAGCCGGCCCGGGTGAACGGTTCGATTACGCGGCCATTCCTGTCCAGCGCCTCGACCCGCAGTTCGCCCTTCCGCGCAGCTGCATTCACAAACAACCGTGTGCCCTTGAAGCGCAGCACGCGAGTGGTCAGTGTTCCGGGGCGATCGCCCGCGCGCATGGAGGCGAACCCATCCCGCCGCAGCGTGGCCAGTCCCGTCGAGCACACCCCGGAATCCTTCGTGCCGGGCGCGCCGGCCCGTCCGCTGACATAGAAATAGAGTTGGTCGCCCACCGTCACACAGCAACCGCCGGCCGACTGCACGTTGCCCCAATTCCAGTCCCCATAGTGTTCCGAGACAGGCACCAACGCGCGCCGGTCGGGACGATGCCAGTGAAAACCGTCGCGGCTGTACGCTGCGATCACTTCGTTGGGTTTCGGCCGGTCCGTGGGCTGGCCACGCCAGATGGTAAATAGCCCCAGCATGAGGCTCTCGTACGCGGCGGCGTCCAGGTTATAGAGCTGGCAGGGTTTCTTCAAATCGTCGCGCTGCGGGTCCAGGCGGTCCGCGCTTACCCACGGGAGCGGATCTAAGCGCTTCCAGTTCATGCCCGCCACAGGGTCCCGGCTTTCTCGGTAGCGTCGCATGCGCCCATTGCGGTTGTCGTCCTTGAGGCTGAACACCCACATCTTGCGGAACGGATTGTAGAACATGGTGCTGCGGTCCTTGGCTGGGCCGCTACGTTCCGCCTCCTCGCCCCAGTGAATCCCATCGGATGAGTAATGGAGGCTGAATGTCGGCGGATCGGTGGGGCGCTGGCGAAAGAGCACAAACCTGCGTTTGGGATTGGAGGTCTCCAGGTCCAGCCACACCGTGGTCGAGCCTCGCGGTGTGTCAAGCACGATATTGGTGCCAGGGACGACGTCGAGACGCGGCTTGATCCAGCGAATGCCGTCCTCGGAAAACGCGTATGCCGTCGAGCCCCAATAACCAGCCATGTACCACATCTTGAACAGACGGTCCGCCGGGTCGAACCACACTCCATCGCTGAAAACCATCGAGGCTGCGCCCTTGGCCGTGGATTCCCAGGGATGCTCGGGCTTCACCAGCGGGCACGCCGGGTGGTAGAGGGCCTGGTGATAGACGCGCTCCAAATCGGTCGCCGCGATCAGGAAATCGTCCACGAAGAGCTGGCGTCCGACGTCGATGGGAATGACTTCCGGCGGCGCCTTGAGATAGGGACACTCCATTGGCTCATACGGCACCGCGTCACGAACAGGGGGCCAGACTTCAAACAGACGGATTCCGTTGTAAAGGACCTCGCCACCGGATTCCCAGGTCTTGGCCGTCGCGTAGGCGTATGCCGCCAACCACTGCGCCGCTGTCCGCCGTGTGATTCTCTCGTCCATGTAAGAAATGTCCTTCCCTTGTGAGTGTTTCTTATGTTACATTCTCGCCGAGGAGGATATCTGATGGCTTGTAAGACACCGAAGAAGGCAGCGAAACCGGCCCCGAAGAAGAAGGCAAAGTAACGGTAGGGTTTTCCTGGAAGGGGGCCGCGTCAGGCAAGTTGAACGGTCCCCAGAATGCCCCCTGACGATTCCCCACTCGGATCTGCGCAACGCTTCTGGTGTCTTCATCCCTCAGCGCGTGTAATCTTTTCCCTGAAAGTTGACATTACAACCACAAGGCGATGTGAGGAGACCGCGGGCTTGGCGATGCCCTGGCACGCACTTGCGATGGGGCACAACTATTTGATTAAAAATCGTTGATATTCTGGATTTTACGGCAACTTAACGTCACATCCTTCCTGGAGGGGAAACATCCTCTTGTACCAGGTCGTCTTTAGGTATACCGATATGCGCGCCAACCGCACCAACAGCATCCGCAAGCTCTCGATGGCCCTGCTGGCAGCTGCCTGCAGCTTAATGGCCGCCGAGCACCACGGCGTCGTTAAATCGGGCGGATTACCGGTACCCGGAGCCACCGTTACCCTCACGCAGGGGGACAGAAAAGCCGTGACAAGCACGGACGAACGTGGCGTATACTCATTCGCCGATCTCGCCGATGGTGTTTGGACAATCGAAATCGAGATGCTCGGCTTCAAGACGATCCGCTCGGAAGTGGCCGTGGGCACGAGCATCATGCCTCCACCGTTCGAATTGGCGTTGCTGCCGGCTGGCGGCATAGCGGAAAGGAAGACGGAAGCGGCCACACGGGCGGCGCCGGCAAAGCCGGACGCGGCTCAACAACGGCAAGCGCAACGCTCTGCTACGCCGGCGCCAAACGCCCGGCCCTGGATGAATGGCCGCAATGGAAACGGCTATCAGAGGCTGGACGTAAACGCCGCGTCCATGGGATCCCTCGCCGGAAGCAACGGCCTCAGCAGCGACTTAAACCTGGCGGATTTGAGTCAGAGCGCCGAGGATTCCATGCTGGTCACCGGCAGCCTCAGCCGCGGACTCGACATGCCGATGCACAACGATTGGTTCGGCCCCGGGGGCTTTATGCCCGGACCTCCCGGCGCGGGTCCCATGGGCGGGCCCGGAGGTGAACCTCCGGCGGGTGGTCCTGCGCCTTCCCTGGTAGGTCCGGCTGGAGCAATGGCCATGGGCGGTCCTGGCAGAGGCGGCATGATGGGTGGTCCGATGGGGGGCGGCCCCATGGGTGGACCCGGTGGCGGACCGGACGGCTTTGGTGGTCCGGGGGGACCCGGAGGCCCGGGAGGCTTCGGCGGTCCCGGTATGCGTGGCGGCCGGCCAGACTGGCAGGGGCGCCGCAATACCATGGCCTTTGGCAACAACCGGCGGAATCCACGCATGCGCTATCGGGGCGCTTTGTCCTTCGATTTGGATAACTCCGTTTGGGATGCGAAATCGTATTCGGTCACCGGCGCGCAGACAGAGAAGCCGGCGTATGCCAATGCTCGCGCGAACATCATGTTGGGTGGCCCGCTCAAGATTCCCAAGCTGCTAAGCGGCGAGAAGGGAATGTTCACGTTCAATTACCAGTTGACCCGCAGCCGCAACGGAACCACACAGTTCGGCACCGTGCCCACGGATCTCGAGCGCGCGGGGGACTTCTCGCAATCCTCCTCGCAGACGGCGGCAGTCATTTACGATCCTCTGAGCGGGGCGCCGTTCGCGTCCAACGCCATTCCCGCATCGAGGCTGGACACGACTGCGCTGGCCTTGCTGAAGTTCTATCCGAAGGCGAATCTTCCCGGCACACGCAATAACTATCAGGCGCCCCTGGTCAGCACAAACAACAGCGACAACATCAACGCTCGCGTGAATCAAACTATCACGAGGAAGGACCGCTTGTCGGGCGGCATCGGTTATCAGGGCGGGAACAGCGTCACTCCGAACCTGTTTGGTTTCACGGGTACGGGCGAAAACCGCGGGCTGAACACGAACGTTGCCTGGTCGTGCACCATTCGTACCACGCTGATCAACAACCTTCGTTACACCTTCAGCCGCATGAGGAACACGACGACGCCATATTTCGCCGGCCGCGAGAACGTGGCTGCGGAACTCGGCATCACCGGTACGTCACAGGAGCCGCGCAACTGGGGCCCGCCGGATCTTTCCTTCACCAATTACACGGGCCTCTCCACCTCGAACGCAGCCTTGAATCGCAACCAGACCAGCTCGGTGGGAAACAGCCTGCTCTGGATCCACGGCTCCCATAATATAACCGTCGGCGCGGACTACCGGCGGCAGCAGATGAACCGGATCTCCGACACCAACGCGCGGGGGACGTTTATCTTCACGGGATCGATCACGGCCGCAAGCGGCGCGGGCGGGTGGGACCTGGCGGATTTTCTATTGGGCCGTCCATACGCGAGTTCGATCCGTTACGGCAACGGCGACCTGTATTTCCGTTCGTCCGCGTTCGGCGCGAACGTAAGCGACGATTGGCGGGTCAACGCACGCCTGACTTTCAACTTCGGAGTGCGCTATGACTACACGACACCCACCACGGAGCTATACGACCGCCTGGTGAACCTGGACATCGCGCCGGGCTACACGGCTATCTCCCAGGTACTGCCAAACCAGAGCGGCCCATATTCGGGCTCGTTTACGCGATCCCTGGTCGATTCGGACCGCAACAACTTCTCGCCGCGCGTGGGCCTGGCATGGAAGCCCTTTGCCAAGCACTCCACGGTCATTCGTTCCGGTTACGGCGTTTACTACAATACGCAGGTTTACACGTCCATCGCCAGCAACATGGCGCAGCAGCCGCCTTTCTCGCAAACCTTGCAGATCGCCACTTCGGCGGCGAACGTATTGACGCTGCGCAACGGCTTCACCGCCTCGCCGAGCCAGAACATCACCAACACATACGCCATCGATCCGCATTACCAGATCGGCTATGCGCAAACCTGGAACTTCTCGATCCAGCAGAACCTACCGGCGTCGCTGGTGGCAGTGGCCACCTACCTGGGGACCAAGGGCACACGTCTGGATCAGCAGTTCCTGCCCAACTCGACGCCGCCTGGCGCGACGACTGTTAGCGCCTATCCATCGGGCTATACCTACGAGCAGTCCAACGGCAACTCCGTGTACCACGGCGCCACGTTCCAATTGATGCGCCGCTTCCGGAGCGGTCTGGGGGGCCGAGTGTCTTACACGTATTCGAAATCGATCGACGACGCCGGCACTGGCGGACGCGCCGTGGTGGCGCAGGATTACCTGAACCTGGCCGCCGAGCGAGCGCTTTCGAGCTTCGATCAGCGACATAATTTCTCGCTCAACTGGCACTACAGCAGCGGCATGGGGATGCGCGGCGGCGCCATGATGCAGGGCTGGAAGGCCAAGCTTCTGCGAGATTGGACCTTCATGAATACCATCACGCTCCGCTCGGGGACGCCATTGACGGCCACGGCCGGCGGCACGCGGTCAGTCACGGGCGGCACGGGTGTTTCGGGCAGCGTGCGCGCCGATGCCACCGGGTTGCCCATCAAAGCCACTTCCACCAGCCCGTACTTCAATACGGCGGCGTTTGCGCAGCCCGCTGCCGGCTCCTGGGGCAACGCGGGGCGCAACACCATCCCGGGGCCCGCCACGTTCAGCTTGAACGCATCGCTGAGCCGAAGCTTCGAAGTGGGCGAGCGCCGCAACATCGAATTGAGAATGGAAGCCACGAACTTGCTCAACCATGTCACCATCACGAGCTTCGGCACTACGGTCGGGTCGAGCATTTTCGGCGTAGCCAACTCGGCCGCCGCCATGAGGAAGATGACCGCCAGCTTGCGGTTCAGGTTCTAGCTTATGCGTGCTACCATCGCCACATTCCTCAGCGGTTTGCTTATTGCGAGCGCACAGCAGCCGCCGGTTCCGCGAGGAGCCTTCAAATTCGAGACCACTACGCAGCTTGTCGTAGTGAACGTCGCTGTGAAAGACAAGAGCGGCAAACCGGTCGAAGGTTTGAAGGCGTCCGACTTTACGATCGCGGAGGACGGCAAGCCCCAGAAGATCGCGGTGTTCGAGTTCCAGCGCCTGGAGGAACCCGTCGCCACTCCGGCCGAGCGCAAGTTGATCCAACGCGGCGCGGAGAGCACACCCAAGGCCGCTCCCGCCGCGCAGCCGCCCGCCCCGGCGCAGATTGCGCCGTCGAAACCCGGCGAGATCCGGTATCGCGACCGCCGTCTGCTGGTCATGTTCTTCGACCTGACCTCCATGCCGACCGCGGATCAAATCCGCGCCCAGAAAGCCGCGCTGAAGTTCCTTGACTCGCAGATGACGGCTTCCGACATGATGGCCGTGATGACGTTCTCGAGCGACTTGAAGGTGCTGCAGGATTTCACCAGCGATCGCGACGCGCTCATTCGGACCATTAAGGGCATCAACATTGGCGAGGGCAGCGATATGGCTGTGAACGGCGCCACATCCGGAGACGAAACCGCCGCCGACACGGGCGACGCCTACACTGCCGACGACACCGAATTCAACATTTTCAATACGGATCGCAAACTGGCCGCCATCGAAACGGCCTCCCGCATGCTTTCGTCGCTGCCGGAGAAGAAAGCGCTGATCTACTTCGCCAGCGGCATGACCAAGACCGGAGTGGACAACGAAGCACAGATGCGTGCGACGATAAACGCGGCCATTCGTAGCAACGTGTCGCTCTACCCCATCGATGCGCGTGGTCTGGTGGCGCAGGCTCCGCTCGGCGACGCCACCAAGGCTTCGCCCGGCGGTCAGGGCATGTACTCCGGCAGTTCAGCGCGCTCCACGATGACCAGCTTCCAGGATCAACAGGAATCTCTGTACACGCTGGCCGCCGATACCGGCGGCAAGGCGCTGCTCGACGAGAATGATCTCTCCCTGGGCATCCAGCAGGCGCAAAAGGATATCGCCAGCTACTACATACTGGGCTACTACAGTACTAATCAGAACATGGACGGCCGCTATCGGCGCATCAAGGTGCAGTTGACGAATAAGACACTTTCGGCCAAACTCGACTACCGCAGCGGCTACTTCGCATCCAAGCAGTTCCGCGATTTCAACTCAACGGACCGCGAGCGCCAACTCCAGGAGGCGCTCATGCTGGGCGACCCGGTGACCGACCTGCCGATCGCCATGGAAGTGGCGCACTTCCGCCTGGGACGCGACCGCTATTTTGTGCCGCTCGCGGTGAAGATCCCGGGCAGCGAATTGGAACTCGCCCGGCATGGCGGCGCCGAGCGCACGCGCCTGGATTTCATCGGGCAGGTGAAGGACGCGAAGGGCTCGCTGGTAGCCACCGTGCGCGACGACATCGAGGTCAAATTGAAAGGCGAGAACGCCGGCCAGCTATCCAAACGGAACCTGCAATACGACACCGGCTTCACGCTACAGCCGGGCACATACACGGTGAAGTTCCTGGCACGGGAGAACGAAACCGGCAAGATGGGCACGTTTGAGATGAAATTCAAGGTTCCCGACCTCACCACGGAGCGCAATTACCTGCCCATCAGCAGCGTGGTGTTGAGCAACCAGCGTGAGAGCCTGAAGGCCGCCGTCGCCACCGCCGAGCGCGACAAGAAGCTGCTGGAAGCCAATCCCCTGGTGCAGGATGGCGAGAAGCTGGTGCCCAGCGTGACACGTGTTTTCCGCACGGACCAGGAGATGTACGTCTACTTGGAAGCGTATCAGCCTGCAGCTCAGTCCACCGAGCCGCTCATCGCCAGCGTTAGCTTCTTCCGAGGCAAACAGAAAGCGTTCGAAACCCAACCGCTCCAGGTGACCGAGGGGCTGAATCCGAAAACCAAGGCGGTGCCCATCCGTTTCAGTCTCCCACTGAGCAAGCTGACGCCCGGCCGTTATACGTGCCAGGTGAGTGTGCTGGATCCCACCGCGCGGAAGTTCGCCTTCTGGCGCGCGCCGGTAGTGGTCATCCCAAAACCGGCAGCGTAAGGAAGAGGCAGGCGAAGCCGCCTGCCTCGAGTCAAGATCTACTTGCCCATCTTGCGAAGACGCTTCAGGCTTTGCTCGATGCCCGTGAGACCCGGATAGGCGCCGGATTCTTCCTCGACGATGTACCACTCGGTGGCGCCCAAGGTTTCGCAAGCTTTGAAGACCGCGGGCCACTTCACATCACCGTCGCCGACCAGCGCATCCTTCTTGGTCGCGGACCACTCCTTCACGTGTACCGTGAGGGCGCGACCGGGATACTCTTTCAGCACCTGCACCGGATCGGCGCCGCCATGCACGATGTGGCCGATATCCAGCTGCATCACCACGGCCTTGTCCGTGTTCTTAAAGAAGGTGTCCCAGGGGCGTTCGCCATCCAACATCTGAAACTCGGCCGTGTGGTTGTGATACCCCACGTACATGCCATGTTCCTGCACCTTCCGGCTGGCTTCGTTGAAGATCTTCGCTGTCTCCAGCCATGCCTGTCGCGAAGCGCGGTACTTTTCCGGAAGGCCGGGAACAATCAGGAACTTATTACCGATGCCCCTATTGAAGTCGATGGTCTCAGCCAGTTTATCGCCCATGATGGTATCGATGCCGATGTGCGTGCCGCAGCACTTCAGGCCGTTCATGACCAGCATCGTCCGCAGCTCCGTGGCAGTCTTGCCGTAGTACCCGGCAAATTCGACGCCTTTGTAGCCGAGCTTGGCAACCCCTGCGAGTGTCCCCTCGAAGTCCTGCTTGCAGAGGTCGCGAACCGAGTAAAGTTGCACGCCGATAGGAATCTTGTCCTTGGCTGCGGACAGGATTCCAGCGAATCCCGCGGCGGTTGTGCAGCCAAACGCGCGGCGAGTCAGTTGCTTATCCATGGTAGTCCTCATGACCACACACCATCAAAGCACATCTACTGCTTTGCCGGTGCGAGCGGATTCGTAGCAGGCTGCCAGGACGCGCTGGCTGCGGATGCCGATGGCCGCGCCAACGGCCGGGGCACGGTTGTCGAGAATCGCCTGGCTGAACTCCTCGATCTCGGCGCGGTAAGGGTTGACCGGCTCAGGCGCGATTTCGATCTCGCCCGCCGCCGCGCGGCTCTGCTGCGCGTCGTAACCCACCGCGCCGCCTTCCAGCCGCGCGACCATGGTCCCGTGGCTCGCCTGCCCGATAGTCCCCTTGGCGTGTATCGAGCCGCGTGTGCCGTAAAGCTCCAGCACGTTGTCGCTGGAAGCGTCCGGAATCGAGAAGAACGCGTCCACCATGCCCAGTGCGCCGTTCTCGAACCACAGCATGGCCAAGGCGCTGTCCTCACTCTTGTAATCCTGCACGATGGTGTTGGCGAAGCAGCTCACCTTCTTCACGTTACCGAAGAACATCTCCAGCAGGTCGATGCAGTGCCCACCCATGTCGATGAGCGAACCACCGCCGCCGAGCGCGGGATCCTGCCGCCAGGCGCCTTCCATGCGCGGATACCAGCATGAAAGCTGCGCGCGCCCGAGCACGGGCTTGCCCAGCGCGCCATCGATGATCAACTTCCTAGCGGCCTGGTGTTGCGCGGTGAACCGCATCATGAGCGCCGTGCCCAGTTTCACTTGGACCTTCTCGGCCTCGGCGGCCATGTGTTCCGCTTCGGCCACGGTCATGCCCAACGGCTTTTCGCACAACACGTGCTTGCCGGCGGCGATGGCCGCCAGCGCATGTTCGCAATGCAGGTACACGGGCGTCGCGATGTAGACGGCATCCACATCGCTCGCCAGCAGTTCCTCGATGCTCGCGCAGGCACGGACGCCGAATTGCGCGGCTACCTCCTGGTTCGCCGTCGGGTTTACATCGAACACCACCGCGAGCGTTGCGTTCGAGGCTTTGGTGAGCCCCTCGGGAATAGTCCGGCGGCGCGCGATGCCGCCGCATCCGATTACGCCCCAATTGATTGTCTTTGACATGATTTTATGATTCAAACTCTGTATATGCTTTGGTCAGTCTAACCTACCAGTCCTTCCATGACGACTCTTCCGCCACTACTGCGTCTCCGGCGGCACGTTGCCATAGGACCACGGCGCTTTAAACGGCTTGGCCGGCGAACGCTCCGGAACCTTGCCGGGCTTCAGGCGCCGCGCCATCTCGACGCCGGCTTCCACGAACCGGTTCCCGGCCGTAATCTCCAGATTGCTATAGGCGGTGAGCCTCGTCTCGTAACCTCCGCCCGAAGCGCTGAACGCCTCCTCGGTCGGCACGTACCCTACGCAGCCGTTGGCGAGTTCCACCGGAAAAGTGAACGGGAACGGGCTCCCACGCTTGATGCGCAACCCGAGTTCGCAAAAGAACTCGGCCGGATTCGAAACGAAAACGGCGGGCCCCACCTGGACGGCCTGCACTTCGGCTTCGGCAACCGGCTCCTTGGCGATGATGGCGTCGAGCATGACAATCTCTTTTGCAAAGACCCACTCGGTCAGGTCCATCGAGGCGGGATCTTTGGCCGCGATTTCATAGCAGCGCTTCACGCGTTCCGGGCTGGGCCTGCGCCGGTTGATGCGCAACGTAACGCTGCGCGCATCGAGCGGCGTGAGCGCACCCGGCTGCATCGATAGCAGCACTTTCACAGCCTCCGCGCCCACTCGTCCGCCAACCAGCTTTGCGTATTCCTCGCCGTTCGGTAGCGCGTAGGGGCTGAGGTTGTCCACCTGCGTCACATCTCCGCAAGCACCCTGCAGGAACAGCACCACAGCATCGCTTCCCAACGCACCGCGGATGGTCTTTTCCAGGTAGCAAATCCAGTTGGCGGAAATGCCTCCGGGACTGGTAGTGGCGTGGCAAGCGTAATTCACGATACAGCCCGCCAGCCGGCCATCCATACCCCAGACGCCGATCACTCCGACCTGCGGGTCGGTGGGACCGGCCGGTCCCAGCATATCGGGATTACCCTGCCCCGGATGGGTGTAAGAGAGGCCGTTGCGCATGCGATGACGGCGGTTGAACGCGACTTTGTCCTCCACGCCAACACCCACTCCGGCGTGCGCAACCGAGAGTCTGGCGTGCGCGTCGCAGACGGCCTGTATGGCTTCGCGGCGCACCAGAGCGAGATACTCGGGATCGGCGCAACTGGATACCTCGTAGGCCAGTTTGCGCGCCAATGGGGACGCGTGATCGTATTCGCCCGGCTGTACCATGCCCGTGGGGCCGGATGAGTGCGAGTGCGTCGCACCGATCAGGACGTATTCCGGCGGAATGCCGCAGCGCGACTGAACCTCGCGCCGGATTTCAAGAACCAACTGCCGCGGCACGATCAACGCGTCCACGCTTACAAGCGCCACGCGTTTCTGACCGTCGTCAAATACAGCCACACGCACTTTGCACGGGTCGTGGAAACTGCGGTGGAAGCGTTTCTGGTAGCCGCCTGGCTCCTGCATCCCGATGCGTGGAGAAATGTCCCGCTCGGCAAAGCCCGCGCGGAAGACGGGAGTGGCGGGAATCGCCAGCCCTCCCATCGAACTGAGTGCCAGAAATTCCCGTCGCTTCATTTTCCGATCATATTAAAATTCGTACTTCAGAGCGAACTGCATATTGCGCGGGGTGCCGCGGCTGGAGATGATGCCGAATGTCGCCGGCGACTCCATATTCACCGCCGCGGACCCCCAGTTGGCGTGGTTCCAGGCATTGTACATCTCCCATCGGAACTCCAGCGTGTGCCGCTCGTGGATGCGCGTGATCTTGAAGACCTGCAGATCGTGGCTCTTCATGCCGGGCTGGTAGAGTATGTTGCGCCCGGCTGTTCCGATCCTCGCGTCAGCGCCGCCCGCGGACAAGAGCTTGAACGCCGTCACATCAAAGAAGCGATTCACCGTCCGTTCGCTCTTCGAAAGGTTGCCGTTGCCGATGCGGTCCGGCCGCGCCGAGCAAGCCGTGGCGCAAGTGTTCAGGCGGGTGAGGTTCATACCGGGGCTCACGGCAAAACCGGTTTGAAATACCACCATGCCTCGGGCGCCCCACCCTCCAATGAATCGGTCCATCGCGGGTGAAACGCCGCTGCCGAACTTCCTGCTCTTGCCGAATGGGAGGGCGTACTCGAACGCAGAGACAAAGCGGTTGCGTACGTCGAAGTCCGACGGACCGCGCGCCGTTCCCTGCTTGTTGTTGGGATCGGTCCACACTGCGGCAGCATTGAGCGTCGAAGCCGTGTCCAGAGACTTGGAAAACGTGTAGCTGGTGATGTAGCTCAACCCGTGCCACGGACGCTGTTCGACCTTGATAGCCGCGCCATTGTAGTTCGATCGCGCCCACATGTCTTCATTTTGTATGCGCGCGAACTGCGGCCACGGCAGCAATTGCTGCACATTGCCCGGCCCCGGCGATTTGGCATTGATATTGTCGAACTGGAGCAAGTTCACCCCGTTCGACCCCTGGTAGATGCCCTCCACCACCAACGTGGGCGTGATCTGCTGCTGGAGGCTGAAGTTCCACTGCTGGATCTTGCCGTAAGGGAACTTCCTCGATATGAAGGGAAAAATGGTCAAGGGGGCTTTCGAGAGCGTCAGTTCGGCAGCCGTGGCGCCTTCCGGGTTGTAACTGATGTCCGGCGTGACCGTGCTTGCCGCTGTCCAAATGGGGCGCAGCGTATTCGGCGCGAAGTCGTTGGTCGAAGCCAGCGACTGGATCTGCGGCGCATCGTAGTAGATGCCGTACCCGCCGCGGAAAACCGTGCTGCCCAGGACGCGGTATGCGAAGCCGAACCGGGGCGCGACGTTGTTGGTATCGGCATCGTAAGGAGTCGTCTGTTCGATGAACTGGACCGGCACATCCGGGCGAATGTTCTTATAGAAGGCTTGGATCGGCCCCGCGTTGGTGGCGTATTTGGAAACCAGCATGGTCCCGGTCTTCACATCGAATCCAAGGCCGCCGTTGTCGATCTGTTTCAGGGCGCTCTCCACCTCATATCGCAGGCCAATGTTCAGCGTCAGTTTCGGCGTGATTTTCCAATCGTCCTGGATGTAGCCGGCGAAGTAGTACACTTTCGAATTCCACTGCGTGGCGCGCGCTGTTTTGCTGGCTTGCGAGGCCCAGCCGAGCAAGAAGTCCGCAATGGGGTTGCCGGTGTAGTTGTTGGCGAAAGCGGTCGAGCCGCTGCCGCCGGTGTAGAACATGTTCTCTCGCACCTGGCGCAGATCCATGCCCGTTTTCACGTTGTGCTTGCCGCGGCTCCAGAACAGGCTTTCCTGAATCTGATAGTTATTCGTCGTCCGGTAGTTGGGAGTGCTGTCGCCTGGCATGTTGTATCCGGTAACGCTGACATTCGGCACACCCCAGAACAGCGGGTCGACTGCCGAGAGCGTGTTGGTGATACCGGCGGGTGTGACGAAATCCTGCTTGAACGAATTCAGTGTGCCCAGCAGGTTGCGATAGCGCGAATAGCCGAGGCTGAGACTGTTGATCAGCGTGGGCGTGAAAACGTGATTCCAGTGAGCGCTGGCGCCTTGCCCGCGCAAGGTCAGGTTGGTCCCGTTGGCATTGGCGGGAGCGGGCCAAGCCGGAGACGTGATGTAGGATTCCTCGTTCAGTAGATAGCGGCCGTAAATGATGTCGTTCTGGCTCAGGTTGAAATCTGCGCGCACGACGCCATCGTTCGCCGTAGTCTGACCGGGGGGCCGCCCGTCAAAGACGTAATTGCGCAATGGATCCGACCGGTTCGGCGAGGGCAGCAGCTTTAGAATGTTCTTGGAGATGGAGTTGATCTGGCTGGCCGGGATCGTGTTGTCCCCGAACGGCACCTTCGTGAACGGGTCCTTGACCACGGTCGAGAATACGCCGCTGCGCTCGGCGTCTGTGAAGACGCGGTACACCGGCGGGCTACCCGAAGTGTGCTGCCGCAAGCCCTCGTAATTGCCGAAGAAAAAGAGCTTGTTCTTCTTGATTGGTCCGCCCAGCGCGCCGCCGAACTGGTTCAGCTTGAGCGGGCTCTTGCCGCTGGAAAAATATGGGCGTGCATCAAAGAACTCGTTGCGGAGGAACTCGTAGAGCGTTCCATGATACTCATTGGTGCCGCTCTTGGTGGCCACGTTCACGATGGTCCCGCCGCCGCGGCCGAATTCGGCCGGCGCCAGGCCGGTCTGCACCTTGAACTCGCTGATGGAGTCCACTGGAGGTGCGATAGCTAGGCCATTGCGGCCGCTCTCTTTGTTATCGATGCCGTCGATCTGGTAATTGTTCTGCTCGGGGCGCTGGCCTGCGCTGGCGGGAACCGCCGAACCACGGCCTATTTCGGTGGAGCGGAAATCGCTGCTGGCTGGCGTGGTCATGGGGGCCAAGTACGTTAGTTGCAAGAAGTTGCGGCGGCCGAGAGGGAGGTTAGTCACCTGCTCGGTCTTGATCACTTCGCCTGCCTGCGAGGTCTCACCTTCGAGCAGCGGCGCCCGGCTTTCCACCGTGACCGTCTCGGTTACGGCACCGAGTTGCAGCTGGAAGTCCACTGTGCGCACCTGCTGGATCTCGAGCCGGATACCGGTCTGCACCTCGGCCTTGAATCCCTGTTTTTCCACGCGTACGGAATAGCTCCCGATCGGCAGGAATGGAACCCGGTAAGCGCCTTCTTCGTTCGTGTTCGCGACGCGCTTCAAACCGGTTTCCTCGTTGGTGACGGTGACCTTGGCGCCGGTAAGCACTCCCGAGGACGGGTCGCGGACCACGCCGGACAAGGTTGCGGTGGTGTTCTGCGCGCTGGCTAAGACACCAAGAGCCAGCAGCAGACAAACTGATAGTGTGGAAATTCTATGGATGGACGTCATCGAGTCTCCCCCTAGCGTTGAACGACTGCGAATGACTTCGTTGCCTCCAGACGCGACCGCCCGGACGCTAGATCAGTGTAAGGCAACCCCCGTTTGCTGTCAACGCAAATCTTGTACACTGTCGACAGTTTCCTGCCCCTCCGACGAACGCGACGAAGATCTTGGCACGAGCGAGCTATACCGTGCCGGATCGTGCCAGCGCAGGTTCAGGTGTTCGAAGACCACGCGCTCGGCGGGCTGATCCGACTTCCCTTCCAGGTAGTCCAAGAGCGGACGGTGAGAATCGAGAATCATTTTCATTTTCTCGCCCTTGGGCCGGGTCAGAATCGCGTAAGCGAACAGCGGCGACGTGAGGGTCACCAGCATACGTTCCAGGTACTCGTTCCCGCTCAGCTTCCAGATCCTGCGGTGCAGTTCAAGATCCAACCGGGTGGCATCCACGGCGGGCGAAGGTTGGGAAGTCTCCATTTTCCTCAGGACTTGCCTGATCGGCCGTTCAGTTTGTGGAGTGAAGTTCGCTTTGGCCAGCCGCAGCGCTTCGGCCTCCAGAACCAGCCTGAGGCTGTTCATCTTCTGCATGTCCTCCTCGTCGAGGATGACCACGAACATTCCCCGCCGCGGGCTGTTGAGAAGCAGCCCCTGTTCCTTGAGTTGTTGCAGCGCTTCCCGTATAGGAGCCCGGCTGACTTTGAACTGCCGGGCCAGTTCGCTCTCGTTCAGCCTCTCGCCGGGCACCATCTTTCCGGTCATGATGGCCTCGGTTAAGCGCGCAGCGATATTCTCGGCCAGATTGGTCGACTTCATCGGCGCAAACTGGTGAGCCATACTGTCGACAGTATACGTGAAACCGTAGCGAAGTCAATGGCGTCATTACAGGGATTGACATTCGGCCTGGCGTTCAGAGAGAGTGCCGATTTTCACCCGCGCGAGGCCCAATCAGGTAGAATCAAAACCAATGATGATCTTTCGACTTGCCATCGTTCTTCTATCCGTCGTTTCCTGCTTCGCTGCCAACCTGCGCCAGCCGTTTGAATACGTGGTGGCACCTGCCAGCGAAACCAACATGCGTAATTCCGAGGCCGACATGCTGGTGTTAGGCGATGGCCGGCTGATGCTGGCCTGGACGGAGTTTTATACCGACAAGGGGAGCGACTGGGGCCCGGCGCGCATCTCCGCCGTCTATTCCAAGGACAAGGGCGCCACCTGGCAGAACAAATTCACCCTGCAGGAAAACATCGGAAAGATGAACGTCATGGAGCCGGACTTCCTGCGGCTGCAGTCCGGTAAGGTCTTGTTCCTGTTCGCCCGAAAGAACTCCGAGGGCGATTGCGTGCCCATGATGCGCAGGTCCGTGGACGATGGTGTCACTTTCTCTGAGCCAAAGGCGCTGCCCATCGATCCCTCACCTTCTTACACAGGATTCAATCACGACCGCGCCATCCAGTTGCGCAACGGCCGCATCCTGTTTCCGGTGTTCTTTACCACCGACTACCGCGTTGACAAACACATCCGCAGCCGTGTCTACTACTCGGACGACGAGGGAGCTACCTGGCAGGCAAGCAAGACCATCGTCGATATTCCCGACAGCCGTGCCGGCGCGCAGGAACCCGGCCTGGTGGAACTGAGCGCGGGACGCATCATGATGTGGGTGCGCACGGACAAGGGAAAGATCTATCACTGTTACTCGACCGACAACGGCGACACGTTCTCCGAGCCCACGGCCATGGCGCTCGATTCACCGCTGTCGCCGCAGTCGATTAAGCGGATCCCCAGCACGCGCGACCTGCTCATGGTGTGGAACTACTCGACCAACGACCGCTTCCCGCTGACCGTAGCCATTTCCAAAGACGACGGCGATACCTGGACCAAGTTCCGCAACCTGGACCAGGACGCTGCCCATACGTACGCCTATACCAGCATCGAATTCCTGGAGGACCGCGCCCTGTTCACTTATTACGCCGGCCCGCCCTCCGGCGTGAAGAGCGAGCCGCGCTGGAGCCTCAAGCTCAAGGCCGTGCCGCTCGATTGGTTCTATCATCCGTACACCATCGTTGCGCTCGGCGACAGCGTGACTTACGGATACCGCCGCGACGGCAGCGTGAGGTCCGACCAGACCTTCCCGGCCCTGCTGGAGCGTGACTTGCAGAAGACCCTGGTGGGGCTGCACGTCGTCAACGCCGGCATCGGCGGCAACACGACCTGGCAAATGCTGGAGCGCATTGAGCGCGACGTCAAGCCATACGGCCCGAAGCTGGTGTTGGTGATGGCGGGGCTCAATGACGCCGCATACATCGATCCGGGACCCAAGGAGCGTAGCGAACCGCGCATCTCGGTGGAAGAATACGGCAAGAACCTGCTCGACATTGTGAAACTGGCCCGCGCCGAGGGGGCGGCGGTGATTGTAGCCACGCCGAATCCCATGACCTCGGCCTACCCTTACGCCAACTTCGGCTGGTACAAAGGGCGGAACATCAACGAAGCGCTGGAGCGCTACGTCGCCGAGGTTCGCCGCGTCTGCTCGACAAACGGAATTGAAATGGTCGATATCTACTCGGCTTACAAGAAGTGGAAAGGTTACGAGAACACGCTGCCTGATGGCGTTCATCCCAACGCCGACGGCCACCGGTTCATCGCGGACCAGCTCATGAAGGCGTGCCGCGACCACGTGCGCCGTTGGGTAACGAGGGATTAACGCGCCGATCTGAGAATGACTATGGTAACCGCGATCGTATTGATAAACACGTCGCAAGGACGCACACCCGAGGTCGCGCAGGCCCTCATCGACCTCCCGGGCATCACGGAAGCTTATTCCGTGGCCGGCTCCTATGACCTGGTCGCCATAGCGCGCGTGCGCGATCATGAGTCGCTGGCCGACTTGGTAGCGGCCCGCGTGCAGAGCATCCCGGGCATCGAATCCACAAACACGCTGATCGCCTTCCGGGCTTACAGCCAGCGCGACCTGGAAGCCATGTGGGACATCGGCAATCCGGAGCCGCCGAAATAAAGCCTACAGTTGGAGAAACAGCCATGGCGTTGGGAATCGTGCTGTTTTGCCTGATCGCTTGGGTATCACTGGCCCAGGATGCCACGCCCCCATTCTCCCGGCAGTACCTTGAGACAAAGGCTTATCCGCAGGCCGAAAACGAGGCACTCGTCAAGAAGTTTCACGGTCTCCGCGTCACCGACGTGGTGGATGGGCTCGACGTCGTCGGGTTGCAGGATGTCACCGTCGTGGACTCCGAAATCAAACCGCTTTGGCGAGATGAACAGAAGTTCACTCATCGCATTTACGGTGTGGCGGTTACGTTGCGCGTTGTGCCTCCCCAGGAACGCGCCCCTATCTTTCCATCGCACGAAGAGTTCGCCAGGTGGGAATCAGAGTGGTACCGCACGCGCATCCCGAACGATTTTTCCGCCCATCTCAAGCCGGATACGATCCTGGTAATCGACGCTTCCCGCACCCGCGACGTTGGGTTCTGCGGATCCAACAACGCACTCAGCTGGTTCAGCCGCGGCATGCGGGGCATCGTGATCGATGGCGGTTGCCGCGATTCGGACGAGACAATCCTGCAACGCCTGCCCGTCTACCAGCGCTTCTCCACGCGCGGCATCGATCCTGGCCGTGTGATGATTGAGTCGTACAACACCCCGGTGAATGTGGGCGGGGCGCTGGTCATGCCGGGCGACATCATTGTGGCGGACACCGAAGGCGTGGTTGTGGTGCCGCGCGCCAAGGCCGAAGCCGTTGCCGCGGCTGCCCACAAGATCCAGGAAGCCGACAAGGCCGGGCGCCGGCGGCTCTACGACAAGCTGAAGCGCCCGTACGATTTCACCGTGAAGTGAGGAGCCGTCCCGGTCAGCGACGGCCGTACCGATAACGGTCCCTTCCCAATTCGTGTTTCCAGCCGTGGCGATCGTATCCGCGGTATGTGTTCCGCCAGCCGTAATGGTGGCCGGGGTTATCGTAAACGCGATAGCCTACGCCTCTGTGCCAGCCGTGGTAGCCACGCGGCGCCCAGTAGCCGCGGTGCCAAAAGTGCCGGGGCCCTGCGCCATACCAATACCCCGGAACCCAAACGTAATTCGGTCCCGGACAGGGCGTCTCGTAAACATAGACCGGCGGAGGAGCCGGCACGTAGTAGCCGTAGCCATAGCCGCTTCCCACGTGGATCCCGACGGAAACGCGTGTCTCTGCCAACGTAGCAGTTGAGGCTGCCAGCATAGCTAAGAGAACGATCATTTTGGTCTTCATAACGCGTGCTCCTTTCAGCTCGGTTCCCCTGCGGCAGAGCATTTTCTCAACCAAACGATGCGATCCTGTAATTGCAATAAGATCGGGGCCATGGCCTGATCCCCGGGGTGGTTGATAACCACCATCTCGGTCAAAAGCGGCCGTTCATGACGTTCACTCGAAAGCGGAAGTGCTGGTGTAGACTACCCCAAGAAGCGGCGATGATCACGGACCGTCTTCCGCGTTACGATTCGGTCCGGGCGGAGTATCTCTTGACTGGCCGCGTACGAATCGCGGTAAGTAAGCGCCTGCCGCCAAGTGTCGCTGGCGGTAAAATCGATGGTGCCCGGAATGAGAAAGACGAAATCCTGGATTGAGCGGTCCTTGGTGCTTGCATGGGTGGCAACCGTGCCGGTCGCCGCGCAGATTCTCGATCTCGCGCCGACCGGTGATGGCGCAACGGCCTACTTCGCCACCAGTCTGCCGCGCAAGGGGAGCGGCGACCCTGTCCAGGGACGGATCTACCGCGCTGGTCCGAACGGCCTCGAGTTGGTCGCTGCGCGCGGAAAAGAGGTTCCCTCCGGTGGAGGAACGGTTGGCCCAATCTCCACAAACTACTACTGGCTTTCGAGGCCGGAGGCGAGCCGCGATGGAAGGTTGGTAGCTTTCACCGGCAAGCGGAGTTGCAGTGGTTCCTATGTGTGTGTCGGCGTGAACGTGTATCAGACCTCCGTGCTCGGGCTCCCCGGGAAGGCGGAAACGAACTTCGACGGCGCAGGCCGGCTGAGTGGCAATGGGCGGTACCTCTTCCTCTATTCCAGCGGCTCTCTCTCCACGCTGTCGCCAACAGTGGTGGACCTTGAAACGGGCCAGACCACTACGGGACCAGGGCAAGGAAGCATCGATGCAAGCGCGGCAGGACGGATGGTGGCAGACGACGGCACAGCCGTATTCACCATTTCCAGCCAGGAACTCTTTGTGATGCGCGCGGGGCAGGTAGAGCACCTCCTCTCGGCTTGGGGCGACGCCGGATCGCAGCTCGCGACGATCGAAAACCCCGTGATTGACTCTGGAAGACAGGTCATCCTCTATGAGTCTCGCCCCCGCACCACCTCACAGAGGATGATACGCATCTACCGTCTGGACCAGCACCGGGACGCGGTCTATCTCCAGGGGAACGGAGACACGTACTCACCGCTGCTCAGCGCGGACGGCAGGCGGGTGCTGTTCCTGTCGACCGCCCAATTCGGGACGACAGATCCGCCGGGAACGCCCCAAGTCTATGTCGTGAACATCGATGGCTCGGGCTTCAGGCGAGTGAGCTTCGAGTGGAGCGGCGTCTTGCGCGCTGCTATGTCCGACGACGGACGCGTGGCTTGGTTCGTGACGGGAGACGGGCGGCTGGTTTCCGTGCGGTTGGACACAGGCGCATATTCGGATGGGATGGCAAGCGCGTTCTGGCTGGCCACCCCGCCGGTCCTGACGCCAGGTTCGGCCGTGACTCTGACCGGGGAGGGACTCGCCGGCTGGGTTGGACACGCCTGGAGCACGCCGTTGCCGAGGGAGTTGGCCGGTGTGCGGGTCAAGGTGAACGGGCTTGAAGCGCCGCTGCTGGATGTCACTCCGACGGCCATCCTCCTACAGGCGCCGTGGGAGACGCCTGCCCCGAAATCCGACGTGTCCGTGGAGGTGGTGAGAACAGGCGCGGACTCGCCATTCGAAGCAGCCCTCACAGCGACAAGCCGGACCTACACAGCATATGCCTCGTTTGTCCGGCTCGGGCCTGAGCACGGTCTGTTTGATCTGCAGCCAATACTGTTGGCTGCGCACGAACATTGGGATGCCCTGGTAACTCCGCAGAATCCGGCCCGTCCCGGCGAAGTGCTGCACTTGTACGGAACCGGATTGGGGAGCGTCACACCAACCGTGGAAACGGGGATGCTCGCCCCCTCGGATCCGCTGGCGCGTGTGGTAACGCCGGTGACCTGTTCAACATATGCTGCCGACAGCAGCCAACTGGATGTGCCTGTACTTTACGCCGGCTTGGCGCCCGGTCTGGTCGGGTACTACCAGTTATCGATACGGATTCCGGTGGGGAACGTGCGCGAGAACTTCTTCCTGGGTTGCCAGGGAGAAGGCGATAGCAGCTATTTCAATGGCTGGCTTCCGGTGCAACGCTGAGGCACTCATCCAGGCTGCAGCATTGTGCGACTGGATCTTTTGAAACCGGTGGTGCCCCGCTCAGGCGTTACAATAGGGCTTTGCTGAAACAGATTGCGGACGGACTACTGGCATTCGGACCCCTTGGGGTGCTGCTCATCTGCTTTCTTGATTCGGTCGGCGTGCCGCTCCCCACGGTGCTGGATGCCTGGCTGGTGATCATTGCCACCCAACGTCCGCAGGACGCGTACTTTTCCGCAGCCCTGGGAGTTGTCGGCTCGATGGCTGGCAACTATGCTCTGTTTCGCGCTGCCCGCTATGGCGGAAATCGCTTCATCAAGACCGGGACGTCCGATAACAGGCGAGAGAAGTTCCGCCAGTGGTTCTCGCGCTACGGACTGATAACGGTTTTTGTTCCTGCCGTTGTCCCCTTCATTCCGCTGCCGCTAAAGGTCTTCGTAATCTCGGCGGGCGCCATGCGCACTCCCACCGCCCGATTCTTGGGCGTGATCTTTCTGGCGCGCGTGATTCGCTACTTCGGGGAGACTTACGTCGGCATCCGCCTCGGCCAGGATGCGCTTGGCTTCCTCACCAGGAACGCCTGGAACATTGCCGGCTTCGTTTTCGTGGTCGTGCTGATCTTCGTGGCATTGGTCAAGTGGTACGACCGTCGCGCCGAAATTCTATAGGCAACCCTCACCCGCGACAAGCCGTCCCTGGACGTATATCCCTGTATACTGGCTTGGAACCGGAGCGTACGTTCCCGGCCGATCACAAGGAACCCCATGATTCGCGACAGGCTTTCTAGTACAACCGGCAGGCTCTACGCCGCCGCATGTCTCTGCGTCTTGTCCTGCTCGACTGTAGTGGCGGCGAATCCTATACCCCTGGGATCGCGGCTCGAGCTTTTCCTCGATGACTATCTGATTGAACAGATGACACCGGGAGTCGAGTTGCGGCTCCATTCACCCGAACGTCGCGAAATCGTAATGATCACAGACAAACCCTGGGAAGGCAATGCTTGCGCGTACCGCACGGTCTTTCAGGACGGCGACCGGATTCGAATGTACTATGCCGGCAACCACTACGACCTGGGCGTGAAAGGCATGATTGCCCACCCCAGCTTTCTCTGCTATGCCGAAAGCCGGGACGGTGTTCACTGGGAGCGCCCCGATCTCGATCTGGTCGAGTATCAGGGTTCCCGGCGGAACAACATCGTCCTCGGCGGCAACACGATCAAGATTCCAGGTGTGGAGAAACTCCTGGTGGATCATTTTGCCGTGTACAAGGATCCGAATCCCGACCGGCGGCCGGGCGAGGAGTACAAGATGCTCGTGCTGGGCGGCCGGGCACTTTACGCGCTGGGCTCGAACGACGGTTATCACTGGAAACCTATCCGAAACGAATCGGTGATCACCAGCGGGTATTTCGATTCCAAGAATCTGGCATTCTGGGATCCGGTGGGCAAGCTCTATCGCGCTTACTTCCGTGATTTTCGCAATACTGTCACCGGCGCCCAACGGTCCCAGCAGTCTAAGGCCGACGCGGGCCACCGGTACGTTCGCGACATCATGACGGCCACTTCCACGGACTTCATCCATTGGAGCGCACCCAAATGGCTTGAATACCCCGGCGCACCGGACGAAGAACTGTACACGAACCAGATTGCGCCCTACTACCGGGCGCCGCACATCCTGATGGGCTTTCCGATGCGCTACCAGGACCGAGGCTGGTCCGGGCCCATGCGTCTGTTGCCCAACCGGGAACATCGGGAAGCGCGCTCCCGCGTTTCGCCTCGCTACGGTACGGCAATCACCGACGCGCTCTTCATGAGCAGCCGCGACGGCATCCATTTCAACCGCTGGGGCGAGGCGTTCATCCGGCCCGGGCCGCTAAGCAGCAACTGGGTTTATGGCGACAACAACCCGGCGTGGGGGATGATCGAGACCGCGTCCGGCACACCCGGCGCCCCGAAGGAGCTTTCCCTGTATGCCGTTGAGAACTACTGGCGGGGAAACGGCATGCATTTGCGCCGGTTCGCCATCCGCATCGACGGCTTCGTGTCGGTGCACGCGCCTTTACGCGGAGGCGAGTTCGTCACACGCCCTATAACCTTTGAGGGCAACAGGCTCGTGGTGAACTTCTCCACCTCGGCGGCAGGAAGCATTCGGATCGAACTGCAGGATGGTTCAGGTCAGCCGATTCCGGGATTCTCCCTTGCGGAGACCCCTGAACTCTTCGGTGATTCCATCGAGTACACAGTGCCTTGGAAGCTGGGCAGCAACTTGGGAGAACTGGCTGGCCACCCCGTGCGATTGCGCTTCGTCCTGAAGGACGCCGATTTGTACTCCCTGCGATTTGTGAAGTAACTCTGGACTGCTAATGGAACTCAGGCTTTAAACGAATGTGGAAGTGGTCGTCATGGTTCGGCCACCGTGTAATCCCTGGCACTGACGTGAGAACTTCACGATCGTTGAAGAAGAACTTGTCCAGGAAAATGCACGGTCCTTGAGTGAGCGACATGATGATTTGGGCGAGTTCTTTTGTCAAGGCCCGATCGTAATCCTTCGAGTTCCATGCGATCCAGCCATATCCGGGAGGCGGTAGCCCGCTTTGGGTCACTACGTATATATCGACATCCAGGCCGCCTTTGTGCGATGCATGATCCTGCAGCTTGCCACTTCCTCCTTCCGGACTGAGGTCCCCAACATAGAAAGGATGGTCGCTGTGTCTGGCGCTCCATTCCGCTGCCAATTTCTCCAGGAAATTGATAAGAATCGGCTTGCCCCAGACTCGGCCATTCCCAACACGGTGGGGTGCGATGCGCATCCCCGGCAGATCCGGCAATTTGCAGTAAGCGGGGTACTTCGTCGAGTACAACAGACTCATGATCTGCTCCCCTTTCTTCGCCGAGTGTCATCAGTCAGATGAGCCGGAAAATACCACTGGAGGCATTCCGGCAGATATGAGCATAGCACGCGTAGCCTGTCCTGAAGCTACAAAAGTGTGAGCCACCGAAGGTGGACTGGACGGGATCCGGTTGCGGCTGTCCGGCTTGTCTTGACTTGGTCTTTCCTAAAGACATCAATCTTATTATCAATCCCTTAGGCTGAATACCTAATGCGATTGTTCACCGTCGATTGGCCAGAGGCGTCGGCTCATGACCATGGCACGGGTCCGACAAGGTGGATGGGCCGTACGCATCTTCTCCGAATCTAGGTTTCTCAGCATAGATCGGGGTTACACTGATGGTCCTTTCGGCTCGGTGCGAGGCGGTGTCCAATAGGATGGACCGCACACAACGAATCGCCCCAAAATCGCCATCCCATAGGTCCGGCCGGAGCTAAACTGGGTGTCTTTTTAAATGTGACCGGGCTGCCGGTGGAAGGAACTAATCGCCTATGACCAATAGCAGGGTTCTTCGCAAACTGCGGGATGGCGATTTCGTGCGAGTGGCAGGCATCGGACGAGTAACCGATCCCTGGCTATGTGAGGCCGTAGGAAATCTCGGCTTCGATTGTGTGTGGCTGGACCTTGAGCATCGCACGTTCGGGCCGGAAACCATCGGTCCCATGTCATTGGCCTGCCGCGCCACGCAAATGGATCTCATGGTTCGCATCCTCAAAACCGGCTATGACGCACCCATGCGCGCACTGGAGGCCGGCGCCAACGGCATCATGGTCCCGCATTGCCGCAGCGCCGTCGAAGCGCGCCAATGGGTCGAATGGACGCGTTTCCCCCCGCTCGGCCGTCGTGGAATGGACGGCGCCGGCGTGGATGCCGACTACATGCTCGCGGACATGCACGAGTATCTGCGTCACGCCAACGAGGAGACCTTCCTCGTGCTGCAAATCGAGGATCGCGAGGCCGTTGAGTGCATAGATGAAATGGCGTCTGTTCCGGGTTTCGACATGCTGTTCGTTGGCCCTGGGGATCTTTCGCTCAGCTACGGTGTGCCTTTCCAGTTCAATCATCCGGATGTTCAGCGCGCGTATGATCGAGTCGCCAACGCGGCCGCGCGTCACGGCAAGTTCTGGGGCACGACTTCGGGCACACCGGAAGCGGCGCAGCGGGAAATCGACCGCGGCGCGCAGATGGTGACCTGCGGGGCCGATCACGTGTTCCTGGTCCAAGGGTTCCAGAACTCGTTCGAGCGATTTAAGACACTACACGCGCGGACCCTGCAGCCGGCCTGAAGGAGTTCCGTATGCAGCCGGAGAATTCGAGATACCGTTGGCACCCGGTGGCGTTGCTGTTCTGTTGCGGCACGCTGAACTATGCCGACCGGACGGCCATGAGTTCGGTGTTCCCGCTGTTGTAGCGCGATCTGGGACTGACCGATCTCGCGCTCGGCGCGAAGTTCGTCATCCGGCCATCGGTCTGTCCCCGCGAACCGGCTTCAGCTGCCGCCGGTCCTCCAACCGCCAAGGGAGAGGCTCTTCGCGAGTCCCTACTCGGCCTGTTTCGCGTTCCGAAGCCTGGCGGTAGTCTTCTTCGCGCTGCTGCGCGGGTTGGGGATGCCCAATGAACTCCCGCTGATGTGTGAGGTTCTCCCGTCCAAGCTGCGCGCTACCGGAATTGGCCTGATGAATACGACCAACACGTTGGCCGGAGGCCTTGGTACTCTCGTCGCCGGCTACTTCCGGAAGGACTTCGGACTTGCCGGTGTTTTCGCTTCGGTTTCAGCAACAATCCTACTTGGCAGTGCCCTGCTCATGTGCTGAACGCGGAATGCACAGACTTCGCCAGCGCTCCGGAGTATGTGCTTCGCGACGAGGGGGGCACTTACGACCTCGGCTATCCGTGGGCGGTCACGCTGCCTGGCAACCGGGTGCTTTCTGTTTACTACTTCAACCGTGACAACGGCACCCGCTACATCGCGGGCACCATCGTCGGGATTGCACCGTAGCTAGTCGATACGGAACAGCACACCGGCTCCGGGAGCCAGCCAGTCCATCTCTCCGCTGAACGCTTCTTCCCTGCCCGTATAAGGAGATATGCGCAGCAGCTTGCGGCCCTGTTGTTTCATGTGGACCTTGAAGGTGAACGAATTATTGAGGTCCTTGTTGACCAGCATGAAGTAAGGCCGCTGGGCTGAATCCTGGAATTCCCCAATCAGGATCCGGCCGCTGGCCGGCGAACGCACCAAGCCGCTCTGTCGAACGTCCACACGCTCGATCAACTGACTGGCGCTCAAAGGCTTTCCCTGCGGCGGAACGTCCGGATAGTGATACACGCCGGTGCTGTGCAACTTGATCAGGGTAGGAGCGAGCGCATGTATCTGGTAGTTGATGCGCCGAAGCATGTCCCAGGTTCGCGTCCGGTTGCCGAACTGATCGATAGCCGCCAAACGGTAGTTTCCGACTTGGGGAGTGAAATAGGTGAAGTACTGAATCCCCCGGCCGCCATAAGCGAGAGTGCTGTACACCTGGAGGTTGAAAGTTGCGTCACTCGGTTCTGAATAGTTGAAGTGCGCGTTGGCGAGGATACAGTTCCAGAACGGCGTATTCGTCTCGACACTCACACGCCGCACAATCTCCAGGTTGTTGTAAAAGTGGTCCAGCATCTCGGTGCCCACCAGCGAGTAGTTGTCATAACTCAGGAAAGGCTGCCCGGCCTTTTCCGCCAGCATGCGGACGTAGGTGACATAGTCGGTCCCCAACCTGGCCGCCGGCACATGATACGGGAACAGATTAATGTACGGCAGCTTGCCGGGAATCGTTTCCTTCAAAATCGTCGCCAGTTTCGCCAAGCCTTCCAGTTCCTTGACGTCCGGTTCATCGCGCAGGTAGTAGCCGAGGACGGCGGGGTGGTCGCCGACTTCGTTCTTGACCGCCTCCATGTTGCGCCGGATTTCCCCTTCAGGTGGAAGGTTCAACAGCGGGTAACCGTTGATGCGCTGATCGGTAACAAAGCAGGTAAGGCCGGCGGCGTTGACCTTTTCGAGATCCTTCGCCGCGCAGAAACCAGAGATATTCAACCCGGCTTCCTTCATGCCGCGCAATTGATCGGGATCGGATGGAGATCCGCCCCAAGCCATGACGGGGAAGTCTTTAGCAGCGACCGGCACGGGTTGACGGTTTTTCTGGCCAAAGACGCACATGAACGCGAGTAGAGTGAGCAGACAACTTCGTCGCATCAGATTTGTCTCCTTAGGAAAGTCCAAGTAATCCGAGCGTGTCGCGCTCGATCAACGCCTCAATGGTGTCGGATGGAATTCGGGGCAGACCGGAGTTGCCGGCTGTGTCGTTGACATTCCGCAAACGTATAATCGTTTCGCCGGGCGTTGTGAACGGGTAGTCGGAACCCAACAACAACTTGTGCGCCGCGCCGTATTCGACCGCCGAGACCAGCCCGTTGTAGAACTGCCACGGCCGGTAAAAGAGAGCCGAAATATCCGAGTAAACGTTAGGCTGCTTGCGAATGAGCACGATGGTCTCGTCGATCCACGGGTGCCCCAGGTGCGCGATCACGATGTGCAGTTCCGGGTAACGCATGGCCACGTCTTCCAGCAGCGCCGGTGAGGCGTACTTGAGCGGGGCAAGGCGAGGGAACGTGGTCCCCTGATGGAACAGAATGGGAATGCCGTGCTTCTCGCAGTAGGCATATACCGGCTGCATGCGCTCATCCATCGGGTGGTAGTTCTGATAGATGGGCGCGAGCTTCAATCCCTTGAAATGCCACTGTTCAAAACAACGGTGCAATTCGTCCAGGTAGTCCGGCTCGTGGGGATCGACCGAAGCAAAGCCGATCAACTTTTCCGGATGCCGGGCGACGTAAGCGGCGATGACCTGGTTCGGAACGACCAGTCCTACATGCGAGGCTCGAAAGCCAAGCACGATGGCACGGTCGACCGCCTGCATTGCCTTCCAGTGATCTTCCTCATGAACGTTCACGTCGGCAGGTCCGCCGCGGGCGATCTCCGCCTCCTTGGTCATCTGCTCGGACCAATGTTCGGCTTTCCAGAGATGGGTATGACAATCGACAATCATTTGCCCCATTGTTGCTCATACGGTTCCGGCAGACAATGGAGCGGACACGCAAACGTCCAACATGGTGGACATACACTGCTCGCCGCCTCGGGAGGAATTACTCGGGTGCGGGGATAGGCTGGCCGGCGGCAACCGGCCTGCCGAAATCGGGTGTTCCGTCGGGCTTCCATGTGATCGGTTGCGCGCGGGGTGCTCGGAACCCTCCGCAGCCCTGGCCCGATTCGGAGTTGGCATGATAGAGAATCCAGTCCTGCTTGCCATCGCGCGACTGAAAGAACGAGTTGTGACCCGGTCCAAAGACGCTCGCCTCAGGCGACTTCCAAAACACGGGCTCAGACGACTTGGTCCAGGACTGGCGCTTCAAGAGGTTGCTACGCGACGAAGCAGTCAGCATCCCCAGTTTGTACTCGTCGGTCCAGCAGGCACATGCCGAGTAGACCAGGAAGATCCGGCCGCTGTTTTTCAAAACGGTCGGCCCCTCGTTGATGTCGACATGCGCCGGGTCGGTGGGTCTCTTCGGACGGAGATCGCCAACTTTCTCCCATGGATACTCCGGTGTGGACAGCCTGGTGCGCTTGCCGGAAATAGTCCAGGGATTCCTCAACCGAGCGATATAAAGGCTCTGGACGCCGTCGACGTCGCCTTCCCAGCCGGACCAAACGAGGTAGAACTCCCCACGATTCTCGAACACTGTGCCATCGATTGCCCATTTGTCGGACGGGTCGGCAACTTTCCCTTTCATGACCCAGTCGCCCTGCAACGGATCGGGTGAAGCATTCTCGAGCACCCACAATCGGTGCGTCCGGTTTGTGCCTGCGTCCGCCGCGAAGTAGATGTACCACTTGCCGCCGATATGGTGGAGTTCCGGCGCCCAGATGTCATGGGAGTATGGTCCGGTGGCCGGCGCCCGCCACACAACCTTCTTTTCCGCCTTGCTCAATTCGGCGAGGCTGCGTGTCTTCCAGATGGTCAAGTCGACACCGGTGGTGTGCATGTAGTAGTAGTAACCATCCCGGAAGGTAACCCACGGATCGGGGCCGGATGCCAGCAGCGGGTTGACTAGCGTGCCGGCCGGGCCCGCGCCGGGTTCGACAGAGTCGCTTGCCCGCCCTGACAGATCGGTGTACAGGAACGCAACGGTCAACAGCGCAGCTACGAGTTTCATCGTCAGTGCCTCACGGCAGTTCGGCCACGCATGCCGCCTCGATCAACATCCCATAAAGTCTCGCCGAGACTACGGCGGTTTTATCGACGCCCGCCGCTGAAAGGAAAAGTCTTGCTTGTAAACAGAAACTGTATATAGCATTCTCCCGCTTAACCCAACGCCCGCTGAAACAACCGCAGCCAGTTGCCGTGCATCACGTTGGC